>NZ_NEHN01000008.1:0-331069 GCF_002112395.1 Pseudomonas sp. R38(2017)
AACGTGTAACTCATTGAGTTTCAAGGAGTTTTCCGTTTCGACTGCGCCGGAAGTGGGGCGAATTATAGGCCTCCAGAATCTGCCGTCAACCCTTAATTTCGCTTTTCTTGAAAAACCTGCTTTTTACCCATCAAACGCGGGATCCGGCGGGTCAAAGGGGGAAAACGCAGCGCCAAAAGGAAAACACCTATAAAGGCATAGATCGCCCATTCTTTAAGATCGGCGCGTACGATCCACAACATATGCAGCAATCCCAATCCGAGAATCAAATACACCAGCCGGTGCAACTTCTTCCAGCGCGCACCTAAACGGCGCTGGCTGTATCGGTTGGAGGTAACCGCCAATGCCAGTAACCCCAGAAAGCCAAGAGTCCCCACTATTATGTAGGGACGCTTGCGCAACTCGACGCCCAGTTGCGACCAGTCGAAACCGAGAATGAAAGCCATATAGCTGCCAAGATGCAGAACCACATAAGCAAAACACCAGAGCCCCAACTGACGGCGCACAGCAATCCACCCGACCCACCCCGTAAGTTTCTGCAGCGGCGTCATACTCAGAGTGATCAACAGCAATACCAATGTTCCAAGCCCCAGCCGATCAACCAGGACCTTTCCCGGATCCGGCCCAAGCAGATCAGCAAAGGCCTGATAGAACCAAAACAGCGGCCAGATCACCGCCCCCAGAAAGACGCCCACACGCCAGAACGGATATCGCATCAGTAATTCTTCCGCAGATCGAGACCTGTATATAAAGAAGCGACCTCGTCCGCATAGCCGTTGAACATCTGCGTATCACGCACATTCGGCTTGAACAGACTATTGGGCAGTCGTCGCTCCCGCGCCTGAGTCCAACGTGGATGGTCGACCGTAGGATTCACATTCGCATAGAACCCGTATTCATCCGCCGCGATGCTCTGCCACGTTGTCTTCGGCTGCTCGCTGACCAGACTGATCCGCACGATGGATTTGACGCTCTTGAAGCCGTATTTCCATGGCACCACCAAACGCAACGGCGCGCCGTTCTGATTTGGCAACTCGCGGCCATACATACCCACCGCCAGAATCGCCAAGGGATTCATCGCCTCATCCAGACGCAAGCCTTCTACGTAAGGCCAGTCGATCAGGGCAAATCCCGAACGCTGTCCGGGCATGCTTTTCGGATCCTGCAGGGTTTCGAAGCGTATGTATTTGGCATTGGAAGTAGGCTCTACCTGCTTCAACAACGCCGAGATAGGGAAACCGATCCAGGGGATCACCATCGACCATGCCTCGACACAGCGAAGACGATAGATGCGCTCCTCCAGCTGGTAAGGTTTCATGAAGTCTTCCAGAGCATAACGCCCTGGCTTACCTACCTCCCCGTCCACGACAACACTCCACGGCTCGGTTTTCAACGAACCGGCATTGGCTGCCGGATCACCCTTGTCGGTGCCGAACTCATAGAAGTTGTTGTAATGGGTCGCGTCTTTGAAAGGCGTAATCGCCTCATCCTTGACGTTCACCGCACCCCATTTGACAGAGGGCAGTTTCTCGGCAAACCAGGTGGGCGCTTTTCCGGCTTCGACATCGGCATAGCGGGCAGCCTCTTCGGCACTGGCCCAGCCCGGCAAGCTGCTCACGGCCAAGCCAACCGCAGTCGCTCCGAGCAATTGCCGGCGAGAGAGATAAATGGATTCAGGCGTGACGTCCGACTCATGGCAGTCGGACGCCTTGGGGATTTTGATCAGCATGACAACTCCGCAGTTTTGGAGGACAGATGCACCCATAGACTGCGGAGTATGAGGGAAATTACATCACTCGACGTTTTTGTGGCGACGAAGATGCAACAGGTACTGCACAGGACCCGAGGCTGCATAGGCCAGGAACACCAGCAGCAGAATACGCGGAGGGTCACTGAACACCACGGCGAACACCAGCACCACCGCCAGGATCGCCACGAATGGTACGCGCCCTTTCAAGTCCAGCTCCTTGAAGCTGTTGTACTTGATGTTGCTGACCATCAGCATGCCGGCAGCCGCCACCATCAATGCAACCAGGAACGACATCTTCGAACCCTGGATCCCGTAATCGCTGAACGCCCAGACAATCCCCGCGACCACACCGGCAGCTGCCGGACTGGCCAGGCCGATAAAGTAACGCTTGTCTGCGGTGCCCACCTGAGTATTGAAGCGCGCCAGACGCAACGCCGCGCCGGCCACATAGATGAAGGCGACCATCCAGCCGACCTTGCCCATGTCACCCAAGGCCCAGCCGAATGCCAGCAATGCCGGCGCGACGCCGAAGGCAACCATGTCCGAGAGTGAGTCGTACTCGGCACCGAATGCACTTTGGGTATTGGTCATGCGTGCCACACGGCCGTCGAGACCATCGAGCACCATGGCGACGAAGATCGCGATAGCCGCGAAAGCGAAGTACTTGCTCGCATTCACCGAGTCCCCGGCGCTCAACGCAGCCTGGGCACTCATCGAATTGATGATGGAATAGAACCCTGCAAACAAGTTCGCAGTGGTGAACAGATTCGGCAAAAGATAGATACCACGATGCCGGACTTTACGACCTTCTGCGTCATGCCCTTCTTCGACATGTTCATCGATGGGCAGCAGGCTTTCGGCGTCGGAAGCCTGGTTCGGCTCTTCGGGACGTTCGCTCATGGACAGTACCTTGCAACGGATTGGACATTTTCGACAGGCGTCTGGGACGACGGTTCGGCCACAAACGATGCAGCTTTATACCAGAACCGCCCGCCCATACGAAAAAACGCGGCCGAGGCCGCGTTTTTTTCATACAAGGTTCTACGACTTAGTTTTTGGCTTTGTCGACGATCTTGTTGGCACCGATCCACGGCATCATGGAGCGCAGTTGCTCGCCGATGATTTCGATACCGTGAGCGGCGTTGTTACGACGCTTGGCGGTCATCGAAGGGTAGCCGGTTGCGCCTTCGCTGATAAACATTTTGGCGTATTCGCCGTCCTGAATACGTTTCAGGGCGTTGCGCATGGCCTGACGGGATTCGGCGTTGATCACTTCCGGACCAGTCACGTACTCGCCGTATTCAGCGTTGTTGGAGATCGAGTAGTTCATGTTGGCGATACCGCCTTCGTACATGAGGTCAACGATCAGTTTCAGTTCGTGCAGGCACTCGAAGTAGGCCATTTCCGGCGCGTAGCCAGCTTCAACCAGAGTTTCGAAACCGGCTTTTACCAGCTCAACGGTACCGCCGCACAGAACGGCTTGTTCGCCGAACAGGTCGGTTTCGGTCTCGTCCTTGAAGGTGGTTTCGATGATGCCGGTACGGCCGCCACCCACGCCAGCGGCGTAGGACAGCGCAACGTTCTTGGCGTTGCCCGAAGCGTCCTGGTAGATCGCGATCAGGTCAGGAATACCGCCGCCCTTCACGAACTCGGAACGTACGGTGTGGCCCGGGGCTTTCGGCGCGATCATGATCACGTCGAGGTCGGCACGCGGAACAACCTGGTTGTAGTGGATCGCGAAGCCGTGGGAGAAGGCCAGGGTGGCGCCCTTCTTGATGTTCGGCTCGATTTCGTTCTTGTACAGCTGAGACTGGAACTCGTCCGGGGTCAGGATCATGACCAGGTCGGCGCCGGCAACAGCGGCAGCCACGTCGGTCACTTTCAGGCCGTGGGCTTCTGCCTTGGCAACAGTGGCCGAACCTTTACGCAGACCGACGGTAACGTCGACACCGGAGTCTTTCAGGTTGCACGCTTGGGCGTGACCCTGGGAGCCGTAACCGATGATGGCAACTTTCTTGCCCTGGATGATCGACAGGTCGCAGTCTTTATCGTAGAAAACTTTCATGAATTTCCCCTTTATATCCAGGCCGTTCAGGCCATTCGCTAATTTGGTTTAGATGCTGAGTACTTTGTCGCCGCGGGCAATACCGGTAACGCCGCTGCGGACGGTTTCCAGAATCGATGCGGTGCCGATGGACTGAATGAAGCTGTCGAGCTTGTCGCTGGTTCCGGTCAATTGAACGGTATACACGCTGGCGCTGACGTCGACGATCTGTCCACGGTAGATATCGGTGGTGCGTTTGATCTCGGCGCGCTGGGCGCCAGTGGCCTTGACCTTGACCAGCATCAGCTCGCGCTCGATGTGAGCACTTTCCGACAGGTCCACCAGCTTGACCACTTCGATCAGCTTGTTCAGGTTTTTGGTGATCTGCTCGATGATTTCATCGTGGCCGACAGTGGTCAGCGTCAGACGCGACAGGGTCGGGTCTTCGGTTGGCGCCACGGTCAGGCTTTCGATGTTGTAGTTGCGCTGCGAGAACAGGCCGACTACGCGAGACAAAGCACCGGGTTCGTTTTCCAGAAGCAAGGAAATAATGTGCCGCATGATTAGGTACGCTCCGTCTTGCTCAGCCACATATCGCGCATGGAGCCGTCTTTGATCTGCATCGGATAGACGTGCTCGCTGGTGTCGACCGAAATGTCGATCACCACCAGGCGATCTTTCATGGCGAACGCCTCTTCCATCTTCGACTTCAAATCTTTCGATTCGGTGATGCGCACGCCGACGTGGCCATAGGCTTCAGCCAGCTTGACGAAGTCAGGCAAGGATTCCATGTAGGAGTGCGAGTGACGGCTGCCGTAACTCATGTCCTGCCACTGACGAACCATGCCCAGAACACCGTTGTTCAGGATGACGATCTTGACCGGCAAACCGTATTGCAGGCAGGTCGACAGTTCCTGGATGTTCATCTGGATACTGCCTTCACCGGTGACGCACGCAACATCGGTGTCCGGGAAGCTCAGAGCGATACCCATCGCCGCCGGCAGACCGAAGCCCATCGTGCCCAGGCCACCGGAGTTGATCCAGCGGTTCGGCTTGTTGAACTTGTAGTACTGCGCAGCAAACATCTGGTGCTGGCCAACGTCGGAGGTCACAAAGGCGTCGCCCTTGGTCACTTCGCACAGGGTTTCAATCACGGTCTGTGGCTTGATCTTGCTGCCGTCGCCCTTGTCGTAAGGGAACAGGCCACGATCACCACGCCACTCGTCAACCTGCTTCCACCAGCTGGCAACCGCTTCCTTGTTCGGGGTTTCGCCGATTTCCTTGAGGATCGCGACCATTTCGGTCAGGACGCTCTCCACCGGACCAACGATCGGCACGTCAGCCTTGATGGTCTTGGAAATCGAAGCCGGGTCGATGTCGATGTGAATGATCTTGGCGTTCGGACAGAACTTCGGAGCACCGTTGATCACGCGATCATCGAAACGCGCACCCACTGCCAGGATCACGTCGGCATGGTGCATCGCAAGGTTCGCGGTGTAACTGCCGTGCATGCCGAGCATGCCGATGAACTGACGATCAGTGCCAGGGTAGCCCCCCAGGCCCATCAAGGTATTAGTGACCGGCAGGTTGAGCATTTGCGCCAGTTCGGTCAGCGGCGCGGAGCCGTTGCCGAGGATCACGCCACCGCCGGAGTAAAGCACGGGACGCTTCGCCGCCAGGAGCATTTCTGCCGCCTTGCGGATTTGCCCGGAGTGACCGCGAACGGCCGGGCTGTAGGAACGCAGCTTGGCTTTCTTCGGGAAGATGTATTCGAACTTCTCGGCCGGGTTGGTCATGTCTTTCGGGATATCGACCACGACCGGGCCCGGACGACCGGATTGCGCCAGGTAGAAGGCTTTCTTCATGACTTCCGGGATTTCCGAAGCGTGCTTGATCATGAAGCTGTGCTTCACGATCGGCCGGGAGATACCGATCATGTCGGTTTCCTGGAACGCATCGGTGCCGACCATGGTGCTTGGCACCTGACCGGAAATGATCACCATTGGAATCGAGTCCATGTAGGCCGTGGCAATACCGGTGATGGCGTTTGTGGCGCCAGGACCGGAAGTCACCAATACCACGCCGGCTTTACCGGTGGCACGGGCGTAGCCGTCAGCCATATGGGTAGCCGCTTGTTCGTGACGAACCAGGATGTGGGTCACTTCCGGTTCTTTGAACAGGGCATCGTAAACATGAAGAAGAGCACCACCCGGGTACCCGTAGATATATTTGACGCCTTCGTCACGCAAAAAGCGGACGAGCATCTCACCGCCAGATAAAAGCTCCACGTTGTTCACCTCTAAAACGCCAGAATACCGTCCACAAAAAGGCGAACGGGTCTTAATAGGTTTACTTCTCGGCAGAGCATGAGCGACGGTGGTCGCCGACTACGTCAGCACTGACTGAGCAAGTATTGGGATCGTCCCAAGTGTTGCGGGCCTTTCCCACCCAGCGCGAGGTAACGCGTTGCGGGTGTAACAGGTCGACGCGGATATGCGCCTCATGATCTGCCGAGAGGGTCTGCTTCTGGCAGTCCCTGTACAGCGGACTTTGGATTCTTCTGTTTCGCCCTCTCCAAGTCAAGCCGTCAATGTGCTTAATTGTGGGTAAGCACATGAGAACGCAAGAAAAAACCTGAAAAGCGCTACTCTGTTAGCGTCAATTGCGCAATTTTGCCAAGGAATCAGCATGCGAACGCTCCTCGTCATACTGCTGATCGGCCTCAGCCCCTGGTGCATGGCCGGTCAGATCTACAAATGGGTCGATGCCCAAGGTGTCACGCACTTCGATGCGCAGCCGCCGCAGGGGCAATCGGCGACCACCCTGCAAACGCCGCCCTCGCCCGCTCCGCGCCCCGCCGCAATACCCGGCAGCGGCCCACTGGGCGATCAGAAAGCCATCGACGACAAGGTCAGGAAACAGGTCGCTGAGCAACAGGCTCAGCTAAAGACCTTCTGCGAACAGGCGCGTACGAATCTGGCGCAACTGCAGAACAATCCGCGCCTGAGGGAAGAAACCGAGGGAGAGTTGCGTCGCCTGAGCGATACGCAACGTCAAGAGCGTATCGCAGAGACGCAGAAACAGATTGCCGAGAACTGCCAGTGATCACTGGCAGCCGGCCGTTCAGCGCGAAGCAGTGATCAGCTGGTCGAACTCTTTGAGCAACACCTGCAACTGCCGGTCCTTGCCTTGCAGATTGCGTTGGGCGAAGACCATTTCGGCCATTTCCTGAATGCCCGAGGCATTGGGCAATGGCAGGTTCTGTTCGAGGATCATCTTCATCCGCGGCAGGAAGATCCATTGCAGCCACTGCTCGAAATCGAGGGTGTCGACCGAAAACGGCTCGACACTGCTCAAGGCTTCGGTCGAAGGCTGGACTTCATCCCACCAGCCCTGGGCACGCAGTTCTCGCTCGATCAACAACAGTTGATCGGCGACTTTCGAGAAGCGAGCGTCCATCACAGCGAAACCTTGGCCTTCTGACGGGCCAGTGCGGCGCCGGCGGAATCACCTTGTTTCTCACGGGCCTGAGCGATCAGTTCCCACAGGCTGGCCTGCAAGTCCGGACGACCATTGGCCATGGTCAGCGCGCGGCGGGCGGTTTGCTCGGCTTGCGGGGCATCGCCCTGAGCCATGCGCACTTGTGCCAGGCGGTAAAGCACTTGCGGCTCACGCGGAGCAACGCGTTGAGCGCGCTCAAGGCTGGAGGATGCGCCGTTGAGGTCGCCGCCGGCCTGCTGTTGCTGCGCCGTGCTCAGCAAGGCGAGCACCGGCCCGTCCAGCTGCTCGTCGGCGGACAGACCGCCACCGCTGCTGGCCGAAGGAATGCCGCTAGGCGTCGAAGGCATGCTGTAGCTGCCGGAGCTGATCGGTGCCGATTCGACCGGCGAAGGGTTGTATGGCCCCGCAGTGATACCACCGGACGCCGGGCCCGGCACAATCGGCGAAGTGCTGATCGGCGTCGACGTCGCAGCGCCGCCCGGCACCATCACCACCACACCGGTATCGCCTTGCGGGATAGCCTGAGTCTGACCCTGCACAGGACGTTTCACCGTCGTCTGCCGGAAGCCGCCATTGGCCGAAATGCGTTCGCTGTTGGACACAGCCGTGCCCGAATCGACAACCGGAATCGAACCACGCTGTACGGTGGAGCAGCCGCTGAGCAAAGCCACGGCGGTCACCGCTGGAATCAACCACTTGTTCACTTGAAACCCTCTTCGCTTAATTCATCCAGCCCTTGACCCAATCCATCACCGACTCGCTCGAGGCCGGGCTTTCGCCTGCGCAGGAGGCGCCGGGTGGCGGTTCGCTGCCGCGAATATACGGCATCTGCACGGCGCCCGGACAGTTGGCATCGGAGCCCTGGCCAGTGCGCGAATCAACCCACGCCTGCACCACGTTGTCCGGCTGCGGCATGTCGAGTGGAAGCGGATCGGCCTTGCGCATGAAACTGGTCCAGACCTGCAACGCACCGGTTGCACCGGTGAACGGCGTCTTGCCGTTATCGTCGCGGCCGAGCCAGACCACCGCCAGCAGATCCTGGCTGAAACCGGCGAACCAGCTATCCCGCGAATCGTTACTGGTACCGGTCTTGCCGGCCAGTGTCAGGGTCTTGGGCAATACGTTGTAGACGGAGCTACCGGTACCTTCACGCATGACGCGCTGCATGGCGTTCTGGATCAGGTAGATCGACGCTGGGTCGAAACGCTGCTCGATCTGGAACGGATACCGCTTGAGCGGCTCGCCCTCGGCGGTCAGCACACTGCGGATCCCGCGCATCGGCGTATTGAAGCCACCGTTGGCGAGGGTCTGGTACATCGTCGCCACTTCGATCGGCGTCATGCCACCGGCACCCAGCAACATCGACGGGAACGCCGGGAACTCACGGGTCACACCCAGGCGCCCGATGGTCTTGAGGACATTCGGAACACCCACCGCCAGGCCGAGACGCGAGGTCGACAGGTTGTAGGAGTGCGCCAGCCCTTGATAGAGGAACACCGTACCGTGGGAGCGGCGGTCGTAGTTCTGCGGTTTCCAGACCTGCCCGTCCGCGCCCTTGATGGAAAGCGGATCATCCGACAGCCAACTGGTCAGCGTGTACTGGCTCGGTTTTTCCAGTGCGGTCAGATAAACCGCAGGCTTGACCAGAGAACCGATTGGTCGCACGGCATCCAGTGCCCGGTTGAACCCGGCGTAACTGGCCTGACGGCTGCCGATCATCGCCTGGACTTCACCGGTTTCCGGATTGGTCACGACCATTGCCGCTTCCACATCGTCGGCGCCCTTACGACCCGACAGACGCTTGAAGGTGTCATTCACCGAGGCTTCGGCTTTCATCTGCAGGATCGGGTCGAAACTGGTGAAGATCCGCAGGCCTTCTTCAGTCAAGTCTTCGTCGCGATAGTCTTCACGCAACTGGCGTTTGACCAGATCGATGAAGCCCGGGAACGAACTGTCGGCCAGTTTGCCGCGCGAGGTCACGCCCAGCGGCATTTTCTTCGCGGCCTCGACCTGTTCGGCGGTGGCGACACCCTGTTGCTCAAGCACGTCGAGCACCAGGTTACGTCGTTCCAGCGCCCGCTCCGGGTTGCGGCGCGGGTTGTAATAGGAAGGGCCTTTGACCATGCCGACCAGCAACGCGACCTGATGCAGCTTCAGCTCGGACAATGGCTGGCCAAAGAAGAACTGGCTGGCCAGACCGAAACCGTGCACTGCACGCTGGCCATCCTGTCCGACGAAGACTTCGTTGAGATAAGCCTCAAGAATTTCCTTCTTGTCGTAATGCAGCTCAAGCAACAGCGCCATCATCGCTTCGGTAAGCTTGCGGGTCAGGCTGCGTTCGTTGGTGAGGTAGAAGTTCTTGACCAGTTGCTGGGTCAGCGTACTGCCGCCCTGGGTCATCTTGCCGCCGGATGTGTTGACCCAGATCGCCCGGGCAATCGACTTCGGCGAGACGCCCCAGTGACTGTAGTAATCCCGGTCTTCCACGGCGACCAGGGTTTCCAGCAGGTACGGCGGCACCTGATCGAGCTTGATCAGAATCCGGTCTTCAAGGTTTTTCGGGTAGATCCCGCCGATCAGCAGCGGCTCCAGACGCACCACCGACAGCTTAGAACCGTTCGTCGCCGAGAGCTCGGCCACGTAGTCACCGGAGAAGCGCACGCGAACCGGCTGCGGTTTTTCCAGGCCTTCATAGAACTGGAAACCACGGGTATTCAGATCGACGGTGTTGCCGTTGACCGCGGCGGCGCCTGGGCCATTGCTCACGGCTTCGCGGCGATAGCCCAGGGCATCGAGTTCGGTGAGGAAGTCGTCCTTGCTCAGTTTCTGTCCGACGAACAGCTCGAGCGGCCGCGCGTATACCTTGGCCGGGATGGTCCAGCGCTTGCCGGAGAATTTCTCCTGCACCACGGCATCGAGGTAAACGGCGAAGCCGGCCAGCACCACAAGGCCGACCAGACTGAGTTTCAGGGCCCAGCCCAACCATGGGCGCAGGCCCCGGGAAGCTGGTTTTTTAGAAGTGCGGGGGGATCGAGTACGAGTCATGGCGGCGGATTATACGCACTTTATTCATACTCAACAGGAGCGCTCCGAGGTTTGCGTCGGGCTGGCGAGCGGCCATAATGGCGGCCTCGAATTTCCCCAGACTCTGAAGGATCGCCTGTGAGCCAGTCCCTGATCGCCGCCCTGCAAAATCCTGCCCTGTTTGCGCACCCTGTCGAAGGGTTTCAGGTCATAGAAACCCATATCTCGTGGGTCCTGCTCACTGGTCCTTACGCTTATAAAGTGAAGAAGCCGGTGAACTTCGGCTTTCTTGACTTCACCAGCCTCGAATCCCGCGAGCATTTTTGCGGCGAAGAACTGCGCCTCAACCAGCGTCTGACCGACGATTTGTATCTGGAAGTGATTCCAGTCACCGGCACTGCCGAAGCCCCGCAACTGGGCGGCGAAGGCCCGGCCATTGAATATGTGCTGAAAATGCGCCAGTTCCCGCAGACCGGCCTGCTGAGCACCCTGCAAGCCAATGGCGAACTGACCACCACGCACATCGACGAAATGGCCGAGCAGATCGCTCGCTTCCATCTCAGCGCGCCAAAAGTCCCGGCCGAACACGATGCCGGCACCCCTGAAAGCGTGATGGCGCCGGTACGCCAGAACTTCGAACAAATCCTGCCGTTCCTCAGCGACAAGGCCGATCTGCTGCAACTGGATGCCTTGAAAGCCTGGGCCGAAAGCAGCTTCGAACGCCTCAAACCGCTGTTCGCCCAGCGCAAGACCGAAGGTTTCACCCGCGAATGCCACGGTGACATTCACCTGGGTAACGCTACGCTGATCGATGGCAAAGTGGTGATCTTCGACTGCATCGAATTCAACGAGCCGTTTCGCTTCACCGACGTCTGGGCCGACACCGGTTTCCTGGCGATGGACCTGGAAGACCGCGGTCTGAAATCCCTGGCCCGTCGCTTCATCAGCCAATACCTGGAGCTGACCGGCGACTATCAGGGCCTGGAAGTGTTGAACTTCTACAAGGCCTACCGCGCGCTGGTCCGTGCGAAAGTTGCGCTGTTCAGCATGCCTGCCGACGCAACGCCGGTGCAGCGCGCCACCACCCTGCGCCAGTACCGCAACTACGCCAACCTGGCGGAAAGCTACAGCACTATTCCTTCGCGTTTCATGGCGATCACCCACGGTGTATCCGCTGTAGGCAAAAGCCACGTTGCAATGCGCCTGGTGGAGGCGCTGGGCGCGATTCGCCTGCGTTCAGATGTCGAGCGCAAACGTCTGTTCGGTGAGCAAACCGTCGCCAATGATGTTCAGGCCGGGATTTACAGCGCCGACGCCAGCACTGCGACCTATGCTCGCCTGCATGAAATCGCCGAAGTAATCCTGCACGCCGGCTTCCCGGTGGTGATCGATGCCACTTACCTCAAGCGCGAACAACGTGACAGCGCAGCCAAGGTAGCCGAGGCCACCGGCACGCCGTTCCTGATCCTCGACTGCAACGCACCACAAGCGGTGATCGAGAGCTGGCTGGCCCTGCGTCAGGCAGACAAGAAGGATCCGTCCGACGCAACACTGGCCGTGATCGAAGCACAGCAAGCCAATCGTGAAGCGTTGACTCCGGACGAAATCCTGCGCAGCAAGCGCGTGCAGACCAATGAGTCCGGCACCCTGGACACTGTCGTGGCGCAAATCCGCCAGCGCCTGCCAGGTCTGTAAGAAACTATTTCGGCCGTGAAGCCCACGCTCGCTTCACGGCCGTCAAATAGTGGCACTATACTGGCGTCATAAAACCAACAGGTGATCTGACATGAGCCAGCCGAAACTTCTCGACACCCCGCTTTATGCCTTGCTGCACAAAGACGACATAGCCGGTTTCAACAAAGAACGTCCGAAAGACGGCCCGATTGACATGGTGGGCGGTGATTTTCGTGGCCTCGACTTGCGCGAATTGAACGCCGATGGCGTGGATTTCCGGGACGCCTACTTCCGTTCCGCTGATCTGCGCGGTATCGACTTTCGTAATGCATCGCTGGAAGGCGCCAGCCTGGCCCACGCACAGATTTCCGGTGCTTACTTCCCGCCGGAGCTGAGTGCAGACGAAATCCTGATGTCGATGAACTTCGGTACCCGCCTGCGCTATCGCACCCGCTGAGCCACCAAAGGGCCAACCCGTCCAGCGCCCCCGCTTTGCGCTGGACTGGGTGTCATTCGTGCCTCCCCCCCTCTCCAACTTGATTCGTCAGTGAAAACCTGACCTTTCTTAGAAGCGTTTGCGTCGAATCCGACCAAACAACCACGCTTTTCCTACTGATGGCTACACTCCTGAGAAGATCGCCCACGCACCATTCGGCCGTCGCAAGGAGGCTTGATGAATGATGAACTGCAACACCTGAAGAATCTTGGCAAGACGTCGGCGCAATGGCTGCATGCCGTGGGCATCCACAGCGCCTCGGATCTGCGTCGCCTGGGCGCCGTGGATGCCTATCGGGCCGTGCGCACGCGTGGGTTCCGAGCGTCGAAGGTGTTGTTGTATGCAATCGAAGGGGCGTTGATGGATGTGCACTGGAACGACATTCCCGCCGAACGCAAGGACGCTCTGAACAAACAGCTGGAAGCCATTTCCTCTCGCCACAAGAACTGACGGGCACCCACCTTCATGTATCTGCTCGGGGAACAATCGGCGCCGGCCGAAACAATGATCAACCGTTTGCAGAGCCTTCCCGGTCATTTTCTGCAGGACCTTGCACCGTGTGGGCCCCCACTGGAACTGGAGGCCACGGATGATCTGATGGCTCGGTTGCCGGGCGATCAACTGTTTTTACTGACAGAGGGTGTCATCAACGGCCAGTTAGGTGGCAGGGCGCTTTTCTATTGGCAGGAAGGTGATCTGATCGGTCTGCAGCAAAGCCCGGAATGGACGGATTGCCTCCTGCGTTCGGACGGACCGCTGAGCCTCCTGCCCTATCGTCGACGCGATTTGTTTCAGCATGTGTATTCAGAACCGGCACGTTCGGAGCAATTTCTGCACTATCTGCTCGGGCAAATGGCGCTGCTGGCCCATGCGATTGGCGAACTGAAGCCACGGGAGTTTCGCAGCACCAATGGCTTTAAACGGGTCGAGGCCGGAGAAGTGTTGATCCGCGAAGGCGATCCCGCCGATCACGTGTTCGTAATCATCGAGGGACACGCGCAGGCATTCGTCGACGGGCACAAGGTTGGGGAGGTGCCCAGGGACGAGATCTTCGGCGCGATGGCGATATTCACCGGCGAGCCCCGCAACGCTACGGTCATCACCTGCGAGCCGAGCACGGTGATGCTGATTCCAGGCGATCAGTTTCTGAGCATGACCCGCAGCAATCCGAAAATCGCCCACAGCCTGATCGAAAGCATGGCGCGGCGCATCGACCAGCTCAACAAGCAGCTCACGGCACTTGATCGTCCAAGCTGAAGCCCAGTGTTTGCAGGGCTTTTCAGCCATTCCCCAAACAAAACCGAAGAAATGGAAAAACACACGTTGACTTGTTAATGAGAATCGCTATGATTATCACAACTGATCGCGAGATCAGTCGATATTCTGAAAAGCCCTTGGTTCGGACTCTCAGATTATCTCCTCATCAGGCTAATCACGGTTATTTGACCCGGTTTTACCGGGTCTTTTTTTGCCCGCAAGAAAGTCATTGACCGAACTGTTTACGCATCTCGGCGCAATAATCCGGTTTCGGTGTAGATGGTGTGAACCAGACATAATCGGCCATGGCCGCCGTGACTTCGCTGCCCTGCTCCGCCAGCATCAACACTGCAGGTGCTTCGGGCGTGCCCAGATCCAGCACATGCAGCGGCACACCCACATCCTTGCGCGCATGGAACGCACCAGCGAACAACAACGCTGGCGCAGGCGCCGCCAACAATCTTGTCGCCATACGCCGATCCCGTTGCTGCTGCACCGCCAGCATCGCCGGCATCTGCGACTGAGGCAGCAAGCCACAATGAGAATCGCTGATCTGCCCGGCCAATTCGTTTTTCACCGACTCGGCGTTACTGCGTTCCCCTTGCAGAACCGGAGGCTGGCGATAGAACGCACGAATTTCACTGTTATCGAGATTGGCCGCCAGCAGCGGATAAGGTTGCGTGAAGGCAAACCGGACAATCGGCCCGTAGAGATTCCAGTCCCAACCATCCTGCCACGCCAGCTCGACCGGAAGATCAGTGGGAGCCTTTGGAGCTCGACGCACGACATCGACCCGCACTTGTTGATCGGGCGTGAGCATTTCCAGCAGGAGACTGCCCTGAGGCCGCTCACGACCCAGGTTCTGCAATAGCCACAACTGCACGGCATGGTGATCGGCATTGTCGTGCTGCTCACCGACGATCACCCTCGCCGGCTCGCCCAGACGCGTCAGCAATTCTTGCGGGGTAATCAGTGTTCCGCTACGCAGGTCGCGAATCTCGCCAGTGACCGGTGGCGGAGCGAGATGTTGGCAACCGCCAAGCAACAACACCGCAAACAGAAAAATCCTACGCATGCTTTCACCTCGATGACGAAATCAGCGAGCGATGATCAGCGGATGCCCGCGCTCCGGGTGCGACTGCACCAACACCTCCAGACCGAAAACAGCCTTGAGCGAGTCAGGGCGCAACACTTGCTGAGGCGTGTCCAGTGCCACCGGACGTCCACCCTCAAGCAGCAAGATGCGATCACAATAGCGCGCCGCCAGGTTCAGATCATGCAGGATCACCATCACAGCAGCGCCGCGATCGGCAAACTCGCGCACGGCTTGCAACGTGGTGTGTTGATGCAACGGATCGAGCATTGAAGTCGGCTCGTCCAGCAACAAGGTCTGCCCGGCCTGCCCCGGCCACAACTGAGCCAGCACGCGGGCCAGGTGTACCCGCTGGCGCTCGCCACCGGACAGCGCCAGATAACTGCGCCCGCTCAGGTGCCCGGCATCAGCGGCCGCCAATGCGTCGGCAACGATCTCGTCATCGCGCACTCTCCCGCTCTGATAGGGCAAACGCCCCATCCCGACCACTTCTTCGACGCGAAAAGCGAAATCCAGCGTCGATACCTGGGGCAATACCGCCAGTCGTTGAGCACGCTGAGTGCCGCTCCAGTGGCCAAGGTTTTCACCGTCGAGAAGAACACTGCCTTCGCTGGCACTCAGTTCACCGCACAACGCTCCGAGCAACGTGCTCTTGCCGGCACCGTTGGGGCCGAGCACGCCGAGCACTTCACCCGACTCCAGTTGCAGATTGACGTCAGCCAGCACGGTCTTGCGGCCACGACGGATGTGCAGATTGTGCGCACGCAACATCAGGCACGCCCTCGCAGCAACAGATAAAGGAAGAACGGCGCGCCGATGAATGCCGTAACGATGCCAATCGGCAACTCCGCCGGGGCCAGCGCCAGCCGCGCCACCAGATCCGCCAGCAACAACAGACTGGCACCGGCCAGCACCGATGCCGGCAACAACACGCGATGATCCGGCCCGGCGAGCAAACGCACCAGATGCGGTACGACCAGCCCGACAAATCCGATCATCCCCGCCGCCGCCACTGCAGCCCCGACACCCAGCGCCGTGCAGAACACCAGCTCACGCTTGAGCCGCTCGACATCGATCCCCAAATGCCCGGCTTCCGACTCCCCAAGCAACAACGCATTCAAAGCCTTCGCCCGGCGCGGCAACCACAACGCGACGCCGGCACTGATGATCAGCAGCGGCCACAACCGTGCATAACTCGCACCGTTGAGGCTGCCGAGGTTCCAGAAAGTCAGGGTTCGCAGGGTGGCGTCGTCCGCCAGATAGGTAAAAAGTCCCACTGCAGAACTGGCGAGCGCAGTCAGGGCGATACCCGCCAGCAACATGGTCGCGACATCGGTCTGCCCGTTGCGACGGCCGAGCCGATACACCAGCGCTGTCACCCCTAGACCGCCGAGAAACGCGCACACCGACAATAAGTACGGGCCGAACCACTCCGGCAGACCGCCGAAAAACGAACCGCCGACAATCGCCACCGCAGCACCGAGCGCCGCCCCACTGGACACGCCAACCAAACCCGGGTCCGCCAGTGGATTGCGAAACAAGCCTTGCATCGCCACCCCGGACAACGCCAGCACGCCGCCTACTGCCAACCCGAGCAGCGTCCGAGGCAGGCGAATCTGCCCGAGAATCAGCTCAGCCTGCTCCAGCCCGTCCGGCGCCAGCGGCACGCCGATCATGCGCAATGCCGCGCGCAAGGTATCGAACAGCGGCAGGCTGACCGGCCCCAGAGCCAGTGACAGCCAGATCGCCAACAGGCACAGCAGGATCAGGCCGGTGAACAAGCCACGGGGTTTGACCAGTGTGGTCATTGGCCGCTCTGGCCTGGGTAGAAACCGTCAGTCAGAGTTTTCAGCGCTCCCGGTAAACGCGGCCCTAGCCCACCGACCAGCAATGTCGGGTCCAGCTCCAGCACGCGACCAGACTTGGCCGCACGGCTGGAATTGAGGATCGGGTTTTCCTTGAACAGAGCCGTTTTCGCCGCCTCGCCGGTCAGTGCGCGGTCAGCAAACACCAGCACTTCGGGGTCGAGTCCGGCCAGGGATTCCACGGAAAACGGTTTGTAGCCGGTGTGAGTGGCCAGGTTATGTCCGCCCGCCTGTTGCAGCATCCAGTCGGCAGCGGTGTCCTTGCCGGCAATCAATGGTTTGCCGCCGGCATGTCCGAGCAACAACAGCACGCCGGGAGCCTTGTGTTTTGACTGCACCGCCACCACGCGCGACGTCTGTGCATCGAGTTGCCGTTGATAACTTTGCAGCAGCTGAGTCGCCTGAGTCTCGGCGCCCAGCAACCGGCCCAGATGGGTGACATTTTTCTCCAGCGTCGGCAGGTCCGGCTGAGCGGAGAACAGCTCCACCTGCACTTTGGCACTGCGAACCTGTGAAATGACCGGCGGCGGGCCCATTTCCTCGGTGCCGATCAGGATGTCCGGGCGCAGGCTGAGGATGCCTTCCGCCGACAGACTGCGCTGATAACCGATACTCGGCAGCGACGTGAGGGACTTTGGATGCTGGCTCGTGGTGTCGACGCCCACCAGCTTCGCCTCACCGCCCAACGCACTCACCCATTCCGACAACGCACCGCCGGCACTGACCCAGCGTTGCGGCAATTGGGCCGCTGCAGCCTGGTGGCTGACCAAAAGTCCGACACACAGCACGGCAACGCGGGTACTCAGGCGCATAGACAGCTTCCCTTAGAGGATTTTCCCGGGCATCGGGGCGGCAGGCCAAGTATCCTCGGCAGCGGCCACCGCGCGGCGGACGAAGGCGGCCATTTGATAATTGTTTGCATTTAAACGTCAAGCTCGGACATATCCGGACACGAGCTGACACTTGAGGATAGCCATGAAGTTTCTGTGCATCGGCGCCGATTTGCTCGAAGCCACCAGCCGCGGGTTCGAGATCGACGGCCAAAAACTGTTCGCCGTGCGCCGGGCCGGCAAGGCGTACGTCTATCTCAATCGCTGCCCGCACCGAGGCGTCGGGCTGGAATGGCAACCCGACCAGTTTCTCGACCCGAGCAACAGCCTGATCCAGTGCGCCACTCACGGCGCACTGTTTCTGATCGAGGACGGTGAATGCGTGGCGGGCCCTTGCGCCGGGCAATCGCTGACAGCCATCGATTGCCGTGAAGATGCCCAAGGGCTGTGGGTCGACGTTTAACCGTCAAGCAATACGTCCAGTCGACGATCGATCAACATTTCCTCATGGCCCAACCGCACGCCATAAGCCAGCACCTCGACACCGGACGCCACCGCCTCACGCAAGGCAGCGGCGTAGGCAGCGTCGATTTCCACGGCCGGACGTACCGCTTCGATACCCGTCAGATTCACGCAGTACAGCTGCACTGCTCGAATCCCGTCTCGCGCAAGATGCGCCAGCTCACGCAAATGCTTGGCGCCCCGCTCGGTCACCGCATCGGGAAAGGCCGCCACCGCTGTACCGTCGAAACCCAGCGTGACGCTTTTCACCTCCACATACACCGGCCCTGTCGGGTATTCGAGGCGAAAGTCGATGCGGCTTTTTTCCTGTCCGTAAGCCACTTCGCGCTTCAGCGCGGTAAAACCGTTCAACTCGCTGATGACACCGGCTTGCAAGGCTTCTTCGACCAGCGCATTGGCGCGCCCGGTGTTCACGCAGAACAACCGCCCCTGCGGGGTTTCGCCGATTTCCCAGGTGCCGGGCAGCTTGCGCTTGGGGTCATTGGAGCGACTGAACCAGACCTGCCCGCCTTCGACCTGACAATTGAGCATCGAGCCGGTATTCGGGCAGTGAATCGTCAGCAGCTCGCCGGTAACGGTTTCGATGTCAGCGAGAAAGCGCTTGTAACGACGGATCAACCGGCCTTCTTCAAGAGGAGGAAAAAAACGCATCAGCCTTGCCAGCTCTTCAAGCCGCGAGCAATGCGTTCCACTGCTTCCTGTAGGCGAGGGAGGTTTTGCGTGTAGGCAAATCGCACATGGTGACTGGCCTGATAACGACCGAAATCCAGCCCCGGGGTAAACGCTACGTGCTCGGTTTCGAGGAAGTGACCGCAGAACGCGAAGGCATCACCGCCGAACTGGCTGATATCGGCATACAAGTAGAACGCGCCCTCCGGCTCCACCGCGATATTGAAACCCAGCTCCCGCAGCGCTGGCAGCAGGAAATCGCGGCGACGGCCGAATTCGGCGCGGCGCTCCTCGAGAATCGCAATGGTGTCCGGCTCGAAACAGGCCAGCGCCGCATGCTGGGCCATGCTCGGGGCGCTGATGTAGAGGTTCTGCGCAAGCTTTTCCAGCTCGCTGACCGCAGCATCCGGTGCCACCAGCCAGCCGAGACGCCAACCGGTCATGCCGAAATATTTTGAAAAACTGTTGAGGACAAACGCGCTGTCGTCGACTTCCAGCACGCTGGCGGCATCGGTGCCGTATGTCAGGCCGTGGTAGATCTCGTCCACCACCAGATGCCCGTGCCGCGCCTTGATGGCTGTGGATAAACCCGCCAGCTCATCGCGGGTCAGAATCGTGCCGGTCGGGTTGGCCGGTGAAGCGACCAGTGCACCGACACTGTCGTGATCCCAGTGGCGCTCCACTAGATCAGGCGTCAGTTGATAGCGCACATCCGGCCCGACAGGAACGAGCTGCGCCGCGCCCTCCACCAGTCGCAGAAAGTGCCGGTTGCACGGATAACCGGGGTCGGCCAGCAGCCAGTGTTTGCCCGGGTCCACCAGCAACGCACTGGCCAGCAACAGCGCCCCGGAGCCGCCCGGGGTGATCAGAATCCGCCGCGGATCGATATTCAGACCATAACGGGTCTGATAAAAGCCGGAAATCGCCTCGCGCAGCTCAGGAATGCCCCGGGCGGCGGTGTAACGGGTTTTCCCCGCCGTCAGGGCAGCCTGGCCGGCGCGGATGATCGGTTCGGCGGTCGTGAAGTCCGGCTCGCCGATTTCCAGGTGGATCACGTCATGGCCGGCGGCCTGCAATTCATTGGCCCGCGCCAGCAACGCCATCACATGGAACGGTTCGATCGCACGACTGCGCGCACTGTAGGGCTGAGCCATTGGCCTTCCTTCAACGAGTGAAAAGAAACGATTCTACCCATCTGCCGGAACGAGCGAGAACCCGCAGCGGTCACAGCCTCAAGAACGCTGGACTGTAACAAGGCAAACGTACGCTCCAGGATTGACTAAAATCAGTGATTGTCAGGTCTCCAGCACCACCAGACATGGCTTGGCAAACATTTGCAGGCACCACCGGCCGCGGGCTCGACATCCGGGAGTAGCGCAGGCCGAATTGATCTGGTAAGTTCGCCCGCTTGCAGCCGCAGGGCCGGCAGGTGTCGGTGATGGAGCAATCCTGCGCAATGGATTACAAGAGTAGAGGCGGTCCATTTCATGCCCACCCAAGCAAAGCAACAGCAGCAACAGGCGATCAGCGGTTTCGAACCTTACGTTCCGGCCGAAGGCGAAGAGTACATGGGCAAGCCCATGCGCGCGCACTTCACCAAAATCCTGACCAAGTGGAAACTGGACTTGATGCAGGAAGTCGACCGCACTGTTGATCACATGAAAGACGAAGCAGCCAACTTCCCTGATCCGGCCGACCGTGCCAGCCAGGAAGAAGAATTCGCCCTTGAGCTGCGTGCCCGCGACCGCGAGCGCAAACTGATCAAGAAGATCGACAAGACGCTGCAGTTGATCGAAGACGAAGAGTACGGCTGGTGTGACTCCTGCGGCATCGAGATCGGCGTCAAGCGCCTTGAAGCCCGTCCGACCGCCGACATGTGCGTCGACTGCAAGAACCTTGCGGAAATCAAGGAAAAGCAGGTCGGCAAGTAATCCTGACCTGAACGAGAAACGGAGCGTGCGAACGCTCCGTTTTTGTTTCTGCTGTTTTCTGACTCTCTAGTAGCATCGCTCTCATGACTGCCAACACCTCCCCCGCCTACATCGGCCGCTTTGCTCCGACACCCAGTGGCCACCTGCACTTTGGCTCGCTTGTAGCGGCGCTGGCTTCCTATCTGGACGCCCGCTCGGTGAACGGTCGCTGGCTGGTGCGCATGGAAGATCTCGATCCGCCCCGGGAAGAGCCGGGGGCGCAGGCAGCGATTCTCAAGGCCCTGGAAAGCTACGGCTTCGAATGGGACGGCGAAATGATCCGTCAGAGCGAACGGCATGAAGCCTACGCGCAAGTGCTCGACAGCCTGTTCAATCACGGCCTGGCGTATGCCTGCACCTGCTCGCGCAAACAACTGGAGCCCTATCACGGCATTTATCCAGGACTGTGTCGCAATGCCGGCCATGGTCAGGAAGACGCCGCAATCCGCCTGCGCGTGCCCGAGCTGGAATATCACTTCATCGACCGGGTGCAGGGCGAATACCGCCAGCACCTGGGCCGCGACGTGGGTGATTTCGTGATCCGCCGCCGCGACGGCCTCTACGCCTATCAACTGGCGGTGGTGCTGGACGATGCCTGGCAGGGCATCACCGACATCGTGCGCGGCGCCGACCTGCTCGACTCAACCCCGCGCCAGCTCTATCTGCAGGAACTGCTGGGCCTGCGCCAGCCGCGCTATCTGCACCTGCCCCTGATTACCCAGCCGGACGGCAACAAGCTCGGCAAGTCCTACCGCTCACCGCCGCTGGAGGCCGATCAGGCCACCCCGCTGCTGCTGCGGGCGCTGCGCGCACTGGGGCAAAACCCGGGCTCCGAACTGGCCCACGCCTCACCGCAGGAGCTGCTGAATTGGGGCAGCGCCCACTGGGACGCCTCGAAAATCCCGCGCACACTGACCCTGCCTGAAGCGCAACTGCTGTGACGACACTTGCAGTGGCGCGCCCATCCGTTACCATCGCCGCACGTTTTCGGGCACGCGCATAAAAAAGAGAGGCCGAGATGTACATCTATCGCTTGGTCCTGCTTCTGGTCGTGGGGATCTACCTGTTTTCTCCCGCCATCATGGATTGGTGGATCGACGCCACGGGCGCCTGGTATCGCCCTTATCTGCTCTGGCTGATCCTGATCGTCGTGACCTTCATCCTGCAGAGCCAAAAAGATGCCGATGAGCTTTAGCCTGACCCAGATGCTGCTGATCAGCGCTGCCTACCTGGCCGCGCTGTTC
Source organism: Pseudomonas sp. R38(2017) (assembly GCF_002112395.1). NCBI lineage: Bacteria > Pseudomonadati > Pseudomonadota > Gammaproteobacteria > Pseudomonadales > Pseudomonadaceae > Pseudomonas > Pseudomonas sp. R38(2017). Next base: position 21,940 of record NZ_NEHN01000008.1, read on the forward strand.
GGTGTGGCATGGATCAGTGAACGGGGCATGATCCCCCGGGCGATCATTCGCCATCCGCTGACTTACACCCTGTCGCTGGGGGTCTACGCCAGTGCGTGGGCGTTCTATGGCACGGTCGGTCTGGCCTATCAATATGGTTACGGCTTTCTGTCCAGCTATCTCGGGGTGTCCGGTGCGTTTCTGCTGGCGCCGGTGCTGCTGTATCCGATCCTGAAGATCACCCGCACCTATCAACTGTCATCGCTGGCGGACTTGTTCGCTTTCCGTTTCCGCAGCACCTGGGCCGGTGCGCTGACCACGATTTTCATGTTGATCGGCGTACTGCCGTTGCTGGCCCTGCAGATCCAGGCCGTGGCCGATTCCATCGGCATCCTCACCGGCGAACCGGTACAGAATCGCGTGGCCCTGGCGTTCTGCGCACTGATCATCCTGTTCACGATCTTCTTCGGCTCGCGCCATATCGCCACCCGTGAAAAGCACGAAGGGCTGGTGTTCGCGATCGCCTTCGAATCGGTGATCAAACTGGCCGCCCTCGGCGGCGTCGGCCTCTATGCCTTGTACGGCGTTTTCGATGGTCCACAACAGCTTGAACTGTGGCTGCTGCAGAACCAGACCGCCCTCGCCGCCCTGCATACCCCATTGCAGGAAGGCCCGTGGCGCACGTTGCTGCTGGTGTTTTTCGCCTCGGCGATCGTGATGCCGCACATGTATCACATGACGTTCACCGAAAACCTCAACCCGCGTTCGCTGGTGAGCGCGAGTTGGGGTCTGCCGTTGTTCCTGCTGTTGATGAGCCTGGCAGTACCGCTGATTCTCTGGGCCGGCCTGAAACTCGGCGCCACCACCAATCCGGAGTACTTCACCCTTGGCATCGGCATTGCCGCCAACAGCAAGTCGCTGGCGTTGCTGGCCTATGTCGGCGGTCTGTCGGCGGCCAGTGGCTTGATCATCGTCACCACGCTGGCGCTGTCGGGCATGGCCCTGAACCATCTGGTGCTGCCGCTCTATCAGCCACCGGCCGAGGGCAATATCTATCGCTGGTTGAAATGGACCCGCCGGGCGCTGATCGTCGCGATCATCATGGCCGGTTTCTGCTTCTATCTGATGCTGGGTGCCGAGCAGGATCTGGCCAACCTCGGCATCGTCGCCTTCGTCGCGACCCTGCAATTCCTGCCGGGCGTGCTGTCGGTGCTGTACTGGCCGACCGCCAATCGCCGCGGTTTCATCGCCGGTCTGCTGGCGGGGATTGTGGTGTGGGTCGTGACCATGCTGTTGCCACTGGTCGGCAATCTGCAGGGTTTCTATATTCCGCTGCTGAACATGATCTACGTCCTGGACGATACCAGTTGGCACATGGCGGCCATCGCCTCGCTGGCGGCCAACGTCCTGATGTTCACGCTGATTTCGCTGTTCACCAATGCCAGCCCCGAAGAGGCCAGCGCGGCCGAAGCCTGCGCTGTGGATAACGTGCGCCGTCCGCAACGCCGTGAATTGCACGCCGCCTCCCCGCAGGAATTCGCCACGCAACTCGCTAAACCGCTGGGCGCCAAGGCTGCGCAGAAAGAAGTCGAACAGGCCCTGCGCGACCTTTATCTGCCGTTCGACGAACGCCGCCCCTATGCCTTGCGCCGCCTACGTGACCGGATCGAAGCCAACCTGTCCGGCCTGATGGGCCCGAGCGTCGCCCAGGACATGGTGGAAACCTTCCTGCCCTACAAGGCCGGCGGTGAAAACTACGTCACAGAAGACATCCACTTCATTGAAAGTCGCCTTGAGGATTACCACTCGCGCCTCACCGGCCTGGCCGCCGAGCTCGACGCCCTGCGCCGCTACCACCGCCAGACCTTGCAGGAACTGCCGATGGGCGTCTGCTCGCTGGCCAAGGATCAGGAGATCCTGATGTGGAACAAGGCCATGGAAGAGCTGACCGGAATTGCCGCGCAACGGGTCGTCGGCTCGCGCTTGAGCACCATAGCCAATCCGTGGAAAGAATTGCTGCAAGGCTTCATAAACTTGCCCGACGAGCACTTGCACAAACAGCATCTGGCTCTCGACGGCCAGACCCGCTGGCTGAACCTGCACAAAGCGGCCATTGATGAACCATTGGCACCGGGCAACAGTGGCCTCGTATTGCTCGTGGAGGACCTGACCGAGACCCAGATGCTCGAAGACAAACTGGTGCACTCCGAGCGTCTGGCCAGCATTGGCCGTCTCGCAGCCGGCGTGGCCCATGAAATCGGCAACCCGATCACCGGCATCGCCTGTCTTGCGCAAAACCTGCGCGAAGAACGTGAAGACGACGGTGAACTGACGGAAATCAGCGGCCAGATCCTCGAGCAGACCAAACGCGTGTCGCGCATCGTCCAGTCGCTGATGAGCTTCGCCCATGCCGGCAGCCATCAGCACAGCGACGAACCCGTCTGTCTGGCGGAAGTGGCCCAGGATGCCATCGGCCTGCTCGCGCTGAACCGGCGCAACTTCGAAGTCCAGTTCTATAACCTGTGCGACCCCGACCACTGGGTCGAAGGCGACCCGCAGCGGCTCGCCCAAGTCTTGATCAACTTGCTCTCCAACGCCCGTGACGCCTCGCCTGCCGGCAGTGCGGTCCGGGTCAAGAGCGAAGCCGGCGAACACACGGTCGATCTGATCGTGGAGGACGAAGGCAGCGGTATTCCGAAGAACATCATGGACCGATTGTTCGAACCCTTCTTCACCACCAAGGATCCTGGCGAAGGTACCGGTCTGGGCCTTGCACTGGTCTATTCCATCGTTGAAGAGCATTATGGACAAATCACCATCGACAGCCCGGCTGATGTTCAGAGCCAGCGCGGCACCCGTATCCGGGTGACATTGCCGCGTCATGTCGAAGCGACGTCCGCTGTGAACTGAGACCGTCGAGAGTATCGAATCAATGCCGCACATTTTGATCGTCGAAGACGAAACCATTATCCGCTCCGCCTTGCGCCGCCTGCTGGAACGCAACCAGTACCAGGTCAGCGAAGCCGGTTCAGTGCAGGAAGCACAAGAACGCTTCAGTATTCCCACTTTCGATCTGATCGTCAGCGACCTGCGTCTGCCGGGTGCTCCGGGCACCGAGCTGATCAAGCTCGGCCAGGGCACGCCGGTGCTGATCATGACCAGCTACGCCAGCCTGCGCTCGGCGGTCGACTCAATGAAGATGGGCGCGGTGGACTACATCGCCAAGCCTTTCGACCATGACGAGATGCTTCAGGCCGTCGCGCGGATCCTGCGTGATCGTCAGTCGGCGCCAGTTGCCGGCGAAGTTGTTACCGGCAAAACGGCCAACGGTAACGGCAAATCCGCCGTCGACAACAGCAATGGCGAGATCGGCATCATCGGCTCCTGCCCTCCGATGCAGGACCTTTACGGCAAGATCCGCAAAGTCGCTCCAACCGATTCCAATGTCCTGATCCAGGGCGAATCCGGAACCGGTAAAGAACTGGTGGCCCGCGCCCTGCACAACCTTTCGAAACGCGCCAAGGCCCCGATGATCTCGGTGAACTGCGCTGCCATTCCGGAAAGCCTGATAGAGTCCGAACTGTTCGGTCACGAGAAAGGCGCATTCACCGGCGCCAGCGCCGGTCGCGCCGGCCTGGTGGAAGCAGCAGACGGCGGCACGCTGTTCCTCGACGAGATCGGCGAATTGCCACTGGAAGCACAGGCCCGCCTGCTGCGTGTATTGCAGGAAGGCGAAATTCGCCGGGTTGGCTCGGTGCAGTCGCAGAAGGTCGATGTCCGCCTGATCGCCGCGACCCACCGTGACCTCAAGAGCCTGGCGAAAATCGGCCAGTTCCGTGAGGACTTGTACTACCGCCTCCACGTGATCGCGTTGAAACTGCCGGCCCTGCGCGAGCGTGGTGCAGACGTCAACGAAATCGCCAATGCGTTCCTCGCTCGTCAGAGCGCACGCATCAATCGCACCGATCTGAAATTTGCCGCTGATGCCGAACAGGCAATCCGGCACTATTCCTGGCCGGGCAACGTGCGGGAGCTGGAAAACGCCGTCGAGCGCGCCGTCATCCTGAGCGAAAGCCCGGAAATTTCTGCCGACCTGCTGGGCATCGACATCGAGCTGGGGGATCTGGAGGACGACGAGTTCATCGGTCTGCCGACGCAACCGGCCGGTAACGCCAGCAACAGCAGCCACGAGCCGACCGAAGATCTGTCGCTGGAAGACTACTTCCAGCACTTCGTGCTCGAGCATCAGGACCACATGACCGAGACCGAACTGGCGCGCAAACTGGGCGTCAGCCGCAAATGTCTGTGGGAACGCCGTCAGCGTCTGGGCATTCCACGGCGCAAGACCGGGGTCACCAGCGAGAGCTGAACGTTACCTGTCAAGTGTGCGGGTTACCGTTGAAGATGTGAAAAAACTGTTACCTCAGTTTTTTCACGTAACAGAAGCCGGGGTTATCGGTAACGAAACCCCGGCTTTTTTTCGCCCTGCAAAAACGGTTATATCGATCTAACCCCTTGTTTTATTGGGGTTCGCAAAAGTTGGCACGGCACCTGCTATATGTTTGGTACAAGAACAATAACAAGCAATGCACAAGACAATAAAAATAAGACGAATCGACTCACGCACAATAAAAACAAGACGGCGAGAGGCGCAGCTAACTGATTCTTTTGGAGAGGCGTTGTATTTGGGGCTTGCCCCACGACCAGGCCGAGAACAACAAAAACTGTCTTAAGACAGAGCCTGTACTGGTTGGATCGAGAGATCACTGCAATTCAGCGACCAAAGCAATCCGTTTGCTCTTGGCTCCCGATTGGGAGGGTCATGAAGGAAAAGCTTCATGGCGAGGGCACTCAACAAAAACAAGAAGCCCGAATCAATAATAAAAAGAGCACGCAACTACTTCTTGGGGAGCTTCGGCTCCCCTTGTAGTTTCTCCCTTCCGGAAATCCTCCCTTCTGATGCATCTTCCCCCCTCTAGCCTGCGGCCCGCAGCGCAAATCGGCAGCGTCCTACACCATCCCTCGACTAAATGCTAGAATCCCCGCCCATCATGCGGTCATTCTCTGGTATGGCCGAACATTCCTTCAAACAGTGCATCCCATGCTGAAGAAGCTGTTCCAGTCATTCCGAACTCCCCTGCGTCGTACGCAACACATCCGTAGCACGCCTGAAGTCCTCAACAGCGGCCAACATTCGCTGCAAAAGGCGCAATTCAGCCGATACGCGGTCAACATCGTCGAACGTCTGCAGGGCGCCGGCTATCAGGCTTACCTGGTTGGCGGCTGCGTGCGAGACATGCTGCTGGGTATCACGCCCAAAGACTTCGACGTCGCCACCAGCGCCACCCCCGAGCAGGTTCGCGCCGAATTCCGCAATGCGCGGATCATCGGCCGCCGCTTCAAGCTGGTGCACATCCATTTCGGTCGCGAAATCATTGAAGTCGCGACCTTCCGCGCCAATCACCCGCAAAACGAAGACGACGAAGACAGCAATCAGTCTTCGCGCAACGAGAGCGGGCGCATTCTGCGCGATAACGTTTACGGCACCCTGGAAGAAGACGCGCAACGCCGCGACTTCACCATCAACGCCCTGTATTACGACCCGGTCAGCGAACGCATCCTCGATTACGCAAATGGCGTACACGACATCCGCAATCAACTGATCCGTCTGATCGGCGACCCGAAACAGCGTTATCAGGAAGACCCGGTACGAATGCTGCGGGCCGTGCGCTTCGCCGCCAAGCTCAACTTCGGCATCGAAAAGCACACCGTTCAGCCGATCCGCGACCTGGCCCCGATGCTGCGCGAGATTCCGTCGGCTCGCCTGTTCGAGGAGGTGCTCAAGCTGTTCCTCTCCGGCCATGGCGCCATCACCTTCGAGATGCTGGTCGACCTGCAACTGTTCGCGCCGTTGTTCCCGGCCAGCGCCGATGCGCTGGAATACAACCCGGAATACACCCACACGCTGATCAGCGAAGCGCTGACCAACACCGACCTGCGGATCAAGCAGAACAAACCGGTGACCCCGGCGTTCCTGTTTGCCGCGTTGCTGTGGCCAGCCCTGCCAGCCCGCGTATTGCGCCTGCAGGAACGTGGCATGCCGCCGATTCCGGCGATGCAGGAAGCCGCCCACGAGCTGATTGCCGAGCAGTGCCAGCGCATTGCGATTCCAAAACGTTTCACCATGCCGATCCGCGAGATCTGGGACATGCAGGAACGCCTGCCGCGCCGCAGCGGCAAACGCGCCGACCTGTTGCTGGACAATCCGCGTTTCCGCGCCGGCTACGACTTCCTGCTGCTGCGTGAAAGCGCCGGCGAGCAAACCGATGGCCTGGGCGAATGGTGGACCGATTACCAGGACGCCAACGACAGCGAACGTCGCGACATGATCCGCGACCTCAGCGGCAAGGATGACGGTGCCGGTGCGCCGCGCAAGCGTCGCCGCAGCAGCGGTTCCAAGCGCAAACGCGCCGGCGCACCGAGCGCTACGGGCGAATAAGGCATGGAACGCATCTACATCGGCATGGGCAGCAACCTGGCTGACCCGGCCGAACAACTGCGCAGCGCGGTCGATGCGCTGGGGCAATTGCCGGACAGCGCACTGGCCGGCGTATCTGCCTTCTACCAAAGCGACTCGCTGCTGCCGGGCCAACCGCGTTATACCAACGCGGTCGCCGCACTCGACAGCGCGCTCGCTCCGCTGGATCTGCTCGATGCCTTGCAGGCAATCGAAAACGGCCAGGGTCGCGAACGCCTGGAGCGCTGGGGCCCGCGTACGCTGGACCTGGACATCCTGCTGTTCGGTGACCGTCTGATCGATGAGCCGCGCCTCAAAGTCCCGCATTACCACATGCAGGAACGCGCGTTCGTCTTGTATCCCCTGGCCGAACTGGCCCCCGAAGATCTGCGCCTGGCCGATGGCCGCACTCTCGCCGATCTTCTCGCAGCCTGCCCGTTCGTCGGCCTCGAACGCCTCTCCCATGCCTGACATAAACCGCTGAAGCGGGAGCAAACCTGCTCCCGCATTTTGCGTTCTTGTAGGACAAAAAACCGCGGATCAGGCCCGCCGGCCCGCTGAATCGCATCAGTAACGCCGGTAACACTAGCGTCGTAACAATGCGGTAACACATGCAATTGACTTCCTGAGGCCTCATCACGACTATAGGCGTCCCGCTGCCGCCAACCCGGCATACAAGGGCGCAATCCAGGCCTTATAAGCACGACAAAAGAACGTGCGCCTGAATAGATGACGAATCACGCGCGTTACTCGCAGTAGTTTCCAAAGCGCCTGAACGAGGATTTCTTACATGCCAGCCATCACCCTGACCACGCTCCAGAGCCTCAAGCAGAAAGGTGAAAAGATCACCATGCTGACCTGCTATGACGCGACCTTCGCCCACGCCTGCAACGAGGCCGGTGTCGAAGTGCTGCTGGTGGGCGACTCCCTCGGCATGGTCCTGCAAGGTCACGACAGCACCCTGCCGGTGACCATTGCGGAAATGGCCTACCACACCGCCTGCGTCAAGCGCGGCAACACCGACGCCCTGATCCTGGCCGACCTGCCGTTCATGGCCAACGCCACCCTTGAACAAACCATGACCAACAGCGCCATGCTGATGCAGGCCGGCGCGCACATGGTCAAGGTCGAAGGCGCACTGTGGCTGGCGGAATCGATCCGCCTGCTGGCCGAACGCGGTGTACCGGTCTGCGCTCACATGGGCCTGACCCCGCAAGCCGTGAACATTCTCGGTGGCTATAAAGTGCAGGGTCGCAACGAAAACCAGGCACGCCAGATGCGCGCCGACGCGATCTCCCTGGAGCAGGCCGGCGCGGCCATGCTGCTGCTGGAATGCGTGCCGAGCGAACTGGCTGCCGAAATCACCCAGGCGGTGAAAATCCCGGTGATCGGCATCGGCGCCGGCACCGACACCGACGGTCAGGTCCTGGTGCTGCACGACATGCTCGGCCTGTCGATCAGCGGCCGCGTACCGAAATTCGTCAAGAACTTCATGCAGGGCCAGGACAGCATCCAGTCCGCACTGAAGGCTTATGTGAACGAAGTCAAAGCCGCCACTTTCCCTGGGATCGAACACGGATTCTCTGCATGAACACCGTCAAAACCGTACGTGAACTGCGCGCTGCCGTGGCGCGCGCGCGCAGTGAAGGCAAGCGCATCGGCTTCGTGCCGACCATGGGCAACCTGCACAGCGGCCACATCGCACTGATCACCAAGGCCAAACAGCGAGTGGACTTCGTGGTCGCGAGCATTTTCGTCAACCCGCTGCAGTTCGGCGCTGGCGAAGACCTCGACAAATACCCGCGCACCCTGGCGGCTGATCAGGAAAAACTGCTGGAAGCCGGCTGTTCCCTGCTGTTCGCGCCGACCGTCGAAGAGATGTACCCCGACGGCATGGCCGGGCAGACGCGGGTCAGCGTTCCGCACTTGTCCGAAGGCCTGTGCGGAGCCAGCCGTCCGGGGCATTTCGAAGGCGTGGCGACCGTGGTCAGCAAACTGTTCAACATGGTCCAGCCGGATCTGGCGATCTTCGGCCAGAAGGACTACCAGCAACTGGCGGTAATCCGTGCGCTGGTGCATGACCTGAACATGCCGATCCAGATCATCGGCGAGCCGACCGTGCGTGCCGCCGACGGCCTGGCACTGTCCTCGCGCAACGGTTTCCTCAGCGAGGAACAACGCGCCGTGGCGCCCGTGGTCTATCGCGCCTTGAGCAGCATTGCCGAGTCGATCAAGCAGGGTGAACGCGATTTTCCGGCCTTGATCCAGGCACAGCGGCAACAGCTGGAAGCCGCCGGCCTGCGTCCGGATTACCTGGAAATCCGCCACGCCCTGACCCTGCGTCCGGCGACCGCGGAAGATCGTGACCTGGTGATTCTGGTCGCCGCGTTCCTCGGCACCACGCGGTTGATCGACAACCTGCACCTGAACCTCGATACCCCCGCCTGAACCCCGCAACATCAGAATGAGGGAGCGAGCCTGCTCGCCCCCCACATTCGTGTTACATCCCCTTCCAGACCGTATTGCCGGGCACCTGACCATCGGGCAAACTGCCCGCCGATCCACTGCGCGCGAAAAGCAGGGACTTGCTCGTATTACCCGCCGTCTGTCGGCGTCTGCTGTTATCGATGTTAAAAAAGTACAGGTAACAGGTCAGAAGAAGCCAAGACAGATTGCAGCGCTAGGTTTACTGTATTCGCCCTGCGCCAGTGTAATCGTGTCGACGCAGTTGCCCCCTCGCCCAAACATGGCGGGGAGGTCTTTTCAGTGTTCAAAAGGCCGTTCAAGTAAAAAGGAAAACCGCAGCGATGGCGTACTACCGCACTCCTCATGACGTTACCGCTCTGCCTGCCTGGCAGGCGTTGAAAGACCACCGGCAAGCCATGCAGGATTTCAGCATGCGCGAAGCCTTCAACGCCGATCCGCAGCGCTTCAATCAGTTCTCCCTCAGCAGCTGCGGACTGTTTCTCGATTATTCGAAGAATCTGATCAACGCCGAGACCCGCAACCTGCTGGTGGGCCTGGCCAATGAAGTCGATCTCAAGGGCGCGATCAAGGCGCTGTTCGATGGCGAAATCGTCAACTCCTCCGAAGGCCGCCCGGCGCTGCACACTGCCCTGCGTCGCCCGGTCGGCGACAAGCTGTCGGTCAATGGCGTCAACGTGATGCCAGAAGTACACAAGGTGTTGAACCAGATCACCGATCTGGTCGGCAAGATCCATGACGGTCTGTGGCGCGGTTACACCGAGAAGCCGATCACTGACGTGGTCAACATCGGCATCGGTGGTTCGTTCCTCGGCCCGGAGCTGGTCTCCGAAGCCTTGCTGTCCTACGCCCAGAAAGGCGTACGCTGCCATTACCTGGCGAACATCGACGGCAGCGAATTCCACGAGCTGACACAAAAACTGCGCGCCGAGACCACGCTGTTCATTGTGTCCTCGAAGTCGTTCAACACCCTCGAAACCCTGAAGAACGCTCAGGCCGCACGTGCCTGGTACCTGGCTCAGGGCGGTTCGGAAGCCGAGCTGTACCGTCACTTCATCGCCGTTTCGAGCAACAACGCGGCAGCCGTGGCCTTCGGTATCCGCGAAGAAAACATCTTCCCGATGTGGGACTGGGTCGGCGGCCGCTACTCGCTGTGGTCAGCCATCGGTCTGCCGATTGCCCTGGCCATCGGCATGTCCAACTTCAAGGAACTGCTGTCCGGTGCCTACACCATGGACCAGCATTTCCAGAGCGCGCCGTTCGAACAGAACATGCCGGTACTGCTGGCCCTGCTCGGCGTGTGGTACGGCAACTTCTGGGGCGCGCAAAGCCACGCGATCCTGCCGTACGACCACTACCTGCGCAACATCACCAAGCACTTGCAACAGCTGGACATGGAATCCAACGGCAAGAGCGTGCGTCAGGACGGCACTCCGGTGTCGACCGATACCGGCCCGGTGATCTGGGGCGGCGTCGGCTGCAACGGCCAGCACGCTTACCACCAGTTGCTGCACCAGGGCACCCAACTGATCCCGGCCGACTTCATCGTGCCGATCGTCAGCTTCAACCCGGTGTCTGACCACCATCAGTGGTTGTACGCCAACTGCCTGTCCCAGAGCCAGGCGCTGATGCTCGGCAAGACCCTGAGCGAAGCCGAGACCGAACTGCGCGACAAGGGCATGAGCGAAGACCAGGTGCAGAAACTCGCACCGCACAAGGTGATCCCGGGCAACCGTCCGAGCAACACCATCGTGGTCGAACGTATCAGCCCGCGTCGTCTTGGCGCACTGGTGGCGATGTACGAACACAAAGTCTTCGTGCAAAGCGTGGTCTGGGGCATCAACGCCTTCGACCAGTGGGGCGTGGAACTTGGCAAGGAACTGGGCAAGGGCGTGTACAACCGCCTGGTCGGCAGCGAAGAAACCGCCGCTGAAGATGCTTCCACCCAAGGCCTGATCAACTACTTCCGCGGTCGTCACCGCGGCTGATCCTGCACTGAACACACCCCCTCGCCATGAGGGGGTGTTTGTTTACGGGTCTTGAACCCTCCCCGCTCTCGGCGCATCTTTATCCTTGTCGCATAACAAGAATAAGGAACCGTCATGTTCGATATCAGCACGTTCCCCAAAGCCGATGCCGTCCGCCGGGCTGCCCAGTTGAGTCAGGACGACTACCATCGCCTGTACCGCGAATCCATTGAACACCCCAGCACCTTCTGGGCGGAACAGGCCACGCGTTTCCTCGACTGGAGCACACCGTGGCAGACCGTCCAGCGCTATGACCTGAAAACCGGCGAGGCTTCCTGGTTTGCAGGGGCGAAACTGAACGTCAGCTACAACTGCATTGACCGTCACCTGGAAAAGCGCGGAGATCAGACCGCTATCCTCTGGGAAGGCGATGACCCTGCCGAATCGACGCAAATCACCTACAACAAACTCCATCACCACGTCTGCCGTCTGGCCAATGTGCTGAAAAGCCGTGGCGTGAAGAAAGGCGATCGGGTGTGTATCTACATGCCGATGATCCCCGAGGCGGCTTACGCCATGCTCGCCTGCGCAAGGATCGGCGCGATTCACTCGGTGGTGTTCGGCGGTTTCTCCCCGGACTCGCTGCGCGACCGCATTCTCGATGCCGACTGTCGCACCGTGATCACCGCCGACGAAGGCGTGCGCGGTGGCAAGTTCGTGCCGTTGAAACAAAACGTCGACAAGGCCCTGCAAAGCTGTCCCAAGGTCAGCACTGTCGTGGTCGTCGAACACACCCAGCACAAGGTCGACTGGACCGAAGGCCGCGACCTCTGGTATCACCAGGCCGTGCGCGATGTCAGCGACGATTGCCCGCCGGAACCGATGGACGCCGAAGACCCGCTGTTCATCCTCTACACCTCTGGCAGCACCGGCAAACCCAAGGGCGTGCTGCACAGCACCGGCGGTTACCTGCTGCAAGCGGCGATGACCTTCAAGTACGTGCTCGACTACCGCGAAGGCGAAGTGTTCTGGTGTACCGCCGACGTTGGCTGGGTCACCGGCCACAGTTACATCGTCTACGGCCCGCTGGCCAACGGTGCGACCACACTGATCTTCGAAGGCGTACCGAGTTACCCGAGCACTTCGCGGTTCTGGCAGGTGATCGACAAACATAAGGTCAACATCTTCTATACCGCCCCCACGGCCCTGCGCGCACTGATGCGCGAAGGTGCTGGCCCCTTGCAGGAAACGTCGCGACAGAGCCTCAGATTGCTCGGCAGCGTCGGTGAGCCGATCAACCCCGAAGCGTGGGAATGGTATTTCAACGTGGTCGGCGAACAACGCTGCCCGATAGTCGATACGTGGTGGCAGACCGAAACCGGCGGCATCATGCTCAGCCCGCTGGTCAGTGCCCAGCGGATCAAACCGGGCTGCGCCACCCAACCGATGTTTGGCGTGCAACCGGTGCTGCTCGATGAGCATGGCAAGGAAATCAAAGGCGCCGGCAGCGGCGTGCTGGCGATCAAGTCGAGCTGGCCGGCGCAGATCCGCAGCGTCTACGGCGATCCGCAGCGCATGGTCGACACCTACTTCAAACCCTACCCCGGCTACTACTTCACCGGCGACGGCGCCCGCCGCGACGAGGACGGCGATTATTGGATCACCGGGCGCATCGATGACGTGATCAATGTCTCCGGCCACCGCATCGGTACCGCCGAGGTCGAAAGCGCGCTGGTGTTGCACGACAGCATCGCCGAAGCCGCCGTGGTCGGTTACCCCCACGACGTCAAAGGCCAGGGCATCTATGCCTTCGTCACGCCCATGAACGGCGCCGAACCCAACGATGAGCTGAAGAAGGAATTGCTGGCCCACGTCAGCAAGGAGATCGGCAGCTTCGCCAAACCGGACCTGATCCAGTGGGCCCCGGCCCTGCCGAAAACCCGCTCGGGCAAGATCATGCGACGGATCCTGCGCAAGATCGCCTGCAACGAGCTCGACAGTCTTGGCGATACCTCGACCCTGGCCGACCCGAGCGTGGTGCAGGGGCTGATCGACAAGCGCCTTAACCAGTAGAATCAGGGGCGCGGTCAACCGGCCGCGCCGCCCTTCACCACTGAGTTGCCATGGAATTCATCCGCAGCCGTATCGAAAACCAACTCATGAGCCTGACCGGTCTGTCCCTCGGCCAGCTCGATCTGGAAAACCCCAAGGGCGATCCCGGCCTGTTCGGCCCGGACTCGATCAGTTGGCAAGTGCACGGCGACTTCAGCAGCATGTTGATCGGCGGCATCAGTGCCTTGTTGCTGCAAGCCCTGCACCCATTGGCACTGGCCGGCGTCTGGGACCACTCGAATTTTCGCCAGGACATGCTTGGCCGCTTGCGCCGTACCAGCCAGTTTGTCTCCGGCACTACGTTCGGCTCAAAGCGGGACGCCGAATGGCTGATCGAAAAGGTCCGCACCATTCACCTGCAAGTCGCCGGCACCGCGCCGGATGGCCGGCCCTATGCGGCCAGCGATCCGGATCTGCTGACCTGGGTACACGTGGCCGAAGTCAGCAATTTTCTCGCCGCCCATTTGCGTTACCGCAACCCGCAGTTGTCACCGCAGGATCAGGACCGTTACTACGCGGAAATCGCCGTGGTCGCCGAACGCCTGGGGGCTCGCGATGTGCCGAAGTCGCGCCAGGCCGTGGCCGAGTACCTGCAACGCATGCGCCCGCAACTGGTGTGCGACGATCGTAGCCGCGAAGTCCTGCGCCTGCTGCTCGATGCCCCGGCGCCCAGCGTGCTGGCACGGCCGTTTGGCGATCTGATGATGAAGGCCGGCATCGACCTGCTGCCGGACTGGGCCAGCGACATGCTGGATGCCCGTCAGAACCCGCTGCAACGCCATTTGATCCGCGCCAGCGTCAAACGCAGCGCGCCGATGCTGCGCTGGGCGATGCGCAATGGTTCGGTGCAACGGGCCCAACGGCGGATGGGGCTGAGATGAAGCTCAGTAGCTGCTAAACTCCCGCGCCCCGATTCCCTCCAGCAAGGCGCAAGCATGTCTTCCCTGAATCAGGCGCTGCGCGCCGCCCTCGATCAACGCCAGGATCTGCTCGCCGAGCTGCATCGCCAGGGCACCGACTGCTATCGCCTGTTCCACGGCAGCCAGGAAGGCGCCGGCGGCCTGACCGTCGACCGTTACGGGCCGCAGTTGATGGTGCAGAGCTTCCACCAGACGCTGGAACTCGCCGACCTGCTGCAACTGCACGCCACGGTGAACGAAACGCTGGGCTTGCAAACCCTGCTGGTCTACAACGACCGCTCCCGTGGCAACTCGCGCATCGATCGTGAAGACAGGGTGTACCGCGCCGACGACGCCGCGCTGGTTGATCTGGTCGGCCACGAATGGGGCCTGAACTACCGCGTGCGCGGACGCCATGCCGGCCAGGATCCGCTGCTGTTCCTCGACCTGCGCAACACTCGCGGCTGGGTCAAGGATCACGCCAAGGGCAAAAGCGTGCTCAACCTGTTCGCCTACACCTGCGGCGTCGGTCTCAGTGCGGCCGCCGGCGGTGCGCGTGAGGTGTGCAACCTGGACTTCGCCGAAGGCAACCTGGCAGTCGGCCGTGAGAACGGTTTGCTCAATCCGCAGCTGCCGACCATGGAGTTCATCCAGTCCGATTACTTCCCGGCGATCCGCCAGTTGGCCGGCCTGCCGATCAGTCAGCGTCGCGGGCAGAAACTGCCGAGCTATCAGCGCCTCGAACAGCGTCAGTACGACTTGGTATTGCTCGATCCACCTGCGTGGGCCAAAAGTGCGTTCGGCACCGTCGACCTGCTTCGCGATTATCAGAGCCTGCTCAAGCCAGCTCTCCTGACCACCGCCGAAAACGGCGTGCTGATCTGCTGCAACAACCTGGCAAAAGTCAGCATGGACGACTGGCGCGAACAGGTGCTGCGCTGCGCCGAGAAAGCCGGGCGCCCGGTGCGCGAATGGAGCGTGATGACCCCGGGCCGGGATTTCCCCTCACTGGACGGACAGCCGCCGCTCAAGACCCTGATTCTCCAGCTCTGAATTTCCCCCCGGCAGGAGCCGCCTTCGGCAGCTCCTACAGACATTGCAGACAAATCTGAACAATCCTGTCTCGTGCGATGTACTTCGGAACCGGAATCGCGTGCCATACTCCAAGGCACTCCGATTCAGACAGATGAAGCCGCACATGCCCAAAGGATTGATTCGCGCGATTGGCGCCCTGTTGACTGCTCTGGCCCTCTACAGCCTGCTGGGGTTTCTGATTTTGCCGGGCATCGCGCTGCGAGTGGCCAACCAGCAACTGGCCAACTACGCTACGGTGCCTGCGCACATTCAGCGTATCGAACTCAATCCGTTCAGCCTCGAAGTCACTCTTTGGGGCCTGGTCATCGGCGAGCCGGGCAAGGAACAGGTCGGTTTCGAACGCCTGTACGCCAACCTGCAACTCGACAGCCTGTGGACAAAAGCCCTGCACCTGTCCGACATCGAACTGGACAAACCGAAGACCGAAATCCTGTTCGCCAAGGACGGCAAACTCAATCTGCTCGGTCTGTTCAAACTGCCGGCCAGCGAACCGACGCCGGCCGATCCGAATGCCAAGCCGTTTCCGCTGCGTATCGACCGGATCAAACTGGCCGGCGGCAACGTACATTTCGAGGATGCACGCCCGAGCGAGCCGATCGAGTTTCTCTACGACAAACTCGATTTCGAATTGAACAACCTCAGCACCCTGCCTGAAGACAACGCCGACATGACTCTGGTCGCCATCGGCCCGGCTGGCGGGCAGATCGACTGGAAAGGCAATTTCAGCCTGATCCCGATTGCCTCCGAAGGCACGCTCAAGGTCACCGATGGCCAGATGAAAGCGTTCTGGCCCTACGTGCGCGACGCAGTGCCGCTGGTGCTGGAAAATGGCGTGGTCAGCCTCAGCACCGATTACAAACTCAACCTGTCCAAGGAAACCGAACTGCTGTTGAGCAACGTGGCGGTCAGCGTTGCGCCGTTTGCGATCAAGGCACCGGACGGACGTCCGCTGGCAAAACTCGACCGCCTGGACGTCAGCGAAACCACCGTGGACCTGGCCAAGCAGCAAGTGGTGGTCGGCAAGATCCGCAGCCAGAAACTCGAAACCTGGGCTGCCCTTGAGGCGGACGGGCAACTGGACTGGCAGAAACTGTTCGCCAGTCAGCCGTCCAAACCTGCCGCCAAAGCAGCAGCTGAACCGAAAAGCACTCCGGCCGCCGCCGACTCGCCGAAGACGGAACCGACCGCACCGGGCAAGCCATGGCAAGTGCTGCTCAAGGACGTGCAACTGCGTGACTACAAAGTGCACCTGGCGGACCGCTCGGCGAAGCCCGAGGTCACACTGGATGTCACGCCGCTGAACGTCGATCTGCAGAATTTCGACAGCCTCAACGGCTCCCCCTTCAACGTCAAACTCGACGCAGGCCTGGGCAAGCAAGGCAAGATCAACGCCGATGGCGTGGTCAACCTGGCGCCGGTCACCGCCCAGCTCAACGTGAAAACCCAGGACATCGACCTGCGCGTCGCCCAGTCCTACATCAACCCGTTCATTCGTCTGGAACTGCGCAGCGGCATGCTCGGCAGCGACCTGAAAGTAAACCTGAAAAGCACCGAGCCGCTGGCACTCAGCGTCACTGGTCGCGCTCAGGTCGATCAGTTGCACACCCTCGACACCCTGAAGACCCGGGACTTCCTCAAGTGGCAGCAAGTGGTGGTCGAAGGCCTGAATTATCAGCACGGTGACAGCCTGTCGATCGACAGGATCAACCTGTTCCAGCCGTATGCGCGCTTCATGATCAACGATGACCGCACCACCAACATCGATGATTTGCTGATCCCGCAGCCTGCCGATTCCGGAACGAAAACCGCAGCGGCAAAACCCGCCGGCAACTCGAAACCGCTGAGCATTCACATCGGCGGTATCGTGATCAATGACGGTTCGGCCAACTTCGCCGACTTCAGCCTGACCCCGAACTTCGCCACCGCGATCCAGCAGCTCAACGGCCAGATCGGCACCATCGACAGTCGGCAGGCGAAACCTGCCAGCGTCGATGTCAAGGGCAAGGTTGACCGTTATGCGCCGGTGACCATCAAAGGCGCGGTCAACCCGTTCGACCCGATGGCCAGCCTCGACATCGCCACCAGTTTCAAACGGGTCGAACTGACCACCCTGACCCCCTACTCCGGCAAGTTTGCCGGTTACCGGATCCGCAAGGGCCGGCTCAATCTCGACCTGCACTACCTCATCACCAAGGGCCAGCTCAAGGCCGAGAACAAAGTGGTGGTCGAGCAACTGCAACTGGGTGAGAAAGTCGACAGCCCGGATGCCGTAAGCCTGCCGCTGAAACTGGCGATTGCGCTGCTCAAGGACGTGGACGGCAAGATTTCCATCGAGCTGCCGGTCACCGGCGACCTGAACAACCCGCAATTCAGCGTGATGCCGATTGTCTGGCAGACCCTGCGCAACCTGATCGTCAAAGCCGCCGCCGCACCGTTCAAGCTGATTGGCGGTCTGGTCAGCGGTGGCGGATCGGAAGATCTGGGCACCGTGTCCTTCGCGCCGGGCTCCAGCGAACTGAACAAGGACGCCGAAGCGGCGCTGGTCAAATTGTCCCAGGCCTTGAAGGAGCGTCCGTCCCTGCGTCTGGAAATCGAAGGCACCGCCGCACAAAGCAGCGACGGCCCGCTGCTTGCCGAGCAGCGTCTGGAACGCGAATACCAGTACAACTACTACAAGATGCTCCAGCGCCGTGGCGATAAAGTGCCGGCTCAGGCTTCGCTGATTCAGGTGCCGGATAACGAAAAAGGCCCTCTGCTCGAAGGCATCTACCGTACCCGTCTGAAAACCCAGCCACCGGCTGAATGGAAAGACCTGGGCAAGGAAGAACGCACGGCGAAAATGCGCGCCGAGGTGATCAAGTTCTGGAGTACCAGCGATGTGCTGCTACGCCAGCTCGGTCAGGACCGTGCCAGCAGCATCAAGGATTACCTGGTGGACAAGGGCCAGTTGGCCGACGACCGTGTGTACTTCATCGACGCCAATCTTGGCGAAGCCGAAAGCGACGGTCGCGTGGTGACACAAATGCATCTGGACGCCGAGTGATGAACAGTCAATGGCTGGCCGCAATGGCGCTGGCGCTCGTCGCCAGCCACGCTTCGGCATCCGATACCTTGCGCTGTGGCAGCCAGTTGGTCAGCCTCGGTGACCGCGCCAGCGAGGTGCTGCAGAAATGCGGTGAACCGGTCAGCCGCGACGTACTGGGCTACAAACGCAGCGCCAATCGACGTGAAGAGTTTCAAGTCGAGGAATGGACCTACGGCCCGAGCAACGGCATGTATCAATACTTGCGCTTCGAAGGCAATCGGCTGCGGCAGATCAACAGCAAGCGCGGCGACTGACTTCTCTGCACTTTTCCAGCCCTTGAAATAGAACAGGCCCCGACATGAATGCCGGGGCCTGTAATGGCCACAATCCTTGTGGCCGTTCGCATGAACTCTAAAGTGCGGCAGACGTATTGCTCGGCCCGCCTGTCGCGTCTTCTCCCGGTCCAGGCGAGAAGTCTTGCCTTACTCGGCTTTCAGGCCGTCAGCGGAAACCGCTTTGACGCCTTTGATTTTCTTGGTGATGTCTATGGCCATTTTTTTCTGTGCTTCTGTCACTGCAACGGTGGAGGACAGAGACACTACGCCTTTGTTGGTTTCTACTTTGATGTCAGTGCCAGGAATGCCTTTTTCGGTCACCAGGTCGCTTTTGACTTTGGTGGTGATCCAGGTGTCGGAAGTGGCTTCTTTCGCCTTGGTCATTTCACCGGCAGCCAGAGTCATTGGAGCCTGGGTCGCCTGGGTGGATTGTGCGAATGCGCCGGTGGCCATGGTCAGGGTCAGCGCGGTAGCAGCAGCGGCAGTGATAGCGAACTTCTTCATACGAGTAACTCCTGTTTTTCTGGAAAGTCTGCTGCGTGTCTTGTCAGCAGGGTTACCGAAGATATTGCGAACGTTGTGCCAACTTTTAAAAATACAATAAATCTTTATAAATCAATAACTTAATAAAACTAAAAATTTTCGAAATCATGCAAATTGCATGACCCTCGAATTATCTACATGCAAGTTGCGGCTTTTGGGAAAGTTCCTAACACGCTGAAAAGATTGAAGCTTTTTGTGAAGCACCGCGCATAAGAAAATGCCCCGCAAAGCGGGGCATTTGATGGCCAGGGGTCAAGTAATCAAGTACCGCTGCCAGGGCAACCTTTAGGGGCGTAGTCAGGGTTGACTGTCGAAGCGCAGCTCCAGACACCCGCGGTGTTACCCGTCGCACCGCCGGAACGGGTCAGCGTGATGGTCTTGCCCAGTACCGGAGCCGGTGCGTTGGCCAGAGTGCAGACGATGGTGCCAGCTCCAGAGGACGCAGTACCCGAGGCAGTGACTGTGCCGCAGTTGGTTGTCGAATAGGATGCGTTACCGGTCACCAGCGTCAGCGTCGGGTCGGTACCTTGATTGATGGTGTCCTCGAACGGCACTTTGAGGGCGCTGATTTCCGCCAGTCCTGCCGTCACTTTCGACCGTGCCTGGTACTTGGTGTATTGCGGCAAGGCGATGGTGGCCAGGATGCCGATGATCGCCACGACAATCAGCAGCTCGATCAGAGTGAAACCTTGTTGTTTTTTCATAGACACGCTCCATGCATGAGTCGGAATCTCATGATCTGCACAGGACTCAGCACAGCCCGTGCCAAGGCGCCCGCACCCGCGCAGGCTGGGCGCGATCACGCTATCGCGGTGTTTCCTACAACCTGTAACCGCACTATCTGACACTTTTTGTCACCTGCACCGAGGCGGTTTGGCGCTGTCACTTGACTAGGCTATAAGTCATGAACTGTCTGCATCCGGGATTCCCATGAATGACATCGCTCTGAGCGGTCTGGCCAAGCAATTGGTACAGGCCGAACTGCTCACGGAAAAAAGCGCCCAACAAGCCTGGCAGCAAGCCCAGCGCAATCGCCTGTCGCTGGTCAGCTATCTGGTACAGAACAAACTGGTGAAGAGTTCGCAGGTTGCCGAAATCGCCTCGGAGCACTTCGGCATGGCGTTCCTCGACCTCAATTGTCTGGACAAGGAAACCCAGCCCAAGGGCCTGGTCAGCGAAAAACTGGTCCGCCAGCACCATGCCCTGCCCCTGTGGCGGCGCGGCAACAAACTGTTCGTGGGGATTTCCGACCCGAGCAATCATCAGGCAATCAACGACATTCAGTTCAGCACCGGGCTGACCACCGAAGCCATTCTGGTGGAGGACGACAAGCTCACCGATGCCATCGAGAAATTCTTCGACACCCACGCCTCCGGCCTGGAAGACATGGCCGATGTCGACCTCGACGGACTGGACGTCGAATCCGTCGACGACAGCAAGCAGGACGCCATCGGCGTGCTGGATGCCGACGACGCGCCGGTGGTGCGCTTCGTCCACAAGATGCTGCTGGACGCAATCAAGAGCGGCTCTTCCGACCTGCACTTCGAGCCTTACGAGAAAAACTACCGGGTGCGGGTACGTACCGACGGCATCCTGCGTGAGGTGGCCAAACCGCCGATTCAACTGGCCGGACGCATCGCCGCACGCCTGAAGGTCATGGCCAGCCTCGACATTTCGGAACGGCGCAAGCCTCAGGACGGACGCCTGAAGATGCGCCTGTCGAAAACCAAGTCGATCGACTTCCGGGTCAACACCCTGCCGACCCTGTGGGGCGAGAAAGTGGTAATTCGGATCCTCGACCCTTCCAGCGCGCAGATCGGCATCGACGCCCTCGGCTACGAGCCGGAGCAGAAAGAGCTGTACCTGGCCGCCCTGAAGCAGCCGCAAGGCATGATTCTGGTCACCGGCCCCACCGGTTCCGGCAAGACCGTGTCGCTGTACACCGGGCTGAACATCCTCAATACCGTCGACATCAATATCTCCACCGCCGAAGACCCGGTGGAAATCAACATGGAAGGTATCAACCAGGTCAACGTCAATCCGAAGCAGGGGCTGGATTTCGCCCAGGCCCTGCGCTCGTTCCTGCGTCAGGACCCAGACGTGATCATGGTTGGCGAGATCCGCGATCTGGAGACGGCGGAAATCGCCATCAAGGCGGCGCAGACCGGTCACCTTGTACTGTCCACGCTGCATACCAACAGCGCAGCGGAAACGCTGACCCGCTTGCACAACATGGGCATTCCCGGCTTCAACATTGCCACGTCGGTCAGCCTGATCATCGCCCAGCGTCTGGCGCGCAAACTCTGCGGCCACTGCAAGAAAGCCATCGAGATTCCCCGCGAAACCCTGCTCAAGGAAGGCTTCCCCGAGGAACGCATCGGCAGTTTCACGATCTATGAGCCCGTCGGTTGCGATCAATGCAACGGCGGCTACAAGGGCCGCACCGGTATCTATGAAGTGGTCAGGAACACTCCCGAACTGCAGCGGCTGATCATGGCCGAGGGCAACTCACTGGAAATCGACAGCCAGATGCGCCTGGACGGCTTCAACGATCTGCGCACTTCGGGCTTGATCAAGGCCATGCAAGGCATCACCAGCCTTGAAGAAATCAACCGGGTCACCAAGGACTGAACATGGCCGTCAAGGCAGCGAAAATCAGCGTCTACGCCTGGGAAGGCACCGACAAGAAAGGCAGCCGGATCAGCGGCGAACTGAGCGGGCAAAACCCCGCGCTGATCAAGGCCCAGTTGCGCAAGCAGGGCATCAACCCCGGCAAGGTACGCAAGAAATCCGCGTCGCTGCTGAACTTCGGCAAACGCATCAAGCCGCTGGACATCGCCCTCTTCACCCGGCAGATGGCGACCATGATGAAGGCCGGCGTGCCATTGCTGCAGTCGTTCGACATCATCGGCGAAGGCTTTGAAAATCCGGCGATGCGCAAACTGGTGGACGAGGTGAAACAGGAGGTCGCCGCCGGTAACAGCTTCGCCGCGGCCCTGCGCAAGAAGCCGCAATACTTCGACGAGTTGTACTGCAACCTGGTCGATGCCGGCGAGCAATCCGGTGCTCTCGACACCCTGCTCGAGCGCGTGGCGACCTACAAGGAGAAGAGCGAAAGCCTCAAGGCCAAGATCAAGAAAGCCATGACCTATCCCACCGCCGTGATTCTGGTGGCGGCGGTCGTCACCGGCATTCTGCTGGTAAAAGTGGTGCCGCAGTTCCAGTCGGTATTTTCCGGCCTCGGTGCCGAACTGCCGGCGTTTACCTTGATGGTCATCGGCCTGTCGGAGTTCATGCAGCAATGGTGGTGGGCGATTCTGGGTGTGCTGATCGTGGCGTTTTTCGGCACCCGCCATGCCTTGAAGAAATCCCAGGCCCTGCGTGACCGACGTGATGCCTGGCTGCTGAAACTGCCACTGGTGGGCACCATGATGTACAAGTCCGCCGTCGCCCGTTTTGCCCGGACCCTGTCGACCACGTTTGCCGCCGGCGTGCCGCTGGTCGAAGCGCTGGACTCGGTCGCCGGAGCCACCGGCAACGTGGTGTTCAAGCGTGCGGTGCTGCGCATTCGCCAGGACGTGGCCACCGGCATGCAGCTGAATTTCTCGATGCGCACCAGTGGGGTTTTTCCGAACATGGCCGTGCAGATGACCGCCATCGGCGAAGAGTCCGGCGCCCTGGACGATATGCTCGACAAGGTAGCCGGGTTCTACGAGGAAGAAGTGGATAACATGGTCGACAACCTCACCAGCCTGATGGAGCCTTTCGTCATGGTGGTACTCGGGGTGATCGTCGGCGGGCTGGTCGTGGCCATGTACCTGCCGATCTTCCAACTCGGCTCAGCGATCTGACATGCCCATCGACGAACTTTTCGCCCTCTATCCGCTGGCGTTTGTCTTCACTGCCCTGGTGCTCGGGCTGGTGGTCGGCAGCTTTCTCAATGTGGTGATCTGGCGTCTGCCGAAGATGCTCGAACGCGAATGGCGCCAGCAGGCGCACGACGTGTTGGGGCTGCCCGTCGAAACGCCGTTGCCGGTCTACAACCTGATGCTGCCGCACTCGCAGTGCCCACATTGCGCCCACCGCATTCGTGCGTGGGAAAACATTCCGCTGCTCAGCTACCTGTTTTTGCGCGGCCGTTGCTCGTCATGCGCAGCGCCGATCAGCAAGCGTTATCCACTGACCGAACTGGCCTGCGGGCTGCTCTCGGCGTTCATTGCCTGGCATCTGGGTTTTGGCTGGCCGGCTTGCCTGATGATCGCCCTGACCTGGGGCTTGCTGGCGATGAGTCTGATCGACACCGAGCATCAGCTGTTGCCCGATGTACTGGTGCTGCCGTTGCTGTGGCTGGGATTGATCGTCAACAGTTTCGGCCTGTTCGTCTCACTGCACGATGCGTTGTGGGGGGCGGTGGCTGGCTACATGGCGCTGTGGTCGGTGTTCTGGCTGTTCAAACTGCTCACCGGCAAAGACGGCATCGGTCACGGTGATTTCAAGTTGCTGGCGCTGCTCGGGGCCTGGGGTGGCTGGCAGATTCTGCCGCTGACCATCCTGCTGTCCTCCCTGGTGGGCGCCGTGTTCGGGGTGATTTTGCTCAAACTGCGTGACCGCAAAACCTCGACGCCGATCCCCTTCGGGCCCTATCTGGCAATTGCCGGCTGGATTGCCTTGCTCTGGGGTGGTCAAATAACCGGCTTCTATTGGCAGTTTGTCGGTTTGAAATGAATACCCCTGTGGAAAAACCCTGGATTCTCGGCCTGACCGGCGGCATCGGCAGCGGTAAAAGCGCTGCCGCCCAGCACTTCATCGATCTTGGCATCCACGTGGTGGACGCCGATCACGCGGCGCGCTGGGTGGTCGAACCGGGCCGTCCGGCGCTGGCAAAGATCGCAGAACACTTCGGCCCGGATGTCTTGCAGGCCGATGGCACGTTGGATCGCGCGGCGTTGCGCAAGGTGATCTTCGAAGTGCCGGAGCAACGCCGCTGGCTCGAAGCGCTGCTGCATCCACTGATCGCCGAGGAGATCGCCCATCACCTGGCGCTGGCAAAATCGCCTTACGCGATTCTGGTTTCGCCGCTGCTGATCGAGTCCGGACAGTACGCGATGACCCAGCGGATTCTTGTGATCGATGCTCCGCAACAACTGCAGATCGAACGCACCTTGCAGCGTGACCAGACCAGCGAACAGCAGGTCCAGGCGATCCTCAAGGCCCAATCCAGCCGCGAAGACCGCGTGAGCCGTGCCGATGATGTAGTGGTCAACGACCGCGACCTCGCCTGGCTGCACAGCGAGGTCGAGCGCCTGCATCACTTTTACCTGACTTTATCCGGAGGCCAGTCATGAGCCAGACCCCAACCGTTAATTGCCCGACCTGCGGCGCCCCGGTGGAATTCACCCCCGCAAACAAATTCCGGCCGTTCTGCTCGGACCGCTGCAAACTGATCGACCTCGGCGCCTGGGCGTCGGAAGAACACAAGATTCCGGTGGCCCCGGACGCCGAGGACGAACTGTTTTCCGGCGACTTCGACCCGCGCCACTGATCCCGCTCAGGGCCGCATGAAGCCGTAGTCCTGATCGTCGTCGAGGTTTTCCGCCAGAAAGCGCAACTCGTCGGCCAGGTCTTCGGCGTTGCGCACGGCCTTGCTCTGTTGCACCACCGCACTGAGCAAGGCCCGAAGGCTCAGGCCCGGATCGAATCCCACCTCCTGCGCCATCTCCAGACTCTGCCGGGTTTCCTGCCTCGCCCACTCGTAAACGCTCATGCCGCTGCTCCTGAAGGAATTTGGCCGAGCATGAAATGCCGCGCGCGGGGTGGATTTGATGTGGATCAAGACTTGGGATCGTCGTCCTTCCAGGGTGCCGAAAGGTAACGGGTGCGGTTGAAGGTCTCCAGCCATTCCGGGCTGAACACCACCAACGCGCTGATCACCATGCCGTTGATGAACGCTTCCGGAAAAATCAGCAGCCATAAGTAACCGATGAAGTCTTCCAGCCATTCGGGCATGGCGAAGAGGCCGTCGTACCAGAGCAATGTGAGGCTCAGAACCAGACACGCCAACGCCGACAAGGCCGCCGCGAAGAAGCCTGAGCAGAAGATATACACAAACGGATTACGCGGTTGCGCCCGTTCGACCAGGATCTCCACGCCCTCGGTGATCAGCACCGGCAGCAGGATCAGCAACGCACCGTTGACCCCGACCGCCACCAGATCCTGGCGTCCCAGCAGAACCAGCCCGCTCTGCGCCATCAGTCCGCCGACAATCGCCAACGGCCAATCGAGCAGCAAGGTCACGGCGGTCATGCCAATGAAGTGATACGACACACCCGTGTCGAAATCCCTGCGCACCATCCACAACAGAAACAGTGCGAACACAGTGCCGAACAGCAGGTGCTGACGACGGCTGTCGCTGAACAATTCCACCCACGGCGCGCGGCAGATCGCCCAGAGCAGCACCGGCAGGTAAATCAGCCAGCCGAGGGTCAGACTCGTCGATGACAGCAGTTCTGCACCGATCATGATCCCATCACCTTCATTCGCACCGCAGACTCCCTTGATTGGCGCTCCTGTGTCGAAGTCTACACCGCCACCCGGGTGAATCTGCCGATGCAAAGCTTTCTGCTTGTCGCAATTGAACGCTAAGCTTGGGCCTATGGATGACTCAGATTACTTACGCCTGCTGACCATCGCGGCCGAGCAGGCCAACGCGTTCCTGTCCAATGCCCGCAAATGGGAGCGTGAGCGTTGGGTCTGCCAGCGCCTGCTGCAAGGCTTGAATATCCCGTATCGCGCCGACGAATTCGCCCCGGCCGGCGAGCCTCCGGACGTATTGTTTCGCGATGCCAATTTCGAAGTGTTTTTCGTCCTCGACGAAGGTCGCCGACTCAACGATGAATGGCGCGATGAGCTGCAACGCCGGCGCAGTGCATTTTCCCTGAGCCAACTGGTGCGCCGCGAAGCCAAGCCGCGACGGATTCCGGCCAACGAATTCCTGCTCAGGCTGGCGCCGACCTTGCGCAAGAAAGCGCACAACTACAAAGAACGCGGCATGGACCTGGGCGAGCTGGACATCATCGCCTTCGCCAGTCTCAAACGCGAAGTGCTCGACCTCAACAGCCACTTTCCGCCACCCACCGAATATTTGCGCCAGGGCTGGCGCTCGCTGTCACTGGTCGGGCCGACGTTCGCCCGCGTGTTGTTCGCCCACCCCGATGCGCCGGATTTCCTGCGCGGTAACCTGGGACGCAGCATCGTGTTCGATGTCGGGATCAGCCTGTGACGCCACTTCAACAATTGATTGCCGATGTCCCGCAGACCGGTTGCGTGCGCTGGATTGGCGTGCGCCCCGAGTCACGGGGGCCGATGCTCGCACTCGATGCGGTGGAGGCGCGGCTTGAGGCCGGGCTCACCGGCGACCACGCTCGGCCCGGGGTGCGAAATGCGCGGCAGGTGACGCTGATTCAGTGGGAACACCTGGCCGTGATCAGCGCCTTGATGGGGCGGTCGGCCGAACAACCGGTCACACCTGAAGATCTGCGGCGCAATCTCGTTATAAGCGGGATCAACCTGTTCAGCCTCAAGGGGCGGCGCTTTCGCATTGGTCAGGCGATTTTCGAAACCACGGGCTGGTGCCAGCCGTGCGCGCGCCTGCAGAACAACCTCGGCCCGGGAACGTTCCAGGCCGTGCGCGGGCATGGCGGAATCACCGCACGAGTGTTACAAAGCGGGATCATTCGCCTCGAGGACAGCGTGTCTGTCGAACCGGTCCCAGACAGTGGCTATGCTGCATTCAATCCCGGTTGAAAACCGCTGTAGCTTGTTCACTTTCAGTAACGTCTACCAGACGAGGCCTTTATGACCAGCCGCCTGAACCCCGAAGACCAGAAGCATGTCGAAGAGTACCTGCAGTTGTCCCAACACCGTGTCGAGCGCCGGCCATTCCGGCCGTGGATGCTCCTGGTGGTGGTGCTGGCAGCGACCATCGGTCTGGGCCTGTTGAGCCGATTTATCAGTTACCTGACGCTATGAGCTGCATCGCGCTCGCTTGGGTTACGACGACAACGATTTCCTTTAAAAACCTTGCGAGCTATCACCATGTCCCATCGTATTGTCATTGTCGGCGGCGGCGCCGGCGGTCTGGAGCTGGCTACCCGTCTGGGTAAGACTCTGGGCAAGCGCGGCACCGCCAGCATCATGCTGGTCGACGCGAACCTCACGCACATCTGGAAACCGCTGTTGCACGAAGTGGCCGCCGGATCGCTGAACTCCTCCGAAGACGAACTCAACTATGTCGCCCAGGCCAAATGGAACCACTTCGAGTTCCAGCTGGGGCGCATGAGCGGGCTCGACCGTGAGCAGAAGAAGATCCAGCTCGCCGCCACCTACGACGAAAACGGCGTGGAACTGGTTCCGGCGCGGGAAGTGCCGTATGACTCGCTGGTGATCGCGGTCGGGAGCACCACCAACGATTTCGGCACTCAGGGCGCAGCGCAGCACTGCCTGTTCCTCGACACCCGCAAACAGGCCGAGCGTTTCCACCAGCAACTACTCAATCACTATCTGCGCGCTCACGCCGGGCAAACCGATGTGGTCCAACAGATCAGCGTGGCGATCGTTGGTGCGGGCGCCACAGGCGTCGAACTGGCGGCGGAGCTGCACAATGCCGCTCATGAACTCGCGGCCTACGGTCTGGACCGGATCAAACCGGAAAACATGCACATTACCCTGATCGAAGCCGGGCCACGGGTGCTGCCAGCCCTGCCGGAACGCATCAGCGGGCCGGTGCACAAGACCCTGGAAAAGCTCGGGGTCAACGTGATGACCAACGCGTCGGTCAGCCAGGTCACCGCCGACAGCCTGATCACCGCCGATGGCAACGAGATCAAGGCCGGCCTGAAAGTCTGGGCCGCCGGGATCCGCGCGCCGGGTTTCCTCAAGGATATCGATGGCCTGGAAACCAACCGCATCAACCAGCTGCAAGTGCTGCCGACATTGCAGACCACCCGCGACGAAAACATTTTCGCCTTCGGCGATTGCGCCGCCTGCCCGCAACCGGGTTCGGATCGCAACGTCCCACCACGGGCCCAGGCCGCGCACCAACAGGCGTCGTTGCTGGCCAAGTCGCTGAAACTGCGGATCGAAGGCAAGACCCTGCCGGAGTACAAGTACACCGACTACGGCTCGCTGATTTCGTTGTCGCGTTTTTCGGCTGTAGGCAACTTGATGGGCAACCTGACCGGCACCGTGATGCTCGAAGGCTGGCTGGCGCGGATGTTCTACGTTTCGCTGTACCGCATGCACCAGATGGCGCTGTACGGCCCGTTCCGCACGGCGATGCTGATGCTGGGCAGCAAGATCGGACGCGGCACCGAGCCACGCCTGAAGCTGCACTAATGTAAAAACCGCGGGGGCGGGCCGGCTCGCCCCCCCGCGGCGTTTTGTCTTCTACTGTATCTGCCCGCGCTTTTCCCACCTTCGCTTACAAACGCCCCGCTCCTCGACACAGACGCGATACACCGCCACCGCTTAATGGCCACACCCGAGCGCACCTGCTCCGGCTGATCGCCCTTAACGTGTGGTTGCGCAGTGCAACCGAAGGAGAATGAAATGACCTGCACTTCGAAAATTGGCAAAACCTCCCTTGGCCTGGTCGGTGCCG
Source organism: Pseudomonas sp. R38(2017) (assembly GCF_002112395.1). NCBI lineage: Bacteria > Pseudomonadati > Pseudomonadota > Gammaproteobacteria > Pseudomonadales > Pseudomonadaceae > Pseudomonas > Pseudomonas sp. R38(2017). The sequence continues at coordinate 50,554 of NZ_NEHN01000008.1, forward strand.
TACTGGCCGGCGGCCTGATGGTGTCCGGCTCGGTGTTCGCCGCGCAACCGCTGGCCCAGGGCTACATGGTCGCCTCGGCTGAAACCTCGGTGAAAACCCCGGAAGGTAAATGTGGTGAAGGCAAATGCGGCGATGCGTCGATGGCCAGGACCGACACCGATGGTGACGGCAAAGTCTCCCGCGCCGAATTCCTGAAGGTCGCGCCGCACTCTGACTTCGACAAGATCGACACCAACCACGATGGCTTCATCGACGAGCAAGAGGCTTACGACAACGTCAAAGCCAACTACGAGGCCAACGGCAAGAAAATGCCCAAAGGCCTGTTCGAACACCTGAAAGAGCGTGACGGTGCCTGATTTTCATTCTGTCCCGACAAAACAAAGCCGCGCTTTCTCTTACGAGAAGCGCGGCTTTTTTATGTCTGCCGGAATTACAGCTGGAAACGCCGCACCATGCCCTGCAATGCGTTGGCGAGTTTCGATAGCTCATGACTGGAAGCGCTGGTCTGATCAGCGCCGGCCGCCGAACGCACCGACAGGTCACGGATGTTCACCAGATTGCGATCTACTTCCCGCGCCACTTGCGCCTGCTCTTCGGCGGCGCTGGCGATCACCAGGTTACGTTCGTGGATCTCATGCACCGACGCGGTGATGGTTTGCAATGCCTCACCGGCCCGCTCGGCCAGCACCAGCGTGGTGGCAGCGCGCGAGGCGCTGGCCTGCATCGACTCCAGCGCCAGGCTCGAACCGTTGCGCATGCCCTGCACCATCTGCTCGATTTCCTGGGTCGATTGCTGTGTGCGATAAGCCAGCGCCCGGACTTCGTCGGCGACCACGGCAAACCCGCGACCACTCTCCCCAGCCCGCGCTGCTTCGATGGCGGCGTTGAGCGCCAGCAAGTTGGTTTGTTCGGCAATCGCGCGGATCACGTCCAGCACTTTGCCGATGTCTTGCGACTGATTGGCCAGTGATTGCACCAACTCACCGGTGTGTTGCACCTCACTGGCCAGCGCATTGATCGCGCTGGCGGTTTCACTGACCCGCTCTTGGCCCAAATGCGCCGACTCGCTGGACTGGCGCGTCGCGTCGGAGGTCGACACTGCATTGCGTGCGACTTCCTCGACCGCCGTGGTCATCTCGTTGACGGCGGTGGCGGCCTGTTCGATTTCGTTGTTCTGTTGTTGCAGACCTTGAGTGCTGTCATGGGTGACCGCGCTCAGTTCGTCGGAAGCTGTCGCCAGTTGCGTGGCCGAACCGCTGATGCCCTGCAGGGTTTCGCGCAGATTCTGCTGCATGGTCGCCAACGCCTTGAGCAGACGGCTGACTTCATCATTACCGTGGGTTTCGATCGGACGGGTCAGATCGCCCCTGGCGACGTGTTCAGCAGCGTCGACAGCGGTGCTCAGGGGGCGAACGATACTGCGGGTGAGCAACATGGCCAGGACCACGGTGGCCAATGCCGCCAGAGCGATGAATAAGGTCACGATAGTGCGGGAGGTTTCGTAGTGGGCGGCAGAGTTCTGGCTTTCGGCAGCGACCTGCCGGGCGAACAGGTCTGCCAGGTCATTGAGTTGTTTGCCGGACCCGTCGACCACGGTTTTCATGTCGACCAGCAGCAACTTGGTCAGCTCATCGCGCTTGCCTTGCTCGGCGAGCGTGAACGACTGAGCGATCCCGGTGCGATAGGCGGCGAAGGTTTTCTTGAACTGATCGTATAACTGCTGACCTCCCGGGGTGGTCACCAGTCGGTCGTAAGCGGCGATTTTCTCGCTCAGTTCCTTGTCGCGGGTGTCCATCTGGCTGCGGTACGTGGCGATGTTGGCCGGATCCTGATCCAGCGCCATGCGCAGGGAAATGGTGCGAATGCGCAACATGATCTCGCGAATCTCGTCGCCACCACGAATGCTCGGCAGCCACTGCGTCTCCACTGCCACTTCGCTGTCGCGGATGCTCGACATCTGCCCCAGCGCAAACACCCCGAGCAACGCCACCAGCACCGCGATCAGAGCAAAGCCCAGGGCGGCACGGGGAGCAATATTCAACTGACGAAGCAACATGACGAACGCCCTTTTTCTTGTATTGGCCGGATTCAAGGGGCGATCAATGGCAAGCCCCTTTGGTTAGCGGGCTATCGGCAAGTTGTACGATGACTTGAATGAACATTTTCGGAGGGCAAAAAAAATCCCCGTATCTTTCGATACGAGGATTTTCAATATGGTCGGGGTAGGGGGATTCGAACTCCCGACATCCTGCTCCCAAAGCAGGCGCGCTACCGGACTGCGCTATACCCCGGTAAAAAAAAGGCGACCTTTCAAAGATCGCCTTCTTCGATCAGCGCTTTTGGCCTCTGATCTTAAGATTCGATCCCAGCGCAAACTGGTTTCAAAAATGGTGGGTCGTGTGGGATTCGAACCTACGACCAATTGGTTAAAAGCCAACTGCTCTACCAACTGAGCTAACGACCCAAAAATGGTCGGGGTAAGGGGATTCGAACTCCTGACATCCTGCTCCCAAAGCAGGCGCGCTACCGGACTGCGCTATACCCCGGTTTGAAATTGGCTCCGTGACCAGGACTCGAACCTGGGACCCAATGATTAACAGTCATTTGCTCTACCGACTGAGCTATCACGGAACTACATATTTCAATTTACTACGGTCAAACTTGCAGCTTCTCGACATCGTTTTCGCATCGCTGCGTTCGTGTGTCTGAGGCGCGCTATTCTACAACCTAGAACACCTCTGTCAACCCCCTAAATTGCTTTCAAGTTAATGATTTGCAACTTATTTCAGATTTCTGCCCAGTGAGCTGAAACCGTGTTGGTGACTGACTGCGGGGCGCACTTTACAAGCCTTTTCCTTTGAGTTCAACAGCCTAACGAAAAAAAAGGCCTCGCATTGCGAGGCCTTGCTTAGTTCAACACCCTGAGGTGTCAGTTGAACGTGATCTCGTCGTTCTCCACGACGCCGGTCGCGGTCTCCCCGGGCATGAAGCGTCCCGACAGGATCAACTGCGCCAACGGGTTCTCGATCCAGCGCTGGATCGCCCGTTTCAGCGGCCGTGCACCGTAGACCGGGTCGTAGCCGACGGCAATCAGCTTGTCCATCGCCTCCGGACTCAGTTCCAGCTTCAGCTCGCGCTCGGCCAGACGACTGCGCAGACGACCCAGCTGGATCTCGGTAATGCCCGCAATCTGATCCCGCGCCAGAGGCTCGAAGATCACCACTTCGTCGACCCGGTTGATGAACTCCGGACGGAAGTGGGTGGAAATCGCATCCATCACCGCTGCACGTTGCGCTTCACGGTCACCGACCAGTTCCTGGATCTGCATCGAACCGAGGTTTGAGGTCATGACGATCACGGTATTGCGGAAATCCACCGTACGGCCGTGGCTGTCGGTCAGACGCCCATCCTCGAGCACTTGCAGCAGGATGTTGAACACGTCCGGGTGCGCCTTCTCGACTTCGTCCAGCAGGATCACCGAGTAAGGCTTGCGCCGTACCGCTTCGGTCAGGTAACCGCCCTCTTCATAACCGACGTAGCCCGGTGGTGCACCGATCAGCCGTGCCACGGAATGTTTCTCCATGAACTCGGACATATCGATCCGCACCATCGCCTCTTCAGTATCAAAGAGGAATTCGGCCAGCGCCTTGCACAGCTCGGTTTTACCGACACCGGTCGGGCCGAGGAACATGAACGAGCCGCTCGGGCGATTCGGGTCGGACAACCCGGCACGGGAACGCCGCACCGCATTGGCCACTGCGACCACTGCTTCGTCCTGGCCGATCACACGCTGGTGCAACAGGCTTTCCATCTTCATCAGCTTGTCGCGCTCGCCTTCGAGCATTTTCGACACGGGAATGCCGGTCCACTTCGAAACGACTTCGGCGATTTCCTCTTCGGTCACCTTGCTGCGCAGCAACTGGTTCTCGCTCTTGCCGTGCTGGTCGACCATTTGCAGACTGCGTTCCAGATCCGGGATCACCCCGTACTGCAACTCGGCCATGCGGTTCAGGTCGCCTTTGCGGCGCGCGGCTTCCAGTTCCTGACGGGACTGTTCGATCTTCTGCTGAATCTGCGCAGAACCCTGCACCTCGGCTTTTTCCGAGTTCCAGATTTCTTCCAGATCCGAGTACTCACGCTCGTGCCGGTCGATTTCTTCCTGGAGTTTCTCCAGGCGCTTCTTCGCCGCGTCGTCGCTTTCTTTCTTCAGTGCCTGGGATTCGACTTTCAGTTGAATCAGGCGACGCTCCAGACGATCCAGCACTTCCGGCTTGGAGTCGATCTCCATACGGATGCGGCTTGCGGCTTCGTCGATCAGGTCGATCGCCTTGTCCGGCAACTGCCGGTCAGTGATGTAACGATGGCTGAGCTTGGCTGCCGCAATGATCGCACCGTCGGTGATCGCCACTTTGTGGTGAACCTCGTAACGTTCCTTGAGGCCACGCAGGATAGCGATGGTGTCTTCTTCGCTCGGCTCGTCCACCAGCACTTTCTGGAAGCGCCGCTCGAGGGCCGCGTCCTTCTCTATATATTGGCGGTACTCGTTGAGCGTGGTCGCACCGACGCAATGCAGCTCGCCACGGGCCAAGGCCGGTTTGAGCATGTTGCCAGCGTCCATCGAACCTTCGCCCTTGCCGGCGCCGACCATGGTGTGCAGTTCGTCGATGAACAGAATGATCTGCCCTTCCTGCTTCGACAGCTCGTTGAGCAATGCTTTCAGGCGCTCTTCGAACTCGCCGCGATACTTGGCACCGGCAATCAGAGCCCCCATATCCAGAGACAGCAGGCGCTTGCCACGCAGCCCATCCGGCACTTCACCGTTGATGATGCGCTGGGCCAGACCTTCGGCAATCGCGGTTTTACCCACGCCAGGCTCGCCGATCAGCACCGGGTTGTTCTTGGTCCGGCGTTGCAGGACCTGAATGGTGCGACGGATTTCATCGTCACGGCCGATCACCGGATCGAGCTTGCCGTCTTCGGCGCGCTTGGTCAGGTCGACGGTGTATTTATCCAGTGCCTGACGCGACTCTTCGTGGTTGGCGTCGTTAACGGCTTCGCCACCGCGCAGATTGTTGATCGCGTTTTCCAGGGCCTTTTTGCTCACGCCCTGGCCGAGCAGCAACTTGCCGAGCTTGCTGTTCTCGTCCATCGCGGCGAGCAGCACCAACTCGCTGGAAATAAACTGGTCGCCCTTCTGCTGTGCCAGACGATCGGCCTGGTTGAGCAGACGCGCCAAGTCCTGCGACATGTTGACGTCGCCGGTCGGATTCTGGATTTTCGGTAATTGATCGAGCTCTTTGGTCAGCTCTTTACGCAAGCTGTTGACGTCGAAGCCCACCTGCATCAACAGGGGTTTGATCGAACCACCCTGCTGTTCAAGCATCGCTTGCATCAAATGCGCCGGCTCGATGGCCGGATGATCGTGGCCGACAGCCAAGGATTGGGCATCGGACAACGCCAACTGTAATTTGCTGGTTAAACGGTCTATACGCATGGGTCACCTTCCTTTTGAGCAGGCCGGACCTAAAAAACCATCCTGAATAAAGAAACCTGCCAGATACCGCTATAGATGCGGTCGATTCTGGAAGATTCAAGCGTCAGGGAGTTGATGCAGATCAGACAAGCTTAGCGGGCGTCGGGCGACTCGAGCCAAACGAGGGAGGCGAAGCGACCAGTGCGCGATGCACGGCGATAAGAGAAGAAGCGCGGATCGGTCACGGTACAGAAACCGCCACCATAAACAGCCGTGACACCGCGAACCGCCAGACGCAGTCGCGCCAGTTTATAGATGTCGGCCATGAACTTGCCGGCATTGTGGCTCGGGACAAAGGCTGTCGCGGCTTCGGGCAATTGATTGATGAAGACTTCCCGGACTTCCGGACCGACTTCGAAGGCTTGCGGACCGATGGCCGGGCCGAGCCAGACCAGTACGTCCTCAGCGGCAACATCCAGACTGTCCAGCGTGGCTTCCAGCACGCCAGCCGCCAAACCACGCCACCCCGCGTGCGCCGCTGCCACGCGAGTACCGGCACGATCGCAGAAAAGCGCCGGCAGGCAATCGGCAGTCATCGCTGCACAAGCGATACCCGGTGTTGCCGTCCAGCTGGCATCCGCCGTGGCCACCACCGACGGATCGGCATGCGCCACGGCAATCCCGTGCACTTGCTGCAACCAGGCAGGCTTTATGGAGAAGTGTTCGGTCAGGCGTCGACGGTTTTCGGCGACGGCCTCCGGGCGGTCATCGACGTGATCGCCCAGGTTGAGGCTGTCGAACGGCGCCTCGCTGACGCCGCCCTCGCGGGTGGTGACACAGGCCTTGACGCTGGCCGGCGCGGGCCAGTCCGGCGTCAGCCAGTTCATCCGACGAATGCCTCGCGATCCTGCTTGAGCAGGGTCAGCAGCCACACCAGATCTTCCGGCAACGGCGATTCCCAGCTCATGCGCTCACCGGTAGTCGGGTGATCCAGCTCGAGGAACCGTGCGTGCAGCGCCTGACGCGGGAAGTGCTTCAGCGATTCGACCATGGTCTGGCTCGCCGCCGGCGGAATGCGGAAACGACCACCGTACGCCGGGTCTCCGACCAACGGGAAGTTGATGTGCGCCATGTGTACGCGGATCTGATGGGTACGACCGGTTTCCAGCTTCACCCGCACGTGGGTGTGAGAACGGAAACGCTCCAGCACACGATAGTGGCTGACGGCAGGCTTGCCGCCTTCCATGACTGCCATGCGCTGGCGCTGCTGGCCGTGGCGACCGATCGGGGCGTTGATCTTGCCGCCGGCAGTTACCACGCCGATCACGATGCACTCATAGATCCGGCTGACACTGCGGCTTTGCAGTTGGGCAACCAGTTTGGTCTGCGCCTGGATGGTCTTGGCCACCACCATCAGACCGGTGGTGTCCTTGTCCAGACGATGCACGATGCCGGCACGCGGGACATTGATGATGTCCGGCACATGGTGCAGCAAGGCATTGAGCAAGGTGCCATCAGCGTGGCCGGCGGCCGGGTGCACTACCAGGCCCGCAGGCTTGTTGATCACCAGGATGTCGTCGTCTTCATAGACGATATCGAGCTCGATGTCCTGGGCGACCCATTCACCCTGGGCCTCCTGCTCGGCGGTCAGCTCAAGGACGGCACCGCCATGAACGATGTCGCGCGGGCGGATGACCGCCCCGTCCACAGTCAGGCGACCTTCTTTGATCCAGGCGGAAAGGCGCGAGCGGGAGTGCTCTGCGAAGAGTTGGGCGGCGACTTGATCGAGGCGTTGGCCGCCCAATTCGGACGGCACCTCTGCGCGAAGTTCAATTTTATCGGACATGCTCGGACTGGGCGTCGGCTACAGCCTTTGGTTTCGGCTGCGCGCTTGTGGTTAAATACGGCGTCTTTTGCCCCGGGGCTTTTCAACGGGGCGCTCATCATAACAGGACGGCCCCGCCCAAGACAGCGGCCGTCATAGGGACGCAAGCCGCCATGCAAGTGAAACACCTGCTGCTGATCGCCATCCTCGCATTGACCGCTGCTTGCTCATCGAAGGAAGTCGTAGACGAAAACCTGAGCGAAACCGAGCTGTACCAGCAGGCTCAAAAGGACCTGGACAACAACAGTTACACCAGTGCCACCGCCAAGCTGAAGGCTCTGGAGTCGCGCTATCCGTTCGGTCGTTACGCAGATCAGGCACAGCTTGAACTGATTTACGCGAACTACAAGAACTCGGAGCCGGAAGCCGCAAAGTCCGCCGCCGAGCGCTTCATTCGTCTGCACCCACAGCACCCGAACGTCGATTATGCCTACTACCTCAAGGGCCTGACCTCGTTCGACCAGGACGTCGGCCTGCTGGCGCGCTTCCTGCCGCTGGACATGACCAAGCGTGACCCGGGCGCTGCCCGCGACTCCTACAACGAGTTCGCCCAGCTGACCAGCCGCTACCCGAACAGCCGCTACGCGCCGGACGCCAAGCAGCGCATGATCTACCTGCGCAACCTGTTGGCGGCCTACGAAATCCACGTGGCCGACTACTACCTGACCCGTCAGGCCTACGTAGCTGCCGCCAACCGTGGCCGTTACGTAGTGGAAAACTTCCAGGAAACCCCATCGGTCGGTGACGGCCTGGCGGTGATGACCGAAGCCTACCAGCGTCTGCACCTGGACGAACTGGCGGCCACCAGCCTGGAAACCCTGAAGCTCAACTACCCGAACCACCCGAGCCTGAAAGACGGTCAGTTCGTACCGTCGGTCGCCGAGGCCGACAACCGTTCGTGGCTGAGCAAGGCTACTCTGGGCCTTATCGAATCCCGTCCGCCGCTGCCACCGGGAGAGACCCGCGCCAACCAGGACGTGCAGAAGCAGTTCCAGGACGCGAAAGACGCAATCCCGAACGAGCTCAAGCCTAAAGACGAGAACGGCGACGTGATCGAAGCGCCGGAACCGGAGTCCAGCAACAACGACCGCTCCATTTTCAGCTACTTGACCTTCGGTCTGTTCGACTGATCACTTCGGTGATGCCAAAAAGGGAGATCCTCGGATCTCCCTTTTTTATTGCCGCGTTTTATTGAGCTGTGCGCCCGCCAAGACCTTGGCTAAACTGCCGGATCATCAGCCAAAAAGCCGCCCATCATGCTTCGTTTACTGTTCTGGATCGCCCTGATCGCCGCCGCCGTCTGGCTCTGGCGCAAATTCAAGGCGCCTGTCGCACCCACGCAATCCCCCCGCGAACAGGATGCCGCTCCCATGGTGCGTTGCGCCCATTGCGGCGTGCACCTGCCGCGCGACCGCGCGCTGAGCCTTCGTCAACAGTGGTATTGCAGCCAGGCTCATCTCGAGCAAGGCCCCGGTTCCAGTGATCGCTGAGGCGACCGACGCCACTCGCAAACAGGCCCAGCGACTGCTGCGCCTCTATCACCTCTACCGTCTGAGCGTCGGCATCACCCTGGTGCTGCTGATCTCCAGCAACATGGACAACCGCCTGTTGACGTCGGCCGACGACGAGCTGCTGCGCAATGGCAGCTGGTTGTACCTGGTGCTGAATATCCTGCTGGTGGTGTTCCTGGAGAACATCCGCCGCCCGGCCCAGTTGTTCGGACTGGCCCTGGTCGACATCCTGCTGCTGTGCGGGCTGTTCTACGCCGCCGGCGGCGTGGCCAGTCCGGTCGGCAATCTGCTGATCGTCTCGGTAGCCATCAGCAACACATTACTGAAACGCCGTATCGGCGTGCTGATCGCGGCCATCGGTGCACTCGGCATTGTCGGTCTCAGCTTCCTGCTGAGCTTCAGCCATCCCCTGAGCGCCAACGAATACCTGCAGGCGGGCACCCTCGGCGCTCTGTGTTTTGCCGGAGCGCTGCTGGTGCAAGGCTTGATCCGCCGCCTCGAAGTCAGCGAGACCCTCGCCGAGCAACGGGCCAGCGAAGTGGTCAGCCTCGAAGCCCTCAACGCCTTGATCTTGCAACGCATGCGCACCGGCATTCTGGTCCTCGATGAACAACGCCGGGTGCAACTGGCCAACCACAGTGCCCGGACCCTGCTGGCGCAGTCGCCCCTTGAAGGCCATTTGATCGATAACTATTCGACCGCGCTGGTCGAGCGCCTGAATCTGTGGCTGAACAACCCCACCCTGCGCCCTCAAAGCCTGAAAATCGCGGCCAACGGCCTGGAACTGCAACCGAGCTTCATCGCCCTGGAGCAGAGCCCGAACCGCCAGACCCTGGTGTTTCTCGAAGACCTCGCGCAAATCGCCCAACAGGCCCAGCAACTGAAACTCGCCGCACTTGGGCGCCTGACCGCCGGCATCGCCCACGAGATCCGTAATCCGCTGGGTGCCATCAGTCATGCCGCACAGTTGCTGCGGGAATCCGAGGAACTCGACGATGCGGATCGGCGTCTGACGCAGATCATCCAGGATCACTCCCAGCGCATGAACCGAGTCATTGAAAACGTCCTGCAACTGTCCCGCCGCCAGCAGAGCGCCCCGCAGCGACTCGATCTCGAGCCATGGCTCGAGCACTTCGTCGAGGAAAGCCGCGAACAGGCCAGCGAGCACCAACGGATTCATCTGAACATCGAATCCGGGGATTTCCGGACCCTGATGGACCCGGGGCAACTGACGCAAATTCTCGACAATCTGTTGCGCAACGGCTGGCGGCACAGCGCCCTGCTGCACGATCCGGCGCAGGTCTGGCTCCGGCTGTTCATCGACCCCGAGAGCCAGCTGGCCGTGCTCGAAGTGCAGGACAATGGCCCCGGCGTGGCGCTGGATCAGCAGGCGCATCTGTTCGAACCTTTCTTCACCACCAGCAGCCAGGGCACCGGCCTTGGGCTTTATCTGTCCCGTGAGCTGTGCGAAAGCAACCAGGCCCGCCTAGACTACAAACCACGCCAAGGCGGCGGCTGCTTTCGCATCACCTTTGCTCACGGACGGAAACAAAGTTGAACACGAGCCCACGGCAAAAAATCCTCATCGTCGACGACGAACCGGATATCCGCGAACTCCTGGAAATCACCCTGGGACGGATGAAACTCGACACGTTCAGCGCACGCAACCTCGGCGAAGCCCAGGCACTGCTGAACCGCGACACCTTCGACCTGTGCCTGACCGACATGCGCCTGCCGGACGGCACCGGGCTGGACCTGGTGCAGCATATCCAGCATCGCTACCCGCAATTACCGGTGGCGATGATCACGGCCTATGGCAGCCTGGAAACAGCGATCAACGCCCTGAAAGCCGGCGCATTCGACTTTCTGACCAAACCGGTGGACCTCACCCGACTGCGCGAGCTGGTCGCCACCGCACTGCGCATGCCCCCGACCGGCGGCGTCTGCACCTCGATTGATCGGCGCCTGCTCGGCGACTCACAACCGATGCGCGATCTGCGCAAACAGATCGACAAACTGGCCCGCAGCCAGGCGCCGGTCTACATCAGCGGCGAGTCCGGCAGTGGCAAGGAACTGGTCGCCCGCCTGATCCACGAGCAAGGCCCGCGCGCCAGCCAGCCGTTCGTGCCGGTGAACTGCGGGGCCATTCCTTCAGAGTTGATGGAAAGCGAGTTTTTCGGCCATCGCAAAGGCAGTTTCACCGGCGCGGTGGAGGACAAACCGGGCCTGTTTCAGGCTGCCCATGGCGGCACGCTGTTTCTCGATGAAGTAGCGGACTTGCCGCTGTCGATGCAGGTCAAGCTACTGCGGGCTATTCAGGAAAAAGCCATACGCAGCGTCGGCGGTCAGCAAGAAACCGTGGTCAATGTGCGTATTCTCTGCGCCACTCACAAGGACCTGGACGCCGAAGTCGCCGCCGAGCGCTTTCGGCAGGATCTGTATTACCGGCTGAACGTGATTGAACTGCGGGTTCCGTCCCTGCGTGAACGCCGTGACGATATCGAAGCGCTGGCCTCCCATATGCTCAAGCGCCTGGCCCACGGCACTGGCCAGCCTTCTGCCCGCCTGCATCCACAAGCGCTCGAGGCCTTGAAGAACTATCGCTTCCCGGGGAATGTCCGTGAACTCGAGAACGTCCTCGAACGCGCGCACACGTTGTGCGAAAACCGCATGATTGAAGCCGACGACCTGCGCCTGAGTGAAGGCAACTGTGCGGCCGAGGGCGGCATCGCCGATCTCACGCAGATCGACAACCTGGAAGACTATCTGGAAAACGTCGAGCGCAAACTGATCCTGCAGGCGCTGGAGGAAACCCGCTGGAACCGTACCGCAGCGGCCCAGCGGTTGAATCTGTCATTTCGTTCGATGCGATACAGGCTCAAGAAGCTCGGCCTGGATTAAATACGCCCGGCCGGAGCATACGGCGCCGGATCGATGATCGGCGCCCGCCCCAGCATCACATCGGCAAACAGCTGACAGGAGGCAGGTGCCAGCACCAGTCCGTTGCGGTAATGCCCGCAGTTGAGCCACAAACCATCGAAGCCTGGCACCCGGCCGATATAGGGAATGCCCTCTGGCGAGCCGGGACGCAACCCGGCCCAGTGTCCCACCACTTCGGCATCAGCCAGCGCTGGCAGCAACTCCACGGCCGACGCTTTCAGGCTTTCCAGAGCATTTTCGGTCGGGGTCTTGTCGAAACCTTCATGCTCCAGCGTACTACCGATCAGGATGTGCCCGTCGCGACGCGGAATTGCATAACGCCCCTTGGCCAGCACCATGCTTGGCAGGAAGTTCGCCGCGCACTTGTAGAGAATCATCTGGCCTTTGACCGGCTCCACCGGCAGCGACAGATTCAGCGTCTTGAGCAGCTCGCCGCTCCACGCCCCCGCCGTCAGCACCACCTGATCGCCGTTGATCACGCCTTTCGAGGTTTGCACACCGACAACCTTCTCGCCCTCCCGGACAAACCCACTGACCTCGCACTGCTCGTAAATCGTCACGTTAGGCAGTGCCTGCAACGCGGCTTTCAAAGACTTCACCAGCCGTGGGTTGCGTACGTTGGCCACGTCGGCCATGTAGATCGCCCGGGAAAAACCGCCGCCAAGTACCGGCACTGCATCATGGGCCGCCGAGATATCCACAGCCCGCAGCGGACGATTTTCCCGCTCGGCCCAGGCCAGCGCTTCGGCTTCGTCGTCCAGGTCCAGCCAGTACAGGCCGGTGGTATGGACTTCAGGATCGACGCCGGTGTCGGCAAACAATCGCTCACCCAGCTGTGGATAAAAGTCCTGCGACCAGTGCGCCAGCGCCGTGACGGCCGGGCTATAGCGCCACGGATACAACGGAGAAACGATGCCGCCACCGGCCCAGGACGATTCCTGGCCAAGGTTCGAGCGATCCAGCAGCACCACGCTGCGCACCTCGGAGGCGAGGTTGTACGCGGTCAGCAGGCCAATCACCCCGCCACCGACAATCACCACTTGCTGTTGCCTGGTCATGTTTGTTCCAACCGTAAAAAAGACAGCGGGCGCAAAAGGCACCCGAATGAAAGCGGCTCAGCGGCCCCAGCAATCCTTGGTGGCAAGCCCGGCAGTCGCGTTGATCATGCTGCGCACACCGGTGTTGGTGAGGGTGAAGTCCCCGCACTTGTCGCCGGCCATGGTCGTACCGGCCTTGCGGGTCGCGGTCAGCAGAAAGGTCTGGTCAGCGATGGTCGGGGTAATGGTGTAGAAATCATTGCCCGTGCTGAGACCGGTGATGCCCGTGTAGACATTGTTCTTGGTGTAGAAGCGCTCGAGAGTCTGCGCCTGCTCCGACAGCAGCGATACCACTTCGGCGCGGCGGCCCTTTTTCAGGTATTCGGTATAGCTCGGTGCGGCAATGGTGATGATGATCCCGATAATCGCAATCACGATCATGATTTCGATCAGGGTGAATCCTCGGATGGATCTGCGCATGCCTCAACTCTCGCTTACTGTATTTGTCGCCACATGATACGACGGCTGCCGCCGCCGGACTTTTCCACCAGGGTGGTGATACCGCCACTGGAATCGTTCACGATCTTGCGCGTTGCGCCGTTGACGATGGCGTTCAGGGTCGGAATGCCGCCGCTGAACACCACGCCGCTGGAAATCGTGTCATTGGTGTCGACCACGCCGTCGGCGTTGGTGTCGAGCACCGCATAGTTGAGCATCTTACCGCTGAACGCATCGAGTTCGACCAGTTTGCCGGTACCGAAGCTGGAACACGGGTCGGTGGTATCGACACTGGCCGTGGTGAACACGATGCGCCCCAGCACCAGACTGGCCTGATTGATTACCCGCTCGCCGGTCAATACGTTGTTGTACACCAGCGGCAGATACCAGCCCTTCTCCGCAGGATAAGTGGTGTCGTTCTGAGTCGTGGTAATGAATTGCCCTGAACTGCCCGAGAACACGCCCGTTATGGCCTGGGCCTGCAAACTGCTGACCGTCAGTTGCCCCGTGCCGCCATCGGCATCCCACACCGAATAGAACGCCTGCAGATCCTTGTTGGTCTTGTCGGAGGTTTCGTTGAATTTGCCGGTACCGACGAAAATCTGTTTGCCCCCCAATGAATTATCCGCCAGCAGCGGTTGCGCGGTGATCGGTTGAGTCGCGCCGCCCACCGTCGTGAACAGCGGCTTGCCGGAAAACGCTATGCCCCAGCTGTCGGTCGTGGTCGCGCTCAGGTCGAATTTCCACAGGCGTCCCTTCAAATCCCCGCCGTACGCAGCCTGCACCACGTTCTGCGAATTGACCTTGAGCTTCACCGACGACAGTCCGTTGGTGGTTTCGGTACTGTCGATGACGATTTTCTTGATCAGCGAACCGTCGCGCACATCCAGCACATACAACGCCGCTACCCCCGAGTTGCTGCCGTAGCCATTGGCGATGAAAGCCGCCCAGCGCCCATCGGCCAAGCGTGCCACTTCCGGACGGGCGTAGGCATAACCCAGATCATTGAACGCGTTCGCAGTGTTGGCAGTGGCCGGTGCACTCACTTCCCACAGCGCATTGAGAATGTTCCCCGCCGAGGCGTCGAACAACTGCAATGCATAGAACGTCTTGCCACCGGCCCCGGTGCCGCCGATGGCCAGGGTTTTCCAGGCTGTGCCGAACTGTGCGTCATAGACACCGACCTGCCCGTCCACCAGAAATTTGTGGCTGACGCCGTTGATGTAGTTGGGGTCGGCGATCAATCGCAACGACGGCAGCACGCTCGACGGCATGTAGGCGTAACGCCGGGTGCCGTTGGCCGGGTTAATGACGCTGACGAAACCGTCGTTGCCGTTCACCACCAGGTTGGCATTCATGTTCGCAGCCTTGGTGGTCAGGTAGCTGGTGTAGGTGGTGTCGCCCGACAGGTCGGAGGCGGTCTTGTCGGAGGGCGAGGCCAGCACCAGCGGCGAGTTGATGATGTCGCCCAGCAGCACGCTGCGCACCTTGAGCCCGGTCTTGTTGGTACCTTTGCTCCATTCCACCAGATCGCTGCCACTGATGCCGGTGGGCAGGCTCTGGCTGAGCGAAGTCTGCTGGGTTGCCGAAAAGTTGCCGTAGGCCAGGGTGACTGCCGCGTTGTTCGCGCTATTCCATGATTGGTAGGTCGGCGTTGCAGCGCCGGGAACGATGGCCGTGTCGGTTGTCCATAGCACCGTTGAGGTATTCACCGTCCCGGCCGAGGTAAATCCGAATGATTTGATGGTGCCGCGCCAGTCCCTGGGATCGTAACTGGTCTGAAAATAACTGCTGCCGCTCGCCAGCGTGGTGCCGCTGGTGACACCGCTACCGCCGGAGCCCGCCTTGGAAGTGATGTCACTCAGTGCCGCCGACAATGCTGAGTTGAGGCCGGCGCTGTCGGTGGCCTGGTAATACCTGCCCTGTCCATACGCCGACGCGTCCGACAGCATATCGTTATCGGCGGTGAAGCCGACGGTATAGGTGTTCATGTTCTGCTTGGGGAAATCCAACGCGTTCCAGCTCTTGCCAGCCGCATCGGTGCCGGTCGAACGCATGTCGATGTCGAAGGCAAATTTGGCGATGTCGTCCAGGTACAGCGTATCGCCCTCGTTGTCACCGTTGAGGTTGTTGCCGTCATTGTTGATGCCGTCCCAGTTCGGCAATCGGCTGCCGCCCAGCGGGTCGTTGGTAGGGAACGTGCGGTCGTAGGTCGGCAGGCCGTCGGTAATCACCACCCCGTAGTTTTTCTGGCAGCGGTACTGGATCGGGCTGGTGTAGGTGTTTGGCGTGTTGTTGTAATACGGTGCCATTCCGCGCATGTAGCGGGTGATTTCATAATAGGTTTCCGCCAATGGCGTATTGGCCACGGCGCTCAAGCCGCTGATCGCCGAGATCAGTGCGTTGTAGTTACTGTCGGCCTGGGCTTGAGTCACGCTGCCGCTGACCGGCGCCAGGTCACTGATGGAGCGGGCGATATACCCGCCATTGCCCGGGTTGTTGTTGGTGGCCGGGTTGAATGTCGACAGGCCTATGCGCAGGTTGCGGTTGCTGCTCACCAGCGCCGTGGATACGTTGCGCGCCACGTTGATCCGGTAGTCGTTGGGAATGGCCCCGGTGGTGAAGTCGCGGGTGCCGTTATTGATGGCAAGGCCGACCACGTAGGCGATGTAATCCCCGTAGTAACGGGTGTTTCCGCCGCCTACGGGGTCCGGCAGTTTCAGACACAACGGCGTCAGGCTGTTGTTGTAGAACGCATAGGCACCGCCGGAACAGCCGGAGGTCGGCAGGCTCGACAGAAACACCGGGTCACCGGTGATAGCCGTCGAAGACAGGCACAAACCAAGCACCGCGTTGCACTGTCGGGCCGGCGTTCGGGTCACCGTCGGATCAAACCCGGCGGCGTAAATGATGCTGTTCATGCTTCCCGAATCATCGATCAACAGCATGACATTCGGCGGTACAGCCGCCGCGCTCAACAGTGGCGAGTCAGACGGGGTGAAGGCATACGCCGGCGCCGCCAGATACAGGCCCAATAACAGCCCCATGAGCCCGGCCCACCAACCAGAACGCCGCTCAATACTTCGCATAGACGCTCTCCACCACACTGCGTGAGCTGCCGACGATACCGACGGCCGTGACCCGGTACAGCGTCGCCGAGGTATTGCTCGGTACGTTCACCGCCGTCAGGGTGGTGCCAATGTTCTGCACCCCGTAGAAACCGTTACCGGCGGCAATCCAGGTAACACCCGACGTGGAATTGAGTCCCGCCGCGCTGACCACCGATGACTCTGCCGGCGGTGCGCATTGCGTGGTGCTGGCACACACAGCCAGCGAATAACTGTCCAGTTGCACTGCGCTCTCGCCGATACGCAGCACCGCCTCGGCAGTCTGGAACGACTGGTTGCGCAGGCTCACGCTGCTGGCCATTTTTTCCTGCAGGTTGGCGCTTTGCATCGAGGAGAGACCGATCATGGTCAGCAGCAACAGAAATACCAGGCTGACCAGCAACACCATGCCGCGCTGGCTTCGTCGCTGATGAAGAGAAATATTCATCGACCGGCCCTCACTGCAAGCGGTTGCGCAGCGCGGCAACCACGTTGAAGGTTTGATTGGCGACCCGATTGTTCGGATCGGTGAGGGTCAGACTCAGGCGTACGCTGCGGATGCGCGCAGGATCGCCGGGGTTGCTGCTGTAGGTCGAGGCGGCCACATCGGTCGCGGTGCCGGCCAGGCCAAACAGGACGGTGAACGCACTGACGTTGCTCACCAGCACCTGCTGAGTCGGCGTACCGCTCCCAGTACCCATCAGGATCTGGTTGTTGCTGAAGCTGTAGACCAGACGACGGATCGGAAACGCGACTTGCCCTGTCGCCGGTGCTCGCACGCCCGTATAAGCCGTTGAACTGTTGCGGCAGTCGGACACCACGGTCCAGGTCGGCGTCCCGCCCGCAGCACCGATGTCGGCGGTGACCAGTGTCAGTTTGAGATTGGTGTTGTCCCAACTGATCGGCGTGATCTGCGCAGCATTGAAATCGCCGCCGGTGCTGGCGTCGGTAATGGTCCCGAGGCAGCCGAACATCCCGACCATGCGCAATTCCTGAATCATCTTGCTCAACACGAACCGCGCATCTTCCTGCATGGCAGCAGAGGTGTTCTGACTAACGTAAGTGTTCTTCGCCGCAATAAAGGTTTGTACGACGCCCAGCACGATGATCAGCCCCAGCGCCAAAGCGATGAGCATTTCGATCAGGCCGAAACCCTGGTTATGCCGCTTCATGGCGTAGCCACTGGATCGACCGCGACCCGGCTGGTCAGGACAAAGCTGCGCGGGGCGCTCGCGGTGTTGGCGGCCCGTGAGTCGCTCCAGTTGATGGTGATGGTGTACACCCGCTGGTTGAGGGTAATGCTGCCGGTGGCGCTCGGACCGCCGAAATTGACGATGTTGGTGGTGAAGTCGTAGAGGTCCTGATCCCGCGTAACGCTCAGGTTGCCCGAGGTCGGCGGCGTGACGGTGTAGTCGGCGCCAGAGTTGGCGCGGATGCGGTCCATCATGTCGTAGGCGATGAAGCTCGCCTGACTGGTCATGCGCGAACTGTCGGTGTATTTCAGCGCATTGAGCTGAACCGCCGCGGCCCCCAGCAACCCGACCGTCAGAATCAGCAATGCGACCAGAACTTCGATCAGCGACATGCCTTCCTGTGCAACTGTGCTCCCTGCCCTCATCCGCAGCTTCCACCCGATTGAATTCGTCCGTTCAGACACACGTTCAGCGTCCTGCTTTGCGTTCCCAGCGTGTAACTGAACACCACCGCCGTGGACGGTGCTGCCAGGCCACCCAGATTGTTGAAATCCAGTGCGGTCACTCCTGAGGTTAGCGTCAGAGTCGCACCACTGCTCATCGCTGGAACAACCCGCAATACATTGGCCGAAGTGCCAGTACTGTCGTAGACCGACAATTCGCCGGTCCAGACGCCGCCCCCGGCCGTCGGCCGCAACCGGATGGTGGTCCCGCGATCGATGGCTTCCAGTCGCGCATAGTTGAGTGCCCGCTGCAGGTCGCCGACTTCGGTGTCGGCCTTGCTGCCCTGGATCGATCGGGTAAACGCCGGGACAGCCATCGTGATCAGGATCACAACCAATGCGACCGCCACCAGCAGCTCGATCAGCGTGAAACCTTTTGTACGATGATCCATCGAAGCCCTCCGTTGCCGTCGGCTATACCTGCCCTGTAAACCTAGAACATTCGGCCGGCTTGCGTCGGTTGATTTGCCCTGCCCGGCGCACGGATCGCGTCGGACACCCTGCTTCAAGGAGGAAATGCTCATGCCGCAACAGGGATTCAGCCTGGTCGAACTGCTCATGGGACTGGCGATCGGCGCAATTGTTCTGTCACTGGTCAGTCCGGCGCTCTCCACGCTGGCGGAGTCGAACCACCGGCAACAGGTCGCAGAATCGCTGATCAGCGGAATCCGCAATGCCCGCAGCCAGGCCATCACACGTAATCAGAGCGTAGTGATTCATGGCATCGACGGAGACTGGAGCCAGGGTTGGCGGATCATTCTGGACGTCAGTGGCAAAGGAGCGGAGGACAGCAACAACCCACTGCTGGTCGAGCATGCCAGTGATGGTCGAATCCCGATTGTCGGTAACTGGTTCGTCAGTCGGTACATACGGTTCAGCAGTCTGGGGCAACCGCTGATGCCCGGGCGGGCGTTTCAGGCAGGGAAACTACATATCTGTTCGACCCGCGAACCGGTCAGCCAGCTTCAATTGGTACTGGCGGCGACCGGTCGCGTGCGCCTGGCCAGCGAAAAGGCTGAACAGGCGCTCTGTCGAAAGGATAAAGCGGTCAGATCGAGCGCACGCGCAGCTCTTTAGGCATCGAGAAGGTGATGTTCTCTTCACGCCCGGCCAACTCGTCGGCACCGGTGGCGCCCCAGGCCTGCAATTGCTGGATCACGCCGCGCACCAGCACTTCCGGCGCGGAAGCCCCAGCGGTGATGCCGATACGCTCGACGCCATCGAACCAGCTCTTTTGCAGGTCTTCGGCACCGTCGATCAGGTACGCCGGCGTGGCCATGCGTTCGGCCAGCTCACGCAGGCGGTTGGAGTTGGAGCTGTTCGGGCTGCCGACCACCAGCACCACGTCACACTCATCGGCCAGTTGCTTGACCGCGTCCTGACGGTTCTGCGTGGCGTAGCAGATGTCATCCTTGCGTGGCCCGCCGATGGCAGGAAAACGCGTGCGCAAGGCGTCGATGACCCGGCTGGTGTCGTCCATCGACAGCGTAGTCTGGGTGACGAAGGCCAGTTTTTCAGGGTTGTGCACCTGCAGTTCGGCGACATCTTTCTCGTCTTCGACGAGGTAGATCGCACCGCCATTGCTGGCGTCGTACTGGCCCATGGTGCCTTCGACTTCCGGGTGACCGGCGTGGCCGATCAGGATGCATTCGCGGCCGTCGCGGCTGTATTTGGCGACCTCGATGTGCACCTTGGTCACCAGCGGGCAGGTGGCGTCGAACACTTTCAGGCCACGGCCGGCGGCTTCGGTACGCACGGCTTGCGAGACGCCATGGGCACTGAAGATCACGATGACGTCGTCCGGCACCTGATCCAGCTCTTCGACGAAGATCGCGCCACGACTGCGCAGGTCCTCGACGACAAACTTGTTGTGCACCACTTCATGACGCACATAGATTGGCGGCCCGAAGACTTCCAGGGCGCGGTTGACGATTTCGATCGCCCGGTCCACGCCGGCGCAGAAGCCACGGGGGTTGGCGAGTTTGATTTGCATGCTGTGCCTCGTGTCTTGCGCGCGAAAATTCAGATCAATGCAGGGGCCGGTCCAGCCCCTGCAGAACAGCGTTTACAACGCTTTGACGGAGAAGATTTCCACGTCAAAGGTCAGCGTCTTGCCGGCCAGCGGGTGGTTGAAGTCGACGGTCACTTGCGCGTCATCGAACTCTTTCACCACACCCGGCAGCTCAGTATTGGCCGCATCGTTGAAGATCACCAGCAAACCTGGCGACAGCTCCATGTCCGCAAACTGTGAACGTGGAATGACTTGCACGTTCTGCGGGTTCGGCTGGCCGAATGCGTTTTCCGGTTCAATGATCAGGGTGCGCTTGTCACCCGCCTTGAAGCCGAACAGCGCCGCCTCGAAACCCGGCAGCAGGTTGCCGTCGCCGACCTTGAAGGTCGCCGGGGCCTTGTCGAAAGTGCTGTCGACCGTGTCGCCGTTCTCCAGGCGCAATGCAAAGTGCAAGGTGACTTCCGTGTTCTGGCCGATGCGTTGCTCAGCCAATACCTGTTCAGTCATGAACGGTTTCTCCGGTTTTTTTACTTTTGAACATGTCCAGTGCCAGCATCACCGCGCCAACGGTGATGGCGCTGTCGGCAAAGTTGAACGCCGGGAAGTACCAGCGGTTCTGCCAGTGCACCAGAATGAAGTCGATCACATGGCCGAGGGCAATGCGGTCATACAGATTGCCCAGCGCGCCGCCCAGCACCAGCGCCAGCGCGATGGCCAGCCAGGTTTCATTGCGGCCCAGGCGCTTGAGCCAGACTACCAGCACCGCACTGACCACCACCGCGATCAGGGCGAACAGCCAGCGCTGCCAGCCGGAACTGTCAGCCAGGAAGCTGAATGCCGCACCGGTGTTGTAGGCCAGGGTCCAGCTGAAGTAATCGGGAATGATCACGATCTGCTGGTACATCTCGAGCTTGCCTTCAAAGTAGAACTTGCTGGCCTGGTCGATGACCAGAACCAGCAAGCTCAACCAGAGCCAGCTCAGCCGTCCGAAACGGCCAACGGCATTAGGCATAGTGACGAACCTCGCCGGCGCCATCGATGTTGTCCACGCAACGGCCGCAGATTTCCGGATGCTCCGGGTTCACGCCGACGTCTTCACGGCAGTGCCAGCAACGGGCGCATTTCGGGAAGGCGGATTTGACGATCTTCAGCTTCAGGCCGCTGACTTCGGTGGCCACAGCTTCGGCCGGAGCCTGCACGAACGGCGCAACACTGGCGGTCGAGGTGATCAGTACAAAGCGCAGCTCGTTGCTCAGCTTGGCCAGATCGGCGCTCAGGGCGTCTTCGGCGTACAGCGTCACTTCGGCTTGCAGGTTGCCACCGACGGCCTTGGCCGCGCGCTGGATTTCCATTTCTTTGTTGACCGCCACCTTCACGTCCATGATGCGATCCCAGTACTCGCGACCCAGTTCGAAGCCTTCCGGCAACTCGGTCAGGCCTTCGTACCAGGTGTTGAGCATCACCGATTCGTTGCGCTCGCCCGGCAGGTATTGCCACAGCTCGTCGGCGGTGAAGGCCAGGATCGGCGCGATCCAGCGCACCAGCGCTTCGGAGATGTGGAACAGCGCAGTCTGGCACGAACGACGGGCCTTGCTGTCGGCGCCGGTGGTGTACTGGCGGTCCTTGATGATGTCGAGGTAGAAACCACCCAGCTCCTGCACGCAGAAGTTGTGGATCTTCGAGTAGACGTTCCAGAAACGGTATTCGCCGTAGTGCTCTTGCAGCTCACGTTGCAGCAGCAGGGTGCGATCCACCGCCCAGCGATCCAGTGCCAGCATGTCTTCGGCCGGCAGCAGGTCGGTGGCCGGGTTGAAACCGGTCAGGTTGGAAAGCAGGAAGCGCGCGGTGTTACGGATACGACGATAGGCATCCGCACTGCGTTGCAGGATCTGCTCGGACACGGCCATTTCGCCGGAATAGTCGGTCGAAGCGACCCACAGACGCATGATGTCGGCGCCCAGGGTGTCGTTGACTTTCTGCGGCGCGATCACGTTGCCCAGGGACTTGGACATCTTGCGGCCGGACTCGTCCACGGTGAAACCGTGGGTCAGCAGTTCGCGGTACGGCGCGTGGTTGTCGATGGCGCAACCGGTCAGCAGGGACGAGTGGAACCAGCCACGGTGCTGGTCGGAACCTTCCAGGTACAGGTCGGCGCGCGGGCCGGTCTCGTGGCCCATCGGGTGCGAACCGCGCAGGACGTGCCAGTGCGTGGTGCCCGAGTCGAACCAGACGTCGAGGGTGTCGCTGATCTTGTCGTACTGCGGCGCTTCATCGCCCAGCAGATCGGCGGCGTCGAGCTTGAACCAGGCCTCGATGCCTTCGACTTCGACGCGCTTGGCAACTTCTTCCATCAGCTCGACGGTGCGTGGGTGCAGCTCGCCGCTTTCCTTGTTCAGGAAGAACGGGATCGGCACGCCCCAGTTGCGCTGACGGGAGATGCACCAGTCCGGACGGTTGGCGATCATCGAGTGCAGACGCGCCTGACCCCAGGCCGGAACGAATTTGGTGTCTTCGATGGCTTTGAGCGAGCGCTGGCGCAGGGTGTCGCCGGACACCGGCTCCTTGTCCATGCCGATGAACCACTGGGCGGTGGCGCGGTAGATCAGCGGGGTCTTGTGGCGCCAGCAGTGCATGTAGCTGTGTTCGATGACGGTGGTGTGCAGCAGCGCACCGACTTCGGTCAGTTTGTCGACGATGGCCGGGTTGGCCTTCCAGATGAACTGGCCGCCGAAGAACTCCAGCGATGGCACGTAAACGCCGTTGCTCTGTACCGGGTTGAGGATGTCGTCGTTGACCATGCCGTATTTCTTGCAGGTCACGAAGTCGTCCACACCGTAGGCCGGGGCGGAGTGAACCACGCCGGTGCCGGCGCCCAGTTCCACGTAGTCGGCCAGATACACTGGCGACAGACGGTCGTAGAACGGGTGACGGAAATTGATCAGTTCCAGCGCCGAACCCGGAGCGGTCGCCAATACAGTGCCTTCGACGCCGTAACGGGTCAGGCAGGACTCGACCAGTTCTTCGGCCAGCACCAGCAGTTTGTCGCCGATATCGACCAGCGCGTAGTTGAATTCCGGGTGAACGTTCAGCGCCTGGTTGGCCGGGATGGTCCACGGGGTGGTGGTCCAGATCACGATCGAGGCAGGTTTGCCCAGCGATGCCAGACCGAACGCGGCAGCCAGTTTGGCTTCGTCAGCGATCGGGAACGCGACGTCGATGGTCGAAGACTTCTTGTTCTCGTACTCGACTTCCGCTTCGGCCAGGGCCGAACCGCAGTCGAAGCACCAGTTCACAGGCTTCAGGCCCTTGAACACGAAACCGCCCTTGACGATTTCGGCGAGGGCACGGATTTCACCGGCCTCGTTCTTGAAGTCCATGGTCTTGTACGGGTTGGCGAAGTCGCCCAGCACGCCGAGACGGATGAATTCGGTCTTCTGCCCTTCGATCTGCTCGGTGGCGTAGGCACGGCACAGTTCGCGGGTCTTGTCCGCGCCCAGGTTCTTGCCGTGGGTCACTTCAACCTTGTGCTCGATCGGCAGGCCGTGGCAGTCCCAACCTGGAACATACGGCGCGTCGAAGCCCGACAGGGTCTTCGAGCGGATGATCATGTCCTTGAGAATCTTGTTCAGTGCGTGACCGATGTGGATCGTACCGTTGGCGTACGGAGGGCCGTCGTGCAGGACGAACTTCGGACGATCCTTGCCAATCTCGCGCAACTTTCCGTACAGGCCAATACTGTCCCAGCGCTGCAGGATCTGCGGTTCGCGCTGTGGCAGGCCGGCCTTCATTGGGAAGGCGGTGTCCGGAAGGTTTAGCGTGGCTTTATAGTCGGTCATTTAAGGCTCTTCATTAGCGATGGGCGCTAGGTGCGGCTAGTGCACGGGCGGCGGCGACATCCGCGCTGATCGCCGTTTTCAATGCCTCCAGGGAGGCGAAACGCT
Source organism: Pseudomonas sp. R38(2017) (assembly GCF_002112395.1). Lineage (NCBI taxonomy): Bacteria > Pseudomonadati > Pseudomonadota > Gammaproteobacteria > Pseudomonadales > Pseudomonadaceae > Pseudomonas > Pseudomonas sp. R38(2017). The sequence goes on from NZ_NEHN01000008.1 coordinate 74,653, forward strand.
GCTCTTCACGCAGCTTCTGGTGGAAAACCACCGTCAAACGCCGGTCATACAGATCGCCGGCAAAATCCAAAAGATGTACTTCAAGGTGGGCCTTGCCATCACCTTGCACCGTGGGCCGCACGCCGATATTGGCGACGCCGGGCCAGGTCTTGCCGTCGATGTCGACGTCGACCAGATAAACACCGGTAAACGGCACGCGACGGCGCTTGAGTTGTATGTTCGCCGTGGGCGTACCCAGCTGGCGGGCCAGTTTCTGGCCATGCAGCACGCGACCGGCTATCCGGTACGGGCGGCCAAGCAAGCGTTCAGCCAGGGCAAAATCGGCGGCGGCCAACGCGTTGCGCACCTGGGTGCTGCTGACACGAATGCCGTCCAGCTCGACGGTTTGCGCGGCTTCCACGGTAAAACCGTGAACCTGCCCGGCCTGCAGCAGAAAATCGAAATCGCCGAGGCGGTCGCAACCGAAGCGGAAATCGTCGCCGACCTCCAGATGCTGCACACCCAGGCCATCCACCAGAATCGTATCGACGAATTCACTGGCGCTGAGTTTGCTCAAGCGCTGGTTGAAGGCCAGGCACAAGACCCGGTCGACACCTTCAGCGGCCAGCAGTTGCAGCTTGTCGCGCAACCGGGCCAGACGCGCAGGCGCGGTCTCCGGAGCAAAGAATTCCCGTGGCTGCGGCTCGAAAATCACCACGCAGCTGGGTACGCCCAACTCGAGCGCACGCTCACGCAGTCGAGCCAGGATGGCCTGGTGACCACGGTGAACACCGTCAAAGTTGCCAATAGTGGCGACGCAGCCCCGATGCTGGGGGCGCAAGTTGTGAAGGCCTCGAACCAGCTGCATAACGCGCTTCTTGCTCATAAAGTGGCCGATTATAACCACACCCGACGGCCGACGACAGGCAACACCGTAACCCAAAGTGAACGAGCCGACAAAACTGCCGGCCCGCGCCCGGCTTTCAAGGGTGAAACCTCAGCTCAACGCCTTGCGATTGAAGTCACGCAGGCGGAAACCGAGCAGCAGCAACATGCCGAAATACGCCACTACGCCGGCGACCACCAACGCGCCCAGACGCAGGAAGCGCTCCAGCATGTGGCCCTGATCCCACGCCGGCATGAAATGCATGCCGATCAACAGCACCGCCGACATCACCGCCACGGCGAGCAACAACTTCAAACTGAACTTCAACCAGCCTGGCTGCGGTTGATACATCTGCTGTTTGCGCAGTTGATAGAACAACAGGCCGGCGTTCAGGCACGCACCGGCACTGATTGCCAGTGCAAGACCGGCATGGGCCAGTGGCCCGATCAACACCAGGTTGAACAACTGCGTGACCACCAGAGTGAAGATTGCGATTTTCACCGGCGTACGGATGTTCTGTTGCGCATAAAAGCCTGGGGCCAACACCTTGATCACGATAATCCCGAGCAGACCGACAGAATAGGCAATCAACGCCCGCTGAGTCATGGCTGCGTCAAAACCGCTGAACTGGCCGTACTGGAACAGCGAAACGGTCAGCGGCTCGGCCAGAATCCCCAGCGCCAGCGCACACGGCAGCACCAGCACGAAGCACAGGCGCAGGCCCCAGTCGAGAATCCGCGAGTACTCGTGACGGTCCTTGCTGGCGTAGGTTTTGGCCAATGTCGGCAGCAGAATCGTGCCCAGCGCCACACCCAGCACGCCGGATGGCAGCTCCATCAGACGGTCGGCGTAGTACATCCACGACACCGAGCCGGCCACCAGAAACGAGGCGAAGATGGTGTTGATGATCAGGGAAATCTGGCTGACCGAGACGCCGATGATCGCCGGCAACATCTGCTTCATGACCCGCCAGACGCCGCTGTCGCGCAGATTCAGTCGCGGCAGCACCAGCATGCCGATCTTTTTCAGATGCGGCAGTTGATAGAGCAACTGCGCCAGACCACCGACCAGCACCGCCCAGCCAAGGGCCATGACCGGCGGATCGAAGTACGGCGTCAGGAACAGCGAAAACACGATCATGCTGATGTTGAGCAGAGTCGGCACGAACGCCGGCACCGAGAAACGGTTCCAGGTATTGAGAATCGCACCGGCCAGGGACGACAGGGAGATCAGCAATATATAGGGGAAGGTCACCCGCAGCAGATCGGAGGTCAGCTGGAATTTTTCCGGCGTATCGGTAAAACCGGGAGCCGTGGCCCAGATCACCCAGGGCGCGGCAATCATGCCCAGCGCGGTGACCAGCGCCAGGACCAGGGTCAGAAGCCCCGTCACATAAGCAATGAAGGTACGGGTCGCCTCCTCGCCCTTCTGACTTTTGTATTCAGCAAGAATCGGCACGAATGCCTGTGAAAATGCACCCTCGGCAAAGATTCGCCGCAACAGATTGGGCAGTTTGAAGGCGATGAAGAAGGCGTCGGTCGCCATTCCGGCGCCGAATGTGCGCGCAATGAGCGTGTCGCGGACAAACCCGAGAATCCGGGAAAGCATCGTGATAGAGCTGACGGCGGCCAACGATTTGAGCAGATTCATTGAAGGAATTTGTGCCTGTCGATAAACAGCAGGCGAACAATGCGCCTACTTGTGCGATACTCCGCGCCGCAACAGCACAGAGCCAAAGCTCGCGAGTTTACAGGTCAAGCGCCGGAAATAAATATCCCGCCTCTTTATACCTACCACTTAGCGGAACGTTTCAAGCGCCCTTGACAAGACATCTCTTCATCGGCATGATTCGCGGCCTATTTTGTTTGCTATTTCCTAAAAAGTCTTTCGAGGAGCTCGACGGTGGCCAACTCACCTTCCGCCAAAAAACGTGCAAAACAGGCTGAGAAGCGTCGCAGCCACAACGCCAGCCTGCGTTCCATGGTTCGTACCTACATCAAGAATGTAGTTAAAGCCATCGACGCAAAAGACGCTGAAAAAGCTCAAGCTGCATACGTTCTGGCTGTGCCAGTTATCGACCGCATGGCCGATAAAGGCATCATCCACAAGAACAAGGCTGCTCGTCATAAGAGCCGTCTGAATGGCCACGTCAAGGCACTGAAAGAAGCTGCCTAAGCGACGTAGTCATTAAAAAACCGACCTCAGGGTCGGTTTTTTATTGTCTGTGATTTGCCAAAAACGACGAAAAAAAAGAGGAGCCAACCGACTCCTCTTTTTATTTACGTCCAAATCAATGAACTGGCGCCCACGGCAGAATCGGAATCGCTGTCACCGCATTCTGTGGACTGCCCTCGATCAGGCGATCGCTGTAGACCAGATACACCAGGGTGTTGCGCTTCTTGTCGAGAAAACGCACCACCTGCATGGTCTTGAACACCAGCGAAGTGCGCTCCTTGAACACCTCTTCACCATCCTTCAACTCACCCTTGAAGTTGATCGGACCGACCTGACGGCAGGCAATGGACGCCTCGGCACGATCCTCGGCCAGACCCAAGCCACCCTTCACGCCACCCGTTTTGGCGCGCGACAGATAGCAGGTCACACCCTCGACCTTCGGATCATCAAACGCCTCGACCACGATCCGGTCATTCGGCCCGACAAACTTGAACACCGTCGATACCTGGCCGATTTCCTCGGCCGAGGCCAGCAATGGCAACGCCATCAACAGGCCCAACAATCCTTTTGCCATGCGCATTGCGCTTTCCTCAAACCAGAATCAGGTTGTCACGGTGAACCAGTTCCGGCTCAGCCATGTAACCCAGCAAACCGACAATCGCATCCGACGACTGACCGATGATTTTTTGTGCTTCCAATGCGCTGTAGTTAGCCAGACCACGGGCGATTTCACGACCGTCCGGCGCCACACAAACCACCATTTCGCCGCGACGAAAACTGCCCTGCACCAACTTGACACCAACGGGCAGCAAACTTTTGTTGCCTTGGGACAACGCAGAAACCGCACCATCATCCAGCACCAGCGTGCCACGGGTTTGCAGATGACCGGCCAGCCACTGCTTGCGCGCCGCCAGCATGCCGCGCTCGGGTGACAGCAGCGTACCGATGCGCTCGCCCGCCTTCAGACGATCGAGCACTCGCTCCAGACGCCCACCAACAATAATGGTGTGCGCACCGGAACGCGCCGCCAGGCGCGCCGCACGCAATTTGGTCTGCATGCCGCCACGCCCCAACGCACCGCCAGTACCGCCCGCCACCGCATCCAGGCTCGGGTCATCGGCGCGCGCCTCGTAAATCAGTTGCGCATCAGGATTGTTGCGCGGATCAGCGTCGAACATGCCGTCGCGATCCGTCAGAATCACCAACAGATCAGCCTCGACCAGGTTGGCCACCAGCGCCGCGAGCGTGTCGTTGTCGCCGAAACGGATTTCGTCGGTGACCACAGTGTCGTTCTCGTTGATTACCGGGATGACTTTCAGCTCGACCAGCGCACGCAACGTACTGCGAGCATTCAGGTAGCGCTTGCGATCAGACAGGTCGTCGTGGGTCAGGAGAATCTGTGCCGTGTGCCGGCCATGCTCGGCAAAGCTCGACTCCCAGGCCTGCACCAAGCCCATCTGACCGATTGCCGCAGCGGCCTGGAGCTCGTGCATCGCACTGGGTCGTGCGGTCCAGCCCAAACGGCTCATGCCGGCTGCCACCGCCCCGGAGGACACCAGCACCAACTCGACGCCAGCCTCATGCAAAGCCACCATCTGCTCGACCCAGACGCCCATCGCCTTGCGATCAAGACCCTTGCCATCCGCTGTCAGCAAAGCGCTGCCGATCTTCACGACCCAACGCTGCGCACCTGTCACCTTGCTCCGCATCATCTTCAACCTTAGCTTGAGGACAGCGCGACCCAGCGCTGCCCGTGACGTTATTCGTGGTTACTCGTGACCAACAATCGATTTCCAGATACCAAAACGCCGCTCGATTGAGCGGCGCTTAAGTTTACTTCAACGAATCAGTCACGCACGTAAATGATTTCCGGACCGTCTTCGTCATCCACATCTTCTTCGTCCCAGTCATCGTCGCCAATGTCATGGACCGACTTCACGCCGCTGCGACGCAGGGCACGCTTGTCATCCAGCGCCTGCAACTGGGCACGAGCTTCGTCTTCGATGCGCTGATCAAGGTCGGCCAGCTCTTCCTTGTAGGCTGGGTCATTGGCCAGGCGATCGGCGCGATCTTCCAGATAACGCATGATGTCGCGCGTCAGGCGCTCAGTGCCTTCTTTGGCGATGGCCGAGATCACGTAGACCGGACCTTCCCACTGCAGACGCTCAACGATTTCCTTGACGCGCTCTTCGTGCTCCTCTTCGAGGATCTGGTCGCACTTGTTCAGCACCAGCCAGCGATCACGCTCAGCCAGCGACGGGCTGAACTTGATCAGTTCATTGACGATCACTTCAGCGGCATCCGGCGCACTGCTTTCATCCAGTGGCGCCATGTCCACAAGATGCAGCAGCAGGCGGGTACGCGCCAGGTGCTTGAGGAAACGGATACCGAGACCAGCGCCGTCGGAAGCCCCTTCGATCAGACCCGGGATGTCGGCAATGACGAAGCTTTTCCAGCGGTCGACACTGACCACACCCAGGTTTGGCACCAGGGTAGTGAACGGGTAATCGGCGACTTTCGGCTTGGCGGCCGAAACGGAACGGATAAAGGTACTTTTACCGGCGTTCGGCAGACCCAGCAGACCGACGTCAGCCAGAACTTTCATTTCCAGTTTCAGGTCGCGCTGCTCGCCCGGCTTGCCCGGCGTCGTCTGACGCGGCGCACGGTTGGTACTGGATTTGAAACGGGTGTTGCCCAGACCGTGCCAACCACCCTGCACCACCATCAGCTTCTGACCGGACTTGGTCAGGTCGCCGATGACTTCCTGTGTAGCAGAGTCGATGATCGTGGTGCCGACCGGCACGCGCAGGACCAGGTCTTCACCCTTCTTGCCGGTGCAGTCGGTGCTGCCGCCGTTGGAACCGCGCTCAGCCTCGAAGTGACGGGTGTAACGGTAATCCACCAGGGTGTTGAGGTTTTCGTCGGCCATCATGAAGATGGAACCGCCGTCGCCACCGTCACCACCGTTCGGGCCACCATTTTCAATGAATTTTTCCCGACGGAAACTCATGCAACCATTGCCGCCGTCGCCAGCCTTTACGCGGATCGATACTTCATCAACAAACTTCATAACCAACGCCTCTCGCCGTACGGACGAGCCGAAAAACAATCAAGACATAAGACTCTTGCAAAAATGAGCGCAGCGACCCCAAACCACGACCTGCATCGCACGCTGGCAGCCCATACAAACAGCTTTGCAAGAGACTCACCCCACAAACGAAAAAGCCCCGTCGCAAGACAGGGCTTCTCCAGCACTCTCGCAGTTAGGCTGCGACAACGCTCACGTAACGACGACCGAAGGCGCCTTTTACTTCAAACTTGATCACGCCTTCGATTTTCGCGAAGAGGGTGTGATCTTTACCCATGCCAACGCCGTAGCCAGCGTGGAATTGGGTGCCGCGCTGACGCACGATGATGTTGCCGGCCTTGATGACCTGGCCGCCATACATCTTCACGCCAAGGCGTTTGGCTTCTGAGTCGCGACCGTTACGGGTACTACCACCAGCTTTTTTGTGTGCCATGAGTTCAATTCTCCTAGTGAGGAATTAGGCTGTATTAAGCCTGAATACCGGTGATTTTGATCTCGGTGAACCACTGGCGGTGGCCCATACGCTTCATGTGGTGCTTACGGCGACGGAACTTGATGATGCGGACTTTATCGTGACGACCTTGGGAGATCACTTCAGCCTTGACGGTTGCGCCAGCAACAACAGGTGCGCCGATATTCACGTCGTCGCCATTGGCGACCAACAGAACGCGGTCAAAAGTCACGGATTCGCCAGTAGCGACTTCCAGTTTTTCGATCTTCAGGTATTCACCTTCAGCGACCTTGTATTGCTTACCGCCGGTAACGATTACTGCGTACATGGTATTTCTCCGATAATCCTGCTCACCCAGCTCTTTATAAGAAGAGGTATTGGCTGGCATGGCTGCATGGGGCTGGAACGGCCCAAGTGCAATTGCGTAAGGCAGGTGCTGCCCAGGAAGTTCAGGGTGCGCGATTGTACGCAAGCCTTCGAAGTCATGCAAGGGGCCGTCCATCGCGCCTTGACAGGCCCGGACGTGGGTCCTAGCATGCCGCGCAACCCTTCTGGAGCACCTGTCGCTGATGCAACCCCAAGCTTTCTACCGCGCGGTGGCGGACGATTTTAGCGCCGTCGACGGCATCATCAAGAAGCAGCTGACTTCCCGAGTGCCGCTGGTATCGAAAATCGGCGATTACATCACGTCGGCCGGCGGCAAACGCCTGCGTCCTTTATTGGTGCTGCTGTGTGGCAAGGCCCTGGGTCGCGAAGGCGACGACATGCGTCTGCTGGCCGCCACCATCGAATTCCTGCACACCGCCACCCTGCTGCATGACGACGTGGTCGACATGTCCGGCATGCGCCGTGGCCGTTCGACCGCCAACGCCATGTGGGGCAATGCCCCGAGCGTGCTGGTTGGCGACTTCCTGTACTCGCGCTCGTTCGAAATGATGGTCGAACTGGGCTCGATGCCGGTGATGAAGATCCTGTCCCAGGCCACGCGCATCATCGCCGAAGGCGAAGTGCTGCAGCTGTCCAAGGTTCGCGATGCCAGCACCACCGAAGAAACCTACATGGAGGTCATCCGCGGCAAGACCGCGATGCTCTTCGAAGCCTCGACCCACAGCGCCGCGGCGCTGGCCGGTGCCACCGCCGAGCAGAGCGAAGCCCTGCGCACCTTCGGTGATCACCTGGGCGTGGCGTTCCAGCTGGTAGATGACTTGCTCGACTACAAGGGCGACGCCGAAACCCTGGGCAAGAACGTCGGTGACGATCTGGCCGAAGGCAAGCCGACCCTGCCGCTGATCTACACCATGCGCGAAGGCACGCCAGAGCAAGCCGCACTGGTACGCCAGGCGATCCAGAAAGGTGGGATCGAAGACCTGGAAAGCATCCGCATCGCCGTGGAAGCGTCCGGTTCGCTGGAATACACCGCACAACTGGCCCGCGATTACGTGGCCCGTGCGATCAAGTGCCTCGACGCGCTGCCGGCCAGCGAATACCGCGATGCACTGGTTGAACTGAGCGAGTTCGCGGTCGCCCGCACGCACTGATCAACGCCGCGCAATAAAAAAACCGCAGCCTCCGTCGGAGCCTGCGGTTTTTTGTTGCCTGCCATCTGCGGTTAAAACCTTATACAATGTACGACTTTTAACGACCCCCTCTCCAAGGAGCCTTAGTGAGCACGTTGCCACCCTGCCCGAAATGCAATTCCGAATACACCTACGAAGACGGCACCCAACTGGTGTGCCCGGAGTGCGCCCACGAGTGGTCTGCCGGCGGCGAAGCCGAAGTGGCGTCCGATGATGCCGTGAAGAAAGATTCGGTCGGCAACGTCCTGCAGGACGGCGACACCATCACCGTGATCAAGGACCTGAAGGTCAAGGGCACCTCGCTGGTGGTCAAGGTCGGCACCAAGGTCAAAAACATCCGTCTGTGCGACGGCGATCACGACATTGACTGCAAGATCGACGGGATCGGCCCGATGAAACTCAAATCCGAGTTCGTCAGAAAAGTCTGATCCTGCTGTCCTCCATCCCGCGCCCGTCGTGGGATGGAGCTTCGCCCTCCCCCGCTATCCCCAGCAAAACCACACAATAGCCAAACGCCAGCCGTTTTGACCTTACGCAATCTTTACCCATAAAAAATCACGATCCGCCAATAGGCGCTTGCTATTTGACGAATAAGAATTATTCTCATTGAAACCCTTCAATGGAGATGAGAACCATGACTTATTTGATCGACGCCTGGCTGGATCGCCCGCACCCGTACCTGAGGATCCTGCATCGGGAAACCGGTGAAGTCTGCGCGGTGCTGGAAGAAGAAGCCCTGCACGAGTTGCAGGATCAAGGGGATCTGGACGTCAGCGGTCTGAGTTCCAGCGAACCGTTGGTGCTCAAGGAGCTGGTGCGCAATCTGTTCCTGTTCTGCTATGCCCGGGCGTTGCGCCCGACCAGTGAGCTGCATCACAAGATCGAAGTATGAGAACGGCGGAGAAACCCTGCACAAGCCAGGCTTGTGCAGGGTAACGGGATTACAGAACGTCGAGCAGCTCGACGTCGAACACCAGAACGCTGTGCGGCGGAATGCTGCCAACGCCTTGAGCGCCGTAAGCCAGTTCGCTCGGCACGTACAGACGCCATTTGCTGCCGGCATTCATCAGTTGCAGGGCTTCGGTCCAGCCAGCGATCACGCCGCCAACCGGGAATTCTGCAGGCTGGCCACGCTCGTAGGAGCTGTCGAACACAGTGCCGTCGATCAGCGTGCCGTGGTAGTGAGTACGCACGGTGTCTTCACGGGATGGCTTGGCGCCTTCACCCTGAGTCAGCACTTCGAATTGCAGACCGGAAGCCAGAGTGGTGATGCCGTCTTTCTTGGCGTTTTCAGCCAGGAACGCACGACCTTCGCCAGCGGCGGCTTCAGCCTTGGCAGCAGCTTCGGCTTGCATGATCTCGCGGATCACCTTGAAGCTGGCGGACAGCTCTTCCTGACCCACACGGCTTGGCTTGCCGGCGAATGCGTCGGTCAGACCGGCCAGGATGGCGTCCAGGCTGACACCCGGTGGCGGGTTGTCGCGCAGCTGGTCACCCAGCTGACGGCCGATGCCGTAGCTGACGCGGGTTTCGTCGGTGGACAGATTTACTTCGGACATGACACTGCTCCGCTGTGCGGACGGCCTCAGGACCTGCCGTGCGTACACAGCGCGTCCAGGCGCGCCCGGAACCAAAAGGGCGAGCAGACTAGCACAGATGTTCCGCCATTGATCAGGCCCTCGGGCCTACAGTGCCGAACGCCAGGCCAGCGGCACTTTCAGGCTTTCTTCACCGCTGGCGCCAAGACCGCACATTTCATCGTGCACCGAGGTGTGGACCAGGTTGAACGGCAGCACCGGAAAGTTGTGCAGCACATCCCGGGCATGCTCCACCGAACGCAGCATCAGCATCTTGCCCTGGGGATCGCTCAACGGGTACGCCGCGCCGTGCATCCGCGCCTCGAGCAAGTAGATTCCACCCTCCATGGAGATCAGGTTCAGCTCATCGACCTTCCTGGCGATGGCAAACGCATTCAACTCTTGCAGGTTCATGAACGCACCTCACGCTGTTGCGAGCCGGGACGCTTACAGGGATATGCCTCGGCGCTACAAAGCACAAGCCACAAACGACACCGCCCGTCTGTTTCGCAACAGACGGGCGGTTTTGTTACAGCTTTCGACAACTCATCAGTGCTTGGTGAGCTTGTCCAGGTAACCCATGGCAAACGCCGAGACCACAAAGGTCATGTGGATGATCACGTACCACATCAGATGCTGGGGATCGACGTTCTTGGCGTCCATGAAGATCCGCAGCAGGTGGATCGAGGAAATCGCCACGATCGATGCCGCCACTTTCATTTTCAGCGACGAGGAGTCCATGGTGCCCAGCCAGCTGAGTTTCTCTTTGCCTTCGTCGATGTTCAGTTCGGAGACGAAGTTCTCGTAGCCGGAAATCATCACCATCACCAGCAAACCGCCGACCAGCGCCATGTCGATCAGCGACAGCAGCACCAGAATCAGTTCGGACTCGGCCATGGAGAACACGTTGGGAATGACATGAAACACTTCCTGGAAGAATTTCAATGCCAGCGCCAGCAGTCCGAGGGACAGCCCGATGTAGATCGGCGCCAGCAGCCAGCGCGTGGCGTACATTGCATTTTCGATAAAGCGTTCCATTGACTCTCACACAAGGGGGGTTGTAATCGGCGGCGAGTATACCAGCCCCCCATGACAGCCAGAAACCGCCCGGAAATCCGTCACCTGCGTGTGTGTATCAAAGTTTTTCTGCTAGTGTCCAAACCATTGACAGCCCAGCGACAGTGGACAGGACGACTGGAAATGGATGTGCGATTGCCGTTAACGACTGCCGGAATTTGCCTCGCCTTGATGATCGGCGGCTGCTCCCCCGCTGATGAAAAACACCCGCTCAGCCTTGAAGAGAAGACTGCACAGTTCGAACAGTCGCTGGACGCCATCACCGACCCGAAACTCAAGGATGCCGTGACCGAACTCGGCGGCTCGTTACTGCTGCTGGAGCGCGCACAGCAACGACTCGACAACAAACCGGCCAGAACCGAATACGGCGAAGACGCGCTCGGCGTGCTCAAGCATTACCCAACGCCCCAGGCGCTGGTCGACACCTTCATCCACGGTCTGTTCGTTCTACACAAGGACGCCAGCTCCGATTACCTCACCGACCTGCAACCGGTGTTTCCCTTCAACCTCAATATTCCCGGCGGATTCCTGTTCCCCCATGGCGTTGAATGGCAATCGGTGACCTTGAGCAACAAACGGGTGATCACCTACCAGCCGGAATGGTCGGAAACCGATCCGGGCATTCAGTTGAGCCCGTCCAGTTCCAACGTCACCAACCCCGATGACCTGACCGTGACCTACCCGTTCATCGAGGGTCTGGACGTCGACAAGAAAACCCGGCCGCGTCCGGTGAGCCTGCAAGGTCAGGTGGAAGTCATCGCCCCGAAACGCCTGCACAGTTTCGACCTGGGCAAAAAAGACGTCGGCCAGACCCGGACCGACGCCAACCTCAGCGTGACCCTGCTGAAGCTGGAAAAGAACTACGCCGAAGTCGAATTCAGCAACAGCCTGCCGCTTGCTCCGGAAGTCGCCAACACGCCGCTCAATCCGCTGATCGTCCAGGCCCGCGACACGACCGGGCAATATCTGGTGCGTGCCGGCGCCATCAACGAAAGCCCGGAACAGGTCGGTTTTTACCAGAAGCAACTGGCGTACCTGCAACAGCAAAAGGCCTGGAGCGAGGATCTCGAGAAGCAGCTGAACGACGACCAGCGCACCTTCGAACAACAGCATCCGCGCCGCTACAACAAGGTTTACTTCAACGGCCCGATCGACACCCTCGAAGTCAGCGTGCTGGACTTTTCCGAAGCGACCGTCACCCGCAAGCCACTGGATCTGCCGATTCGCGAGTTCGATTCGCACACCACGGCAAAAACCATTCAGCCGCTGGATCTGGCGATCACCGTCTACGACGACCAGGCGCCTAACTGGCTGAAAGGTGCGGCACTGACCGAGGACGAGCTGAAAAAAAGCATCCATATCCGCCAGTCAGTGGAGGAGCCCAGCGCCGCGCGCATCGAGTTCGATCACCGTAAAACCTTCAATGACGAATTGATCGGCGACGACCTGGCTCCCGGCGAAAGCCCGGTGACGTTCTTCACCGAAAAACACAACGGCAAACTTGATGAGCCGATCGAGCTGCCGGCCGAGGCATATCAGGTGGATCCGCTGCAAGCGACCATCACCTATGACTTGAACCTGTTCCCGGAAACCCCGGCGATTGCCGTCGGTTCGATGCCGCTGTTCCTGGCCACGGTGGCCAAGCAGTCGTTTGAGACCAAGGCGTTGCCCAAGGGTCTGGAAGTCAGGAACAACGCACTGGTGGTGGACCTCAAACTGTTCCCGGCCAACGAATGGCGATTCTTCGTCAAGGACGACAGTGGCAACTACCTGAAGCAGATCCTTTCGGTCAGCCACGACGCGAGCGCAGAAGGCCCGGCGCTGTTCGGCGTTCACTATTTCTACGGTCGCCCGACGCACGTGGAAACCTATCAGCGAACCGACCTCGCCACCGTGCAATACGGCTTTGAGGTCAAACTCGACAAGGCCCACACACAAGGTGCTGCGCCATGATCGGCGCTAGTGGTCAAAAACGCCGATGCTGCGCCCACGCCCACCGTTGATCTGCCGTAACTGGGCTTGCAGGTGCAGGGACCAGATCTGCGGATCATTGGCCAGTTCGTAGCCATGCATCGTCAGGCTTTCGACGATGGTATCGAGGATCGATTCGGCGGCGATCGGCCCGTGAAATGGGCCTTGGGCCTTGATGGCGGAAGGTTGCTCACCGGCCATGCCGGCGGCGAAGAGCAAAGTCCACATGCCGTTATCGCCGGCCAACGGCTTGATGGCGCATTCGATACGGGTCACAAGACCCAGGCACTGACGGGTGAGACAGAGGTTGCGCGACATGGCGGCGACCCTCGGTAAAGCCGGTGTTCAGCCCTTGCTGAAGGGCTGTTTCGATCCCGTGATACTGTCGATGTCCTTGAGCAGAGAATAGAAGAAAAGTCCGCCGCGCAAGCCGCACAGAACCAGAAGGCGCCGAATGGTCATTGTGTGAATATTGACGTCAGAGTGCTGGCACTTTTGCCGACGTTCGCGACAAAACAAAATGGGAGCACAAGGCTCCCATTTTTTGATTGCAACCTGGTTTAAGCCGGTTTGGCCTCGGCCAGCGCCTCCTGCGCCAGTTCCTTCTCGGCTTCTTTCAGGTCTTCTTCGCTGATCATCTCGGCAATCACTCGCAGGCGCTCCACGACCCGCGCGTTGACGCTGCCTTCCGGGAATTCGCCTTCCTCGTTCGGCTCACCGGCAGGCTCGCCAACCAGCAGGCTCAGCGCTTCGTCAGCCTGACGCACCGCGTAAACGTGGAACTGTCCGGCACGGACTGCGGCCAGCACTTTCTCGTCGAGCATCAGCGTGGCGACGTTGGCGTGAGGAATGATTGCGCCTTGCTCGCCCGTCAGCCCGCGCGCTTCACAGAGGCGGAAGAAACCTTCGATCTTCTCGTTGACCCCGCCCACCGCCTGCACTTCGCCGAACTGGTTGATCGAGCCGGTGATTGCGAAACACTGTTTGAGCGGAGTTTTCGACAAGGCCGAGATCAGCGTGCAGGCCTCACCCAGCGACGCACTGTCGCCATCGACGTAGCCGTAGGATTGCTCCAGCGCGATGCTCGCGGAAATCGCCAGCGGGAATTCCTGGGCGTAGCGGCTGCCCAGATACCCGGTGAGGATCATCACGCCCTTGGAGTGAATCGGCTGGCCAAGGTTGACCTCGCGCTCGATGTCGACGATACCGCTGCCGCCCGGGTACACCGTGGCGGAAATCCGCGCCGGCACACCGAACGCCGAGTCGCCGACTTCGAGCACGGTCAGGCCATTGCACTTGCCGACCGCTGCGCCGTCGGTATCGATCAGGATGATCCCCGCCAGCATGTCATCGAGAATCCGCGCCGACACCCGGCCGGTGCGAGTGGCCTTGGCCTTCAGGGCGCGTTCGATGTGGCCGGCGTCAGTCATTTCATCGTTGGCCAGATGCCGGATGAAATCCGCCTCGCTGACCAGTTGGAACAGATCACCGATCCGCGCCGACAAACGCCCCTGGTGCTCGGCCAGACGCGCGCTGTAAGTCGCCAGACGCGCCACCGCATCGGCGGTCAACGGCGCCATGCCTTCTTCCGAAGTACGGGTTTTCAGCAACTGGGCGAATTGTTCCAGGCTTTCGTCGACCATCGGGATGTCTTCGTCAAAGTCCACCAGGACACGGAACATCTCCTGGAAGTCCGGATCGAGGTCCTGCAGCGTGTAATACAGCGACCGCGCACCGATGATGATGACTTTGACATTCAACGGAATGAACTGCGGATTGAGCGTCACGGTCGCGAAACGGCCCATCTCGCCCAGTGGCGATTCCATTTTCAGCTTGCGCGATTGCAGGGCGCGCTTGAGCGCATCCCACACGAACGGCTCGCCGAGCATTTTTTCCGCTTCAAGGATCAGGAACCCACCGTTGGCGCGGTGCAACGCCCCCGGACGCAACTGGCGATACGTGGTGTAGAGCGCGCCCTGATCAGTGGTGTATTCGATGCGGCCGAACAGGTTTTCATAGGTCGGATGCGGCTCGAACACCACTGGCGCACCGCCGCTGAATGGATGCCCGACCATCAGGCTCGGCGAGTATTGCTCTTCCAGCAGTTTGCGCGCCACTGCATCAGTCTTGCTGTCGTCCACCAGTTGCTCAACCACGGTTTTCAACAGGTAGACCTGCATCGCTTGCAGGTAACCGCAGACCGCCGCGTTTTCTGCGTACTTTTCCGACAGCGGCGAAAGCAACGGCTGCAAGGCCAGGGTGATGGTTTCTTCGTTGAGCTGACGCAACTGGTTGCTTGATTCACGCTTCCACTGCGGCAGGCTGGCGAGCTCTTCGTTCAGGCGCTCTTCGAGACCGGAAATATCTTCGTGGAAACGCTCACGCTCGGCTTCCGGCAACTGGGCGAATTCAGCCTCGTCCAGCGCCTTGCCTTCGAGCATCGGGGTGAACGCGATGTTGCTGCTGTCGCGGTACAGGGCGACGTCTTTTTCCAGGGCCAGACGCTCGATGATGTCCAGCGCCTTGTCGTAACGCTGGTTGAAGGCGCGGTCGATGGCGCTTTTCTTCTGCTGGTAGGACGGGTGTTCGAACACGGCGGGAAAAGTCGACAACAAGTTGTCGATCAAGCCGTTGATGTCACCGATGAACGCACCGGCGGTGCCCGACGGCAACTCCAGGGTGCGGGGTTCGCGCGGTTCATCGAAATTGTTGACGTAGACCCAGTCCGCCGGGGTCTGCAGGCGTTTGCCTTCTGCCTTCAGGTAGCGTTTGACGAACGAGAAACGGCCGGTGCCGGGCTCGCCCATGACGAATACGTTGTAACCGGGGCGTGGCATGGCCACACCGAACTGCAAGGCTTCGACCGCACGTTCCTGGCCAAGCACACCGCGAAAGGGCTCCAGATCATTGGTGGTAGTGAAGCTGAACTGTTCAGCGGAAAACGGACGGGTCAGCGCTTCGGGCGCTAGACGCAAGCTGGCAGCAACAGGATCAGGCATCGGGCTTCCTTAACAATCAGGCGGGGCAGATAGCGGCATTCTGGCGCTGCCCGAGCCCCACTGGCAAGGCGCGCCATACGACAAAGCATAGACAACCGGCCTGTCCCCGGTCCGGCCCTGTAAAACCGGGGTTTATTCCAAATATTGTGCAAAAAGTCACGGAACCCTTGGAACGTGCCTAAACTCCAAACTGCGCGGCTGGAACTAATACCGGCCCACTGGCACCACAAGGTCTGTACGAAAACTCGCCATGAGGCTTGTTTGGTAGAGAATCGGGGCCAGAACCCTGTCCATTGGTATGCACACAAAGAGAACAAAGCTATGAAACGGATTCTTCTCGGTACTCTCTTCACCGCTGTATCCATCAACGCCATGGCTCAGGCGCCAGGCGGCCCGGATTGCGGTTGGGGCAACATGCTGTTCGAAGGTCAGCGTGGCACCCCGGCTCACTTCCTGGCATCCACCACCAACGGCACCTCCGGCAACGCGACGTTCGGCATGACGTCCGGCACCAACGGTTGCTCCACCAACGCCTCGCTGACCTATGGCGGCAAATCCTGGTTTGCCATGAATGGCATGATGAACGAGCTGTCCGAAGACATGGCAAAAGGCAACGGCGAAGCGCTGACGACCTATGCCGTGGTACTGGGCGTGGCGCCGGAAGACCGTGCGCACTTCGCCGCCGTCACTCACGAGCACTTCCAGCAGATCTTCAGCAAGGCTGACGTGACCGCCGAAGACGTGCATACCAACACCCTGGCCGTTCTGAAAGCAGACCCTCGTCTGGCCAAGTACGCGACTCAGGCTTAAGCTCGACCCCACCCGCTTCTTTCGGGAAGCGGGTTTTGTTTTTTCGGCCCGTCCCTCTTTGGGTCTTTTGTTTCTTTCGACTTAAGTTGCCACCTATGCTCAAACGCCTTGCCTGGCTGGCGCTGTGTGTCTGCGCCCCGCTATCCGCCGCGCCCCACATCGACCCTCAACGTTTGCAGCAACTGGCCAACGATCGCTTCTGGATTTCCCTCGGCCACTACGAAACCGCCAAGCTCGGCGGCTGGCGCAGTTACGTCAGCGACAAGAAGTTCTTCCTGGCCGCCGACGGCAACGAGCACCCCGACCACGAACTGGCCGCCACCGTCCAGGCGCTGTATGCCCCGGTCAGTCTCGGTGGGCAACACGCCCAGTGCGTCTACCCGGCGCGCACCCGCTGGCTGAAAGATCAGCTCAACCTGACCGACCTGCCATCGCCGGACTGCTCCGAATTCAAGAAATGGTTCAAGGACGTCTCGCCCCACAGCGCGGTGATGATTTTCCCGGCGGCCTACCTCAACAGCCCGTCGTCGATGTTCGGCCACACCCTGCTGCGCATCGACCAGGCTGACGTGCAAAGCGACAAGACTTCGCTGCTCAGTTACGCGATCAACTTCGGCGCCTACATCGAAGGCTCGGACAACAGCATCCTGTACGCCTGGAAAGGCCTGATGGGTGGCTATCCGGGACTGTTCGCGCTGGTGCCGTATCAGGAAAAACTCTCGGAATACCGCAGCCTGGAAAACCGCGACCTGTGGGAATACCGGCTCAACCTGACGCAAGCCGAAACCGCACGCATGGTCGAGCATGTGTGGGAGCTGAAGCAGATTCAGTTCGACTACTTTTTCTTCGATGAAAACTGCTCCTATCGTCTGCTCGAACTGTTGCAGGTCGCCCGTCCGAGCCTGCGCCTGACCGAGCAATTCCCGCTGACCGCGATCCCGACCGACACCGTCAAAGCCGTGAAGGAAGCCGGACTGGTCGAGCACATCGAATACCGCCCGTCCCGCGAGCGTGAATTGCTCAGCCGCGCCGAACCCCTGACCGGCCAAGAACAGGACTGGGTGCTGAAAGTCAGTGCCGACCAGCAACAATTGCAGGACCCGGCCTTCAAGGCCCTGCCCCGTGACCGGCAAGCGCTCATCGTCGACGCCGCGTATCGACTGGAACGTTACCGCGCCAACGGCCAGGAGCGTGATCCGCAGCGAGCGCAGCGCAGTTTCGAACTGCTGCGGGCGATCAACAAGAACCCGGCACCGGAGCTGCAAATCCCGCAGCCGGGGCTGCCCGAGGACGGGCACGAGTCCCGCACCTGGCAGGCCGGTCTCGGCACCCGCGGTGACCGCGCGTTCGGCGAGTACGGCTTGCGCATGGCCTACCACGATCTCAACGACAACGCCGAGAGTTTCCCCCTCGGCGCGCAGATCGAAATCCTGCAAATGAAGCTGCGCCAGTACGAAGGCAATCACTGGCAATTCCAGCAACTGGATCTGGCGACCATCCGCTCACTGACGCCGCGCAATGCGCTGTTGCAGCCACTGTCGTGGCAAGTCACCGGAGGTCTGGAGCGGGTGCCGGGCAAGCATGACGACGAGACGCTGGTCAGCCATGTCAACGGTGGCGGCGGTGGAACCTGGGCGCTGGGTGACGATGTACTGGGTTTTGCCCTCGGCACCGTGCGCGTTGAACACAACAATGATTTCGCCGAATTCGTTTCCCCCGCAGGCGGTTTCAACACCGGCGTGTTGTGGAAAAACCCGTTGGGCAATCTCAGTGTGGAGGCCAAGGGCGATTACTTCTTCAATGGCGAAGTGCGCCGCAGCCTGAGCCTGAACCAGCAGTGGGAGTTATCCCGCAATCTCGGCCTGCGCCTCAGCGCCCAGCGTGAATTCAGCCATCTGGCAACACCTGAGACCGAGGTGATGCTTGAGGTGAAGTGGTATCACTACTGAGGTTTTGATCTTTCTTTCACGCCTCATCGACGAATCCGCTTCTAGACTTTCCCTATCAGCCGGATAACGGCGCGGGAGAGTGTGATGTGGCGGTATGCGGTTTTTGCGGGCGTGTTGCTGATGCTGGGTGGCTGTCAAAGCACCCACGAAGATCTGATTGCCAAGGGTTACCCACCGGCGTTCGCCGACGGTTTCGATGACGGTTGCATCAGCGGTCGTCAGGCGGCCGGCTCGATCAGCGGCGAGTTTCGCAAGAATGTGCCGCGCTACCTTAAGGACAAGCAATACGCCGAGGGCTGGAGCGACGGTTTCCGCCAATGTCAGGCGATGCTGGAAAACCGGGATCGCGAAGACTATCGCAACGAACATTGGGACGAGCGCGAACGGGCCTGGCAGCAACAGAAGGATCAGGGCGCCGCGCGGGCTTATCGCTCGCAGTAGGTCGTTTCCAGACATCCAGTGAAACTCATTGCCTGCGAACATGGCCCAACGGTTGTCACAGGAGGTCACCATGAGCCGTGCTTTCGTCAACGAAGACAACGCCGCCGCGCAGGCCGATCAGCCAGTCGAACGGCAGGTCAGCACTCAACCCAATTACGTCACGCCGCAAGGGCTTGTCCAGTTGCAGACGAAAGTCGCCGAACTGCAGACGTTGCACGCCGAACAGTCTGCCAAGGGCGAGCAAGCCGACAAGCAGCGACTGGCCGATCTCGAACGGGATTTGCGCTATTTCAATCAGCGGGTCGGCAGCGCCCAGGTCGCGCTCGCCCCGACCTCGACCGACAAGGTGCAGATCGGCAGCTGGGTGACTTACGCCGATGAACACGCCACCGAGCGCCGGGTGCAACTGGTCGGCGAAGATCAGGCCGATGCGGCCAACGGCCTGATCAACTGGGCCTCACCGCTAGGCCGTGCACTGCTCGGTGCCCGGCTCAACGACGAAGTGCTGTGGCAGCGCCCGGCCGGCAATCAACTGATCGAAGTGATCCGAATCGATCTGCCTTAAACCACGCCTTGCGCCAGCATCGCGTCGGCGACTTTGACGAAACCGGCGATGTTCGCGCCTTTGACGTAGTTGATCCGCCCGTTTTCCTCACCGTAATGCACACAGGCATGGTGGATCGACTGCATGATCCCGTGCAGCTTGCTGTCCACCTCGCCCGCCGTCCACAGCAGGCGCATGGCGTTCTGCGACATCTCCAGACCGCTGACCGCCACGCCGCCGGCATTCGATGCCTTGCCCGGCGCGAACAGAATGCCGGCTTCGATAAAGATATCCACAGCCTCAAGAGTGGTCGGCATGTTCGCGCCCTCGGCCACACAGATGCAGCCGTTGCGCAGCAAGGTGCGGGCAGCTTCGGCGTCGAGTTCGTTCTGGGTGGCGCATGGCAACGCGATATCGCACGGCAACGACCATGGCAGCTGACCAGCGCGGAACTCCAGGCCAAACGCCGCCAGTTCGCTGATCCGTCCACGCCTGACGTTTTTCAGCTCCAGCAGCGCCAGCCACTGCTCTTCGCTCAGGCCGGCCTCGCAATACAGCGTGCCTTCGGAATCGGACAGGGAAATCACCTTGCCGCCCAGATCCATCACTTTGCGAGCCGCGTACTGGGCAACGTTGCCGGAACCGGAGATCGCCACGCGCTTGCCTTCGACGGTCTGCTCGCGGCGCTTGAGCATTTCCTCGGCGAAATACACGCAACCGAAACCGGTGGCTTCCGGGCGGATCAGGCTGCCGCCGTAGGTCATGCCCTTGCCGGTCAGCACGCTGGTGAACTGGTTGCTCAGGCGCTTGTATTGGCCGAACAGGAAACCGATCTCCCGTGCACCGACACCGATATCGCCCGCCGGCACGTCCACGTCGGCACCGATGTGGCGGTATAGCTCGCTCATGAACGCCTGGCAGAAACGCATGACTTCGGCGTCGCTCTTGCCCTTCGGATCGAAGTCCGAACCGCCCTTGCCGCCGCCCATGGGCAGCGAGGTCAGGGAGTTCTTGAAGGTCTGCTCGAAGGCGAGGAATTTCAGCACGCCCAGATTCACCGAAGGGTGGAAGCGCAAACCGCCCTTGTACGGGCCAATGGCGCTGTTCATCTGGATGCGGAAACCGCGGTTGACCTGGACCTTGCCCTGATCGTCGACCCACGACACCCGGAACACCACCGCCCGTTCCGGTTCGCAGATGCGCTCCAGAACTCCCGACGTCAGATAGTGCGGATGGGCTTCGAGAAACGGCCACAGGCTGCGCAGGACTTCTTCGACGGCCTGGTGGAATTCGGGCTGATCCGGATCGCGTTTTTTCAGACGGGCGAGGAAGGATTCGACGGATTCGATCATGGGAAAAGTCTCGGCAAATTTGTTGTCATTGGAGGAGATTGAGCCGGACTGTAACAAACGACATGTACACAGCAACAGACAAAAATGTCGCATTTATGAAAACAAACAGTACACACGTTATAAATCACGGCGGATCGCCGGCAAAAAAAAGCGGAGCCCGAAGGCTCCGCTTTTTCATGCAACCAACCTGAAATCAGGCCAGTTTCTTGTGGCGTACCCGGTGTGGCTGGGCCGCTGCTTCGCCGAGGCGCTTTTTGCGATCGGCTTCGTACTCGGTGTAGTTGCCTTCGAAGAACACCGCTTGCGAGTCGTCTTCGTAAGCCAGGATGTGCGTCGCGACGCGGTCAAGGAACCACCGATCGTGAGAGATCACAATGGCGGCGCCCGGGAAGTCCAGCAGGGCTTCTTCCAGGGAACGCAGGGTTTCAACGTCGAGGTCGTTGGACGGTTCGTCGAGCAGCAGGACGTTGCCGCCCTCCTTCAGGGTCAGCGCCAGGTGCAGACGACCGCGCTCACCACCGGACAGGTCCTTGACGAACTTCTGCTGATCGCCGCCCTTGAAGTTGAAGCGACCGACGTAGGTACGCGACGGGATCTCGTAGTTGCCGATGCGGATCTGGTCGGAACCGTCGGAGATCTGCTGGAAAACGGTCTTGCTGCCGTCCAGGTCTTCGCGGCTCTGGTCAACGCAGGCCAGTTGCACGGTTTCGCCGATCTCGATGCTGCCGGAGTCCGGAGTTTCCTTGCCCATCAGCATGCGGAACAGGGTCGACTTACCGGCACCGTTACCGCCGATCACGCCGACGATGGCGCCTTTCGGCATCGAGAACGACAGGTTGTCGATCAGTACACGATCGCCATAGCCCTTGGTGACGTTCTTGAATTCGATGACCTTGTCGCCCAGGCGTGGACCGGCCGGGATGTAGATCTCGTTGGTTTCCGAACGCTTCTGGAATTCCTGCGACTGCATTTCTTCGAAGCGTTGCAGACGAGCCTTGGATTTCGACTGACGGGCCTTGGCGCCTTTGCGCACCCACTCCAGTTCTTCCTTCATGGCTTTTTCGTGAGCCGATTGCTGCTTGGATTCCTGGGCCAGACGCTCGGACTTGGCTTCCAGCCAACCCGAGTAGTTGCCCTCGTAAGGAATGCCCGCGCCGCGGTCGAGTTCCAGAATCCAGCCGGCGACGTTGTCCAGGAAGTAACGGTCGTGCGTGATCGCGACCACAGTGCCCGGGAAGTCGTGCAGGAAGTGTTCGAGCCACGCAACGGAGTCGGCGTCCAGGTGGTTGGTCGGTTCGTCGAGTAGCAGCATGTCCGGGGCGGACAGCAGCAGACGGCACAGGGCCACACGACGCTTTTCACCACCGGACAGGTGTTCGACCTTGGCGTCCCAGGCCGGCAGACGCAGCGCATCGGCGGCGACTTCCAGTTGACGCTCCAGGTTGTGACCGTCGCTGGCCTGCAGGATCGCTTCGAGCTTGGCCTGTTCGGCGGCCAGCTTGTCGAAGTCGGCGTCCGGGTCGGCGTAGGCGGCGTAGACCTCGTCCAGACGCGCTTGCGCATCCTTGATCACGCTGACCGCTTCCTCGACCACTTCACGCACGGTCTTGGTCGGATCAAGTTGCGGCTCTTGCGGCAGATAACCGATGTTCAGTTCCGGCATCGGGCGCGCTTCGCCTTCGAATTCGGTGTCGACGCCGGCCATGATCTTCAGCAGCGTGGACTTACCCGAACCGTTGAGGCCGAGTACGCCGATCTTGGCGCCCGGGAAGAAGGACAGAGAAATGTTTTTCAGGATTTCCCGCTTCGGCGGAACAACTTTGCCCAGCCGATGCATGGTGAAGACGTATTGAGCCATGGAGAACCTTGGGTCAGTGACTGATGAATGATTGGGACACAGGCAATGCCTGGCCAGACCGTGCGCGTCGTTCACTGGAGGATATCAATGCGTGCGCGCGGAAAGTCTAGGAGCTGGAACGCTCCCGCGTAACCGGCAAAGCTACCTGAATGACAGAAGGCAGTCCAGCCGAGCGGGGCTGGCACTTCGCCACAACTCAAGGCATGCTAGCCGCCCTTTGGGCGTCCGGCTTATAGTGCACGTCGCGCCAGTCCAGCCAAACCGCAGGATTACAGCTTGTCCAATGTCACTCCGCCAGCCTCTGTGAGCAGCACCCAACCGGCGCCCGGCTCGTCCCTGCGCGGAACATTGAAAGGCGCGCTGGCGACTTTGGTGCTGTTGCTGCTGGCGTTGCTGTTCTGGCAACTGCTCGATCAGTTGCGTGAAACCCAGAAAAACCAGCGCCAGTACACCATCGATTACACCGCCGATCTCGCCTCGCAAGTCAGCCTGAACATGTCGCTGAACGCGCAGATCGCCCTCAATCTGCTACCGATCGTCGAACAGCCGCAGTCCACCGACGAACAGCAGACGCTGCTGCGCAAGCTGCAGAAATCCCTGCCTGATCTGCAGAGCATGGCTTTGCTCAGCCCGTCGGGAAAAATCCTCAGCGACAGCGCCACCGACAGCAAGGACGCCGACTACCTCAGCGACCTGGTCCGCCGCAGTCACGCCCAGGCACATTACTTCAGCAACGCCGACGACGGCTCGGTGGTGCATCTGTTGCTGCATCAGGCCAGCGGCAGCACTCGCGGTTATTGGGCACTGCGCCTCACCCCGACTTTCTTTGCCTCGCTGACCAAACAGGGTGACAGCGGAATCCGCCCTTTGTGGCTGGTGGAAAACCGCATCAACCATCAGATCATCAGCCGCGACGAAGCCCAGCCGACCACCAAGACCAGCACCCTGACGCCTGACGATCTGGCCAACAGCGTGCTGACCGTGCCGCTGAGCAGCAGCGACTGGCAACTGCGCGGACTGTTCGACCGGCAACACGTGCTCGAAGAATTGCTGCCGGCGTTCATCGGCAAATGCCTGCTGGGCCTGGCGTTGTCCCTGCTGCCGTTCATTGCCTTGCTGAACATGCGCCGCCGCCAGCGCCAGGTGCATGAAGGACGACGTCGTTATCAGGACATTTTCGAAGGCACCGGTGTGGCGCTGTGTGTGCTGGATCTTTCGGGATTGAAACAGGTTTTCGAAAAGACCCAGATCCAGACCAGCGACCAGCTCAAGGCCTGGCTCGACCAGCCACAGCAACGCCAGCAATTGCTGCAGGAACTACGAGTCACCGAGGTCAATCAGGTGGCGTTGCAACTGCTCAACGTCAATTCCTGCGAGCACGCCTGGCAACTGCTGATCGACGGTCATCCGCACAGCCAGTGCGCGATCGGCAATCAAGTGCTCGATGCCGTACTCCAGCAGCAAAAGCAGCTGGAACTGGAAATCAAACTGCCGGACATCAACGGCCGCGACCAGCACCTGTGGCTGGTGTTGCGTTTGCCTCACGAACAGCACGACTACAAAGCCGTGATCCTGAGCATCAATGACATCACCAGCCGCAAGCTGATCGAACTGTCGCTGCTGGAGCGCGAAGGCTTCTGGTCGGACGTGGTGCGTACCGTGCCGGATCATCTGTACGTGCAGGATGTGATCAGCCAGCGAATGATCTTCAGTAACCACCATTTGGGCCAGACCCTCGGCTACAACCGCACCGAACTGCACCAGATGGGCGAGTACTTCTGGGAAATCCTCCTGCACCCGGAAGACGCCGACTATTACCACCGCTCGCGGCAAATGCAGCGTCATGCAGGTTACAGCCAGTTGCTGCAATGCCAGTTGCGTTTCCGTCATCGCGACGGCAAGTGGCGGCGCTTCGATATCCGCGAACAGGCGCTGGCCCGGGACAAGCACGATCAGGTCACGCGGATCATCGGCGTGGCCAAGGACATCACCGAGCAGATAGAGGCCAGCGAATCCCTGCGTGACAGCGAACAGCGCTACCGGATGCTCGCCGAAAGCATCAGTGATGTGATCTTCTCCACCGACAGCAAGCTCTCGCTCAACTACGTCAGCCCGTCAGTGCAAGCGGTGCTGGGCTACGACGCCGAGTGGATTTTCCAGAACGGCTGGCAGTCGACCATCGCTAATCCGCAGCAATTGAGCGGCATCTATCTCCTGATGGATCGGGTCAGCAAAGCGTTGGGCAAACCCGAGCAACTGGTGATTTTGCGTAGCCAGGTACAGACCCAGTTGTTCCTGTTCGACTGCCTGCGCGCCGATGGCCGCAAGATCCCGATCGAACTGCGTCTGGTGCTGGTGTGGGACGAGCACGGTGCGTTCGAAGGCGTGCTCGGGGTCGGTCGTGACATCAGCCAACAGCGCCGCGCCGAGAAAGACCTGCGCATGGCGGCCACGGTATTCGAGCACTCGACCTCGGCGATCCTGATCACCGACCCGGCCGGTTACATCGTTCAGGCCAACGAAGCGTTCAGTCGTGTCAGCGGTTACGCGGTGAGCGAAGTGCTCGACCAGTTGCCGAACATGCTCACCGTCGACGAACAACAGGATGCGCACCTGCGCTACGTGCTCAAGCAATTGCATCAGCACAGCACCTGGGAAGGCGAAGTCTGGCTCAAGCGGCGCAACGGCGAGCACTACCCGGCGTGGGTCGGCATCACTGCGGTGCTCGATGACGAGGGCGATCTGGCGAGTTACGTGTGCTTCTTCAGCGACATCAGCGAGCGTAAGGCCAGCGAGCAGCGCATTCACCGTCTCGCCTACTACGACGCCCTGACCCACCTGCCGAACCGCACGCTGTTCCAGGATCGTCTGCACACCGCGCTGCAATCGGCCGACCGGCAGAAGTCGTGGGTGGTACTGATGTTCCTCGACCTCGACCGTTTCAAACCGATCAACGACTCCCTTGGTCATGCTGCCGGCGACCGCATGCTCAAGGACATGGCCACGCGGTTGCTGGCCTGTGTCGACGATGACGACACCGTGGCGCGGATGGGCGGGGACGAATTCACCCTGCTGCTGCAACATCGTTCCAGCCGCGATATGGCGCTGAACCGTGCGATCCACGTGGCCGAGCAGATCCTCGCCAGCCTCGTTCGGCCGTTCGTGCTCGAAGGTCGCGAATTCTTCGTCACCGCCAGTATCGGCATCGCCCTGAGCCCGCAGGACGGCAACGAACTCAGTCAGTTGATGAAGAACGCCGACACCGCGATGTACCACGCCAAGGAGCGCGGCAAGAACAACTTCCAGTTCTATCAGGCCGACATGAACGCCAGCGCGCTGGAGCGCCTGGAACTGGAAAGCGACCTGCGCCACGCCCTCGAGCAGAACGAATTCGTGCTGTATTACCAGCCGCAGTTCAGCGGCGACGGTAAACGTCTGACCGGTGCCGAAGCCCTGCTGCGCTGGCGTCATCCGCGTCGCGGGCTGGTGCCGCCGGGGGACTTCATCCCGGTGCTTGAAGAACTCGGGCTGGTGGTGGACGTCGGCGACTGGGTGATCAGCGAAGCCTGTCGCCAGCTCAAGACCTGGCACCAGAGCCGTGTGCGCGTACCGAAAGTCTCGGTAAACATTTCCGCCCGGCAGTTCTCCGACGGCCAGCTCGGCACGCGGATCGCCACCATCCTCAAGGAAACCGGTCTGCCGCCGGCGTGCCTGGAGCTGGAGCTGACTGAAAGTATCCTGATGCGTGAAGTCAGCGAAGCGATGCAGATCCTTGCCGGCCTGAAGAACCTCGGCCTGAGCATCGCGGTCGACGACTTCGGCACCGGCTACTCATCGCTGAACTATCTCAAGCAATTCCCGATCGACGTGCTGAAGATCGACCGCACCTTCGTCGACGGTTTGCCTTCCGGCGAACAGGATGCGCAGATCGCCCGGGCGATCATCGCCATGGCCCACAGCCTCAATCTGGCGGTGATCGCAGAAGGCGTGGAAACCCATGAACAACTGGACTTCCTGCGCGAGCATGGCTGCGACGAGGTTCAGGGTTATCTGTTCGGGCGGCCGATGCCGGCCACCCGCTTCGAGGCGCAGTTCAGCAATGACGCGCTGTTCATGTTCGACTGAAGATCGGTGGGGTGGCCTCCGCAAGCAGGCTCGCTCCCACAGGGATTGATGTCGATCACGCAATCCTGCCGCCAACCCGGCTATTGTGCGAACCGGCTGGCCAGGAAAAGGCCGGCACGGACGCCACACATCTGGTCATGAACGCCACTTGTCTGCGACATGATGTCGTTTCATATGCCATCCAAAACCCGATGGGTTAGAATGCCCCCCTTTTCTGCCCCCGATCCTTGAGGACCGCCATGTTCAGCCGTGATTTGACTATTGCCAAGTACGACGCCGATCTTTTTGCCGCCATGGAGCAAGAAGCCCAGCGCCAGGAAGAACACATCGAGCTGATCGCTTCGGAGAACTACACCAGCCCAGCGGTGATGGAAGCTCAAGGCTCGGTTCTGACCAACAAGTACGCCGAAGGCTACCCGGGCAAGCGCTACTACGGTGGTTGCGAGTACGTCGACGTTGTTGAGCAACTGGCCATCGACCGCGCCAAGGAACTGTTCGGCGCCGACTACGCCAACGTTCAGCCGCACGCTGGTTCCCAAGCCAACGCCGCTGTCTACCTGGCCCTGCTGTCGGCCGGTGACACCATCCTGGGCATGAGCCTGGCTCACGGCGGTCACCTGACCCACGGCGCCAGCGTTTCCTCCTCCGGCAAGCTGTACAACGCCATCCAGTACGGCATCGACGCCAACGGCCTGATCGACTACGACGAAGTCGAGCGTCTGGCGGTTGAGCACAAGCCGAAAATGATCGTGGCCGGTTTCTCTGCCTACTCGCAGATCCTCGACTTCCCGCGCTTCCGCGCCATCGCCGACAAGGTTGGCGCCTACCTGTTCGTCGACATGGCTCACGTGGCCGGTCTGGTCGCCGCTGGCGTCTACCCGAACCCGGTTCCATTCGCTGACGTCGTGACCACCACCACCCACAAGACCCTGCGTGGTCCTCGTGGTGGCCTGATCCTGGCTCGCGCCAACGCCGACATCGAGAAGAAGCTGAACTCCGCTGTTTTCCCGGGCGCCCAGGGTGGCCCGCTGGAGCACGTGATCGCCGCCAAAGCGATCTGCTTCAAGGAAGCACTGCAGCCTGAGTTCAAGGCTTACCAGCAACAAGTGGTGAAAAACGCCCAGGCCATGGCCGGCGTGTTCATCGAGCGCGGTTTCGACGTGGTTTCCGGCGGTACTGAAAACCACCTGTTCCTGCTGTCGCTGATCAAGCAGGAAATCTCCGGTAAAGACGCCGACGCCGCTCTGGGCAAAGCGTTCATCACCGTGAACAAGAACTCCGTGCCAAACGACCCACGCTCCCCGTTCGTCACTTCCGGCCTGCGCTTCGGTACTCCGGCTGTGACCACTCGCGGCTTCAAGGAAGCAGAGTGCAAAGAGCTGGCCGGCTGGATCTGCGACATCCTGGCTGATCTGAACAACGAAGCGGTGATCGACGCCGTTCGTGAGAAAGTCAAAGCCATCTGCAAGAAACTGCCGGTATACGGCGCTTAATCGCGACGTTAAACCCGCAGCATGAAAAACCGGCCAGTGATGGCCGGTTTTTTTTCGTCTGCGAAAAAGTTTTCAACCCCGAATGGCTCAAGGTCGGGGCCTGGCGCATAACTGGTAAGACCGGTCATGCCAATTCGTCATTTTTCACTTGCGATCCGTAAAAAACAGCGCCTAGACTGCATCCGCACTGGACATACCGGTAAGACCACAATAATTAAGTCCTGAATCTGATGCGCCCCGCGCACGGCAGCCAGGACACCGACCAGGATTCCTCCCATGCTCAGATGGTGCTCGCGTTCAATCTTCCTCCAAGTGGTTCTCGGACTGGTGCTCGGCATCGTCTGCGGGCTGACCCTTCCTGAATACTCGGCCCAGCTGAAACCGCTCGGCGACGGTTTCATCAAACTGATCAAAATGCTCATCGGCCTGATCGTGTTCTGCGTGGTGGTCAGCGGCATCAGCGGCGCCGGCGACCTGAAAAAGGTCGGGCGCATCGGCCTCAAGTCGGTGATCTACTTCGAAGTGCTGACCACCATCGCTCTGGTGATCGGTCTGGTGTTCGCCTTCAGCACCGGGATCGGCAGCGGCGCCAACATCCATCTGGAGCAGCTGTCCGCCGCCGACATGGGCGACATCGCCGAGCGCGGCCAGCACATGCACACCACCACTCAGTTCCTTATGGATCTGATTCCGACCTCGGTACTCGGCGCCTTCGCTGACAACAACATCCTGCAAGTGCTGTTGTTCTCGGTGCTGTTCGGCAGCGCGCTGAATCTGGTCGGCGAAGCCGCTTCCGGCATCTCTCGACTGATCAACGAACTGAGCCATGTGATTTTCCGGATCATGGGCATGATCGTGCGTCTGGCGCCGATCGGCGTGTTCGGTGCCATCGCCTTCACCACCAGCAAATATGGCCTGGATTCGCTGCAACATCTGGGCAGTCTGGTCGGCCTGTTTTATCTGACATGCATCGCGTTCGTCAGCGTGATTCTCGGTCTGGTGATGCGTGCCTCCGGCCTGCGCATGTGGCCGCTGCTCAAGTACCTGCGCGAAGAACTGCTGATCGTCATGGGTACCGCGTCCTCCGACGCCGTGCTGCCGCAGATCATGCGCAAACTGGAACACTTGGGCATCGGCAGCTCCACCGTCGGGCTGGTGATTCCCACCGGTTACTCGTTCAATCTCGATGGATTTTCGATCTACCTGACCCTGGCCATCGTGTTCATCGCCAACGCCACCGGCACACCGCTGGCCATGACCGATCTGCTGACGATTCTGCTGGTGTCGCTGATTACCTCCAAAGGAGCCCACGGCATTCCGGGTTCTGCGCTGGTGATTCTGGCGGCCACGCTGACTGCGATTCCGGCGATTCCGGTGGTCGGTCTGGTGCTGGTACTGGCGGTGGACTGGTTCATGGGCATCGGCCGGGCACTGACCAACCTGATCGGCAACTGCGTCGCCACCGTGGCCATCGCCCGTTGGGAAAAGGACATCGACGTGCAGCGGGCGAACAAGGTGCTCAACGGCGAGCAGGGCTATAACTTTCAGCCGAGAAAAACGGCCGCTCAAGCGGCGGCCAAAGAATTCTGAATGAGCGCCGTGCCTGCGCACCTGCAGGCACGGCTCGTGGAGCAAACACGTGATTACTACATCAACCGTCGTCAACTCAGTGGTAGAAAAACTCCGGGCCGCCCTCGCCCGTGGCCAGTGGCGCTCCGGCGAAATGCTGCCGGGCCAGCGCGAACTGGCCGAGCAACTGGGCATCAGCCGCCCGAGCCTGCGCGAAGCGGTGATCGTGCTGGAAACCCTGGGTCTGGTGCGCTCGATGCCGGGCAAAGGCGTAGTGGTGCTCGACGCGCAGGCCAGTGACAACCAAAGCCACGACAGCGCGGTAGCCGGCGCCAGCCTCGAAGACGTGCTGCAACTGCGCTACACCCTCGAGCCGTTCATCGTCGGTCTGGTGGCGCAGTCGATCAGCAGCAAGGAAGTTGGGCAACTGCGCCTGACCTTGATGGACATGCGCGAAGCCCTCGAAGCAGGTGACAGCGAGGCCGGGGTCAGCGCCTATATCGCCTTCCACGAAGAACTGTTCACCCTGACCTCGAACCCGATTTTCCAGAGCGTGGTGCAGCAGACCAGCAACGCCCTCAAGCAGAGCGCCGAAGTGCTGCGCAATTCACCGGAACACCTGGCCGAACGCCTTGAGGAAAACGAAGCCGTGGTACGTGCGATCCGCAGCAAGAACAGCGCTCAGGCCAGTGCCGAAATGCGCCGGCACATCCTGCGTGAAGGCCAGCGCATGGGCATCGAACTGAACATTCCGGATGACAACCTGAACACCTGAAACACCTCACACTGGAGACCGGCCATGAACAGTCTTGCCACGCCGTCGAACCCTCGCCCGACCTCGGCGGCCCTGCCCTTCTCCCGCCTGCAAGCGCCGGTGGACGATCTCTATCCGCGCCTGCTTGATGCGATCCTCGAACAGCGCCTCGATGCCGCCAGCCGTTTCACAGAAGAGAGTCTCAAGCACATGTTCGGTGTCAGCCGCGCCGATGTGCGTCGGGTGCTGACCCAGCTGTCCCACGAGCAGATCATCGTGCTGCGGGCCAACCATCGGCCGCGGGTTGCTGCGCCGGACGCCGAGCAGACCCGTCAGGCCTTGCACGCCCGGCGTCTGGCCGAGAACACGCTGGTGCGACTGGCTTGTCAGCATGCGCAGGCTGAGGATCTGAAACGCCTGCGCGCGTTGATCGAATGCGAACGTCAGGCTGTGGATAAAGACCGACGCGGTGCGGCGATTCGCCTGTCCGGGGAGTTTCATTTGCAGTTGGCGAAAATGGCCGGGAATGCACCGTTGGCGCATTTTCTCGGCACGCTGGTGCCGTTGACCTCACTGGCGATTGCGCGTTGCATTGAAAGAGCGCACAGCTGTTGCGGTTGGCAGGACCACGCCCGGATCGTCGAGGCGATCGAGCGTGATGACGCCGCCGAGGCCGTGTCGCTGATGAACCGTCATCTGGATCATCTGGAACAGACGATTCTCAGCGGTTCCACGCACTGAGACAGCGGCGGACTCAGTTCGCCGCCACCCTGGCAAACCCCGCCCGGATCTTCTCTTCCGGCAAATCGTCGGCGATAAACACGATCACGCTTTCCCGCGCCTCGCTTTCGGCCCACTCGGTGTCCCAGTCGAAGCCGTAGAGTTTCAGCACGCCCTGAAACACCAGCCGACGATCTTCGCCCGCAATGTTCAGCACGCCCTTGTAGCGCAGCAATTGCTTGCCGTGCTCTTCCAGCAATTCGTTCATGAACTCGCTGAGCTGATCGATATCCAGCGGCTGATCGGTACGCAGCACCAGACTGGAAATCCGGTCGATGGACGGCGCCTTGCTGACCGGTCGCAGGCTCACTCCACCGCCGAGATCGGCATTGAGGTTGAAACCGCGCACATCGAGCAATTCGGCCAGATCAATGTTTCCGTGTTCGACCACGCGAATCGGCGCACGGCGGTTGATGCGGGTCAGGCGTTCACTGAGCGTGGTGAACGCAGCCTCGTCCACCAGATCGGTCTTGCTCACCAGCAAGCGGTCGGCAAAACCGATCTGTGCCTGGGCGATGGTCTGGGTCAGGTGCAGCTCGGCATGGGCCGCGTCGACGAGGGTGATGATGCCGTCGAGCAAGTAGCGTTCACGCAGTTCTTCGTCGATGAAAAACGTCTGCGCCACTGGCGCCGGGTCTGCCAGGCCGGTGCACTCGATGACCAGCCGATCAAAGGCGATTTCACCGCTGTCCAGCCGTTCGAGCAGCAGGTACAGGGCTTTGGTCAGGTCGGTGTGAATGGTGCAGCAGACGCAGCCGTTGGCCAGGGTCATGACTTGCACCGGCTCGTCGCCCAGCAGTTGGGTGTCGATGCCGGCGTCGCTGAATTCGTTTTCGATCACGGCGATTTTCAGGCCGTGCTCGGCTTTCAACAGATGACGCAGCAAGGTGGTCTTGCCGGCGCCGAGGAAACCGCTGAGCACCGTGACCGGGATGGGAGAAGACAAACTCGATCTCCTTCAATTGCACAAATAAAAATGGGAGCAGGTCGAAAGACCTGCTCCCACCTCACCTCTGATGAACCGCGATCAGCGGCTCAACAGCACTTCGGCCCACCCTTGCCACCGTAACGGGCTTCCTGACGTTCGCGAAAGAACATCTCGTAGCTCATCACCGGTTTGTCCGGGTGTTTGGTTTGCATATGCTCGACGTACGTGTCGTAGTCGGGCATGCCGACCATCAGGCGCGCGGCCTGACCGAGGTATTTACCGAGGCGACTCAGGTCATTGAACATGGTGCAATCCTCTGGTTACGCGTCCGGCAGAGCCTGGAACGGCGATTCTTTATCCGTACGCTCTTTTTTGCCCCAGGCGGCGATGCCGACCTTGAGTGCATAGAACAGGATGCTGAATACCACGAACAGGAACAGCGCGGTCAGCGTTGCGTTGGTGTAAGCGTTGAAGATCACGTGCTGCATCTGTTCGACGCTCTTGGCCGGTGCGATCACCTGGCCTGCGGCCAGTGCATCGCTGTACTTCTTGGCCAGCGACAGGAAGCCGACGGCCGGGTTGGCGTCGAACAGCTTGATGAAGCCTGCGGTCGTGGTGCAGATCAGCAGCCAGGCCGCCGGCAGCAGGGTGACCCAAATGTAGCGCTGACGCTTCATCTTGATCAGGACCACGGTGCCGAGCATCAGCGCGATACCGGCCAGCATTTGGTTGGAGATACCGAACAGCGGCCACAAGGTGTTGATGCCACCCAGCGGATCGATCACGCCCTGATACAGCAACCAACCCCACATCGCCACACAACCGGCGGTGGCGATCAGGTTGGCGGTCCAGGATTCGGTACGTTTCAGCGCCGGCACGAAGGAACCGAGCAGATCCTGCAGCATGAAGCGCCCGGCACGGGTGCCGGCGTCCACAGCGGTCAGGATGAACAGCGCTTCGAACAGGATCGCGAAGTGGTACCAGAACGCCATGGTGTTTTCACCCGGCAGGACACTGTGCAGGATCTGCGCGATACCGACCGCCAGGGTCGGGGCACCACCGGCACGGGCCAGAATGGTGGTCTCGCCGATGTCATGGGCCACGGCCTGCAGAGCATCCGGGGTAATCGCAAAGCCCCAGTTGCTGACTGCAGTCGCAACCGCCACCACATCACCGCCGACCACGGCAGCCGGGCTGTTCATGGCGAAGTACACGCCAGGTTCGATCACCGAAGCGGCAACCATGGCCATGATGGCCACGAACGATTCCATCAGCATGCCGCCGTAACCGATGTAACGGGCGTTGGTTTCGTTATCCAGCAGTTTCGGCGTGGTGCCGGACGAGATCAGTGCGTGAAAGCCCGATACCGCGCCGCAAGCGATGGTGATGAACAGGAACGGGAACAGACCGCCCTTCCACACCGGACCGGTGCCGTCGACGAACTGGGTCAACGCCGGCATTTTCAGCTCGGGCATGGTGACCAGAATGCCGATCGCCAGTGCGATGATGGTACCGATCTTGAGGAACGTGGACAGATAGTCACGTGGCGCGAGAATCAGCCAGACCGGCAACACAGCGGCAACGAAGCCGTAACCGATCAGCATCCAGGTGATTTGCACGCCGGTGAAGCTGAAGGCCTTGGCCCACACCGGATCAGCGGCAATCTGCCCGCCCAGCCAGATCGAACCGAGCAGCAGCACCACGCCGATCACCGAGATCTCGCCGATGCGACCCGGGCGGATGTAACGCATGTAGATGCCCATGAACATCGCAATCGGGATGGTCGCCATCACGGTGAAGATGCCCCAAGGGCTCTCGGCCAAGGCTTTGACGACGATCAGCGCCAGCACCGCGAGGATGATGATCATGATCAGGAAGCAGCCGAACAGCGCAATGGTACCGGGGATACGGCCCATTTCTTCACGCACCATGTCGCCGAGCGAACGGCCGTTGCGACGGGTCGACATGAACAGAACCATGAAGTCCTGCACCGCGCCCGCCAGCACCACACCGGCAATCAGCCACAGCGTGCCGGGCAGGTAGCCCATCTGCGCAGCCAATACCGGACCGACCAGAGGCCCCGCGCCGGCGATGGCCGCGAAGTGGTGTCCGAAGAGAATGTGTTTGTTGGTCGGAACGTAGTCCAGACCGTCGTTGTTGAGCACGGCGGGGGTGGCCCGGCGTGGATCGAGTTGCATCACATTGTTTGCGATGAACAGGCTGTAGTAACGGTACGCAACCAGATAAATGGCCACCGCGGCGACCACGATCCACAAGGCGTTGATCGCCTCGCCTCGGCGCAATGCCACTACGCCCAGGGCGCACGCTCCTACGATTGCCAGCACTAGCCAGGGTAAGTGGCGCAGCGGGCTATTATTATTTTTCATTTTATTATTCCAGCCAGGGTGGACAAGAAAGACAGCCACCCCGAGTTTAGCGCTACTGGCGGCAAAGGCCATACCCCGACATTGGTCGGACGCCCTGCCTGACTGGCAACACTCGACGTGGCGGGTCTATAGTCAGCGAACCGTCCAGAGGATTGCGCCATGAGCGAGCACCCGTCCGAGCGTCGCCGCTTCAAACGTATCGCGTTCGATGCCAGAACCGAATTGAGCCAGGGCGAGTACATCTGGCCGGTGAAGCTGATCGACCTGTCGCTCAAGGGATTGTTGATCGAGCGGCCGGATCCGTGGCTGGGGGATGAAACGCAGGACTTCAACGTCGACATTCACCTGAGCGACGACACCGACATCCAGATGGACGTGCAACTGGCACACGATGATCACGGCCAACTGGGCTTCCAGTGCCGGCACATCAGCCTGGAATCGATCCAGCGCCTGCGCCGCCTGATCGAACTCAACCTCGGGGATGAGGCCGAGCTCGAACGGGAGCTTGGCGCGCTGATGGAGCTCTGATTACTCGAAGAGTGAATCCAGCGCCTGCTCCAGACGCGTCACCGCAATGATCTGCAACCCTGCCGGCGCTTCTTTTGGCGCGTTGCCCTTGGGCACGATCGCGCGTTTGAAGCCGTGTTTGGCGGCTTCCTTCAACCGCTCCTGACCGCTCGGCACCGGACGCACTTCGCCGGACAGGCCGACTTCACCGAACACCAGCAGATCATGAGGCAACGGACGGTTGCGCAGGCTCGACATGACGGCGGCCATCAACGCCAGGTCGGATGCGGTTTCCAGCACCTTCACCCCGCCGACCACGTTGAGGAACACGTCCTGATCGTGGGTCGGAATGCCGCCATGCCGGTGCAGTACCGCCAGCAACATCGCCAGACGGTTCTGATCCAGGCCTAAGGTGACCCGACGCGGATTGGCCAAGTGACTGTCATCCACAAGCGCCTGGACTTCCACCAGCATCGGCCGGGTGCCTTCCCACGTTGCCATCACCACACTGCCCGGGACTTCTTCCTGAGCGCGTGTAAGAAAAATCGCCGAAGGGTTGGAAACTTCTTTCAGGCCCTTGTCGGTCATGCCGAAAACGCCCAGCTCGTTGACTGCGCCGAAACGGTTTTTCACCGCCCGCAGCAGGCGCAACCGGCCATCGGACTCGCCTTCGAAATACAGCACGGTGTCGACCATGTGCTCCAGAACGCGCGGGCCGGCCAGTGCGCCTTCCTTGGTCACGTGGCCGACCAGGAAAATCGCCGTGCCGCTTTGCTTGGCGTAGCGCACCAGCAACGCCGCACTTTCGCGCACCTGGGACACGCCGCCCGGTGCTGATTGCAGTTGTTCGGTGAAGATCGTCTGGATCGAGTCGATCACCATCACCTTGGGTTTTTCCTGGCGGGCGGTGGCGATGATGGTTTCGATGCAGGTTTCGGTCATCACCCGCAGTTGATCCTGCGGCAGCCCAAGGCGACGCGCGCGCATGGCAACTTGCTGCTGGGATTCCTCACCGGTGACATACAGCGCCGGCATGGTCTTGGCGAGGTTGCACAGGGTCTGCAGCAGAATTGTCGACTTGCCGATACCCGGATCACCGCCGATCAGCACTACCGAGCCGTCCACCAGACCGCCGCCGAGCACTCGGTCCAGTTCGCCGGAAGCTGTGGAAAAACGCGGTATCTCTTCGATGCTGACTTCGGCCAGGGTCTTGATTTGTGCTTGCTGACCGGCCCAGCCAGTGCGCCCGCTCGGGGCGGCGGCACCGCCGCTCTCGACCATGGTTTCGGTCAGGGTATTCCAGGCGCCGCATTCGCCGCACTGCCCGGCCCACTTGGGAAAGGTTGCGCCGCACTCGGTGCAGCCGTACATGCGCTTGGCCTTGGCCATCAGAACCCCCGACAAAAACCGCGATGATAACGCAGCCTTCGCCGATCAGCGCGGCGCCGCGGTACGGATTTCCCCGCTGGCCTGACGCGCGGCGCTGCTGCCGGTCAATCCCCGACAATTGCCGGGGATTGAAAGGGTCGCTGTCAGTCGACCAGTTTGGCCGCCAGGGCCTTGACCCGATTCAGGTCGCCCTTGGCGACTTTGGTCACACCGGTGCCGTATTCCGGATCCGCCTTATAGAGGAAGGACAGCATGATGTGCTTGCTCTCGTCATCGGTGCTTGCCAGCGACCCGCCGAAGCTCTCGATCAGATCCTGACGCTCCTTCTTGCTGAACGAGCGATACAGATCACCGGCCTGCTTGAAGTTCTGCTCACGCTGAATCTTCGCCTGTTGTGTGCTGCCCTGCAGAGCGGTCTGGCTATAACGCGCGCTTTGCGTTTCTTCACGTGGTTGCAGGCGGCTTGGCTGATAGTTGACACCCGAGTGACTCGCACCGGCATTCATCGTGCCATCCTGATTACCATTGTTGACCGGTACTTTTGCAGCATTGATCGGCAACTGCAGAGCATTGGCGCCAAGGCGATACATCTGGGTGTCGGCATAGGCAAATATCCGGCCTTGCAGCAGACGATCTTCAGATGGCTCGATTCCCGGCACAACATTCGAAGGTGCCATGGCCACTTGTTCAGTTTCCTGGAAGACGTTCGAAGGATTACGGTTCAAGACCATTTGTCCAACTTTTCGCTCTGGAATACCGGGCCAGGTCTTGGTTGCATCAAGAGGATCGAAATCAAACTTTGACAAGTCTTGCGGTTTCAGAACCTGAATGTATAAGTCCCACTTCGGGAAATTTCCCTTATTGATATTAGTTACCAAATCATTAGTCATGTGACTGTAGTCACGACCCTGCACTTTCTCGACCTGTTTTGGATCGAGATTTTTTATCCCCTGCAGACTTTTCCAGTGAAACTTGACGTAATGCACTTCGCCCTTATCGTTAACCAATTTGTAGGCGTGCACACTGTTGCCATCCATTTCCCGATAACTGGCCGGTGTCCCTGAGTTGGAATACAACTCGGTCAATGTACGAGTGGCTTCAGGTATATGGGAGAAGAAGTCGAAACGGCGGGAATCATCGTCCAGATTGGTACGCGGATCAGGCTTGAAGGCATGCACCATGTCCGGGAACTTGATCGCGTCGCGGATGAAGAACGTCGGGAAGTTGTTTCCCACCAGGTCCCAGTTGCCGTCTGCTGTATAGAACTTGGTCGCGAAACCCCGTGGGTCACGCAGGGTTTCCGGTGAATGGTTGCCGTGAACCACAGCAGAGAAACGCACGAACACCGGCGTGACCTGGCCGACAGTGAACACTTTGGCCTTGCTCAGATCGCTCAGATTGTTGGTCGCGGTGAACGTGCCATGAGCACCGGTGCCACGAGCATGCACGACGCGTTCGGGAATACGCTCGCGATCAAAGCGTTGCAGCTTCTGGATCAGTTGCACGTCCTGCAACAACACCGGGCCGTTGGCACCGGCGGTCTGCGAATTCTGATTGTCGCCCACTGCGGCACCGTTATCCCGGGTCAGGGGTGCGGCATTCACGGAAAAGCTCAGCAGGCTGGCGGCGAGTACGCCAAGCGTACGGCGATGGGGAACAGCCCCGAGGCCAAGAGTGGAATTCATTTCAGGCTCCTCTGTTTTTTGAAGCGCATCCAGGTGCGCCAAACAGAGGCTAGAAGCTCGGCCCGCCAAACATAAATAGAAAGATCGTAACGCCATGATTGATCAATTTTTCTTCAAAATCAGGCGTTTGTAGCGTATATCGCGCGCGATTAGTGGCACTTTGCAAACTAATCGCGAATTGATGTGTCGATAAAAACGAGCATTGTAAGAAGGTGTTTCGCGCAGGACGCGTTTTGCTGATTTACACTGCGTACACCAAACTCATCTGTAACAAGGAAATAACTATGGGCGTGCTCAGCGAGTTCAAGGCCTTCGCGGTCAAAGGCAATGTGGTCGACATGGCCGTCGGTATCATCATCGGTGCGGCCTTCGGCAAAATCGTTTCGTCGTTTGTCGGTGATGTGATCATGCCGCCAATCGGCCTGCTGATCGGTGGAGTGGACTTCAGTGATCTGGCGATAACCCTGAAAGCCGCCGAGGGCAGCGCCCCCGCAGTCGTGATGGCCTACGGCAAGTTCATCCAGAGCATTCTGGACTTCATCATCGTCGCGTTCGCGATTTTCATGGGCGTCAAAGCCATCAACCGCCTGAAACGCGAAGAAGCCGTCGCTCCGACCTTGCCGCCAGTGCCAACCAAGGAAGAAGAGTTGCTGGGCGAGATCCGCGATCTTCTCAAGGCCCAGAACAACCGGCCTTGAAGACTGAAACGGCGCCTGAGGGCGCCGTTTTCTTACCAGTAGTTTTCCACCGCCACCTGTCCTGGTCGACGGGTCAGACTCAAGGCCATGCCGCGTTGCTTGAGCAAGGCCCGGGTGTCATCGATCATCTGCGGATTACCGCAGAGCATGACTCGCGAATGCACCGGAGTCAGCTCGACACCTGCCACCCTCTCCAGTTCGCCATTTTCGATCAGTGTGGTGATGCGCCCGTTGAGAGCGCCGGCATAACGCTCACGAGTGACCACCGGAATGAACTGAAATTTGTGCGCATATTCCACCAGATAGTCGCGCTGCGTCAGTTCGGCAATCAGTGGTTGATAGGCCAGCTCCCGCGCCTCTCGCGCACTGTAGACCAGGATGATTCGTTCAAACTTCTCCCAGACCTCGAAGTCCTGCAGGATCGACAGAAACGGCGCCACCCCCGTGCCTGTGGATAACAGCCAGAGATCTCGACCATCAATGAAGCGATCCAGCGTCAGATAACCAAAGGCCTGGCGCTCTATCAGCAAGGTATCCCCTGCTTTCAGACGGCTCAGCTCGCTGGTGAATTCGCCGCCCGGCACCACGATGGAAAAAAATTCGAGAAACTCGTCGAACGGCGATGACACCATCGAGTAGGCGCGCCACACCGTACTGCCGTCCGCGCGCGTCACGCCAATCCGCGCGAATTGCCCGGCGCGGAAGCGGAAACCGGCATCCCGCGTGGTACGCAAGGTGAACAGGTTCGGGGTCAGCGGTTGTACATCGAGTAATGTCTGGCGGCTGAATTTTTCGCTGCTGGCAGTCATCGATTCACTCCATCAACAATGACTCGATTGTTACGCATAATTGCACAACAAAACACCGACAGTTTGTGATGGAATTTCAAAGTGCCACTAGTTTTAAAACTCTAAAATAGTCGACCTGAAAATCAGAATTGTTTAAATGGTCTCACACATATAAAGACTTTTTCAGAGATATTCCAAATAGAGCCACTGTTCAAGAACAAAAAAATCCAAACAGCTTCGTAGGAAGCATCCTACACTCGTCTCCGTGCCACCCACTTTGGATCCAATATGGCGCCCCCCCGAATTAATATTTTGGAGAACATTCAAAATGGAAAGGTGGAAGGAGTACCAGATAGAGCAGATCACGCGTGCGAAGGAAATCGAGAACGCATTCCCGATTTTGAGCACATTTGCCAGGAAC
The DNA here is from genome assembly GCF_002112395.1 of Pseudomonas sp. R38(2017). Lineage (NCBI taxonomy): Bacteria > Pseudomonadati > Pseudomonadota > Gammaproteobacteria > Pseudomonadales > Pseudomonadaceae > Pseudomonas > Pseudomonas sp. R38(2017). Next base: position 114,911 of record NZ_NEHN01000008.1, read on the forward strand.
CTCGGTTTTCAATTTTGCGGCATTAAAGTTTCGCGGCCTGGTTACCCGTCATTCAAATCGTTCAATATCAATAACTTCCCAATGGCATGGAACGATGAATACGAAAAAATTTACGAAAGTGATGACCCGATAACAGCTTACTGCGATCGTTCCATGCTGCCGTTTCTCTGGAGCAGGAAAGCCTTCTCGAAGACTCCGCTAATGTGGGATGCGCTTCAAAATCACGGGATGCAACATGGTTGGTCGCAGTCGTATCGCGACGAGAAAAACGACTTATGTTGCACGGTCAGCCTGGCACGAACCCACTGCGAAATTTTTGCCCTGGAGCTGTACAACGAATATGGCGTGTTGCATTACGTCTTGCAGCATTTGTGTGCGTTGTTCCTCACTGCATTCCCCCCAATACTGGCCAAACCACCCCCTGTGCGATTGTCCACACGGGAACTCGAAATCGTGAGGCTTTGCGCCTTGGGTAAAACAGCTTGGGAAATCGGCCAGATTCTGAACGTAGCCGAACGGACCGTGACCTATCACATCAAGAACCTGATCATTAAGTTCAACGTCTGCAACAAGATGTCGGCCGTCATCGCCGCCTCAAAGGCCGGATATCTCTAGCCCCCTCTTCCACTGCACTGAAATCAGACGAGTATTACCAACAAAAAAAAAGTACCATTTGCAACCTTCCTGAGTGATGTCGTGAACTTTCACGCCGCTGTCCACTCGGTCGGTTCCGCCGCACAACACTCAGGGCCGCGGGACACCCGTCGATTACCCAGAGTCCCCGCCCCATGCCTTTGCTCGATACGCCCTTCGCCCAGCTTGATCTGATCCGCCAGCCCGAACAGCAGAACGAACCGCTGCAAGCCTTCGACGCAGCCGACGAATACCTGCTCAATCATCTGGCCGAGCAGAACCCAGCGGCAAACACTCGGGTATTGGTACTCAACGACAGCTTCGGCGCGCTGGCCATCAGCCTCTGCGGCAAAGTGCAGGTCAGCACCAGCGGCGATTCGTTCCTGGCGTTTCAGGGCCTGGAGAAAAACCTGCTGCGCAATGGCCAGGTGTTCGATGCGCTACGCGGCACGCCGGCCAGCGAGCCGTTCGTCGGGCCATTTGACCGAGTGCTGATCCGCGTGCCAAAAACCCTGGCGCTGCTGGAAGAACAACTGATTCGCCTGCAAGGCCAATTGGCACCCGGCGCTCAGGTGGTAGCCGCAGCCATGGTCAAACACTTGCCCCGCGCTGCCGGTGATCTGCTGGAGCGCTACATCGGCCCGGTTCAGGCTTCGCTGGCCGTGAAGAAGGCGCGCTTGTTGATCGCCACGCCTGAGGCCAAGGCTCCGGCCGCCTCGCCTTATCCGACCCGCTATCGCCTCGACGAGCCGGCCATCGAACTGCTCAACCACGCCAACGTGTTCTGCCGCGAAGGGCTGGATATCGGTACTCGCGCCTTTCTTCCGCACTTGCCGAAGAATCTCGGCGCGGCGCGGGTTGCCGACCTCGGTTGCGGTAACGGTGTACTGGCCATCGCCAGCGCCCTGCAAAACCCTGATGCGCATTACACGCTGGTGGACGAATCGTTCATGGCCGTGCAGTCGGCGGCCGAAAACTGGCGCGCGGCGCTGGGTGAACGTGAAGTGATCGTTCGCGCCGGCGACGGTCTGGCCGGGCAGGAAGCGCAATCGCTCGACGTGGTGCTGTGCAACCCGCCGTTCCACCAGCAACAGGTGGTCGGCGACTTCCTTGCCTGGCGCATGTTCCAGCAGGCCCGCGAAGCACTGGTGGTTGGCGGTGCGCTGTACATCGTCGGCAACCGTCACCTGGGTTATCACAGCAAACTGGCGCGGCTGTTCCGGGGTGTCGAGCAAGTCGCGGCCACGCCAAAGTTCGTGATCCTCAAGGCGCGCAAATAACCCGGGCAAAAAAAACCCTCCGGTCGGAGGGTCGAAAATCCGTGCCGCAAGGCAGCGGGATGGGAAGTCTCAGTGCGTGGTCAGACCTGCGGCATTCATGAACATGCGCATCAGGCTGGCGACAATGAACAATGCACCGACGCTGCCGACCCAGATCATGGCCAACCAGCCGAGCCGCTGCCACAGCGGCTTTTTTTCGGCTTCTTCAATGTCGTGCAGGGAATGTTTGCCGGTCATGCTTGCATCCTCCGGTTGAGGGAGATGGCGCCGCTGTCGGCGCCATCGTGATCACCATTAGTGATAACCGTCTTCATGGGTGACCTTGCCGCGGAACACGTAGTAGCTCCAGAAGGTGTAACCCAGGATGAACGGGATGATGAACAGCGTGCCCACCAGCATGAAGCCCTGGCTTTGCGGCGGTGCGGCGGCGTCCCAGATCGAGATCGACGGCGGCACGATGTTCGGCCACAGGCTGATGCCCAGACCGCTGTAGCCGAGGAAGATCAGCACCAGGGTCAGCAGGAACGGCATGTAGTTGGCATTGCGTGCCACCGCGCGAATCAGACCGTACATCGTCACCAGCACGAGGATCGGCACCGGCATGAACCAGAACAGGTTCGGCATGCTGAACCAGCGCGTCGCGATTTCAGGATGAGCCAACGGCGTCCAGAGGCTGACGATGCCGATCACCGCCAACAGCACGAAGGCCAGAGGGCGCGCCAGGTTGTGCATCTGCTCCTGCAGCTTGCCTTCGGTCTTCATGATCAGCCAGGTGCAACCGAGCAAGGCATACGCCACCACCAGAGCAGCGCCGCAGAACAGCGTGAACGGCGTCAGCCAGTCCAGTGAGCCGCCGGCATATTGCCGGTTGACCACAGGCAAGCCGTCGATGAACGCTCCAAGCGCCACACCCTGGAAGAACGTCGCCGCCACCGAACCACCGATGAACGCCTTGTCCCACAGGTGACGCTTGTCATCCTTGGCCTTGAAGCGGAACTCGAACGCTACACCGCGAAAGATCAGCCCGATGAGCATGAAGATCAGCGGCAGGTATAGCGCCGACAACACCACCGAATAGGCCAGCGGAAAGGCGCCAAACAACGCCGCACCGCCCAGTACCAGCCAGGTTTCATTACCGTCCCATACCGGAGCGACGGTGTTCATCATCACGTCGCGGTCGGTCTTGCCGGGGATGAACGGGAAGAGAATCCCGATCCCGAGGTCGAAGCCGTCCATGACCACGTACATCATGATGCCGAAGATGATGATCACGGCCCAGATCAGCGGAAGATCAATACCCATGATTCAAATCTCCTTGGTCAGGCTGCGGTCGTGTTCGGCGCCATCGTCGTCGGCAGCGGACAACGGACGGGCCGGTGTGCGTTTCTGGCCTGGGCCACCGTCGTTGGTTTCCTTGCCTTCGTCGGTCTTCGGCCCTTTGCGCACCAGGCGCATCATGTAGCCCAGACCCGCACCGAACAGCGCGAAATACACCACCACGAACATGATCAGCGTGATGCTCATCTGCAGGAAGCTGTGATTGGAGGACGCATCCGCCGTGCGCATCAAGCCGTAGACCACCCACGGCTGACGACCGATTTCAGTGGTGAACCAGCCCGCCAGGATCGCGATCAGGCCGGACGGCCCCATCCACAACGCCAGGTACAGGAACGGCCGCGAGGTGTAGAGCGTGTCGCGCTTGCGCAGCCACAGGCTCCAGAGGCCGGTGAAGATCATCAGGAAGCCGAGGCCGACCATGATCCGGAACGACCAGAACACGATGGTCGAATTCGGCCGGTCTTCAGGCGGGAACTCCTTGAGCGCCGGGACTTGCTTGTCCAGCGAGTGGGTCAGGATCAGGCTGCCGAGGTAGGGGATCTCGACGGCGTACTTGGTCTTCTCTTCCTTCATGTCCGGCCAGCCGAACAGGATCAACGGCGTCGCTTCGTTGCCGACGTTTTCCCAGTGACCTTCGATCGCGGCGATTTTCGCCGGCTGATGCTTGAGGGTGTTGAGACCGTGGAAGTCACCGATGACCGCCTGGATCGGTGCAACGATCAACGCCATCCACATCGCCATCGACAGCATGGTGCGAATCGCTGGGTTGTCTTTGCCGCGCAACAGATGCCAGGCCGCCGACGAGCCAACGAAGAACGCCGTTGCAACGAACGCGGCAGTTGCCATGTGCATCAGGCGATACGGGAACGACGGGTTGAACACGATTGCCAGCCAGTCGGTCGGGATTACCTGACCGTTGACGATCTCGAAGCCCTGCGGTGTCTGCATCCAGCTGTTGGACGCGAGAATCCAGAAGGTCGAAATCAACGTACCGATGGCCACCATCACCGTGGCGAAAAAGTGCAGGCCGCGCCCGACCTTGTTCCAGCCGAACAGCATCACGCCGAGGAAACCGGCCTCGAGGAAGAACGCCGTGAGCACTTCATACGTCAGCAACGGCCCGGTAACGGAACCTGCGAAGTCCGAGAAGCGGCTCCAGTTGGTGCCGAACTGGTAGGCCATGACCAGGCCCGAGACCACGCCCATGCCGAAGTTGACGGCAAAGATCTTCGACCAGAAATGGTAGAGGTCACGGTAGGTGTCGTTGCGGGTTTTCAGCCACAGGCCTTCCAGCACCGCGAGATAGCTCGCAAGACCGATGGTGATCGCCGGGAACAGGATGTGGAACGAGATGGTGAACGCGAACTGAATTCGGGCGAGATCCAGGGCCTCTAAACCGAACATAAGCTTTCCTCTATCAGATAACGGTTCCAGGACTGGCGGCCTTGAACCACTGCCCCCACGGGTATGGAGTGCGGCGAACTCGGATTCGTTCTTCTTTTTACAGGCATCGCGACGCAGGGAGTCTGTCGACGGGTCCGCGATCGTTTCCACGAAGGGTCTTGATCTGGATCAATCAACGTTGAAAGAGTAGTCCCATTTCCGACGGGGAACCGCGTGGTCTTTTGCCGCGTGACAAGTTGCCTCACAGTCCTGGCAACGCCCTGAAATACATCCTTGGCCGGGTACGGTGTCCGAGTGCGGAGAAATCGATGTCTGGCTAACTAAATTTTCTGTCGTAGCAACTTCCTGTTACAGACAGGTGATAATCTCGCGATTCCCCTCGATCAAGACCGGCCCGCAGATGCCCAGCCAAGAGCCCTTGCTGTTACGCCACCACCGTCCCTTTCTTGCGTTCTGGTTTGCCCGGATCTTCACTGCCAGCGGTTTCCAGATGCTCACCGTAGCCATCGGCTGGAACCTCTATCAACTGACCGGCAACGTGCTCGACCTTGGCTTGGTCGGTTTGGTGGAATTCGCCCCACGGGTGTTGTTCATGCTGCACACCGGTCACGTTGCCGACCGCTACGACCGACGCAAGGTCGCGGCAATCTGTCAGTCGTTGCAGGCGTTGATCGCCCTGGCACTGGCCATCGGCAGCGCTACTGACCATGTCACCCGGGAAATGATCTTTATCCTGGCGTTCCTTCTGGGTGCTGCGCGCTCCTTCGAAATGCCGACCACCCAGGCGCTGCTACCGAGCATCGTGCCCAGCGTGCTGTTCCCACGGGCGGTCGCGGCGGCGCAGTCGGCACAGCAATCGGCCACCATCGTCGCCCCGGCGCTCGGCGGTCTGCTCTATGCCTTCGGCAGCGTCTGGGTCTATGGCCCGACGGTCGTTCTGTATGTCATTGCCTGCACCCTGATGCTCAACCTGCCCGCGCGACAGACCCCGCTGAACAAAGGCAAGGCAACACTGGATTCGTTGCTGGCGGGGATTCGCTTTATTCGCAGTCGCCCGGACATTCTCGGGGCGATCTCGCTGGATCTGTTCGCCGTGCTGCTCGGCGGCGCCACGGCGTTGTTGCCGGTGTTCGCCAAGGACATCCTGCTGACCGGACCTTGGGGCCTCGGGTTGCTGCGTTCGGCGCCGGCTGTGGGGGCGTTGATGATGTCGCTGTTCCTGGCGCGCTTCGCCGTCGAACGCAACGTCGGCCGGGTGATGTTCACCGCCGTCGGCGTATTCGGTGTGGCCACCATCGCCTTCGGTCTGTCGACGTCGTTCTGGTTCTCGCTGGCGGTGCTGGTGGTGCTCGGCGCGGCGGACATGATCAGCATGGTAATCCGCGCCTCGTTCGTGCAACTGGAAACCCCGGACGAAATGCGTGGCCGGGTCAGCGCGGTGAACGGCCTGTTCATCGGCGCCTCGAACCAGTTGGGCGAATTCGAATCCGGCCTCACCGCTCACTGGTTCGGCACCGTGCCAGCGGTGGTGATGGGCGGGATCGGTACGCTGGTGGTGACCGGGACGTGGATCAAACTGTTCCCGACCCTGGCCAACCGCGACCGGATGCATGTGCCGGTGGAAGAAGTGAAGGCCTGACGATCTCAGACCAATAATTCCCCTGCTATCTTCGCTCTGGCGGCCTTGCCCGCCAGTTGCTCGACCAGTGTCAGGGAGAAATCCAGCGCGGCGCCGGAGCCCTGGGCGGTGATGCAATTGCCATCCACCACCACCGGTTGATCAACAAACGTGCAACCGGAGAGGTTATGGCTGGTAACGGGCAGGCAGGTCATGCGCCTTTGGCGCAAAACACCGAAACTTTGCAGGGCGACCGCCGGGGATTCGGCGATGGCGGCGAACAGTCGCCCGGCGCTGGCCTGGTCCTTGAGTAGTTGTTGCAGGGGCTGGTGCGCGGCAAGGTGTTGTGCGCCGACAGCACCGCCGGGCAGGACGATCAGATCGAAAGTCTGGGCCAGCACATCAATGAGCATGCCGTCGGCGGTCAGCCGCGTGCCTCGGGCGCAGGTGAGCATGCGCCGGCCCTCGATGCTGGCCGCCACCACTTCGACACCGGCCCGACGCAGCACGTCGATCAGGGTTACGCATTGCAGATCATCGATGCCCTCGGCGAGGGTAATCAGGGCTCTGAAGGTCATGGGCGCCATCCGCTGGGAGATCTTTAAAGCGTAGTCAGCTTTGCCCTGCCCTGTTCGGCTACAGCCGTTACTTGATGTAAAGCTGGGTCGACATCGTGTTGCGCGGGGCGTTGATCGACGTGTTGCTGAAGGTAAAGGTGCCTTCCTGACGGGCCGCCAGATCGAAGGTGTACAGCGAACCGACGGTTTTCGCACCTGGCGTGCATTCGGTCAGGTTGCCGTTATCAAAAGCACAGACCGGGCTCCGGGTGCCGTTCACTTCGAAACCGTCCAGCGCTGCCTGAGGCTGGCTCTGGCCGTAACCGATTTCCAGCACATAGACCTTGATGCCCGGCGCGCTGTGATCGCAACGGGTCTGCACCTGGCCATCGGTAATGTCTTCGAGCCCACAGGACGACGACTGAACCTTGATGACTTTCACCTCGCTCAATGGCGGTGCCGACGCCGCGAGTGCCGCCGATGCACCGGCCAGCAGCAAGGCCATCAATCCTGCGCTCTTCATCCAACCCTTGGTCATGCGATCCATCCCCGAAAAAACAGCGCGCAGTATGGCGTACTTGGTCGTGGTGCAAAACTTCGCCGACGATCGACACCAACATCCGCCATCTTCCTCACGCTGCTGGTATGATGCGCGGCTTTTTCCGGCCCACCACAATTTTCCAGGCGCTTGCGACGGTCTGTGCTTTGCTGTTGAGGTCGATACATTCACGGCGCCACGCGCGCCACGGGGAGCAGACATGCTGGAAAGGCTGTTTCAACTCAAGGCACACAACACCAACGTGCGGACCGAGATTCTGGCGGGCGTCACGACCTTCCTGGCCATGGCCTACATTCTGTTCGTCAACCCGAGCATCCTCGGCGAGACCGGCATGGACAAAGGCGCAGTATTCGTCGCCACGTGTCTGGCAGCCGCCATTGGCTCCACAGTCATGGGTCTGATCGCCAACTACCCGATCGCCCTTGCGCCGGGCATGGGTCTGAACGCCTTCTTCACCTACACCGTCGTGCTGCACATGGGCCACACCTGGCAAGTGGCGCTGGGTGCGGTGTTCATTTCGGCCGTGTGCTTCTTCCTGCTGTCGATCTTCCGCATCCGTGAATGGATCATCAACAGCATTCCGCTGCCGCTACGTTCGGCGATTGCCGCCGGTATCGGCCTGTTCCTGGCGCTGATCGCCCTGCACAACGCCGGCATCGTGGTCGGTAACCCGGCGACCATGGTCGGCCTCGGTGACCTGAAACAACCGGCCCCGATCCTCGCCACCCTCGGTTTTGCCCTGATCGTTGCCCTTGAAGCGCTGAAAGTGCGCGGCGCGGTGCTGATCGGCATTCTGGTGGTGACCATCGTCTCGATCGTAATGGGCTTCACCCCGTTCGGCGGCGTGACTTCGATGCCACCTTCGCTGGCCCCGACGTTCCTGCAACTGGACATCAAGGGTGCGCTGGACATCGGTCTGGTCAGCGTGATTTTCGCTTTCCTGTTCGTCGACCTGTTCGACAACTCCGGCACCCTGATCGGCGTCGCCAAGCGTGCCGGCCTGATGGGCAAGGACGGCCACATGCCGAAAATGGGCCGTGCGCTGATCGCCGACAGTACCGCTGCGATGGCCGGCTCGCTGCTGGGCACCTCGACCACCACCAGCTACATCGAATCCGCTGCGGGCGTGAGCGCCGGCGGCCGCACCGGCCTGACCGCCATCGTCGTCGCGATCCTGTTCCTGCTGGCGCTGTTCTTCTCGCCACTGGCCGCCAGCGTACCGGCCTTCGCCACCGCGCCGGCGCTGCTGTTCGTCGCCGTGCTGATGACTTCCGGTCTGGCGGAAATAGACTGGGAAGACATCACCGTCGCCGCGCCGGTTGTGGTCACCGCCCTGGCGATGCCTTTCACCTATTCCATCGCCAACGGCATCGCCTTCGGCTTCATCGCCTGGACCGCGATCAAACTGCTGTCCGGTCGCGCCCGCGAGCTGAACCCGGCGCTGGTGATCCTGTCGATTCTGTTCGTGATCAAGTTGGGTTGGTTCAACGCATGACTTTCGATTCCCAGGCCTACGCCGCACAACTCGAAGACAAGGTCACGCGCCTGCGTGACCTGCTGGCCCCGTTCGATGCGCCGCAGCCAACGGTGTTCGACTCGCCGCTGCAGAACTTCCGCCTGCGCGCCGAATTCCGCCTGTGGCGCGAGGGCGGTGAGCGGCACTACGCGATGTTTTCCCAGGACGACAAACGCACGCCGATCCTGATCGAAGAGTTTCCGATCGCCAGCCTGCGCATCAACCAGTTGATGCCGCAATTGAAGGCGGCATGGCAGGCCAGTGCGGCGCTGAGCCACAAGCTGTTTCAGGTGGAGTTTCTGACTACCCTGGCCGGCGACGCGATGATCACCCTGTGCTATCACCGTCCGCTGGACGAACACTGGCACGCTGCGGCCACCAAACTGGCGGCGGATCTGGGCGTCAGCATCATCGGCCGCTCCAAGGGCAAGCGCGAAGTGCTTGGCCTCGATTACGTGGTCGAGAAACTGGAAGTCGGCGGTCGTACCTTCAGCTATCGCCAGCCGGAAGGTGCATTCACCCAGCCCAACGGCACCGTGAACCAGAAGATGCTCAACTGGGCATATGAAGCACTGGGCGATCGCAGCGACGATCTGCTGGAGCTGTACTGCGGCAACGGCAACTTCACCCTGCCGCTGGCGACCCGCGTGCGCAAAGTGCTGGCCACCGAAATCAGCAAGACCTCGGTTAACGCTGCGTTGAGCAACCTGGCCGAAAACGCTGTGGATAACGTTACTCTGGTGCGCCTGTCCGCCGAAGAGCTGACCGAAGCCCTGAACGAAGTTCGGCCGTTCCGTCGCCTGCACGGTATCGACCTGAAAAGCTACGAGTTCGGCAGCGTGTTCGTCGACCCGCCACGGGCCGGCATGGACCCGGACACCTGCGAACTGACCCGTCGCTTCGACAACATTCTGTACATCTCCTGCAACCCGGAGACCCTGGCAGCCAACATCGCCCAACTGCACGACACGCACCGCATAACCCGTTGCGCGTTGTTCGACCAGTTCCCGTGGACTCACCACATGGAGTCCGGCGTGTTGCTGACCCGGCGTTGATCGCAGGTGCCAGATACGAGAAAGCCGTCCTCATCGACGGCTTTTTTGTACCTGCTCACGGCACGGGATCGATCTTGCTCGGGCGCCCGCCCTTCCTGCCGTTGGCCCGTGCGGCTTCAGCTTTCGCGGTGCTGCTCTGGCGGCCATTACGGGAGGCGATCACCGAGGCGGCCATGGCCATCAATGGCTGACTGGCGGAGATCATGCCGGCGATGGAAACCTGCAGGTCCTTGCCGTCGTGGCAAAGGGCGGTGCCGGCGAAGCCCACGCTCAACCCGCTGAAGTCTTCGGGTTCGAAATCATCGAATTCACGGTAGAGATTCACTGGCAGCAGCACGCCACTGTCGTCCTCGAAGCGAATCACCAGACATGGTTTCTGAAAGGCTACCGACACGGCTTGCAGGCTGCTGCGACGGCGCAGTCCTCCCCGCTCAACAGCCTCATCGAGACGCTTTTCCGTTACCGGTCGATCAGCATGCAAACCGGCTTTTACTGTTTTCATAGTTCGATCTCCACACCTTCCTGAGCACCAACCAGGGCCAGCAGGGTTTTGTTTTCTTCTGGTTCGTAATACGCCGACCCGATCCTGAAGGTCTCACCGGTCACTTCACGCATGACGGCCACTTCGTTCGAGTCCCCGTCCCACCATTGGTTATCGAGACAGGCAGTCTGTAGACGAGTCCACCAGATTCGACGGGCCCGCCGCAGATGATTCGTTTCACGCAGCGATTGGCGCAGCCCCTCAAGCACTGCAATCGGTGGCTGACCCGACAGGGGCACCACATCCCATAACTCCACGCCGTTGTGCCAGAAGCTGAATTTGAAGCGGGCACTCCATACACCTGAATCTACGTGCGCATGGGGCGGACAATGTTCGTCTCGCAACATGATCACCACTGACAATCCCTTGTAACTGCACACTTTCATGCCAACCCATCCGTTAGGTTAAAGAATTCGTAAACTGCCATTCCCTGACAATTCCGACCATCGGCATTGCTGCCCTCCAGTGATCATTACGTTTTCGAGCCTAGTGCGGGTTTCAGGAAAGCCCCGCGCAAAATGGTAAGCAGTTCTTTCGCAGCGACCGCGCATTTGCTACATACGAAGACTCATTCCCCGGTGTAATCAATCATGCAGCGACACTTCGACGACCTTCAGCTGGGCAGCATCGAGTTGTTTTGTCTGGCCGCCGAGTGCGGCAGTTTCACCGCTGCGGCGCAGGCGGCTTCGGTGACGCCGGCGGCGGTGAGTCGCTCGGTTTCGCGCATGGAGGAACGCTTGGGCGTGCGGTTGTTCGCGCGCACGACCCGCAGTGTGAAATTGACCGAGAGCGGCCGACGCTATTACGAAGAATGCCGTCAGGCACTGGCGCAACTGGTCGAGGCACAACGGGAAGTCATGGGCCAGCAGCAGGAACCGTCCGGCACCCTGCGGATCAGTATTCCTACAACCTACGCCCATCATCGGATCCTGCCGCTGCTGCCTGCCTTTCGTGCGCGCTTCCCGCAGGTGAAGGTCGACATGCACATCAGCAATCGCAACATCGACTTCGTCGGCGAGGGTTACGACATGGCGATCCGTGTGCGAGTGATTCCAGACTCAGGCCTGATCGCCCGCCATCTGGAAGACGCGGCGCTGGTGATGGTCGCCAGCCCCGACTACCTGAAACGTGCTGGCACGCCGCAGACACTCGAAGACCTCGAACAGCACGAATGCATCCAGTACGAACTGCCCAGCAGCGGACGGCGGATCACCTGGCTGTTTTACGAAGAGGACGCGCCACGGGAAATCCTCGCCGAGGGCAATTTCTGTTGTTCCGATGACGTGCTGGGCGGCGTGACCCTGGCCAGACACGGCGCCGGATTGTTCCAGACCTATCGCTTCATCGTCGAAAAAGAACTGGCCGACGGGTCGCTGATAGAAGTGCTCAAACCCTACAGCGGACGCTCGCGACCGTTCACGTTGCTGTACCCGCAGAATCGCCACATGCCGCTGCGTGTCAGGGCTTTCATCGATTTTCTGGTGGAGCAATTGCCGAATTGAGTTTCGCCAGTGTGCGATCACCGCACACAAAACAGGACTGTCGATGCAGAGCCATTGCTTAAAGTAACCAGCTAGTACAATTTAACTCCACAGGTCGAAACCCTCGACCCAAGCCAAAAACAATAAGTGGAGTTTGCCCCATGCCCCCTATCGTTCTGGTGCTCAACGGCCCGAACCTGAACCTTCTCGGCACCCGTGAACCGGCGACCTACGGTCACGAAACCCTGGCCGACATCTCTGCCCTGTGCGGTCGCGCTGCCGAAGAATTCGGCTTGGCCGTTGAGTTTCGCCAGACCAACCACGAAGGCGAACTGCTCGACTGGATTCACGGCGCCCGTCAGCGCTGCGCCGGCATCGTCATCAATCCGGCCGCCTGGACTCACACTTCGGTCGCGATCCGCGACGCCCTGATCGCCAGCGAACTGCCGGTGATCGAAGTGCACCTGTCCAACGTTCACGCCCGCGAGCCGTTCCGTCATCACTCGTTCGTCTCGGCCATCGCCACGGCAGTGATGTGCGGCTTCGGCAGCCACGGCTATCGCCTGGCCCTGGAACATTTCAGCCAGCGGCTGAAGGGGTGATCCGCATGAATCGCAACAACGTGATACTCGCCGGACTGATCGGCGCTGGCATTCAGGCCTCCCGCACCCCGGCCATGCATGAGCACGAAGGCGACGAACAGGGCCTGCGTTACCTGTACCGCTTGATCGATCTCGATCAATTGCAACTGGACAGCAACGCCCTGCCCGACCTGCTGCTGGCCGCCGAGCGGATGAACTACACCGGGCTGAACATCACCTTCCCTTGCAAGCAGGCAATCATCCCGCTGCTCGATGAATTGTCCCCGGAAGCCCGAGGCATCGGTGCCGTGAACACGGTGGTGCTGAAGGACGGCAAACGCGTCGGCCACAACACCGATTGCCTGGGTTTCGCCGAAGGTTTTCGTCGCGGCCTGCCAGACGTCGCCCGCGAACGTGTAGTCCAGATGGGCGCTGGTGGCGCAGGCGCGGCAGTGGCCCACGCCTTGTTGAGCGAAGGCGTACAGCAACTGAGCATTTTTGATGTGGACGTGGAGCGCGCCGAATGTCTGGCCGACAACCTCAACCAGCATTTTGGTGCCGGTCGGGCGGTTGCCGGGCATGATCTGGCGAGCACGTTGAGTCAGGCCGACGGCCTGGTAAACACCACGCCGATGGGCATGGCCAAATTACCCGGCATGCCCGTGCCGGCGGCATTGCTGCGGCCCGAGTTGTGGGTGGCGGAGATCGTGTATTTCCCGCTGGAAACCGAACTGCTGCGCAACGCCCGCGCCCTGGGTTGCCGAACCCTGGATGGTGGCAACATGGCGGTGTTTCAGGCAGTGAAGGCGTTTGAACTGTTCAGCGGTGTGGCGCCGGATGCGCAACGAATGCTGGCGCATTTTCAAAGCATGAATGGATAAAACCGTGAGGGGGCGACGCCCCCTCGATACCGATCAGGCCTGCAGGTAACGCAGCACCGACTCGCAAATCATTTCGCGATGACGCTGCTTGATGGTCTCGTCCGGCAGGTCGATCTGAAAGATCTCACCGAACGTGTGGCGGTTCGATACGCGATAGAAGCAGAACGAACTGATCAGCAGATGCACATCCAGCGCGTCGAGCCCGGCGCGGAACACACCTTCAGCGGCGCCGCGCGCCAGGATCTCGCCCAGCGAATCGAGGATCGTGTTGTTCATCGCCTTGATCGCATCGGAACGCTTCACGTACTCGGCGTTGTGGATGTTTTCGATGCAGACGATGCGCACGAAATCGACGTTGCGGTCGTGGTGATCGAAGGTGAATTCCACCAAGCGCCGGATCGCCTCCACCGGCGGCAGCTCGGCCAGATGCAAACGGTTTTCAGTGCTGCGGATATCGCCGTAGAGCTTCTCCAGCACCTCGACATACAACTGCTCCTTGCTGCCGAAGTAGTAATAGATCATGCGTTTGGAGGTGTGGATACGCTCGGCGATCGCGTCCACGCGAGCACCGGACAGCCCCTGCTGGACGAACTCGACGATCGCCTCCTGCAGGATGTTCTCGCGGGTTTTTTCCGGGTTGTTCTTGCGACTCTTGCGCGGCTCTACCGCTGATGAAACGGGGGCTGCGGAAAGTTCTGAAGTCATTGTCATTGCGGGCTCACGGCCATCACTGCACAGGCTGGCGATTATGGGCCGCGCAGCACAGTGAAGGAAGCCGCGCGACCCGGGTTTAATCCCGCGTTTACGAATTTCCTACAACTTCGCCTGGCGAACTGCGCCACTGCGTGATTTGGCCATCGCCGCCAACCGCACCGCAACGTTGGCCGCGCCGTAACCGGCATAACCGTTCTTGCGCTGGATGATCTCGAAGAAGAAGCGCCCTTCGAACGGCTCGGTATAGACGTGAAACAACTCGCCGCCCTGAGCGTCGCGGTCATACAGCACGTTGTAGTACGCCAGCTCGCTGAGGAATTCGTCATCGAAATCGAAACGCGCCGCGAGGTCGTCGTAATAGTTCAGCGGGATGTCCAGCAGCGGCACCCCCGCCTCTTTCGCCCGGCTGACTTCGGCGAAGATATCGTCGCAATCAAAGGCGATGTGATGCACCCCGGAGCCGCGATAACTCGACAGCGCGTGTGAGATCGCAGTGTTGCGGTTCTCGGAAATGTTCAGCGGCAGGCGGATCGAACTGTCGCGGCTGCGCAACGCGCGACTCTTCACCAGCCCGTACGGATCCGGCAGCACCACTTCGTCATCTGCCTCGAAATCCAGCAGGCTCTTGTAGAACAGCACCCAACTGTCGAGGCTGTCTGCAGGCAGCGCCATGGCCATGTGATCGATGCGCTTGAGGCCGCCGCGCGCCACTGCATCCGGCAGCAGGTTGAAGTCGGTGCCGTAGACATCCGCCTCCTGATCCACCAGATAAATCAGGCTGCCGTCCGGCGCACGCACCGCCGCCAGTTCCAGCTCGTTGGGGCCGACCAGTCCGCGATACGGCTGACCTTTATAAGCGACAGCACGGGCCAGCGCACTGGCGCTATCCTTGACCCGCACGGCAGTGGCGCACAGCGAAGGGCCGTGAGCCTCGAAAAAGCTGTGGCCGAACGAATAGGGTTCGGAGTTGAGGATCAGGTTGATATCGCCCTGACGCAACAGGCTGACGCTCTTGGAGCGATGCTGGCCGGCCTTGACGAAACCCAGCCGTTCCAGCCAGTTCGACAGCTTGGCGCCCAGGCTTTCATCCACGGCGAACTCAAGAAACTCGATGCCGTTGTATTCGCTGGCCTTCGGCGTTTCGAAGAGGATGTCGCGGTTATCCACAGGACGGATTTCCTGCTCCAGACGCTGGCGGGTTTTCTCCTCCAGGTACAGCAGCGAACGCAGACCGTCGGCCGCATTGGCCCGAGGCGGCGCGGCGCGGAAGCCGTCGTTGAAGATTTCCAGCGACAGCGGCCCGGTGTAGCCGCTCTGGATGATTGGCGCGAGGAAGCCCGGCAAATCGAATTCGCCCTGTCCCGGGAAGCAGCGGAAGTGCCGGCTCCACTCCAGCACGTCCATCGCCAGGATCGGCGCGTCGGCCATTTGCACGAAGAAAATCTTGTCGCCGGGAATCTCGGCAATCGCCCGCGGATCGCCCTTGAGCGACAGTGTGTGGAAGCTGTCGAGCAACACGCCGAGGGCCGGATGATCGGCCTGACGCACGATGTCCCAGACCTGTTGATAAGTGTTCACGTGACGGCCCCAGGCCAGCGCTTCATAACCGATGCGCAGGCCACGGGCGCCGGCGCGCTCGGCCAGCAGACGCAGGTCGTCGATGAGGATCTGTTGATCGCCGATACTGTCGGGGGAGGCATTGCTGCAGACCAGCACCAGGTCGGTGCCCAGTTCCTGCATCAGGTCGAACTTGCGCTCGGCCCGCTCCAGATTGCGCTCCAGACGATCGCGGCGGCAGCCTTCAAAATCGCGGAACGGCTGGAACAGGGTGATGGCGATTCCAAGGTCGGCGCACATCTGCCGGATTTCCCGGGGACTGCCGTCGTAATACAGAAGATCGTTCTCGAAAATCTCCACCCCGTCGAACCCGGCGGCGGCAATGGCTTCGAGTTTTTCCGGCAGGGTTCCGCTCAAGGAAACGGTGGCAATGGATCGCTGCATGTTTCAACTCCCGGTGGAGACGTCGGCTACGGAAATTGCGCCGCTTTTATAGAGTGAGCGAATTATTGGTCCCGGTTTTTCATTGAGCAATTTAAACTGTACTACCCGGTTAGTTTTGCGTGCGATTATCGAACACAATGCCGGTTTGGCGAATTGACGATTTTTCGCCCACTGCCCAACATCCGTCTCACCTTGAGTCCGGAACTTAACCACCGGTCGCAGCGTGCAAAAAAGCAAGCACACCAAATAACAAATCCAAAAACGGGTGGAACACATGATTCCTTCACAGACTTCCCGCATGGCTCCGGCCATGAGCACTGCCACGGGTGGCATCGGCGACAAGATCCGCGGCGCCATGGCCGTCGGCAAGACCCGTTGGGGCATGCTGGCGCTGGTGTTTTTCGCCACCACCCTGAACTACATCGACCGCGCCGCCCTCGGCGTCATGCAGCCGATCCTCGCCAAGGAAATGAGCTGGACGGCGATGGACTATGCCAACATCAACTTCTGGTTTCAGGTCGGCTACGCGATCGGCTTCGTGCTGCAAGGACGGCTGATCGACCGGGTCGGCGTCAAACGCGTGTTCTTCTGCGCGGTGCTGCTCTGGAGCCTGGCCACCGGCGCCCATGGTCTGGCAACCTCGGCGGTGGGCTTCATGGTCTGCCGGTTCATCCTCGGCCTGACCGAAGCGGCCAACTACCCGGCCTGCGTGAAGACCACGCGCCTGTGGTTCCCGGCCGGCGAGCGCGCCGTGGCCACCGGCATCTTCAACGCCGGCACCAACGTCGGCGCGATGTTCACCCCGATGCTGCTGCCGCTGATCCTTCACGTGTGGGGCTGGCAGGCCGCGTTCCTGTGCATGTCGGCACTGGGCGGGATCTGGCTGCTGTTCTGGGGCCTGAAGTATTTCAATCCGGAAGATCACCCGAGCGTGAAGCAGTCCGAGCTGGACTACATTCAGAAAGAAGTCGAACCGGAACAGGCCCGCGTGCCGTTCTCGCGAATCCTGCGCATGCGCGGCACCTGGGCCTTCGCCCTCGCCTACGCGCTGACCGCGCCGGTGTTCTGGTTCTACCTGTACTGGCTGCCGCCGTTTCTCAATCAGCAATACAACCTGGGCATCAACGTCACCCAGATGGGCATTCCGCTGATCATCATTTACGTCACTGCTGACTTCGGCAGCGTGGGTGGCGGGATTCTGTCTTCGTTCCTGATCGGTCGCGGCATGAACTCGATCAAGGCGCGGCTGCTGTCGATGTTCCTGTTCGCCTGCTGCATCATCGGCGTGGTCATGGCCGCCGGTTCCGCCAACCTGTGGATCGCAGTGGCCGCCATCTCCCTGGCCATCGGCGCGCACCAGGCCTGGACCGCCAACATCTGGAGCCTGGTAATGGACTACACGCCCAAGCACATGATGAGCACGGTGTTCGGTTTCGGCGGCATGTGCGCGGCAATCGGCGGGATGTTCATGACCCAGATCGTCGGCCACATCCTGACCGTCACCAACAACAACTACACCGTGCTGTTCACCCTGATCCCGGCGATGTACTTCATTGCCCTGACGTGGATGTACTTCGTGGCACCGCGCAAGATTCCTACCGTCACTGAGTAACCCTCCTGCACCGGCCGGCCTGATTTCAGGCCGGTCACGTCTTCAGCGCCGGCTCTGCTGCCACGCTGCCGCCAGTCCGCTGCAACAGATCACCGCGATCCCGATGACCGTCATCAGGGTCGGTGTGTGATTGAACAGCAGCCAGCCCAACAACCCCGCAAACACAATCTGGCAATAGCCGAACGGCGCCAGCAAGGCCGGGGCGGCATGGCGGAACGCCTGGGTCAAAAACAGGTGAGCGGTCATTCCGCAGCTGCCCAGCGCCAGCATCAACAACCCATGCTTCAGGCTCGGCGTCTGCCAGAAAAACGGCACCAGTGCACTCATCACCAACGTGTTGCACAACCCGGCAAAAAAGTTGCTGGTGGTCGGGCTGTCCACTTCCGCGAGTTTGCGGGTGAGCAGTTGATAGAAGCAGAAAAACAGTGCGGAACAGAATGGCAACAGCACCGCCGGCGTGAACAGTTCACCGCCGGGATGAACGATGATCAAGACGCCGATGAACCCGCAAATCACCGCGATCCACTGCCCCCGCGTCACCCGCTCCTTGAGCAACGGCACCGACAGCGCCGTGACCAGCACCGGTGCGAGAAAATTGACGGCCGTGGCTTCGGCCAGCGGGATATACAACAGTGCCGTGGTGAAAAACAGGCTGGTGCCCAGCAGGCACAACGCCCGCGCCAACTGCCACAACGGACGTTTGGTGCGCAGTACGCGCAGCCCGGACTGCGGCAGGAAAATTCCCGCCATCAGCAGCGTGTGTACCAGATAGCGCGCCCATACCACCATGATGATCGGATAAAAACCCGAGAGGTATTTCGACAGCGCGTCGTGACTGGAGAACAGGAAGGTTGCCACGACAATCAGCAAGATCCCTTTGAAGGGCTGGTTGAAACCGGAAAGCGGAGTGCTGACAGTCATTGGCTATCTCTGAATGAAAAATAAACAGTGGTGAGGACACATACGCCCTCACCCCTTGAAGCAGACTTAAAGCCGGGCCAACAATTCCCGCGTCCGGTCGATTGCCATTTGCGCCCTCTGCAATCCACTCACGCCTTGCTCAAGCAATTTGACCGTAGGAATTTCCAGACTCAATGGCAGGTTAGCCGGCAGGCCGCGCAACAACCCGGGCAGATCACAATCGCCCTCGCCGGGAAACCGTCGCTCGTTGCGGGCCTGACGCAAGATCTCGGCCATGTCCGTCGGTCTCGGCCCGGCGACATCGCACAACTGTGCATAGCGCAACTGCGCAGCCGGCACGTCGGTCAGATCCTCCAGCCGCGAGCCCGACCGGTCAAAGTGGAACGCATCCACGAGTACCGCACCGTTGTCACGCCCGGCGTTATCGACAATGCGCACCGCCTGCTCAAGATTGCGCACATCGGTCCAGGGCATGAACTCCAGATGCGGATGCAAGCCATAAGGCGCTGCCAAATCACACAGTGCCGCGAAATGATCGGTGAGTCGCAGCTCGTCGGGATCGTTACCGGCGACCAGCAACTCGCTGGCACCGAATTCCGCACCGACGCTGAGCAGTTTCTCGAAATCGGAGACGACCGTCTGCGGTTTCAAACGCAGGATCTCCACATCGAGCACGCCGATGCCGGTGTCACGCAAACGCGCCAGTGTCTGGTGACGCAGGCCGGCATCGGCCACCAGCGGGAAGTGATATTCGTCAGGCGTCGCCGGCTCCAGACGCAGACCCACATGGCTATAACCGGCACGCGCCGCCACCTCGACCATGTCGGGTGGCGACAACTCCAGCACGGTCAGGCTGGCCAGGGACAAAATTCGCTCGCCCATGTTCAGGCCTCCATCTGCGCAGGTTCGGTGGTGCGTCCGCTGGCCGCTGCGTCACGAATGGCCTCGACCAGCGCCAGCGTGCGGGCGGCGTCGGCAGCACTCACCAGCGGTTCGACTTCCCGCCGCGCCACGCGGACGAAATGCTGCAACTGCAACCGCCCGGCTTCGTCAGGCGTGAACGTTTCATCGACCGACAGCAACGGCTCATGCCAACCGGCGTCCACCTGATCGGCGCTGTAATGCCAGCACTTGAGTTGCGGAAGGCTCAAGGCCCCGGCCGTTCCCGCCAGCAAGTAACAAGGCTGATCGGCCTGACGCGGATAGACCGGGTTTTCCCCGGAGTTCAACTCCCAGCTCCACGGCGCCGCCACCGCATCGGAACCGGTCAGGCTGCCCAGCGCTCCGCCATCGAATTGCAGCAGGATCGCCGCGCTGTCCTCATTGGCGAACCCGCGCACCGAACGATCGGTGATTGCCTGCACCGAACGCACTTCACCGCACAAATGACGCAGCAGATCGAGGTCGTGAATCAAATTGGTCAGCAGCATGCCCGCGCCCTCTTCGCGCCGCCACGCCGTTTCAAAAT
The DNA here is from genome assembly GCF_002112395.1 of Pseudomonas sp. R38(2017). Taxonomy (NCBI): domain Bacteria; kingdom Pseudomonadati; phylum Pseudomonadota; class Gammaproteobacteria; order Pseudomonadales; family Pseudomonadaceae; genus Pseudomonas; species Pseudomonas sp. R38(2017). The sequence goes on from NZ_NEHN01000008.1 coordinate 135,071, forward strand.
AATGGTCGGGTTTGCGCAATTGGAACAACGCGGTCACCAGAGTCAACCGTCCCAATGCCCCGCCCTTAACCAGCTCATGGGCGCGCACGATCAACGGATTGTGCCGCCGATGATGGCCGACCAGCACCGGCACACCACTGCGCTTCACCGCTGCCACCAGTTCCCGCGCTTCATCAAGGTTTACGCCCACCGGTTTTTCCAGCAATACCGGAATGCCAGCGGCCAGGCAGTCCAGCGCGGTGCTGACGTGCTGATTATTCGGATTGGCGACGATGACTGCGTCTGGCCGGTTCTGCTCCAGCATCTGACGGTGATCGGCGAAATGCGCCACACCCCACTCCGCCGCCAAGGCCGGTGCAAGAGGGCCGGGATCGGCCACGGCGCACAACGTGGCCTCAGTGAGATGTTTCAGGTGCCGGTAATGCTGCTGGCCCATGTTGCCGGCGCCGATCAGGGCGATTCGAAGGGACGGGTTCAAGGTGCGATCCTCTTGTAATTGTTGTGGGAAAAGTCACTCCACAAACAATTTAGAACCCAGTTCCATATTCTCACACCCACCTGGCTGAAAAGTGGGCGAACAGCGCACAGCTTTGCTTAAACGAACAGCTCCGAGGCCAGGCTGGCCGCCGACAACTCCTCGGTAAACGTCAGTAACAGCGGCCCCAGCTCATGCAATCGTGCCCCCGGCATCCGTGCGCTTGGCCCGGCGATGCTGAGCACGCCAATCACCCGGCCATCGGCGGGATGTTTGACCACGGCGGCGATTGCCGAAGTGCCCACCGCCGAGCTTTCTTCCACGCAGGCATAGCCCTGTTCTCGGGCCACCCGCAGGCGTTCGAGCAGTTCAATATTGGAGCGCGGCGCGTTGGGCCCGATATCCGCCGGCACTTCCGCCCCTTGGCGCTCAACCAGCGACAACGCCTCGGCGTCGCTCATGCACGCCAGCCACGCATGGCCCGAGGCGGTGTAGAACAGCGGCGCATCGCGGCCCATGTCCGGGTCGTAGCGCAGGCCGGTGCGGGCGCCCTGGGCCTTGGCAATCCAGGTCTGGCGCTCGCCGTCGATCACCCCCAGGCGCACCAACTCACCGGTTTCCTCGGCCAGGCGATCGAGCACCGGCTGCACGATGTCGGCACCGCTGCTCGACAGGTACTGGAAGCCCATCGCCACCAGTTTGGTCGACAGGTGATAGCGCAGTGTCTCGGGGTTCTGCCGCACGTAACCCAGGCGGATCAGTTCGGCGAGCAGGCGATGAGTCGCGCTCTTCGGAATGTCCAGTTGCTCGGCCAACGTCTGCATCGGCAGCCCGCGCGGATCACTGGTGAGGCTTTCCAGCACGCTGAAAACCCGTTCGATTTGACTGCCGGCCATGATGAGCTCCCGGTTAAATTCCACCGATTCTAGAAGACATGCCAAGGAATGCGAAATCTGGAACCCTGTGTCCGATTACCGCCCGGTTTGCACGTCAGCCGGTTGATCTACTTCGTCAGCACTGGTTATTTTCTGGAACCTGATTCTAAAAATAACTTATTGCTGGAGCCCTTCCTGATGCCTGCCCTTCCCGATATCGACTGTGACGTTCTGGTGGTCGGCTCCGGCGCCGCCGGTTTGTCGGCCGCCGTCACCGCTGCCTGGCATGGCTTGAAGGTCATCGTGGTGGAAAAGGATCCGGTGTTCGGCGGCGCCACCGCCTGGTCCGGCGGCTGGGCGTGGGTGCCGTGCAATCCACTGGCCCGGCGCGCCGGGATCGTGGAAGACGTGGAATTGCCGCGCACCTATCTGCGCCACGAACTCGGCAAGCACTACGATCCAGCCATGATTGACGCCTTCCTTGAGGCCGGCCCTCGCATGGTGGCGTTCTTCGAACAACACACCGCCCTGCAATTTGCCGACGGCAACGCCATCGCCGACATCCACGGTGAAACCCCAGGTGCAGGAACCGGCGGACGTTCGGTCATTGCCGCTCCCTATGACGGACGAAAGGTCGGGCGCCTGCTCAAGCGCCTTCGTACAACCATGCGCGAAACATCGTTCATGGGCATGCCGATCATGGCCGGCGCGGACCTGTCGGCCTTTCTCAATCTGACTCGCTCGTTGTCGGCGGCCTGGCACGTGACCCGGCGTTTCACCCGCCACCTTCTGGATCTGGCGCTGCACGGTCGGGCGATGCAACTGGTCAACGGCGTTGCGCTGGTGGCGCGGCTGGCGAAATCCGCCGAAGACCTCGGCGTACTGCTGTGGGAGTCAGCGCCGGTGACCGAGCTGCTGCGCGACGACTCACGCATCACCGGCGCTCGCGTGAATACCGCAAAAGGCCCGGTCAATGTCCACGCACGCAAAGCCGTGGTGCTCGCGGCTGGAGGGTTCGCCAACGACATCGAACGGCGCAGGGCTTTGTTCCCTCGCACGCCCACCGGTCATGAACATTGGGCGCTGCCTCCGTTGGCCGTCAATGGCGATGGCCTGCGGCTGGGTGAAAACGTCGGAGGCCGGGTCAACACCGATGTGGTCTCGCCAGTCGCGTGGGCACCCGTCTCGCAAGTGCCGCATTCAGACGGCAGCATCGGCCATTTCCCACACATCATCGAGCGCGGCAAACCGGGGATCATCGGCGTGCTGCGCAGCGGCCAGCGCTTCGTCAACGAAGCCAACGGTTATTACGACTACGTCAGCGCCATGGTCGCCGCAACTCCCGAAGGCGAAGAGGTCGCGTCCTGGCTGATTTGTACCCGAGCTTTCCAACGGCGCTACGGGCTCGGCATGTCCCGGCCGTTTCCGGTTCCGGTGTCAGGTTTTATCCGCAGCGGTTATCTGAAAACCGGCAATACCCTTGAGGAACTGGCCACGGCTTGCGGTATCGACCCAAAGGGCCTGCGCACCACCGTCGATGACTACAACCACCACGCCCGCCACGGCGATGACCCGCTGTTCGGGCGCGGCTCGACCCCTTACAACCGCAAACAGGGAGACCCGAAGCAACAACCCAACCCGTGCGTGGCCCCCCTCGAACATGGCCCGTTCTTCGCCGTAAAGGTGCAGCCAGGTTGCTTCGGCACCTTCGCCGGGCTCAAGGTCAACCCGCACGCGCAAGTGCTCGACGCCGAAGACCGACCCATCGCCGGGCTCTACGCTGCAGGTGGTGACATGGCCAGCATCATGGGCGGGCATTACCCGGCAGGCGGGATCAACCTCGGCCCGGCATTGACTTTCGGTTACATCGCGGCCCGGCACATTGCCGGCATTTCGGCATTCGAACAGGAGATCGACCATGCAGCACATCGTTAACAGACAAGGACTGAACCTGCCGAAACTCGGCCTCGGCACCTGGCCGATGCTTGGCGAGGAATGCACCCGCGCCGTGGAGCAAGCGCTGGAAGTCGGTTACCGGCACATCGACACGGCAGCCGCCTACAACAACGAAGACGCAGTCGGACAGGCGCTGGCGAATACGTCGACACCCCGCGAGCAGATCCACGTCACCACCAAAGTCTGGTGGGACCAGCTGCAACCGGATGCCATGCGCCACTCGCTGGACCGCAGCCTCAAAGCGTTGCGCAGCGAGTACGTCGACCTGTTCATGATCCATTGGCCGACCACGGATTGGGACCTGCCGCGCACTCTCGAGACCCTCGCCTCGTTCAAGGAGCAAGGTCTGGCTCGCAACATCGGCGTGGCGAATTTTCCGCTACCGTTGCTGCGAAAAGTCGTCGAGGACTACGGCATTCCTCTGTCAGCGATCCAGGTCGAATACCACGTCCTGCTCGGACAAAACGCGCTGCTCGACTACGCCCGTCAACACGATCTGGCATTGACGGCCTACACGCCGCTGGCGCGTAACAAAGTCTCGGAGATTCCACAGATTCAGCAGATCGCCGAAAAACACGGCGTGCTGCCAACTCAGGTTGCGCTGAAGTGGCTGCTGGATCAGGACAGCGTCGCGGCGATTCCCAAGGCCAGCAGCAAAACCAATCAACTGGCCAACCTGGCCTCATTGAACGTTTGCCTTGATGATGACGACCGCGCGTTGATTGCGACACTGTCCAAACGCGAGCGCCAGGTGAGTCCGGACTTCGCGCCGGTGTGGGATGCCTTCGACCGCTGAGCCCTGACCCAGCAAAAGAAATCCGGCGCCGGATTGAATTCCCGACGCTCATGCTCGTCAATAACAGGCCCGACTTCGCCCCGCGAGGTCGGGCCTGTTGGTTTGTGTGCGAATGGACGGACGACCGGACTGGCGCCACACTCACTCACCAGCAACACTCACCAGCAACACTCATCACCACGATCAGATAGAGGATTCCCACATGCTATGGAGAAAAGGCCGACGCAGTGACAACGTCGTCGATGCCCGTGGCGATGACATGGGCGGTGGTGGCATGCGTTTCGGTGGCGGCAAGGGCCTGAGCCTCGGGGCGATTCTGCTGATCGTCGGTATTGGCTGGATTACCGGGCAGGACCCGCTGCAGATACTCGGACAATTAACCGGGCAGATGACCGAGCAATCGGCCCCTTCTACGCAAACCCGTCACGCCCCTCCGGCCAACGATGAACAGGCCGAATTCGTGCGCTCGATCCTCGGCGACACCGAAGACACCTGGGGCGCCATTTTCCAGCAGGCGGGCCGGCAATATAAGGATCCGACCCTGGTGCTGTTCAGCAACCGCGTCAATTCTGCCTGTGGTCTGGCAACCTCGGCCACCGGCCCGTTCTATTGCCCGGCAGACCAGAAGGTCTATCTGGACATGGCGTTCTTCCAGGAGATGGCCCAACGCTTCAAGGCCGCGGGCGACTTCGCACAGGCCTACGTGATCGCTCACGAAGTCGGACACCATGTGCAGACGCTTCTCGGCGTCTCGGCGAAAATTCAGGCCGCCCGCCAGCAAGGTCGGCAGATGCAAGGCGACGGCGGTCTGCTGGTGCGCCAGGAACTGCAAGCCGACTGCCTGGCGGGCGTCTGGGCCTACCACGCGCAGAAGCGCCTGAACTGGCTGGAGCCGGGCGACATCGAAGAGGCCTTGAACGCGGCAAACGCCATCGGTGATGATCGCCTGCAACAACAGGGTCAGGGCCGTGTGGTGCCGGACTCGTTTACTCACGGTACGTCGGCGCAAAGGGTGCGCTGGTTCAAAACCGGATTCGCCCAGGGCCAGGTTGGCCAGTGCGATACCTTTACGGCGAAAAACCTGTAAATGCATAAATGGCTGTTGGCTTTACTGTTCATCGGCGGCACCGCACAAGCGGCCGGCGTCGACGCGATCAGCCCCGGGCGCCTGCAATTGCAGGCCGGCGAAATGGCGGTGGGTATCGGCCCGGCGCCGGCGAAAATCGAGCGGGTGCTGATCGTCATTCATGGCAAGCTGCGCAACGCCGAGACCTATCGCAAGAGTGGCGAAAGCGCTGCCGAACTGGCCGGACAAACCGCCAACACCCTGGTGATCGCCCCGCAGTTTCTCAACGAAAGCGATGTGTCGCTCTACTCGTTACCCGCCAGCGTGCTGCGCTGGCAAGGCAACGACTGGATGGGCGGCGGATTATCCATAGGGCCGAATCCGCTGAGTTCCTACGCTGCACTGGACGAAATCGTCGGGCGGCTGAGTGATCGCAAGCAGTTTCCGGACGTGAAGCAGATCGTGATCTTCGGCCACTCCGGCGGCGGTCAGGTGGTGCAGCGCTATGCCCTGCTCGCCCGCGAACAACCGGCGCTCAAGGCTGAAGGCATTCGCTTGCGCTACGTGGTGGCCAACCCGTCGTCGTACGCTTATTTCAATGAACAACGGCCCGTGGCGTTCGATCACGCGCAGTGTCCGGGATTCAACCGCTGGAAGTACGGTCTGGTGGATCCGCCGATCTACTCCGGTGGACAAACGCCCGCACAGCTTGAAGGCCGTTACGTCAAACGCGAGGTGATTTATCTGTTGGGCCAGCAGGACACCGACCCGCAACACCCGGCGCTGGACAAGAGTTGCGCCGCCGAAGCGCAAGGTGCCTATCGCCTGATGCGCGGGAAGATGTTCTTCAGCTATTTGCTGCGTCGGCATCCGGAAGGGGTGAATCAGCGACTGGTGGAAGTGCCCGGCGTCGGGCATAACGGCGACGGCATGCTGACCTCTCCGGAAGGTCAGAAAGCAATCTTCGACCAATAAAAAACGGGGGCCGAAGCCCCCGTTTTTTTCAAGCGAACAAGATCCGCCGCAATTCCACACAATCCTTCGCATGCCAGTCGGTCAGCTCCGGCCACGGATTATCCGGCAGGTTCACCAGCACCGTGTGGGTGCCCGCCGCCCGACCGCAATCGAGGTCGAAGCGGTAATCGCCGACCATCACCATCTCGCTCGCCGGCACTTGCCAGGCCTCGGCGAGTTTCAGCAGGCCACCCGGATGCGGTTTCGGCGGTGCTTCATCGCGGCCCAGCACATCCTCCACCGCGAAGCAGTCCGCGAGGCCGATGGCCTCCAGCGTCACATGGGCCAGCTCCCGCGCATTACGGGTCAGGATGCCGAGTCGATAACCCCGCGCGTGAAGATCGCGCACCAGCTCCACCGCACCGGCTGCCGGGGTCGAGCCGAGCGCGAGATCCCGCTCATGCTCCAGCAGCCACGCATGTTTCGCCGCCGCTTCTTCGGCAGGCAATGCTGCGAGGTGGGTGAGGATGTCGTCCTCCGGCGGGATCGCCAGCGCCACGCGGATCGCCGCGAAATCATGCACGGCCACGGTCAGGGTGCCGTCCATGTCGAACACCCAGTGCCGCACCTCCGCCAGACTCATGCCCAGTCCTTGCGATGACGGATCAGGCCTTCCTGGGTCACCGACGCTACGAGTTGCCCGGCGCGGTTGAACACGCTGCCACGAGAAAATCCGCGGGAGTTGCCGGCCCACGGACTGTCCATGGCGTAGAGCAACCAGTCATCGGCGCGCAGGTCATTGTGGAACCACAAGGCGTGGTCGAGGCTGGCGACCTGCATGTCTTTCTGCCAGACCGATTTGCCGTGAGGCAACATCGAGGTGGTCAGCAGGCCGAAGTCCGAGGCGTAGGCCAGCAGGTATTTGTGCAATGCGGGAATGTCGGCCAACGCACCGTCGGCGCGAAACCACACGTACTTGATCGGGTCCGCCGGTTGCGGGTTGTACGGGTCTTTTTCAGTGACCGGGCGCACTTCGATCGGCTTCGGGCACAGCAGCTTTTCACGCATGTGTTCCGGGATCAGGTGCGCGCGTTGCTGGGTCAGTTCCAGCTCCGACGGCAGGTTTTCCGGGCCGACCACTTGCGGCATCTGGCTCTGGTGTTCGAAGCCTTCCTCGTCGTACTGGAACGAAGCGCTGCAAGTGAAAATCGGGTGGCCCTTCTGGATCGCGGTCACGCGGCGAGTACTGAAACTGCCGCCGTCGCGCACGCGGTCAACCGAGTAGACCACCGGCAACTTGGCATCGCCCGGACGCAGGAAATAACCGTGCATCGAATGCACATGGCGCGTTTCTTCAACCGTCTGACTGGCCGCCGACAGCGACTGGCCGAGCACCTGGCCGCCGAACAACTGGCGAAAGCCCAGATCCTGACTGCGACCACGGAACAGGTTTTCCTCGATCGGTTCGAGGGTCAGCAGATCCACCAGATCTTCCAACACTTGGCTCATTCAGACTCTCCTCACACAACGCTATGCCGCGCAGTCTTGGCTGCGGCGGAAAATTCAGGTTCTGGCGCGAGCCATGATCGCGCCATTGTAAACGTCCGTGTCGGCTTAGCCATGCAGGGTCTGCAGCCATTGCTCCCTGGTGATTCGGTACAACAGATGTCGACGCAACGGGTGATCGACAGCCAGTTTCGGATGATCGAAATCATGGGCCGGGTCGTGATGCATGCCGATGGCCTGCATGACTTTTTCCGACGGCAGATTGCTCTGCGCGGTGAACGCCACGATCTCCTTCAGCGCCAACCGGTCAAAGCCGCAACGCAGCGCGGTCCACGCCGCCTCGCTGGCATATCCCAGGCCCCAGTGCTCCTTCGCCAGACGCCAGCCGATTTCCACCGCCGGGGTGAACGGCGCCTCGAAACCGACTACGCCGAGCCCGGTAAAACCGATGAATTCGCCGGTGTCCTTGCGCTCCAGCGCCCACAGGCCGAAGCCGTGTTCGGCGAAATCCGCGCACACGGCCGATCATTGCGGCACTTTCCAGCCGGCTCAACAGCGCGGGAAAATAGCGCATCACCTGCGGATCGGCGCACATCGCCGCAAATGCCGGCAAATCCGCGTCCTGCCACTGACGCATCAGCAGTCTCGCGCTTTCCAGCTGCAGTATCGGCTCCATAGTGCCCCTCCGTTTCCATGCCGCCAGTCTACATCGCTGGTAGGCTTTGCACTCTTTCCTACAGCCTTTATGAATAGTCCGCCATGCCATTGCCGTTGATCTACCACGAAGACTACAGCCCCGAGTTTCCGGCGGATCACCGCTTTCCCATGGACAAGTTCCGCCTGCTGCGCGATCACCTGGTGGACAGCGGCCTGACCCGCGATGAAGACCTGCTGCGCCCTGAACTGTGCCCTGCCGATATCCTTGCCCTGGCCCATGATCGCAGCTACATCGAACGCTACATGAGTGGCGAGTTGTCCCGCGAAGACCAGCGGCGCCTCGGCCTGCCGTGGAACGAAGCGCTGGCCCGGCGCACGGTGCGGGCCGTCGGCGGTTCGATTCTGGCAGCGGAAAAAGCGCTGGAACATGGCCTGGCCTGTCACCTTGCCGGCGGCACCCATCACGCGCATTACGACTACCCCGCCGGCTTCTGTATCTTCAATGACCTGGCGATCATCAGCCACTACCTGTTGCAAAGCGGCCGGGTGAACCGGGTGCTGATCTTCGATTGCGACGTGCATCAGGGCGACGGGACTGCACGGATTCTGCACAACACCCCGGAAGCGATCACCGTTTCCCTGCATTGCGAAAAGAACTTTCCTGCACGCAAGGCCGAAAGCGACTGGGACATTCCGCTGCCCAACGGCATGGGCGACGCCGATTACCTGAAAGTCGTCGACGATGCGCTCAACTATCTGCTGCCGCTGTATCAGCCGGATCTGGTGCTGTACGACGCCGGCGTCGATGTGCACAAGGACGACGCCCTCGGTTACCTGCAACTGACCGACGACGGCGTCGCCGCCCGCGATGAAAGCGTCATACGCCATTGCCTGGGCCGCGACATCCCGGTGGTCGGCGTGATCGGCGGTGGCTACAGCAAGGATCGCCAGGCCCTGGCCCGCCGCCACGGCATCCTGCATCACAGTGCGCAGCGCGTCTGGCAGTCATCGGGTTGTCATTGAGTTGTGCTGCGTTACCCACAATGGCTGTGGAACGGCCTGTGGATAACCTGAGCGAAAGGGACTACAGCCCAAGCTGAACATGGCCTGCAGCGCGCTGGTTGTTTTTTGATCAGGCCTGACGATAGCCGCTGCTGCTAGAATGCGCGGCTTATTCCGCCACGCTATTGCCGCTGCCATGACCCAGACTTCCGCCGCCCTTCCCGCTCACGTCGCCATCATCGGCGGTGGCCCCGCCGGCCTGATGGCCGCCGAAGTGCTGAGCCAGGCCGGAGTCCGTGTCGATCTGTACGACGGCATGCCCTCGGTGGGCCGCAAGTTCCTGCTGGCCGGGGTTGGCGGCATGAACATCACTCACTCCGAAGCCTGGCCGGCCTTCCTCTCGCGCTACGCCGAACGCGCCCCGAACATCGCCCCGCTGCTGCGCGCCTTCGATGCCGACGCACTGTGCCGGTGGATTCACGAGCTGGGCATCGAAACCTTCATCGGCAGCTCCGGCCGGGTATTCCCCACCGATATGAAGGCCGCTCCATTGCTGCGCGCCTGGCTCAAGCGCCTGCGCGACAGCCGCGTGGTTATCCACACCCGCCACCGCTGGCTCGGCTGGGATGAAAGCGGCGCATTGCGCATCGACAGCCCGGAAGGCGAGAAAACCCTCAACCCCGACGCCACCCTGCTGGCCCTCGGTGGCGGCAGCTGGTCGCGGCTGGGTTCCGACGGCGCGTGGATGCTGCCATTGGAGCAACGCGGCGTAGGACTGGCGCCATTGCAGCCGAGCAATTGCGGCTTCGAGGTGCAGGCCTGGAGCGAAGTGATGGTCAGCAAATTCGCCGGCGCGCCGCTGAAAAATATCGCCATCGGATTGAACGACGATATTCCGCGCTTGGGTGAATGCGTGATCACCGCTACCGGCATCGAGGGCAGTCTGATTTATGCGCTGTCGGCGCCGATTCGTGAGGCGATCAATGTGCACGGTGCCGCGACCATTCACATCGACCTGCTGCCCGGCCGACCTGTGGATAAATTGCACGCGGCTTTGAGCAAACCACGGGGTTCACGCTCGATGGCCAAGCATCTGCACAGTCAGGTCGGAATTGATGGGGTGAAAGCAGCGTTACTGCGAGAACTCACTGACGCCGCAACGTTTGCCGATCCAGCGCTGCTGGCCCGGGCGATCAAGGCCTTGCCGCTGACCTTGGTGAAACCCCGTCCGCTGGACGAAGCGATCAGCAGTGCCGGTGGCGTGACGTTCGAGGCGATGGATGAGCGGCTGATGCTCAAGGCGTTGCCGGGGGTGTTCTGTGCGGGGGAAATGCTGGATTGGGAAGCGCCGACTGGCGGGTATTTGCTGACGGCGTGCTTTGCCAGTGGCCGGGCGGCCGGAGCTGGAATGCTGGACTGGTTGAAACAGCGCAATTGATCGTTCCCGCATTGCGCGGGAACGATCCGATCTGACGCTTAAGGCTTACGCTTGCGCGGTCCGGTATTGAACACCGGTACCTTGCGCACAGGCTTGATCGAAGGCTCCGGCGCCTGAGTCTCGCCGCTGTCCACCCACTTGCCCAGATTGCGCTTGCCACCGCCACCACCGGAAGCCTTCGGCTTTTTCGGTTTCTTCGGTTTCTTGATCACCTGGCCACTGGCATCGGTGTCCGGCACGCGGTGCTCCGGCACGAAGTCCGGCTCAATTTCACGCTTCAACGTGCTGCGGGTCAGCATTTCAATCGCCGACAACATGTTCACTTCATCCGCACACACCAGCGAAATCGCCTCACCGGTCGAACCCGCGCGGCCAGTCCGGCCGATACGGTGAATGTAATCCTCGGCAACGATCGGCAGATCGAAGTTGACCACCAATGGCAGGTCTTCGATATCCAGACCACGAGCAGCCACATCGGTGGCCACCAGAATCTGCACCTCACTCAGTTTGAAACGGTCCAGCGCCCGCTGCCGGGTCGCCTGCGGCTTGTCGCCGTGGATGCCGTCGGCGTTCACGCCCAGGCCCTGGAGCTTCTCGACCAGCGCATCCACACCGTTGCGGGTCTTGGCGAACACCAGCACCTGCTTCCACTTGTTCTTGCGCATCAGGTGCACGAACAGTTCCGGCTTGCGCTTCTTGTCCACCGTGACAATCCACTGCTTGACGGTATTGGCGGCCACGTTGCGCGGGCTGACTTCGATGCTCAGCGGATCGTTGAGCATCTGCCCGGCCAGCAGGCGGATGTCATCGGAGAAGGTCGCGGAGAACAGCAGCGTCTGACGTTTTTTCGGCAGCGCGCGGTAAATGTTCGCCAGTTCCTCGGAAAAGCCCAGGTCGAGCATGCGGTCGGCTTCGTCCAGCACCAAGGTTTGCAGCTGGCTGAACTTCAGCGCGTTCTGGCGGAACAGGTCGAGCAGACGGCCCGGGGTCGCGACCAACAGATCGACGCCGCCACGCAGCTTCATCATCTGCGGGTTGATGCTGACGCCGCCGTACACCGCGTAAGTGCGCAACGGCAGGTTTTCAGCGTACTGGCGCACGGCTTCATGGACTTGTTCGGCCAGCTCGCGGGTCGGCACCAGAATCAGCGCACGCACCGAGTTGGCGGTGACCTTCGGCCCTTCCATCGCCAGCAGTTGCAACAGCGGCAAGGCGAAACCGGCGGTCTTGCCGGTGCCGGTCTGGGCCGCGGCCATCAGGTCGCGACCGGCCAGCACGGCCGGAATGGCTTGCGCCTGCACCGGCGTCGGGGTCTGGTAGCCGAGCTTCTCGAGGGAGCGCAGCAAGGGTTCGATCAGGCCAAGGGTGGCGAAAGTCATGGGAGTACCGTAGGAAAAATCAGAGCAGATTGTGCAAAACGAGTATGCGATGGCGCGCAGTTTACCCTAATTCGCACGCTGCTCCGTCGCTATGGCAGCCGGCTCGCTGACCACCGGCAGCTGCCGTGGGCGCCGCCACTGCGGCAGACCGATCAGCACCACCGCGCCGATGATCACCAGCATCGCCAGCGCCTCTTCGATGCCGATGGTCTCGCCGACAAACACGATCCCCAGCAACACCGCCACCGCCGGGTTCACATAGGCATAACTGGTGGCCGCCGCCGGGCGAACGTTTTTCAACAGATACATATAGGCGTTGAAGGCGATGATCGAGCCGAAGAAGATCAGGTAAGCCAGCGTCAGCCAGCCTTCCAGCGGCGGCATGGCTTGCAAGTGTTCGCCGCTGGCCGCGCTGCCGATCAGCAGCACCACGCCGCCCACCAGCATTTCCACGGCACTGGCCATCGCGCCCTGGGGCAATGGCAGGTGTTTGCTCCACACCGAACCGAACGCCCAGCTCGCCGCGGCAAAAATCAGCAGCGCCGCGCCCAGCGGGCTCGATTGCAGGTTGGAGCCCATGTTGAGCATCGCGATGCCTATAATCCCCATCGCCACCCCGGCCCATTCCAGACGGGTGTTGCGCGCCCCCCAGAAATAACCGCAGAGCAAAGTGAACAGTGGCACCGTCGCCACCGCCAGTGCAGCAACACCCGATGCCACGCCGCTATGCTCGGCCAGCGTCACCGCGCCGTTACCGAAACTCAGCAACAGAATCCCGATGATCCCCGCCGCTTTCCACTGCGCCCAGGTCGGCGCCGGTGCCCCGCGCCAGCGCAGGAAGGCGTACATCAGAGTGCCGGCAATCACGAAGCGCACGCCGCCGAGCATCAGCGGCGGCCAGTATTCGACACCGATGCGGATCACCAGATAGGTCGATCCCCAAATCACGTACAACGCAAAAAACGCAGCGATCAACGGCAAGGAAAAACGGCGCAAGGCAGACATGGGCAGCTCGAAAGTCAGACTCAGGGGATTGGTTATTCTAGAAAGGCCAACCGCTAAAAATAAGTTACAAAACCTGTTTATAGCGCCGGTACACTTTTGAAAACACGGAGATCGACGGCTGAAACCGTCATTTCGAAAGTCTGGCATTTTCAGGAGTCCGACCTTGGACAAATACGACCGCATGCTGCTCGGCGCCCTGCTCGAAAACGGTCGCGCGTCCTACGCCGACCTCGCCCGCAAAGTGAACCTCTCCGCCCCAGCCGTCGCCGAACGCGTGGCCAAACTCGAGGCGGCCGGAGTAATCACCGGGTATCAGGCGAACATCGACCTGTCGAAAATCGGCTTGCCGATCCAGTGCGTGATCGAATTGCGCCTCCACCAGAACGGCAGTCAAAGGGTCTACGACGAACTGGTGAAGATTCCGCAACTGACCGAGTGCTTTCGAGTGACGGGCGATCCGTGCGTGATCATGAAGGCCGCGGTGGGTTCGATGCCGGAGCTGGAGGACTTGATCAACCAGGTGGCGAAATTCGGCTTCAGCAAGACGTCGATCGTGTTGTCGAGTGCGATAGAGAAGCGGGTGCCGTTGGGGCATATCGAAGGTAACGGCAAATCCTGAGGCGATAGTGATCCCTATGGGAAATGTGTTTGCCTGAAAATCAGCGATAGCGCTGCAAGTGCTCGCCGACCTTGGCGGCCGGTACTTTCTGCAATTTGCACAGCAGGTCGTGCGATAGCTCCCGCACGCCATGCTTGTGCCGCAACTCATCTGTCAGATGCGCCAGCAAATTCGCCGCCATCTCCGCATCCGCCATCGCCCTGTGCGCCTGGCCGGTATGCGGCAATTGGGCAAAGGTGGTGAGCGTGCCGAGCTTGTGGTTCGGCGCCGCTGGCATCAAACGCCGGGCCAACAACAGCGAACAAGCAAAGTTCTGCAGGCGGGTACGTTTGATCCGGCCCAGTTCGAAGTCCCAGAACTTCTGGTCGAACGCGGCGTTGTGCGCCAGCAAGGGCGTGCAGCCGACGAATTCGTTGACTTCGTTCATCACCTGTTCGGCCGACGGAGCGGTGCGCAGCATGGCGTTGCTGATGCCGGTGAGTTGTTCGATGAAGGCCGGGACGCGCACGCCGGCGCTCATCAGGCTCTGGTAACGCTCGACGATACGGCCGTTTTCCAGCATGACCACGGCAATTTCCGTGGCCCGGCAACTGCTGCTCGGCGAAATGCCGGTGGTTTCAAAGTCGATGACTGCAATGCGTTCCAAACCGGGTTCAACTCCGTTCAAATCAATTCTTGAGCAACGCTCAGTTTTTCAACAGCAGTGCGCCTTCGATCGGCACATAACGGCTGGCGGCGCGGATCAGCGAGTTGGCGGTCAGGCCGGGAACGCCGTAGGCCACCGCTTGCACGCCGTGTTTGTTGATGATGCGTTCGAGCAGCATGTCGAAGTCGCCATCACCGGAGGCCAGGACGATTTCGTCGACGTGGTCGGCGGCATCCATGATGTCGAGGGTGATGCCCACGTCCCAGTCGCCCTTGGCCGAGCCGTCGCTGCGCTGGATGTAGGGTTTGAGTTTCACGGTGAAACCGAGGTTGCGCAGGATCTGCTGGAACTGCTGCTGTTTGCTGTCGCCCCGGTCGATCGCATAGGCGTAGGCCTCGACGATCTGCCCGTGCTGGCTGACATCAGCCCACAGCGCTGCGTAGTTGAAGTGGCAACCATAGGCCTGACGCACGGTGTAGTAGAGGTTCTGCACATCGGCGAACACTGCGATTTTTTTCACCGGAGTTCCTGTAAGCGCTGACGCGCATGAGCCGGATCAGGCACCAGGCCCGAAAAAGGCGCTCAGTATGCCAGCCCGAAGGAAGGTTCCGCGAATAATCGGCCCGGGGCGCTCAGGCGCCCCGGACGAATGGTGAATCAGACGAAGGAATCGTCGTCATCGAAGAACGATGAGTTGTCATCGCTGTAGTCGGTGTCGCTGAAGCCACCCTGGTTGTTGCCCCAGGAGTCGTTGTTGGCCATGCGCTGGTCATCGCCCCAACCGTTGTTACCCTGATCGTTGACCTGGGCCGGTTCTTCCTTGATCACCTCAACGATTTCTTCCGGCTGCTGGTTGTGATGGAACAGGCTGCTGATGCCTTGTGCCAGCATCACGCCACCCGCCACACCGGCGGCGGTTTTCAGGGCGCCGCCGAGGAAGCTGCTACCGGCCGCCGGGGCCGCTGGTTGCTGGCCATAACCCGGTGGTGGCGCGCCGAAATTCTGTTGTGGCGCGGGAGCACCGAAGTTTTGCTGCGGAGCCGGTTCACGCCAGCCGCCAGTGGAGGCCGGGGCGCTCTGGGTCGGAGCCGGGCGCGGGCTGCTGCCACCGAATATGCTCGACAGGAAACCGCCGCCGCTCGACGCCGGGGCTGCGCTTTGCGCCTTGGCCGATTGCAGTTCGGCCTGCAGTTGCTGGACCTGTTGAGTCAGTTGTTTGTTCTGTTCGTCGAGGCTCTTGATCGCGGCCTCCTGCACCAGAATCGCCTGGGTCATGAAATAGCCTGCGGCCGGCTGGCGCGTCAGGTGTTCCTTGATCCGCGCTTCAGCCAGTGCGTCGCGCGGGGCTGCCTCCGTTTCGGCCTGTTGCAGCCGGGAAAACAGTCCATCGATCAGGGTTTGCTCTTCGCTGTTCATGGCGACCTCGTAGATTGCCGGGGATAACGTTGCCCTCGTCCACGGTGGACAAGGTGCATCTCCGTAATGGAGGCAGTGACAGAATGTTTCAATGATCTTTACCGAACGTTTACGTTTGTCCCCGGCGGCACATCATCGGTTAAAGTGGGCCACTGTTTTTGACCTGCGATACCGACTGATGAATGCCTTCGATGTGCTGCGTGACTCACTGTATTTCTTTAAACGCAATCTGGCCCGGATCGTCCAGTTGTGCCTGCCGCTGGTGATCTTCGAAGCCGCGTTGCAACAAGTGGTGGATCACGCCAGCGACCCGGACGGTTATTCGGCCATCAGTGTGATCGTCGGCCTGCTGGTCTACCCGCTGTACACCGCCGCGCTGATCCTGTTTCTCGACGCCCGCACCCGTGGCGAATCCCCGCAAACCCTCGACTTGCTGGCGATGGCGGCGCGCCTGTGGCCGCGTTTTGCCGTGCTCACCGCGCTCAACACGCTGTTGATCCTGCTCGGTCTGTCCCTGTATTTCCTGCCAGGCCTGTGGCTGATGGTCACCCTGGCCTTCGGTGAATACCTGCTGGTGCTGCGCGGCTATGGCCCGTTGCAGGCCATGAAGGAAAGCCTGCGCTTGAGCCGTGGGCATTTCCTGCGGATTCTGGTGTGCATCCTCTGTGTGATGGGGCCGTTGTGGCTGCTCAAAGGTCTGACCCTGCAGGTCTACCCCGATCCGCAGAATCCGTTGATCGCCATATTGATCGACAGTGGCCACAGCTTCCTGCAGCTGTTCACCAGCGTAGTGCTGTTCCGCCTGTTCATGTTGATCAGCGAATTGCCCGACAAACGTGACGGAATAGTCTGACCGCTCTGCGCTTGGGTGATGCGGGGGTCTCGGGTATGCTCGGGACCACTTCCGTATCGCTATAAGCCGAGCCATGACCCGTCTACTGCGCTACATCCTGCTGCCTGTGCTGCTTGCCATCGCCCTGATCGGCGTGATGATTTTCAGCCTGACCTGGCGCCCCGACGCCCGGGAGACCCTGCCGGTCAGTTGCACCGGGCAGCCGCCGACGCTGGTGCCCGGCCAGGCGCTGAAGGTCATGACCTGGAACGTGCAGTACCTGGCCGGCAAGCGCTACGTGTTCTGGAATGACCTGGCGCAAGGCGACGATGAAGCCCCGACCCCGGAAGACATGGCGTTCAGCCTCGACGAAGTGGCCCGGGTGATCCGCGACGAGCAGCCCGATGTGGTGCTGATCCAGGAACTGGATGACGGCGCCAAGGCCAGCGACTATCAGAACCAGCTCAAGCTGTTGCAGGAACGCCTCACCGACCTCTATCCGTGCAGCGCCCATGCCTTCGACTGGAAGGCCGATTTCGTCCCGGATCCGCATATCTTCGGCAGTGTCGGCCGGCAACTCGCGACCCTCAGCCGCTTTCGTATCGAACACGCCGAACGCCTGCAATTGCCGGTGCAGCCGCTGAATATCATCAGCCGCCAGTTCCAGCCGAAAAACGCCCTGCTCGCCACCACTCTGCCGTTCAGCAATGGCGGGCAACTGGTGGTGTTCAACACCCATCTGGATCGCGCCATGCAGCCGGACGAAACCTTGCAGGCGCAAGTGACGGCGGTGGCCAAGGTTCTCGACAAACACGAAAGCCACGGCACGCCGTGGCTGATCGGAGGGGACTTCAACCTGTTGCCGCTCGGCCAGTACCGGCGCCTGCCCAGCGAACAGCGCACGCCCTACTCCGTGGACAGCGCGCTGCATCTGTTGTGGGACAAATACCCGATGATCCCGACCAACAACGAAGCCGGCGGCATCGACCGCGCCAAGTGGCTGACCCATTACCCCAACGACCCCGGCCTCAACGGCCCGGATCGCACGGTCGATTACCTGTTCTACAGCCCGAAGATCAAACGGGTCGAGGCCACCGTGCGTCAGGACGATACCTTGCGCATTTCCGATCATTTGCCGGTGATTGCGAAATTCCTCCTGCCACCCAACTGATTGCCGCCGTAACTCAATGGGCCTCTTCGAGATCGTCGTGCAACAGCCCGAAGATCTGCCGTTTCATGTCGATGAACGAGCGCTCCATCACCATGTCCAGCGTGCGTGGCCGCTCGATCGGCACGTCGAGAATCTGCTTGATCCGTCCCGGCCTGGCGCCCATCACGTACACCCGGTCGCCGAGCAGAATCGCCTCGTCGATGTCGTGGGTAACGAACAGCACGGTCTTCTTGCTGTTGCCCCACACCCGCAGCAACAGCTGTTGCATTTGCAGGCGGGTCTGGCTGTCGAGGGCGCCGAAGGGTTCGTCCATCAGCAAGATCTGCGGATCGTTGGCCAGCGCCCGGGCAATAGCCACCCGCTGCATCATGCCGCCGGACAACTGCTTGGCGTAGTTGTCGGCAAATCCCGACAGGCCGACTTCGTGCACATAGTGATCGACGATCTCCTTGCGTTTCGCTGCCGGCATGCCCCGGCGCTTGAGACCGAACTCGACGTTCTGCCGCACCGTCAGCCACGGGAACAGCGTGTAGCTCTGGAACACCATCCCGCGATCCGCGCCGGGGCCCTGCACTTGCTGGCCGCCGACGTAGATTTCGCCGGAGGTCGGCTCGGCGAGGCCGGCGGTGAGGTACAGCAGGCTCGACTTGCCGCAGCCCGACGGCCCGACCAGCACTGCAAATTGCTGATCCGGCACTTCGAACGACACTTCTTCCAGCGCAGTGAATGTACCGCCACCCGGTTTGCTGTAGCGCAGGCTGACCTTGTCCACCTGCAACCTTGGCGCGGCGTGTGCCGGTGCGGCGACCGGCTCGATGAAACGACGGTTGGCAGCGGTTACTGAGCCCATGCGGCAATCCTCAAACGCAAGAAGCGGAACAGTTGATCGGTGACCAGGCCCAACAGGCCGATGATCGCGATGGCGAGAAAAATCACATCGACCTGAAAGCCGCGCATGGCCTTGAGGCTCAAGTAGCCGAGGCCGCTGGACGCGGCGACCAGTTCGGCGACCACCAGATAGGTCCAGGCCCAGCCCATGGTCACCCGCAAGGTGTCGAGCACGCCGGGTAACGACGCCGGGGCGATCACATGCAGCACCGCGTCACGCCGGTTGGAGCCGAGGGTGTAGGAGGCGTTGATCAAGTCCTTGGAGATGCCTTTGGACACGTCCGCAACCATCACCAGTTGCTGGAAGAACACACCGAAAATGATCACCGAGACCCGCTGCTCCAGACCGATGCCGATCCACAGGATGAACAGCGGCACGAACGAGGTCACCGGCAGGTAACGGATGAAGTTGACCAGCGGTTCGAGGAACGCCTGGACGATGCGGAAGCTGCCCATCAACAAGCCCAGCGGCACCGCCACCAGCGACGACACGATGAAACCGACCATCACCACTTCGACACTGGCCCAGACATGCTGGCCAAGAGTGCCGTCGCGGCTGAGGCGCACGGCGGCCTCAACTACCGCGCCGGGCGTCGGCAGGAACATCCCCGGCACGATGCCGCCGTAGGACAATCCGGCCCACAGGCCGACCAGCAACACCCAAGCCAGACCGCTGGCGCTCCACACTACCGGCACCGGCAATCCGGTCTTCGGCGTGATGCAGCGGCTCAGCCATGAATTGCGCTTGAACATGACCAGTCTCCTAGAGCGGGCTGACGAAACGGTTATCCACCAGATCGTCGTTGCTGACGTTGTAGGGCTTGCCCTGCAATTCGCTGGCGGTTTCGTTGGCCAGTTTGATCAGCGGTGCGCTGTCACCCGGCGCGCCCGGTTTGCCCAGCAGCTTCTCGCTCATGGCCTGATCGTAGAAGCGCACGCCTTGCGCGGCGGCGGCCAGTTCCTTCGGATCGGACAGGTAACCGCCGACGCCCTTGGCCATGATTTCGTAGGCCTTCTGTGGATGATCCTTGGTGTACTGCACCGCTTTGTAGAGACCGGCGACCAGCGCCTTGACGTCTTCCGGCTGCTTCTCGATCACCGTGCAGTTGAGCGCCACCACATCGACGATCACGCCAGGCGTACTGCTGCTGTCGATCAGCACTTTGCCCTGCTGCTTGTCGCGCACCATCGACAGATGCGGCTCCCAGGTCACGGCGGCCGGCACGCGACCGGCGATGAACGCGGTGGCGGCATCGTCGGCGGTCATGTTCTGCACGGTGATGTCGCTCATGCTCATGCCGTTCTTTTTCAGCAGGTACGAGAGCCAGAACTGCGAGGTCGACCCTTCGTTGACGGCCACGGCCTGGCCCTTGAGTTCTTGCAGGCTCTTCACGTTTTTGCCGACCAGCACGCCGTCGCCGCCATGGCTGTCATCCAGCGCGGCCACGGCCTTGAAGCAGAACTGCGGGCGGTACTTGAGCACTTCGTCGATGGTCGAGGCCGAGCCGGACAATTGCCCGGACGCCTGGGCGGCCATGTACATCGACGCCTCTTCGACCACCGGCAATTCGACGGTCAGGCCGTTTTCCTTGAAGTAGCCCAGATCCTGGGCCAGATACAGGGTGCCGTAACCGACCCACGTGGTGTGGCCGATCGACAAGGTGCCGGCCTGGGCGGCGGTGACTGAAAGGGCGGAAATCGCCAGAGGACATGCAAGACGGGTAAACAAGGACTTGTTCATGGAGCACTCCCAACGCTGTTGATTTAGTTGTCATGGGCAGTACGGCCAGCCGGGGTCTCGCGATTGCACGCTGCGGTCTCTGTCGGACTCTGGCGGGCAATGCCTTGGCTGGCGAAATCGATGTTGACCCAGGCTTGGCGTCAGGAAAACGAGGAAATAGTTAGACGCGAACGATGAAAAAACTGGGTAGTGCGCACCGCGAAAGGGCGCGTCGGGCGGGGACGCCCGAGGTGGGTGCAAAGCCAAAAAAAACCGCAGCCAAAGGCTGCGGTTTTTAGCGGTTCACGCTGCTTGCAGATCAGAGCCGACCGTATTCCTGCGCCGTACGATCCAGCGCTTTCAAGGTCTTGCCCACCAGTTCATCTATCTCTTCACGGCTGGCAATCAACGCCGGCGCCATGATCATCCGCCCCAGTGTCGAGCGAATGATCACCCCCTCTTCAAAACCGATCGTGCGGCAGCGCCAGGCGATGTCGTTCTCATTGGCGAAGCGCTTGCGCGTGGCCTTGTCTTCGGCCAGTTGCAACGCCGCGACCATGCCCGTGCCCTGAATGTCGCCCACCAACGGGTGATTGCCGAACACCTCGCGCAGGCACTGTTGCAGGTACGGCCCGATGTCATCCTTGACCCGCGTCACCACGCCTTCATCGCGCAATGCCTTGAGGTTGGCAATCGCCACCGCCGCCGCCACCGGGTGCCCGGAATAGGTCAGGCCGTGAGCGAACACACCACCCTGTTCCACCAGCACGTCGGCCATTTTCTTCGACAGGATCAAACCACCCATCGGGATGTAACCGGAGGTCAAACCCTTGGCGATGGACAGGGTGTCCGGCTCGAAACCGAAGTATTCGTGAGCGAACCATTCACCGGTACGACCGAAGCCGCCGATCACTTCATCGGCGCACAACAGCACGTCGTACTTGCGGCAGATGCGCTGGATTTCCGGCCAGTAGCTTTCCGGCGGGAAGATCATCCCGCCCGCGCCCTGAAACGGTTCGGCGATGAAGCCGGCGACCTTGTCGGCGCCCAGTTCGAGGATCTTCGCTTCCAGCTGCTGCGCCGCCCGCAGACCGAATTCCGCCGGGGTCAGGTTGCCTTCGTGGGCGAAAAAGTACGGCTCGTCGATGTGCGCGATGTCGGGAATCATCCCGCCCATTTCGTGCATGAATTTCATGCCGCCGAGGGCCGTCGCCGCCAGGGTCGAACCGTGGTAACCGTTCCAACGGCCGATCATGATTTTCTTTTCGGGCTTGCCCAGCACCTGCCAGTAACGGCGCACGGTACGGATCAGCACCTCGTTGGCTTCGGAGCCGGAGTTGGTGTAGATCGCGTGGCTGTAGTGCCCCGGCAGCAGGCTGAACAGCAGCTCGGAGAGTTCGATCACCTGCGGGTGGGTGGTGTGGAAAAACATGTTGTAGTACGGCAACTGCTCCAGTTGCCGGCTCGCCGCCGCGTTCAGGTCCTTGCGACCGTAACCGAGGTTGGTGCACCACAGCCCGGACATGCCGTCGAGGTAGCGCCGACCGTCGTTGTCCCACAGGTGCAGACGATCACCGCGCACCATCACCCGTGGGCCTTCGTCGTTGAGGGCCTTCTGGTCGACGAACGCATGAATGTGGTGCGCTGCATCGGCGGCCTGGTAGTCGCGGGTTTCACGTGAGGTGGTCATCGCCGGATCTCCTTTTTTGTTGTGAGCGGCTGTCATGAGCGCAGTTGAAACCAGGTGGTTTTCAACTGGGTGTATTTGTCGAACGAGTGCAGCGACAGATCGCGGCCGAAACCGGATTGTTTGCCGCCGCCGAACGGCACGGTCACGTCCAGCGCATCGACGCTGTTGACCGACACCGTGCCGGCTCGCAATTGCCGCGCCACTCGATGTGCGCGGTGCAGATCGTCAGTCCACAGCGACGCCGCCAGACCGTAGACGCTGTCGTTGGCCAGTTGCAAGGCGTGGGCCTCGTCATCGAACGCAATCACCGCCAGCACCGGGCCGAACACTTCCTCGCGAAACAGGGTCATGTGCGGCTGCACGTCGGTGAAAATCGTTGGCTGAACGAAGTTGCCCGAACCGTTGAAACTCAGCTGCCGCCCGCCGCAGACGCGGGTCGCGCCTTCACGCGCGGCCTGATGAATGAAGCGCAGAATGCTTTCGGTCTGACGGCTGTCGACAATCGCCCCGGCCACACTCGCCGGGTCCAGCGGATCGCCCGGTTGCCAGCGTTCTGCCTGAGCTTTCAGACGCTCGACGAACTCGTCGTGAATCGAGCGCTCCACCAGCAACCGCGAGTTGGCCGAGCAGACTTCGCCCTGATTGAAAAAGATCCCGAACGCGGCTTTCTGCGCCGCCAGGTCCAGATCCTTACAGTCGGCGAACACCAGATTGGCGCTCTTGCCGCCGCACTCCAGCCACACCTGCTTGAGGTTCGACTGCGCGGAGTACTGCATAAAATATTTGCCGACCTGCGTCGAGCCGGTGAACACCAGACAATCGACATCCGGGTGCAGGCCCAAGGCTTTGCCGGCCTGTTCGCCGAGCCCCGGCAGCACGTTCAGCACGCCGGCCGGCAACCCTGCTTCCAGCGCCAGCTCAGCCAGACGCAATGCAGAGAATGGTGATTGCTCGGCGGGTTTGAGGATCACCGAGTTGCCCGCCGCCAGCGCCGGTGCGAGTTTCCACGCGGCCATGTCCAGCGGGAAATTCCACGGCACCACGGCCGCGACCACGCCCAGCGCTTCGCGAGTGATGGTCGCCAGCACGTTCGAGGCGCTCGGCGCGACCTGATCGTAGAGCTTGTCGAGGCTTTCGGCGTACCAGCGGAACACCCCGGCGGCGCCCGGCACGTCGATGTTGTAAGCGTCCATCACCGGCTTGCCCATGTTCAGCGAATCGAGCAGCGCCAGCTCTTCGCGATGGGCCAGAATCAGATCCGCCAGACGCAACAGCACTTGCTTGCGCTCGGTGGGCGAACGCCCGGCCCAGGTGCCGGCTTCGAACACCTGCCGCGCATTCTTCACTGCCGTGTCGACGTCTTCTTCCCCGCACGCGGCGACGTTGGCCAGCAACTGGCCGGTGGCCGGGTTGATCGCGGCAAAGGTCTGCCCCGACTGCGCCACACGCAGTTTGCCGTCGATCACGGCCTGGTACGGATAGCTCAACGCAGCGGCCTTGCGCTGCCAGTCTGCAAGTTCGAACACGGTGGATGCTCCTTGGACTTTTGTTCTTTTATAAACAGCTTCTGTCGATAGTCGCTCAGGCCTGCGCGCGCTAAAACCAGTAAAAATGTCTTCGCAGACAATAAAAAAGGTAACCAGCCGACAGCCCCTTCGCGCGCGTATGGGGCTATTGTTCAGGGACAAAAAAACCGCCGACAGAACGGAGGCCGGCGGCTTACAAATTGCTTGGATGTGAAATCCGTTCGCTTTGAGGTTCACCGTGGCCGCTTACAACCTGCGTCAGCTGAAATACTTCATCACTACCGTCGAATGCGGCAGCGTCGCCGAAGCGTCGCGCAAGCTGTACATCGCGCAACCGGCGATTTCCACGGCAATCAAGGGGCTGGAAGACAGCTTCGGCGTGCAACTGCTGATCCGCCATCACGCCCAGGGCGTGTCCCTGACGCCGAGCGGCGCGCGGTTCTTTCGCAAGGCCCAGGAACTGCTGCGCATGGCCAAGGAGTTCGAACAGAACGCCCTCGCCGACAACGACGTGGTGGCCGGGCAGATCG
Organism: Pseudomonas sp. R38(2017); assembly: GCF_002112395.1. NCBI lineage: Bacteria > Pseudomonadati > Pseudomonadota > Gammaproteobacteria > Pseudomonadales > Pseudomonadaceae > Pseudomonas > Pseudomonas sp. R38(2017). Next base: position 159,218 of record NZ_NEHN01000008.1, read on the forward strand.
ATATCGGCTGTTTTGAAACGGTCGCGCCGCTGTACCTGCCGCAACTGATTGCCGGGTTCTCGGCGCTGTATCCGGGGGTCAAGATCCGCATCCGCGACGGCGAACAACAGGAACTGGTGCAAGGCCTGACCTCGGGCACCTTCGATCTGGCAATCCTGTACAAGCACGACCTCGATGCGACCATCGAAACCGAACCCTTGATGCCGGCGCAACGGCCTTACGCGCTGCTCCCTGCAGATCACCGCTTCGCCCAGCTCAAACAGGTTTCGCTGCGGGATTTGTGCCTGGAGCCGATGATCCTGCTCGACGTACAACCGAGCCGCACCTACTTCGTCAGCCTGTTCGAAGAACTCGGCCTGTCACCACGCATCGAGTTCAGCTCGCCCTCGATCGAAATGGTGCGCGGCATGGTCGGCCAGGGTTTCGGCTTCTCGATCCTGGTGACCCGCCCGCATTCGGAATGCACCTACGACGGCAAGAAAGTCGTGTGCGTGGACATCGTCGAGGACGTCACCGGCTCAGGCCTGGTGGCGGCGTGGCTCAAACGCGGGCAACTGACCAAACCGGCGCAGTTGTTTGCCGATTATTGCCGGGAGCAACTGACGGCGAAGGCCAGTCACTGACCCTCACGTACCGCGCGGTTTGGCCCGAGCAGTGGCCTCGGCCACCAGTGGGTCGTCCGGCCAGTAATGCTTCGGATACCGCCCCTTCAGATCTTTCTTCACTTCGGCATAGGTGCTGCGCCAGAAGTTGGCCAGATCCTGCGTCACCTGCACCGGGCGCCGAGCCGGGGATAGCAGGTGCAGCTTGACCACTTGCCGGCCGCCGGCAATGCGCGGTGTGTCGGCGAGGCCGAACAACTCCTGCAAGCGCACGGCGAGAATCGGTGGTTGTTCGCTGTAGTCGAGGCGAATCGACGAACCCGACGGCACACTCAGGTGATGCGGTGCCTGTTCGTCGAGCTGCTGCGGCAGGGGCCATGGCAGCAGATTGCGCACGATGCTCGACAGGTCGAGGTTGGCGAAATGGCTGAGCCGCGAGACCTTGTCCAGATAAGGCATCAGCCAGTCTTCAAGGGTTTTCAGCAGCGTGGCGTCGCTGACATCTGGCCATTGGCTGTCGCTCTTCGTGTCCAGATCGAGCTGACGCAGCAACGCGACTCGCGCCTGCCATTGGCGCAGTTCGGGTGTCCACGGCAGCAGTTCCAGACCTTTGCGCCGCACCAGATTGACCAATGCCTGGCTGCGAGCATTTTCGTCGAGACCGGTCAGCGGCTCGCGGCTGAGGATCAGTTCGCCAACCTTGCGCTGACGCTCGGCGCGCAGCACGCCTTCACGTTCGTCCCAATCCAGTTGATCGACGGTGTGCACCTGTTCGGTCAGCACCGAATCGAACAGCGCCGGATCGAAATCCGCCGCCAGATAAATCCGTTCCTCACGCTGGCCCTGACGGCTGCCGAGGTCGGCGATGACGATCCACGGCTCCTTCATCAGGCTGTCGGCTTCGGCGAACAGCGCCGCACGGCCGTTGGCCAGTCGATATTCGGCACCACCGGCACGCCGCTGCTGGGCGACGCGATCCGGATAGGCCAGCGCCAGCAAGGCGCCAAGCCAGCGCGGGTGATCCGGGTCGGCCACCGGTTCGCTCGGCTGCCCGCGCAGGTAGCCGCGATATTGCCGCGCCAGTTGCCGGGCGCGCTGCACCCCACCCTGGGCGCTGCGCGCCGCGCGCTCTTCGCCGGACAGCAGCACCAGACGACTGTGCAGATCCGCTCCGGCACCGCGCAAAATGTCGCGCTCACCGAGCAACGCGGCAACGTCGCACGCCATGTCCGCCAGCCCCAGCGCCTGACCGCGCAATAGCAAATGGGCGATGCGCGGATGGGCCGGCAATTCAGCCATGGCCTGACCATGACGGTTGAGACTTTCACCGTCCAGCGCACCGAGGCGCAGCAACAAATCCTGAGCCTGTGCATACGCGGCGGTTGGCGGTACGTCGAGCCAGATCAAATCACTCGGCGCCACGCCCCAGCGTCCGAGTTGCAAGGCCAGCCCGGCCAGATCCGCCGAAAGAATTTCCGCACTGCCATAAGCCGCCAGTTGTTCGTGCTGATCCTGCGACCACAGGCGATAACACACGCCCGGCTCCAGACGCCCGGCCCGGCCTGCTCGCTGGGTGGCACTGGCTTTGGAGATACGTTGAGTATCGAGACGGGTCATGCCGCTGCCCGGGTCGAAACGCGGCACCCGCGCCAGCCCGGCGTCGATCACCACGCGCACGCCGTTGATGGTCAGGCTGGTCTCGGCGATGTTGGTGGCCAGCACCACTTTGCGCTGGCCTGCGGGCGCCGGGTCGATGGCAGCGCGTTGCGCATTCAGGTCGAGTTCGCCGTGCAACGGACAGAGCAGGATGTCGCTGCCTTCACCGATGGCGTCCGACAGTTGCTGATGAACACGCCGGATTTCCGCCTGCCCCGGCAGGAACACCAACAGGCTGCCGGTTTCATCGTGCAGGGCTTCGAGTACCGTTTGCGTGACGCGTTGATCGATGTATTCGCCGGGCTGGAACGGCCGGCCCCAGCGCATCGTCACCGGGAACATCCGGCCTTCGCTGCGCAGGATCGGCGCGTCGTCGAGCAGGCCGGCCAGACGTTCGCCCTCGAGGGTGGCGGACATCAGCAAAATCTTCAGCGGCTGTTCAGCTCGAAACAGCTCGCGACCGTTCAGACTGAGGGCCAACGCCAGATCGGCGTCGAGGCTGCGCTCGTGGAATTCGTCGAAGATCAGCAGACCCACGCCTTCCAGCGCCGGGTCGTCCTGCAAGCGCCGGGTGAGGATGCCTTCGGTGACCACTTCGATGCGCGTGGCGGGACCGACCTTGCTGTCGAGGCGGATGCGATAACCGACGGTTTCACCGACCTTCTCGCCCAGCTCGCTGGCCAGCCGTTCCGCCGCTGCGCGGGCGGCCAGCCGACGCGGTTCGAGCATCAGAATGGTCTGCCCGTTCAGCCACGCTTCATTGAGCAGGGCCAAAGGCACGCGGGTGGTTTTACCGGCGCCGGGCGGTGCTTCGAGCACGGCTTCATGGCGTGTCGCGAGGGCTTCACGCAGGGCGGGTAAAACATCGTCGATCGGCAAAAAATTCATGCTGGCTCCAAAACAGAGGGCCGAGTATAACGGCGAACTGCCAGGCGTTCGTCAGGGTCTTAACTTCACACGACGACGCTTCGTTAACAGATGACTCAGGAGATTCCCATGCGCTTACTTTTTCGCCTGATCGGCGGTGTACTGGTTGCCACCCTGCTCACTCAGATCACCGCGTGCGGTTCGATTTTCTATCCCGACCGGCGCGGCCAGATCGACGGCAAGATCGACCCGGCGATTGCCGTGCTCGATGCCGTGGGCCTGTTGTTCTATATCCTTCCCGGCGTGATCGCGTTTGCCGTGGACTTCACCACCGGCGCGATCTATTTCGAACCGGGCCGCACGGCGCAAGTCGATCCGGCCAAGCTCAAACAAGCCATCGGCCCGGACGGTCAAGTCGATAACCTCAAGTTGCAGGCTATTCTCGAAACAGAACTGGGCCGCAACCTGCCGCTGGATGACCCGCGCCTGATCCGGCACAAGGGCAGCACCCAGCAACTGGCGATGTTTGGCCTGCAACCTGCCGCATAAGGAATAGACGTACCCATGACCTCCAGCCCCGAACACGCCCGCCTGCTGCGGCTGGCGACCCGCGCCTCGGTGGCGGTGGCCTGTACGCTGATCATCGCCAAAGCCATCGCCTGGTGGCTGAGCGGTTCGGTGAGCATGCTCGCCGGCCTCACCGACTCGGCCCTCGATGGCGTCACCTCGTTGCTCAACCTGCTGGCGGTGCACTACGCGTTGCGCCCGGCGGATGACGATCACCGTTATGGTCACGGTAAGGCCGAATCCCTGGCGGGCATGGCGCAGGCGCTGTTCATTGGCGGCAGTGCGCTGCTCATTGCGTTTCAGGCTTATGAGCGCATCCAGCAACCGGAGCCGCTCGGCGCGCCCTGGATAAGCATCGGCGTGATCGTGTTTTCGCTGCTGCTGACAGCGGCGCTGTTGATGTTGCAGCACCGGGTGATCAAACAGACCGGCTCCAATGCTGTGCGCGCGGACTCGCTGCATTACCGTTCGGACATGCTGCTCAACGGCAGCATCCTGATCGCCCTGATCCTGGCGGGTCTGGGCTTTCATCAACTGGATGCCTGGTTCGGTCTGGGGATTGCCGTGTACATCCTGTGGAGCGCGATCCAGATCGCCCGAGAGAGTTTTTCGGTGCTGATGGATGAAGAGCTGCCGGTGAATGTCAGTCAGCACATGCTCGAGCTGGCGTGCGGTGTGCCGGGCGTTTTGGGCGCACATGATCTGCGCACACGGATTTCCGGCAACCACTGGTTCGTCCAGTTGCACCTGGAATTGCCGGGGGAGCTGACGCTGTCAGTCGCTCACGGCATCAGCGATCAGGCCGCCGATGCGATTCACAAAGCCTACCCGCGGGCCGAAGTGCTGGTGCACGCCGACCCGCAGGAAGTGGTGAAAGCCGCCCGGGCTCAGTAGTTGACCTGATAACCGCGACTGCTCAGGCAATTGCCCTGGGCCTGGCGGTAGGCCTGCACCACTTCAGGTGCAGGCTGGTAGGTCGCAGTGCGCGGATCGAAACCGCTTTGCTGCACCGCGTACTGATAGCACTGGTAACCGTCCTGCTGGACCTGCTCCGGCGACTGGCCGTTGGCGGGATACGCTTCGACGTCATAACCGTTGCTGGCCGGTTGCGGAGGTTGCTGCACCGGCGGCTCGACCACCACGTAATCCTGAGTCGCTTCCTGATAGGCGTAGTACGAACCTGCCGCCAGGAACAACAGCGAACCGCCGATCCACACTTCGCGCGCGTAATCCGGCAGGTACTGGATGCGGATGCCCCGTGGCGGCTGAACCACGACATATCGCGGACCTTGCGGGCGATACCAGTAGCCGCCGGAGTAGAAGTAATCCTGGCCGCGATACGGCACGCGGAAGTCACGATCCGGGAAGCGGTCGATCACGTGGCCCGGCCGGTATTGCGGGCCGGGGCCCCAGCCATTGCCATGCCCGTCCGGACGCCCCGGCCAGCGACGGTCATCGGGTCGGTTGCCGGTTTGCCAGTTCTGGTGGTAGCCATTCTGCGGACGCTCGTCGCGGTAGTAGCCCTGACGCGGTTCCTGGCTCTGGCGCACGGTGTCGGGGCGTGGCTGGATCGGCAGGCTGTTGGCCGGCAGTTGCGGCGGCGGTGGCGGCTGGCGAACCGGATTGGGATTGTAGGCCGGACGGTTCTGGTCGTGGTTCTGCCACTGCCCATTATTGTGCTGCTGGCCGTTGTGCTCGAACTGGCGGCTGTTGTCGCCGCGAATGATCTCGTTGTTCTGCGGCCGAGGCTGATTCTGCTGCGGCTGGTTTTGCGGATGGGGCTGATTGTTTCCGCCGTGCCCCTGATTGTTGCCCCAATGCTCCCGCTCGCGTCCACCGCCGTCGGGGCCGCGATTCTGCGGCTCATCGGCCAGCGCCTGCGCGCAGACACTCACACACAGCAAACCAACACTGGCCAGACGCCAGATACGCGACTTCATGAAATTCCTCACTGCGGGCCGGACCCTGTAATTAAGAGGGTTTGTAGCTAAGACCGGGAATGGGCACACCGGGTTCTGCAACAGGTTATCAGTCACGCCATTTATTTATTGAGCGAGGGAGGTCAAATCGCGGGCAAGAAAAAAGGGAGACCCGTCGGCCTCCCTTCCAGAGAACTTCGTCCTGGCTCGACGCTTTTGACGTCGGCTCACCTCACGCCGTCTTCTGGACAGTGTGCAGCTCGGGGGCCGGCACGTCCCCGGTGGGGGCGGCGGCCGCGGCGGGCCTGATTGGGCGGACCGCAGTGGACTGGTGTTACCGAGCAGTGATTCTGGTGATAAGGATAGGCCTGAGGACGCGACAGATGATTGCGAAGATTGCTCAATTAAACACCACTTGCGCAATTTTTAACCCTGGATAGATAATCTGCCGCAATAGTTAGGACAAAGGACAGATTGATGAGCAAACTCGACCGTTACGACCTGAGCATTTTGGCGGAATTGCAGCGCGACGCCCGCATTTCCAACCAGGAACTGGCCGAGCGCATCGGTCTGTCGCCCTCCCCGTGCTCGCGCCGGGTCAAGCAACTGGAGGACGACGGCTACATCTCGCGCCAGGTGGCCCTGCTGGACCGCAAGATGCTCGGCCTGAGCCTGACCGCCTACGTGCTGATCGGCATGGACCGGCACACGCCGGAACGTTTCGAGAACTTCGAAGCGGCGATCCGCACCTTGCCGCAGGTGCTGGAGTGCAGCCTGGTGACCGGGGTGGATGCCGACTATCAACTGAAGGTTGTGGTGCCGGACATGGATCACTATCAGAAGCTGCTGTTAGGGCATCTGACCCGGATTGAGGGCGTGACCAGTGTTCGGTCGAGTTTTGTGTTGAATCAGGTGCTCAACAGTACCGAACTGCCGCTGACTCATCTGCGTAGCTGAAATCGACGAATGACTGCGGCACACCGACGCAGGTCAATGCTGCGTCGTTCGCCGCTGGCGTATACTCCCGCCCGCCCTTTCAGCCGAACAGCGCCGGAGATGCCCGATGGATCCAGCAGTATTTGAAGAGTGGATGATGACCGGTCTGGTCAGCATCCTGATCATTTTCATGGGTTTCATCGTCTGGGATCTGGCGAAGAAGTCCAAGGCCGGGCGCTTCGGCTCGTTCATTCTGTTCTTCGTGCTGGGCCTGGGCGTGGCCGCGTTCATCATCAAGAGCGTAGTGATCGGCCTGATCGAATCCGGCGCCTTATAAGCGCGCCGGCACTTCCTTCCACTGGCCCTGATCGAGCCCTTCGATCGTCCAGTCACCGATCCTGACCCGCACCAGCCTCAACGTCGGCAACCCTACCGCCGCCGTCATTCGCCGCACCTGACGATTGCGCCCTTCGCGAATTACCAGTTCCAGCCAGGTTGTCGGTATGGTTGCGCGAAAGCGTACCGGTGGATTGCGTGGCCACAGTTCAGGCTCATCCAGTTGCCGCGCCTCAGCGGGCAAGGTCATGCCGTCATTCAGTTCGACGCCGTCACGCAGGCGCTGCAACTGCTCGGCCGTCGGCACGCCTTCGACTTGCACCCAATAGGTTTTCGCCAGTTTGTGCTTGGGGTCGGCGATCCGCGCCTGCAACTGGCCGTCGTTGGTCAGCAGCAGCAAACCTTCGCTGTCGCGGTCCAGCCGTCCGGCCGGGTAGATGCCCGGAATGTCGATGTAATCCTTGAGCGTCGCCCGCCCTTCGCCGTCACTGAACTGCGTCAGTACATCAAACGGTTTGTTGAACAGGATCAGCTTCGGCTCGGCCGGCGGTGCCTTGGCGACACGGCGCGGGGCTGAAGAGGACGGCTTCGCACCGGGGCGGCGGGAAGATGGACGCTGGGGACGGGACATGGGCAAAACAACATCTAACAGTCGGGGCTGACAATGCTAGTGCCCCGACCGCCAAATGACCACGACTAACCGTTAGCGGAACGGCGGCTCGTCGAAGCTGCGCAGTTTGCGCGAGTGCAGCGAGTTGAGTTCGGTGCGCAGCAGGTCCACTGCTTCGATGCCGATCTTCAAGTGCTGGCTGACCGCGCGCTCGTAGAACGCGTTGGCCGAACCCGGCAGCTTGATTTCACTGTGCAGCGGTTTGTCCGAAACGCACAGCAACGTGCCGTATGGCACCCGCAGGCGATAACCCTGGGCGGCGATGGTGCCGCTTTCCATGTCCACCGCCACGGCGCGGGACAGGTTGATCAGCGGTCGCTCCTGGGCCCAGCGCAATTCCCAGTTACGGTCGTCGTAGGTCAGCACGGTGCCGGTGCGCAGGCGTTTCTTCAGCTCTTCGCCTTTTTCGCCGGTGATGTTGGCCGCCGCTTGCTGCAGCGCCAGTTGCACTTCAGCCAGGGCCGGGATCGGAATGTTCGGCGGCACCACCCGGTCAAGAATCCCGTCGCGACGCATGTAAGCGTGAGCCAGCACATAGTCGCCAATGGTCTGCGACTGACGCAGGCCGCCGCAGTGACCGATCATCAGCCAGCAATGCGGACGCAGCACGGCCAGGTGATCGGTAATGTTCTTGGCGTTGGACGGGCCGACGCCGATGTTCACCAGTGTCACGCCGTGGCCATCGCTGGCGATCAGGTGATAGGCCGGCATCTGGTAACGGTGCCAGACCACACCGGCCGCAATGGCCGAGGCTTCGCCGTGATCCATGCCTTTTTCGATGATCACGTTGCCCGGCAACACCATGCGCACGAAACGCGGGTCGCGGCGCAGTTGTTCCAGGCCATGAACAATGAACTGGTCGACATAGCGGTGGTAGTTGGTCAGCAGGATCCACGGCTGCACATGGCGCCAGTCGCTGCCGGTGTAATGCACCAGACGACGCAGCGAAAAGTCGACGCGGGCCGCATCGAACAGCGCCAGCGGCAGCGGATCGGTGTTTTCCCAGTCGTAGAGACCGTCGGCGATGCCATCGGTGGCGGCGGACAGGTCGGTACTCGGGAACACTCGCGCCAGCACGGCGGCAGTGACGCCGGAGCCGGCCAGTTCATCGCCCTGCTCGACCACGTACGGGTACGGAATGTTCTGCTCGCTGACCCCGACTTCCACGGTTACGGTGAAATCGTGCATCAGCGGCGTGAGCTGCTCCAGCAGGTATTTGCGAAACGCCGCCGGGTGGGTGACGGTCACGCTGTAGGTGCCCGGCAACTGCACCTTGGCGTAAGCGCGGGTGGTCTGCGGGACTTCGCCCTGGCAGTGGTAGGTCAGACGCAGTTCGGGATAACGGAACAGGGCACGTTGCTCGGCGTCGGGCTCGACGCGATCCTTGAGATAACGCTTGAGCGCAGAGTTCAGCGCCGTGGTGGCCTGCTCATGCAGCTCGGCCAGACGATCCACGGCTTGTTCGGCGGTTTGAACGACAATAAACGCTTCGGTCACGATCAGCTTCCTGTGTTCTGACTTGCAGAGCTTCATCTTGCCTGCATCGTGGCGTCACGGAAACAGTGGCGTTGTGGCTATTCATCAATCTGACAGGTATAGGCGGGCCCTGTGGGAGCGGGCTTGCCAGCTCCCACAAGGCCTTTCGGTGCTTGGAAATTGCAGTCAGAAACCTTGCGGCGTCGAGCGGGTGACGATGGCTTCGACATCCAGCCCGCGCGGCAACGCGCCGTAGACCCGCCCGCCTCCGTTCAGGCGACTGGCGATAAACGCATCACTGACCGCCGCATTCCCGGCCTCCAGCAACAGCTTCGCTTGCAACCCCAGAGCGATGTCTTCGGTCAGTTGCCGAGCCCGGTACTGAATGTCGCCCGTGTCCTTGAACGACGCCTGCAACTGCTGGATATGCGCGGCCAACCGTTTGTCGCCATGGCCGTCGCCCAGTTCGTTGAACAGCACATCCAGCACGCCCGGCTCTTTCGACAACGCTCGCAGCACGTCGAGGCATTGCACGTTGCCGGAGCCTTCCCACGTCGAGTTCACCGGCGCTTCGCGGTACAGCCGCGGCAGGATGCTCTCTTCGACATATCCCGCGCCGCCCATGCATTCGGCGGCTTCGTTGATCATTGCCGGCGCACGCTTGCAGATCCAGTATTTGCCCACCGCCGTCACCAGTCGGGCGAATTGCGCTTCATGACGATCATCCAGATGATCCAGCGCCTTGCCCATGCGCAGGCTCAGGGCCAGCGCGGCTTCGCTTTCAAGCGCCAGATCGGCCAGCACGTTTTGCATCAGCGGTTGTTCGCTGAGCAGTTTGCCGCCAACCTTGCGATGGGCGCAGTGATGGCTGGCCTGGGTCAGCGCCTGACGCATCAGCGAGCTGGAGCCGACCATGCAATCAAAACGGGTCATGGCCACCATCTCGATGATCGTCGGTACTCCGCGCCCTTCTTCACCGACCATCCACGCCAGGGCGCCACGGAACTCCACTTCGCTGGAAGCGTTGGACTGGTTGCCGAGTTTGTTTTTCAGACGCTGGATGTAGAACTGATTGCGCGTGTCATCCGGGCGATGGCGCGGCAACAGGAAACAGGTCAGGCCCTTGTCGGTCTGCGCCAGCGTGAGGAACGCATCGCACATCGGCGCCGAACAGAACCACTTGTGGCCCACCAGTTCATAAGCCTGGCCCGGGCCGCTGGCGCCGACCGGATAAGCCTTGGTGGTGTTGGCGCGCACGTCGGTGCCGCCCTGTTTCTCGGTCATCGCCATGCCGATGGTGACACCGGCCTTGTGGGCCATGCCGACGTTGCGCGGATCGTATTCGGTGGCGAGGATTTTCGGCAGCCACTGTTCGGCCAGATCCGGCTGCAAACGCAGCGCGGGAACACTGGCGAAGGTCATGGTCAACGGGCAACCGCTGCCGGCCTCGGCCTGGCTGTGCAGATAGGACATCGACGCGCGGGCAACATGGGCGCCGTCCTGTGGATGAGCCCAGGGCAACGACGTGAGGCCATGTTCGATGGCCGTGCGCATCAGCTCGTGATACGCCGGGTGAAATTCCACCAGATCAATGCGATGACCATAGCGATCATGGCTGGCGAACACCGGTTTGTTCTGGTTGGCGAGGAACCCGGCCTCCATCAGCGGCCCGCCGGCCAGTGCGCCGTAGGCATCGATCCGCGACTCGGCCCAGCCGGCGCCGAACCGCCGTGACCACTCCTGCAGCGGCAGGTCGATGCGGTACAGGTTGGTGCCGTCCAGCGATGGTGGCTGGTTGGTCACTTCGTGGGTTTCGGCGAACTGATGCAGGTTCATGACGGGGCTCCTTGATCGGCCAGAGCTTCAGTTAAGCACCGCCCCCGGACCGATCAAAGTGTCATATCGGCCTAAATGCCGGCGCTTTCACCCTGTCAGCACCTCAATACCCGACGCTGCATCGCGACCTGCAAGTCTTCGAATTTCACCGGTTTGCTCAGGTAATCGATCGAGCCGGCAGAAGCGCAATGCTCTCGATCCGCCCCCAGCGCGATCACGAACACCGGCAGGCTGGCACAGCCCGGCAAGTCGTGGATCTGGCAGCACAACGACGCACCATCGAGCGACGGCAACTGGCAATCGATCAGCACCGCATCGAACGGCTCGCGCTGCAGGCATTCGATGGCTGCGGCACCGTGGTCGGCGGTGCGCACGCGGAAACCGAGCTTGAGCAACATCCCGCGCATCACCAACTGATTGACGCTGTTGTCGTCCACCAGCAACACGGTGCAGTCCTGCGGTGCGCGCACGGCATCGCGAACGAGCGTCGGCACCGCTTCAACCGCCGGCAACTCAAACTCGACATCCAGCTGAAAGCGACTGCCGCGCCCCGGTTCGGAACGGTGCGTGAGCTTGCCGCCGAGCAGTTCCACCAGTTGTCGGCAAATCGCCAGACCGACGCCCAGCCCGCCGTATTCGCGGGTCATCGAACCATCGAGCTGGAAGAATCGCTGATACAGCGTGGCCTCGCCCAGATCAGTAAAACCGATACCGGTGTCGATCACCGCGAAGGACAGCGCCAGGCGATTATCCGTCGACGGTTTGCCGGTGACCCGCAAGGCGAGGCCGCCGACGCGGGTGAACTTGATCGCGTTGTCCAGCAGGCATTCCAGGCATTGCGCGAGTTTGGCGCTGTCGCCGTGCAGGCGATCCGGCAGGGTCGGCAGCACCTCGACCTTGAAGTCCAGCGACTTGCTCGACGCATTGCCGTCGAACTGCACGCGCAGCGCCTCGACCACCGCACGCAGGCTGAAACTGCCCGGCGTGGCCTTGAGCTTGCCGGCCTGCAATTCGGTCAGGGTCAGGATGCCGTTGACCATGCGCATCATGTCCCGGGCCGAACCGGCGGCGGTCTGTTGGTATTGCTCCAGTTCCGGGTCCAGTTCGACGGTCTGCATCAGTTCCAGCGAACCAATCACCCCGTTCATCGGCGTGCGCAGTTCATGGGTCAGGGTCGCGAGGAATTCGTCCTTGAGCTTGTTGCTGTGGGCCAGTTGCTGGTTCAGCACTTCGAGCTTCTGGCCGGCGTCGAACAGGGTCTGCGCCTGTTGTTCGCGCATGGCGTTGATGCGGTCGGCCAGCGCCAAGGACAGCAGCGCCACCTCGATGGCCGAGCCGATCTGGCTGGCGTACATGGTCAGGAACACATTCGGCAGCAGGCCCAGAACCATCATCGTGTTGACGATCCCGCCGAGCAGAAACGCCGACCAGGCGATGATGAAATAGCGCGCCACCCGCAGACCCCGCCACCAGGCGAGGATCCCGGCGGCGAAGATCACCACGGTAAAGGTCAGTGCCAGGGTCGTCGCCAGACGCAAGGCCAGGGCGTAACTGGTCATCAGCGACAGACCGATCACCAGTGCACCGAACACGATCAGGGCGATCAACAGCCGGTCGAGCCAGCGGCTGTGGTTTTTGGTCTGCAAGAAGCTGCGGGCGAACTGGCTGCCGAACAGACCTGCGCAACCAATGAAGAATGGCGTGGCGGCGTTGGCCCACCATGGATTGTCCGGCCAGAAATACTCGACCGCCGCGCCATTTACCGACAGCTGATAAAGGCCGAACGAGCCGATATAGAAGATGTAGTAGAGATAACTGGTGTCGCGCACGCTGAGGTAGATGAACAGGTTGTAGACCAGCATCCCCAGCAGCACGCCATAAATCAGGCCCAGCACATAAAGGCGCACCGGCTGGTCTTCGAGGTACGCGGTGCTCGACCACAACGTCACCGGTGCCTGGATCGAGCCTTCGCTGGACAGCCGCAAATAGACGGTCTGTTGCTGGTCAGGCTTGAACGTGAGGTTGAACAGGTAGTTGTTCTGCCGGATCTCGCGACTGGCGAACGGCAAGGCGTCCCCGGTCTGGCGCACCAGGCGATAGTCACCGGCGGCGTCGGGCAGATACAGGTCGAGGTGATCAAGCGGCGGATAGGCCAGCTCCAGCAGCCAGGTACGCTGCGCCGCCGGATTGCTCGGGCGGTAATGCAGGTCGATCTTCAGCCAGAACGCCGAACGCGAGTAACCGGCATTGAGCGTGGCTTTATCGTGTTTTTTGAATTGTCCGGCAGCGGCTTGCGCGCGGACGTCGGCAATGCTCGCCTGACCGCTCGGGTCTTCGAACACTTGCAGGGATCGACCCAGCGGGAGGCTCTGGGTGAACTCGTCGAACTCGACGGCGTTTGCCAGGAGGGGCAAACAGAACAGCAACATCAACAAATAGCGCATTGAAGCCCCAGCGTGGCTTGTCCGGTTGTGTCAGGAAGCCCCCCATTCCCTTTGAGTAGACGTAAAACCGGTATTACCTGTTATTGGTTTGGATCCACTCTAGCATAGCCGTTGATGGCCATTGAGCACCATGGAAATTTTTCTGACAAAGGCTCTAGAACGCGCGTTTCAGAGCAGAGCACCGAGCTAGAGCTGTTGGCTCGGTCAGATTGTGAAAACCCGTGCACATCCAGTTGCCGAGGTTATCGGCCAAGCGCTGCGCCACAACACCCGAAAAACAGGTTTGGTGGTAAGCTCGCGCACCATGAATATCTACAGCTCCCGCCCCGTTGTCCTCTGTCTCTCCGGCCACGACCCCAGTGGTGGCGCCGGCTTGCAGGCAGATATCGAAGCCCTGCTCGCTCAGGGTTGCCATGCGGCTCCGGCCGTCACCGCCCTGACCGTGCAAGACACCGTCAACGTCACTGACTTTCGCGTCCTCGACCGTGAGTGGGTACTGGCCCAGGCCAATGCCGTGCTCAACGATTCCGAAGTCACGGCAGTGAAACTGGGCATGCTCGGTTCCCTGGAAATGGTCGACACCGTCGTCGAACTGCTTCAGGCGCACCCGCACTTGCCAGTGGTCTGCGACCCGGTGCTGCGCGCCGGCGGTGGCGGACGCCTGGGCAAGGACGAAGTCGGCTACGCCATGCGCGAACGCCTGCTGCCGCTGTCGATCATCGCCACCCCCAATCTTCCCGAAGCCCGGATCCTCGCCGAACTGCCAGAAGGCACCGCGGACGAGTGCGCTGAAAAACTCCTGCCGTACATCAAGAATCTGCTTATCACCGGCGGTCACGGCGACGAAACCGAAATCCACAATCGCCTTTACAGCCGCGACGGCCTGCGCGAGACCTTCAAGTGCCAGCGCCTGCCGGGCAGCTACCACGGTTCCGGCTGCACCCTGGCCAGCACCCTTGCCGGTCGACTGGCACAGGGTGAAAACCTGGCCAGCGCCGTGCGTACCGCGCTGGATTACACTTGGCGGACCCTGCGCGATGCCGAACAACTGGGCAAAGGCCAGTTCGTGCCGCGTCGCCTGCCGCTGGATTTCTGCTCGTAACGTCGTGAGGTCTGCCTGATGAAACTACGTGGCCTGTACGCCATTACCGACGGTCCATTGCTGGCCGGCAAGTTTCTGCCGTACGTGGAGGCGGCGCTGGAAGGCGGCGTCACCCTGCTGCAGTACCGCGACAAGAGCAGCGACGAAGCCCGACGCTTGCGTGAGGCCGAGGCCTTGCGCGATCTGTGCGAACGCTACAAGACGCAACTGATCATCAACGACGACGCCGAACTGGCCGCACGCCTGAACGTCGGCGTGCACCTGGGCCAGACTGACGGCCCGTTGTCGCCGACCCGCGCCCTGCTTGGTTCGAAAGCGATCATCGGTTCGACCTGCCATGCGCAGCTTGAACTGGCCGAACAAGCCGCCAAAGAAGGCGCAAGCTACGTCGCCTTCGGCCGCTTCTTCAACTCCAATACCAAACCCGGTGCGCCGACCTGCAGCCTCGATCTGCTCGATCAAGCCCGCCAGACGCTGCACCTGCCGATCTGCGCGATTGGCGGCATCACCCTCGACAATGCCGCGCCGCTGGTGGCCCACGGTGTCGATCTGCTGGCCGTGGTCCATGGCCTGTTCGGCGCCGACAGCACCGCCGAAGTGACCCGCCGCGCCCGCGCATTCAACGAATTACTAAAAGTCTGAGAGCCCGATCATGTCTCGTTCCGAAACTCTGTTTGCCAACGCCCAGAAACACATTCCCGGTGGCGTGAACTCGCCGGTTCGCGCGTTCAAGAGCGTCGGCGGCACGCCGCTGTTCTTCAAGCACGCCGAAGGCGCCTACGTCACCGACGAAGACAACAAGCGTTATGTGGATTACGTCGGTTCCTGGGGCCCGATGATCCTCGGCCACAGCCACCCGGACGTACTGGACGCCGTGCGTAACCAGTTGCAACACGGCCTGTCCTACGGCGCGCCGACCGCGATGGAAACCGAGATGGCCGACCTGGTCTGCTCGCTGGTGCCGTCGATGGAAATGGTGCGCATGGTCAGCTCCGGCACCGAAGCGACCATGAGTGCGATCCGTCTGGCCCGTGGCTTCACCGGCCGTGACAGCATCATCAAGTTCGAAGGCTGCTACCACGGTCACTCCGACAGCCTGTTGGTCAAGGCCGGTTCCGGCGCACTGACCCAGGGCGTACCAAGCTCGGCCGGTGTGCCGGCAGCATTCGCCAAACACACTCTGACCCTGCCGTTCAACGACATCGACGCCGTTGAAAAAATGCTCGCCGAAGTCGGCCAGGACGTGGCCTGCATCATCGTTGAGCCGGTTGCCGGCAACATGAACTGCGTGCCGCCAGCGCCGGGTTTCCTCGAAGGCCTGCGCAGCCTGTGCGACAAGCACGGCGTGGTGCTGATTTTCGACGAAGTGATGACCGGTTTCCGTGTGGCCCTCGGCGGTGCCCAGGCTTACTACGGCGTGACTCCGGACCTGACCACGTTCGGCAAGATCATCGGCGGCGGCATGCCGGTCGGCTGCTTCGGCGGCAAGCGTTCGATCATGGAGCGCATCGCACCGCTGGGCCCGGTCTATCAGGCGGGCACCCTGTCGGGCAACCCGCTGGCGATGGCCGCCGGCCTGACCACCCTGCGCCTGATCAGCCGTCCGGGTTTCCATGCCGAGCTGAACGATTACACCACTCGCTTGCTCGACGGCCTGCAACAACGCGCTGACGCGGCGGGCATTCCGTTCGTGACCACCCAGGCCGGCGGCATGTTCGGTCTGTACTTCAGCGGCGCCGACGACATTGTTACTTTTGAAGACGTGATGGCCAGCGACGCGGCGCTGTTCGGTCGATTCTTCCACCTGATGCTGGAAGGTGGCGTGTATCTGGCACCGAGTGCGTTCGAAGCCGGTTTCACCTCGATCGCCCACGGCGAAGCGGAGCTTAAACTTACTCTCGACGCCGCCGAGCGCGCTTTCGCCAAACTGAAGTAATGGCTTGATCGCTGACGTTGGCCATTGCCAGCGTCAGCTTTCACCTACACTCCAGCGTTTTCTCCGACGCTTCTGCCAAAAACCTCCCGCAAACCGGGTGATATATTCCCCACACAGCAGAAAATCGAGTAAAGACTTTGTAAGGTGGCCCCTGCTTATTTCATAATGCGCGCTTATTGGATCCCTCGACGGGTCCGCGCGCCCTTCAGAGGTAAGTCGATTCCCATGAACCGCACCGGCCGCACCCTTGCCTTGGGCTGCCTGTTGCTCCTTCAGCCGCTGCTCGCACATGCACAAGCAGGCGGCAACTCGTTGTTGATCCCGGCGATGGGTCGCTGCACCCTCAATACTCAGCCGCAAGATGTCACGCAGGCCCTCGCCGCCTGCCAAAAGGCAGCGGATGAAGGGGATGCGCAAGCGCAATACGAGTTGGGTGAGTTCTACTACGACGGCAAGAACGCGCCGCGCGACCTCAATCAAGCCCTTAGCTATTTCGAAAAGGCCTCGCTGCAAGGCCATGCTCAGGCGCAATTCAAGCTCGGCACCATGTTCTTCCACGGTGAAGGCGTGCAAGCCAACAACATTCAGGCTTACATCGTGCTGAAGATGGCCGCGGTCAACGGCGCCGAAGACGCGCTCGACACCGCCGACGAAGTGTCCGAAAAGATGTCCCGCGAAGACCTGGAAACCGCAACCCAGGTGCTCGGGCAAATTTTCCGTAAATACCTGATGGAACTGCAGAGCGCCGACGGGCGTACGCCGTTCTCGCCCCTGCCGTAGCTCCTGTCGTAGCTCCTTTATCCCGCCCCGTTTACTTCTCGGGCATTGGTACCGGGAACGGCATCACATTGCCAACACCGCCACGGGCTTCACTGATTTTCGGCGTGCCAAGGCGTTCCACTTCGTCGATGCGCACGATCGAATGCATCGGCACAAAGCTGCGCACCACGCCTTCGAATTGCGCCTTGAGCTTCTCTTCGCTCGGATCGACGACCACCTGGGTGCGCTCGCCAAAGACGAACTCTTCCACTTCCAGGAAGCCCCACAGATCACTTTGATAGATCTGCTTGGCGTACATTTCGAACACCTGGCCCTGATTGAGGAAAATCACCTTGTAGATTGGAGCTTCGCGTTTGGTCATGGCGGGCGGACAACACATCGGGGTAAAAATGAGGGCGCGAACTATAGCATAGCCGCCGGACGCGCAACGGTAGGAACCTGGGGACATGTTCCCTATAATGCGCGGTTCTTTGAACCACGTGACGACCCTATTCCATGGCCAAGAAGCTTTACATCGAAACCCACGGTTGCCAGATGAACGAGTACGACAGCTCGCGCATGGTCGATCTGCTGGGCGAACACCAGGCCCTGGAAGTCACGGCGCGCGCAGAAGATGCCGACGTGATTCTGCTCAACACCTGCTCGATCCGCGAACGCGCCCAGGACCGGGTGTACTCCCAGCTCGGTCGCTGGCGCGAGCTGAAACTCGCCAACCCGGACATGGTGATCGCCGTCGGTGGTTGCGTGGCCAGCCAGGAAGGCGCGGCGATCCGTGATCGCGCCCCTTACGTCGACGTGGTGTTCGGCCCGCAGACACTGCACCGCCTGCCGGAAATGATCGACGCCGCGCGCATCAGCAAGTTGCCGCAAGTGGACGTCTCGTTCCCGGAAATCGAAAAGTTCGACCACCTGCCCGAGCCGCGCATCGATGGCCCGAGCGCCTACGTGTCGGTAATGGAAGGCTGCAGCAAGTACTGCACGTTCTGCGTCGTACCCTACACCCGCGGCGAAGAAGTCAGCCGGCCGTTCGACGACGTGATCGCCGAGATCATTCATTTGGCCGAAAACGGCGTGCGTGAAGTGACCCTGCTGGGCCAAAACGTCAACGGTTATCGCGGGCTGACCCACGACGGTCGCTTGGCCGATCTGGCCGAACTGATCCGCGTGGTCGCGGCAGTCGATGGCATCGACCGCATCCGCTACACCACGTCGCATCCGCTGGAATTCTCCGACAGCCTGATCCAGGCCCACGCCGAAGTGCCGGAACTGGTGAAGCATCTGCACTTGCCGGTGCAGTCGGGTTCGGACCGGATCCTGGCCGCGATGAAGCGCAACCACACGGCGCTTGAGTACAAATCCAAGCTGCGCAAACTGCGCGCCGCCGTGCCGGGCATCTGCATCAGTTCGGACTTCATCGTCGGCTTCCCGGGGGAAACCGAGAAAGATTTCGAACAGACCATGAAGCTGATTGCCGACGTCGGTTTCGATTTTTCCTACTCGTTCGTCTACAGCCAGCGACCAGGCACCCCGGCCGCCGATCTGGCCGACGACACCCCGGAAGAGCTGAAGAAAGAACGCCTGAATGCCTTGCAGCACCGTTTGAACCAGCAAGGGTTCGAGATCAGCCGACAAATGGTCGGCTCGATCCAGCGGATTCTGGTGACCGATTATTCGAAGAAGGATCCGGGCGAGCTGCAAGGGCGCACCGAGAATAACCGTATCGTCAACTTCCGCTGCGATAATCCAACTCTGATCGGCCAGTTCGCCGACGTGCACATCGACGCGGCGCAACCGCACTCGCTACGCGGCTCGCTGGTCCAGTAACACCGCAAGGACACCACGCCAGACGGCTGAATAGGTGCCAGGCTTTTTAAGAGCTTTCGCACCCACGCCGCTGGCGTTATCCTTGATTTCATCCTAATTGCCCCAGGGCGGCTAAATACGACCTTGAACGCACCCATAGAACCTCATCGTTTTATCCTCGAGCCTTTTGAGGCTCGCCGCTTCGCCAATTTGTGCGGGCAGTTCGACGAGCACCTGCGGCTGATCGAACAGCGCCTGGCCATCGAGATCCGCAACCGCGGCAATCAGTTCGAGCTGATCGGCGATCCCAAGCACACCACGTCTGCGGAAAATCTGATTCGCCGCCTGTACCGGGAAACCAAGGGTTCAGAGCTGTCGCCGGATACGGTTCACCTGTTCCTTCAGGAATCGGCCGTCGAGCAACTGGACAACCACGCCCCCGCCGAAGCCTCCGTCGCCCTGCGCACCAAGAAAGGCATGATTCGCCCGCGCGGCTTGAATCAGTTGCGCTATGTGAAGGAAATCCTCGGCAACGACATCAACTTCGGCATCGGCCCGGCCGGTACCGGCAAGACCTACCTGGCCGTGGCCTGCGCCGTTGATGCTCTGGAACGCGAGCAGATCCGCCGCATCCTGCTGGTGCGTCCGGCGGTCGAAGCGGGTGAAAAACTCGGCTTCCTGCCCGGAGATCTGTCGCAGAAGATCGACCCGTACCTGCGCCCGCTCTACGACGCCCTCTATGAAATGCTCGGCTTCGAATACGTGGCCAAGCTGATCGAACGTCAGGTGATCGAAGTCGCACCGCTGGCCTATATGCGCGGTCGTACGCTGAACAACAGCTTCATCATTCTCGACGAAAGCCAGAACACCACCGTCGAGCAGATGAAGATGTTCCTGACCCGGATCGGTTTCGGCTCCACAGCCGTGATCACCGGCGACATCACTCAGGTCGACCTGCCGCGCGGCACCAAATCCGGACTTCACCATGTCATCGAAGTCCTGAAGGATGTGCCGGGTATCAGCTTCACCCACTTCCAGCCCAAAGACGTGGTGCGCCACCCGCTGGTGCAACGCATCGTCGAAGCCTACGAGCGCTTCGAAACGCGCGTAGCCGATGAAGCGCCAAAGGACATTCGCCACGATGCTTGAGCTTGACCTGCAAATCGCGACCGAAGCGTCTGCGCCGACCGAAGCCGAATTTCGCCAATGGTGCGAACTGGCCCTGCGCCAGCGCACCGCCGACTCGGAAATGACCATTCGTCTGGTCGACGAAGAAGAAGGCCGCGAACTGAATCACACCTGGCGCCACAAGGATTACGCGACCAACGTTCTGTCCTTTCCCGCCGAAGTGCCCGACGAGTTTCTCGACATTCCATTGCTGGGCGATCTGGTGATCTGCGTGGCGGTGGTAGAGCGTGAAGCTGCCGAACAGGGCAAGGAACTAAAGGCCCACTGGGCACATCTGGTCATTCACGGCTGCTTGCATCTGCTTGGTTACGACCATATAGATGACGAGGAAGCCGAGGAAATGGAAGCACTGGAACGCGAGTTGCTTGCCGAATTGGGTTATCCCGATCCGTACGCGGACGACGAAACCGAAACATCCCCTATCGTTACAACAAAGGATTCAGAGTAATCGCTATGAGCGAAGATCGATCGAGCAACGGGCAGAAGTCATGGCTGGGCAAACTGACCCAGGCTTTTGCCCACGAGCCGAAGAACCGCCAGGAGCTGCTGGAGCTGCTGCGCGATGCACATCAGAACAAATTGCTGGACAGCGAAGCGCTGGCCATCGTCGAAGGCGCCATCCAGGTGGCTGATCTGCAGGTTCGCGACATCATGGTGCCGCGCTCGCAGATGATCAGCATCAAGGCGACCCAGACACCCCGCGAATTTCTCCCCGCCGTGGTCGACTCGGCCCACTCGCGATATCCGGTCATCGGCGAAAGCCATGACGACGTGATGGGCGTGCTGCTGGCCAAGGATCTGCTGCCGCTGATCCTCAAGGAGAACGGCGACAGCTTCAACATCAAGGACCTGCTGCGCCCGGCCACGTTCGTGCCGGAGTCCAAGCGTCTGAACGTGTTGCTGCGTGAGTTCCGCGCCAACCACAACCACATGGCCATCGTGATCGACGAATACGGCGGTGTGGCGGGTCTGGTGACCATCGAAGACGTGCTTGAGCAAATCGTCGGCGACATCGAAGACGAGCACGACGTCGAAGAGGACAGCTACATCAAGCCGCTGCCCAGCGGTGATTTCTTGATCAAGGCCCTGACGCCGATCGAGAACTTCAACGAGTTCTTCGACAGCGAGTTTTCCGACGACGAGTTCGACACCGTCGGCGGGCTGGTGATGAGCGCGTTCGGGCACTTGCCAAAACGCAACGAAATCACTGAAATCGGTGCCTATCGTTTCCGCATCCTGAACGCCGACAGTCGTCGGATTCATCTGCTGCGACTGACGCCAATCGCCCGGTAATAAATAAGGACTGAAATGCGCTGGACAACCCGCCCCGGCTGGCCCGGTAACCTGCTGGCCGTGGCGGCCGGTGCAATCACCACCTTCGCTCTCGCGCCGTTCGATCTCTGGCCGCTGGCCCTGCTGGCGGTCGGCCTGTTCTATGCCGGCCTGCGCGAGCTGAGCCCGCGCCAGGCCCTGGGTCGCGGCTGGTGCTTCGGCTTCGGTCTGTTCGGCGCCGGCACCAGCTGGATCTACTACAGCATCCACCATTTCGGTGGCGCTTCGGTGCTGCTGGCCGGTTTCCTGATGTTGATTTTCACCGCGGCCATTGCCTGGTTCTTCGCCCTGCCCGCGTGGCTGTGGGCGCGCTGGCTGCGCCGCAACGAGGCACCGCTGGCCGATGCCCTGGCTTTCGCTGCATTGTGGGTTGGCCAGGAAGCGTTCCGTGGCTGGTTCCTCACCGGTTTCCCGTGGCTATATTCCGGTTACAGCCAGCTCGATGGTCCTCTGGCCGGGCTCGCACCAGTGGGCGGCATGTGGCTGGTGTCGTTCGTCCTGGCGCTGACCGCCGCGCTGATCTACAACGCACCGCGCCTGCTGCAGACCGGTCGCAAAGGCTTTATCGCCGCCGGGCTGGTGCTGTTGGTCGGCCCATGGGCGGCGGGCATTACCTTGAAAGGCCATGCCTGGACCAGCCCGTCCGGCGCACCGCTGACCGTTGCCGCCATCCAAGGCAACGTCGAGCAAAGCATGAAATGGGACCCGGCGCAGCTCAACGCGCAACTGGCGCTGTACCGCGACCTGAGTTTCCGTTCGAAACCGGTGGATCTGCTGATCTGGCCCGAAACCGCCGTCCCGGTGCTCAAGGAGTCCGCCGAGGGTTACCTGAACATGATGGGCACCTTCGCCGCCGAGCGTAAATCGGCGCTGATTACAGGTGTGCCGATCCGCCAGACGGTGCGTCACGAAAAACGCTTCTTCAACGGCATTACGGTGGTCGGCGAAGGCGACGGCACGTATCTGAAGCAGAAGCTGGTGCCGTTCGGCGAGTATGTGCCGTTGCAGGACCTGCTGCGCGGGCTGATCGCGTTCTTCGATCTGCCGATGTCCGACTTCGCTCGTGGTCCTGCGGATCAGCCGTTGTTGCAGGCCAAGGGTTATCAGATTGCGCCGTTCATCTGCTACGAAGTGGTATACCCGGAGTTCGCTGCCGGTCTGGCCGCACACAGCGATCTGCTGCTGACCATCAGCAACGACACCTGGTTCGGCACCTCCGTCGGCCCGCTGCAACACCTGCAGATGGCGCAGATGCGCGCTCTTGAAGCGGGGCGCTGGATGATCCGCGCCACCAACAACGGCGTGACCGGCCTGATCAACCCGTTCGGGCAGATCACCGAGCGCATTCCGCAGTTCGAACAAGGCGTGCTGTACGGCGAAGTGGTGCCGATGCACAACCTGACGCCGTATCTGCAGTGGCGTTCGTGGCCGCTGATCATCCTGTGCGTGGTGCTGTTTGGCTGGGCGCTGATGACCAACCGGATGTCCAAGACCCTCTGACAACTGAAGGGCTTCCGCGCCTTGCGCGAAAGCCCTCAGTCTCCGCTGTCGCCTGCTCGGTAGAACAACGAATAGCCGATCTGCCCCACCGCCTCGTTCATCAATTGCCCGCTCTGCCAGATCGACTTGAACTCCGGCAGCCAGCCGCCGAACGGCCGGGCATTGTCGGTGCCGAGGAAACCGACCGGCGCCGGCACCACTTCAAATCCAGCCTGTTGATAACTCCACACCGCCCTCGGCATGTGCCAGGCCTGGGTCACCAGCACGATACGTTTGACGCCTTCCGGCAGCAGCATTTTGGCGCTGAAGGCAGCGTTTTCCCACGTGGTGCGGCTCTCCCCTTCCTGCCAGCGCACCGTCACACCGAAATCATCGCGCAGTGAATCGGCCATCAGTTTGGCTTCGGTCGGCGGCGTACCGTAATGCAGGCCACCGCTGGTCAGAATCGGCAACCCTGAGGCCTTGGCCAGACGCGCCGCGTAGCGCTGTCGCTCAAGCCCGACGCCCGTCGGTTGATCTTCACCCCAGGCCAGATCTCCGCGCTCGCGCCCGGAGCCCAGCACCACAATCGCATCGGCGCGCTGCGCAAGGCTTGGCCATGAATCCCGGGCCAGCGGCGGCTCGCGTTCCAGGGCCTTGGCCCCCCATTGCACGACCACCGGCAGGCTCATCAGCAGGAAGCCGCCAAATCCCAGGACAAAGCACAGCCCGGCCAGTCGCGGCCGCGAACGTCTCAACCACCAGGCGACGAGCAACAGCAGCAAAAGAAGGCCGGGCGGCAACAGAAGTTGTTTAATGAAATAACGAAAAGGCATCGAGCATCTCCAGAGATGCCCGAAGCCTAAGTGGGTTGATACAACGCGACAACCAGTAGGGTCGGATCCCGTTGAAAAAGATCCGCTTTTTGACCTGCCATGCGTTTACTTGGCCTGCAGAGTGCGCACTTTTACGGTCTCTCTGCCCGGTGCCTTGTCCTTGAGCCAGATGACCTTGGCCGAATGGGCTGCATCGAGTTGCTTCACTGCCTGTGACAGGTATCCGTGGGTTTCACGCTCACTGCGATCCAGATAAGCCTTGACCAGATTGAACTCGGCGGGACTCAAGCCACGCAATTCAAGCTCCAGGGGGCGCTCGTCGCGCAGCCGTCCAGCGGTTTTTGCAGCGTCCAGAGCCATTCCCAGACGATCGATCAACCGCTCGTACAACTCGGGTTTGGTTATGTTTCTTTGCTGTGACTCCACCATCCCTCACCTCATTGAAGATAAGACTCACTCCCCAGTTAGAGCTTAGCTTCGCTGCACAAACCGGCTGCACGCCGCGACCAACGGCCCTCGCCGCGATTTCAACGGGTCAAACGGCTGCAATCAGGGTTTCCCTAGGCCAAGCGCGGTCATGTATGCTACGGCGCTTCCTGTAACTCCACTTCCAGCCCGTCCGGCCCGCTCCGGATGTCGCATTGAAGAGGATTAGGCCACCCCTATCCAGTACAAAAGTAGCCATGCACGAACAATATCAACCCCGTGAAATCGAAGCCGCCGCCCAGTCGTTCTGGGACGAGCAAAAGTCCTTTGAAGTCAGTGAACAGCCAGGCAAGGAGACTTACTACTGCCTGTCGATGTTCCCTTACCCCAGCGGCAAGCTACACATGGGGCACGTGCGCAACTACACCATCGGCGACGTGATCTCCCGCTACCAGCGCATGCTCGGCAAGAACGTCCTGCAACCGATGGGTTGGGACGCCTTCGGCATGCCGGCGGAAAACGCCGCGATGAAGAACAACGTGGCCCCGGCCAAGTGGACCTACGAAAACATCGCCTACATGAAATCCCAGCTGCGCAGCCTGGGCCTGGCGGTGGACTGGTCGCGCGAAGTCACCACCTGCAAACCGGATTACTACCGCTGGGAACAATGGCTGTTCACTCGCCTGTTCGAAAAAGGCGTGATCTACCGCAAGAACGGCACCGTGAACTGGGACCCGATCGACCAGACCGTTCTGGCCAACGAGCAGGTGATCGACGGTCGCGGCTGGCGTTCCGGCGCGCTGATCGAAAAGCGCGAAATCCCGATGTACTACTTCAAGATCACCGCCTACGCGGATGAGCTGCTGGAGAGTCTCGACGAACTGACTGGCTGGCCCGAGCAGGTCAAGACCATGCAGCGCAACTGGATCGGCAAGTCGCGCGGAATGGAAGTGCAGTTCCCGTACAACGTCGAATCGATCGGCGAAAGCGGCACGCTGAAAGTCTTCACCACCCGTCCGGACACCCTGATGGGCGCAACCTACGTTGCCGTGGCAGCCGAACACCACCTGGCTGCTCTCGCCGCGAAGAACAACCCTGAGCTGCAAGCGTTCATCGCCGAATGCAAGGGCGGCAGCGTCGCTGAAGCCGACGTCGCCACGCAAGAGAAGAAAGGCCTGCCGACCGGTCTGTTCGTCGAGCACCCGCTGACGGGCGAAAAACTGCCGGTGTGGGTCGCCAACTACGTGCTGATGCACTACGGCGATGGCGCGGTCATGGCTGTGCCGGCGCACGACGAGCGCGATTTCGAATTCGCCCACAAGTACAACCTGCCGGTCAGATCCGTGGTCCGCACCAGCTCCGGTGAAACCAACCCGGCGCCATGGCAGGACGCCTACGGTGAGCACGGCACGCTGATCAACTCCGGCGAATTCGACGGTCTGGACTTCGCCGGCGCGTTCGACGCCATGGAAGTCGCCCTGATCAAGAAAAACCTCGGCGCCTCGCGCACCCAGTTCCGCCTGCGCGACTGGGGCATCAGCCGTCAGCGCTATTGGGGCTGCCCGATCCCGATCATCCACTGCGATGCCTGCGGTGACGTGCCGGTACCGGAAGACCAGTTGCCGGTCGTACTGCCGGAAGACGTGGTGCCGGACGGCGCCGGTTCGCCGCTGGCGCGCATGCCCGAGTTCTACGAGTGCACCTGCCCGAAATGCGGCCAGCCTGCCAAGCGTGAAACCGACACCATGGACACCTTCGTCGAGTCGTCCTGGTACTACGCCCGTTACGCCTCGCCGCACTTCGAAGGCGGTCTGGTGGAAAAATCCGCGGCTGACCACTGGTTGCCGGTGGATCAGTACATCGGTGGTATCGAACACGCCATTCTTCACCTGCTCTACGCGCGCTTCTTCCACAAGCTGATGCGTGACGAAGGCTTGGTGAGCTCCAACGAGCCGTTCAAGAACCTGCTGACCCAGGGCATGGTAGTCGCCGAGACCTACTATCGCCGTGAAGCCAATGGCGCCTACACCTGGTTCAACCCGGCGGACGTGGAACTCGAGCGCGACAGCAAGGCCAAGGTCATCAGCGCCAAGCTGATTGCGGACGGCCTGCCGGTGGAAATCGGCGGCACCGAGAAGATGGCCAAGTCGAAGAACAACGGCGTCGACCCACAGTCGATGATCGATCAGTTCGGCGCCGATACCTGCCGTCTGTTCATGATGTTCGCCTCGCCACCTGACATGAGCGCTGAGTGGTCCGACTCCGGCGTGGAAGGTTCGCACCGTTTCCTCAAGCGCGTCTGGCGTCTGGCTCAGGCCCACGTTACTCAGGGCCTGCCGGGCAAACTGGATATCGCCAGCCTGAATGACGAGCAGAAAGTCATTCGTCGCGCGATCCACCAGGCGATCAAGCAGGCCAGCCATGACGTCGGCCAGAACCACAAATTCAACACCGCCATCGCTCAGGTGATGACGCTGATGAACGTGCTGGAAAAAGCCGCGCAAGCGACCGAGCAGGATCGCGCACTGGTTCAGGAAGGTCTGGAAACCGTGACGCTGCTGCTGGCTCCGATCACACCGCATATCAGCCACGAGTTGTGGAACCGCCTGGGCCACGCCGATCCGGTGATCGACGCCGCCTGGCCGGTGCTGGACGAAAGTGCGCTGGTGCAGGACAGCCTGACTCTGGTGATCCAGGTCAACGGCAAGCTGCGTGGCCAGATCGAAATGCCGGCCGCCGCCACCCGTGAAGAAGTCGAAGCGGCAGCCCGCGCCAACGAAAACGTGCTGCGTTTTGTCGACGGCCTGACTATTCGCAAAGTGATCGTAGTGCCCGGGAAACTGGTCAATATCGTCGCCAGCTAATTGGATCGGGCGTCAGGTGAGCCTGACGCCCAGTAAAACCTTTCGGGCCGCAGGGTCGGCCCACATGGTTTCAAGGGGAGCAACACAATGATCAAACGCAATCTGCTGGTGATGGGCCTCGCTGTCCTGTTGAGCGCCTGCGGTTTCCAGCTACGCGGCACTGGCACCAACGAACTGTCGATCAAGGAACTTGATCTGAGCGCCCGCAACGCCTACGGCGAAACCGTGACGCAACTGCGTCAGGTGCTGGAGGCCAGCGGTGTCAAGATCGTCTCCGGTGCGCCTTACAAGCTTTACCTGGCCGATGAGCAGGAATCCCAGCGCATCCTCAGCTACGCCGGCGCCGGTCGCACTGGCGAGTATCAGGTGAGCACCGTACTCAACTACGATATCCGTGGCGAAAAAGACCTGCTGCTCAAAAGCGACAAGCTTGAAGTGCAGAAAGTGTTCATCCACGACGGCAACAACCTCGTTGGCTCCGACCAGGAAGCCAATGACGCTCGTCGTGAAACTCGTCGCGAACTGGTTCAACGCATGATGCTGCGTCTGCAACAGCTGACTCCGGCTCAGCTGGATGCCCTGCAGCAGACCGCCAACGCCCGGGCCAAGGCAGAAGCCGACGCCCTGGAAGCGGCGCAGAAGGCTGAAGCGGAAACCCCGCGCCAGTCGCCGCTCGAACTGCCGCAGCAGTAAGACGTCCGGGGCGCTCAGGCGCCCCGTTCGCCCTTTCTTATGAAGCTCGCTCCCGCCCAACTCGGCAAACACCTGCAAGGCGCCCTCGCGCCGGTCTACATCATCAGCGGCGATGACCCGCTGCTGTGCCAGGAAGCTGCCGACGCCATTCGTTCCGCTGCCCGTCAGCAAGGTTTCGACGAACGCCAGGTGTTCGCCGCCGACGCCAATTTCGATTGGGGCACGTTGCTGCAGGCCGGTGCCAGCATGTCGTTGTTCGCCGAAAAACGCTTGCTGGAACTGCGCCTGCCTTCGGGCAAGCCCGGTGACAAAGGTGCGGCCGCACTGATTGAATACTGCTCACGCCCGGCTGAAGACACGGTGCTGTTGATCAGCCTGCCGAAGCTGGACGGCAGCGCACAGAAGACCAAGTGGGGCAAGGCTCTGGTCGAAGGTCAGCAGACCCAGTTCATCCAGATCTGGCCGGTGGATGCCAATCAGCTGCCGAGCTGGATTCGTCAGCGCCTGTCCCAGGCCGGCCTCTCGGCCAGTCAGGACGCGGTCGAACTGATTGGCGCGCGGGTCGAGGGCAACCTGCTGGCTGCCGCGCAGGAGATCGAGAAGCTCAAGCTGATGGCCGAAGGCGGTCAGATTACTGTCGAAACCGTACAGGCGGCCGTAGCCGACAGTGCGCGCTTCGACGTGTTCGGCCTGACCGACGCGGTGCTCAACGGTGAACCGGCCCACGCCCTGCGCATGCTCGAAGGGCTGCGCGGTGAAGGGGTCGAGCCGCCGGTGATCCTCTGGGCCCTGGCCCGTGAGTTGCGCCTGCTGGCCAACATCTCGTTGCAATACAGTCAGGGCACGCCGCTGGACAAGTGCTTCAGTCAGGCCAAGCCGCCAGTCTGGGACAAGCGCAAACCGCTGATGAGCAAGGCCCTGCAACGCTACTCGGCACAGCGCTGGGCACAGTTGCTGCTCGAGGCCCAGCGCATCGATGCGCAGATCAAGGGCCAGGCGGCGGGCTCGCCGTGGATGAGCCTCAGTCGGCTGGCGCTGTTGATGGCCGGTCAGCGACTGACGTTACCTGCCGAATGAAACTCGGGATCGCACACTGCGATCCCGTTTTCTTTGTACAGACCATTTCCTACAGAACATCTCGTCTTCAGTCCTATAGACAGACGCTCGGCATCGGCAGATCATTTGCCGCGCAAAACCCACTCAATAGCGAGAACCCTCATGAGCAAAAAGCCATCGAAACATGGCCATAACAAGGCCAAATCCATCGTCGCCCAACCCCTGTTCCGCAGTCGCCAGGAACGACCAACAAAGGGTAAAGGCAGCTATCGCCGCGAAGCCTTCCAGTCTGACAGCTGGGAGGCTTCTTACTTTCTGGCCGCTTGAAGCGCAGCACCCCTTCCTCATGTTAAGGTCTGCACCTGATTCGTATCCCCTGGACCTGTGCATGCCCCTCAGTCTTTCCCGTCGTTGGCCCTTTCGCCAACTGATCGCTGCCACAAGTTTCATTCTGCTTGTCGCCTGCGCGGAAAAACCTACCGCCGCCGACGCTCAACCGCTTCAGACCGCTCCCGTTGCCACGGCCCCCGCGATTATTCCGCCGGTAGTGCCGTCCGGTGACGACCTCGACCTTCAACCGACCCAGACTTTTGCCGAGTGGCAGGCCGGTTTCCGCAAGGACGCCCTGGCCGCTGGTATCCGCCCCGACGTTTTCGACCGCGCCTTCGCCAACGTCAGTTTCGACGCCAGCGTGATCCGCGCCGATCGCAGCCAGCCGGAGTTCGCCCGGCCGGTCTGGGAATACCTGGATGGCGCCCTGTCGCCGCTGCGGGTGCGCAAAGGCCAGGCTCTCATCAACCAGTACGCCGACATCCTGCAACGTATCGAGCAACGCTATGGCGTTGATCGCCAGGCGCTGGTATCGGTGTGGGGGATGGAGAGCAATTTCGGTCAGTTCCAGGGCACCAAGTCGGTGATCAACTCTCTGGCAACCCTGGCCTATGAAGGTCGCCGCCCGGGATTTGCTCACGCGCAACTGATCGCGGCGCTGCAGATTCTGCAACAGGGCGACATCACGCCGGAGAAAATGCTCGGCTCCTGGGCCGGTGCCATGGGCCAGACTCAGTTCATCCCGACCACCTACAACACCCACGCGGTGGATTTCGACGGCGACGGTCGCCGTGACATCTGGGGCAGCCCGGCTGACGCCTTGGCCTCGACCGCACACTACCTGCAAAGCTCCGGCTGGCAGCGTGGCCAGCCGTGGGGTTTCGAAGTGCAACTGCCGAGCGGTTTCAACTACACCCTGGCCGACGGCGCGATTCGCAAGAGCGTCGCAGAATGGCGGCAACTGGGTGTGATTCTGCCCAGCGGTGGCCAGGCGCCGGCCGGCTCCGAGCAACTGTCGGCTGCCCTGCTGCTGCCGGCCGGCTATCGTGGCCCGGCGTTCCTGATCCTCGATAACTTCCGGGCGATCCTCAAGTACAACAACTCGTCGTCCTATGCCCTGGCCGTCAGCCTGTTGTCCGAGCGCTTCAACGGTGCTGGTCTGATCAATGGCACCTGGCCAAAAGATGATCTGCCGCTGAGCCGTACCGAGCGGATTGAACTGCAGAACCTGCTGACTGCGCGCAACTACGACGCGGGTACCGCCGACGGCATCATCGGCGCCAACACGCGCAAAGCGATCCGCAATGCGCAACAGTCATTCGGCTGGCCGGCGGACGGTTACCCGACGCACAAGCTGCTGGAAAGCTTGCGTAGCCAGTAAAAAAAGACCGCCGCCTCTTCAGGCGGCGGTCTCGTTTTGGGGTTCGACTACCGAATCACCACATCCTGCTCCAGCATCAACTCCTTCTTCCCCGCATCCAGTCGAACCAGCGCCCCCAACGGCAAGGTCAGGTTCGGGTCGCAGTGCCCGCTGCGCCAGCCCGACAGCACTGGAATCCGCAACGGTTCAAAGGTCTGCTTGAGCAGGCGGTTCAAGGCCTCGACATCCACGCCGGCCACATCCCCGACCAACACGCCGCGCAATCTGGCCAACTTTCCCGCCAGGCGCATCTGGGTCAGCAAGCGGTCGATCCGATACAGCGGCTCGTTGACGTCCTCGATGAGCAGGATCACCCCTTCGACATCGATTTCGTAAGGCGTGCCCAGGGTCGCGGCGATCATCGCCAGATTGCCGCCCAGCAAACGCCCGTGGGCAATACCGGGCTCCACCGTAGTCAAGGGATAAGCCACCGGATGGCTCAATACACTGCCGGCCTTCAGCTGCCCGCGCAGCATGGCGAAGAATGACGTCACCGTCGGCGGTTCCTTGCCCCCCAACAAGTCGGCATTCAGCAGCGGCCCATGAAAAGTCACGAACCCTGCGTAACGGCTGATGGCCAGATGCAAAGCGGTGATGTCGCTGTAGCCGACGAACGGCTTGGCATGGCGCGCCAGCAGATCATAGTCAATTTTGTCCAGAAGGCGCGGCGTGCCGTAACCGCCACGCAGACAGATGATTGCGTCGACCTCGGGATCAGTGAACGCCGCGTGCAGATCGTTGAGCCGCACCTCGTCGCTGCCGGCCAGATAGCCATCCTTCTCGTAGACGCCAGGGAACACTCGCAAACCGTAACCCCGGGCGCGCATCCACTGAACGGCCTTGTCAGTATCCAGCGTTCCGGGGCCGGCTGGCGCAATGACGCCTATCAGCCCTTCCGACGGCAGCGCCGGCACAGGCTTGTGCGGAAAAAGGGTGTGAGTGGGACGAACGGTCATCCATGGATCTCCCTGCGTGAAGTCATGCACACAGTAGTCAGGAACGGCGACAAACAGAAGAGGCTCAGCCTCGCCGCAGGTTGCAGGAAAAGTCAGTAACGAGTGTAGGCCGGGCAAAAAAATGCCCGCCGGGCGATAAACCCCGGCGGGCATTTTCTCATTCAGCGTTGAATCAGGAACCGAGCAGTTCGGCCTTGACCAGTTTCGCCTGCTCGTCGGCATGGTACGACGAACGCACCAACGGGCCGGACGCGACGTTCTTGAAGCCCATCTTGTAACCTTCCTCGGCGAACCAGGCGAAGGTGTCCGGGTGCACGAAACGCTGCACCGGCAAGTGGCTGCGGGACGGTTGCAGGTACTGGCCCAGGGTCAGCATGTCGATGTCGTGTTCGCGCATGCGCTTCATGACTTCGATGACTTCGTCGTCGGTCTCGCCCAGACCCAGCATCAGGCCGGACTTGGTCGGAATGTGCGGCATCATCTGCTTGAAGCGTTGCAGCAGGGTCAGCGACCACTGGTAGTCCGAACCCGGACGCGCAGCCTTGTACAGGCGCGGTACGGTTTCCAGGTTGTGGTTGAACACATCCGGCGGCTCGGCGGCGGTGATTTCCAGGGCGATGTCCATGCGGCCGCGGTAGTCCGGGACCAGGGTCTCGAGCTGTACGTTCGGCGACAGTTTGCGGATTTCGCGGATGCAGTCGGCAAAGTGCTGGGCACCGCCGTCACGCAGGTCGTCGCGGTCAACCGAGGTGATCACCACGTACTTGAGTTTCAGGTCGGCGATAGCGATGGCCAGGCTTTCCGGCTCGTTGACGTCCAGTGGTTTCGGACGACCGTGTCCCACGTCACAGAACGGGCAGCGACGGGTGCAGATGTCACCCATGATCATGAAGGTCGCGGTGCCGCCGGAGAAGCACTCGCCCAGGTTCGGGCAGGACGCTTCTTCACAGACGCTGTGCAGCTTGTGCTTGCGCAACAGGCTCTTGATGCGGTCGACTTCCGGCGAAACCGGGATGCGTACACGGATCCAGTCGGGTTTCTTCGGCAGTTCGGTGGTCGGAATGATCTTCACCGGGATGCGTGCAACCTTCTCGGCGCCGCGCAGCTTGACGCCCGCTTCAACCTTGGGACGCGGGGTCGGGCGCTCGGTCACGTCGAGCGTCGGGATCATGGTTTGCACTGCATCAGTAGTCATATCAGTCGATTCCGCCCGTCAGGGTCGTCTGCTCAGCATAGTCGAGGTGTTTGACGAGCTGCGCGCGCAGCCGGGCACTTACCTCGGCAAATTCAATCGATCCTGCGTGATCGCTCAGCTGGGTCATCGCCAGCCCGGCGTAGCCGCAGGGATTAATCCGTCGAAACGGTTCCAGGTCCATGTCCACGTTCAGGGCAAGGCCATGAAAGGAACAACCGTGGCGAATCCGCAAACCCAGAGAAGCGATTTTCGCTCCCTCGACGTAGACGCCGGGAGCGTCTGGCTTGGCCACGGCGGTCACACCGTAGCTGGCCAGCAGTTCGATCAGGCACCGCTCCATGCGTGTGACCAGGTCGCGTACGCCAAAACCCAGTTTGCGTACATCCAGCAACAGGTACGCCACCAATTGGCCGGGGCCATGGTAGGTCACCTGCCCACCGCGGTCGACCTGCACCACCGGGATATCCCCCGGCAGCAACAGGTGTTCGGCCTTGCCGGCCTGGCCCTGGGTGAACACCGGCGGGTGTTCGACGAGCCAGATTTCGTCGGCGGCATCACTGCCGCGTTCGTTGGTAAAGCGTTGCATGGCATGCCAGACCGGCTCGTAAGCCATCTGGCCAAGTTCGCGAAAGCCCAGCGTGCCCGGCATCACAACACCATGTGTACGAAGCCGGTCGCCCGCAGTTCGCTGTTGATGTTGTACAGCTGATCCTGGTCGGTCGCGACGATGTGCAACTGGATGGTGGTGTACTTGCCGTTGCTGCTCTGACGCTCGTCGACACGCTCATCGTTGATCCTGGCGTGTTTCTTGACGATGTCGATGATCTTGTCTTTGTTGCCGACGCCCGTATCGCTGATCACCTTAACCGGATAATCAACCTGCGGAAATTCGATCTTTGGCGCCTTTACTTCGGTATCGGTCATGGCGTAACGGCCTCGTAAGCGTAAGCCCGGTAACGAACAAGGCCCCGCTCCGGAAGGGAACGGGGCCATGCAGGTCAACTCGAATCAGTTGAACAAGCCGTAGAAGAATAGACGGATGCTATCCCACATGCGGCGGAAGATACCACCCTCCTCGACAGCGTCCAGGGCGATCAGGTCGGCGCTGTGCACCACCTTGTCGTCCAGTTTCACTTCGACTTTACCGATCACGTCGCCCTTGGCGATTGGCGCGGTCAGTTGCGGGTTCATGGTCATGCTGGCAGCGAGCTTCTTCAGCTGGCCTTTCGGCAGGGTCATGGTCAGGTCTTCAGCCAGACCGGCCTTGACCTGGCTGG
Source organism: Pseudomonas sp. R38(2017) (assembly GCF_002112395.1). Taxonomy (NCBI): domain Bacteria; kingdom Pseudomonadati; phylum Pseudomonadota; class Gammaproteobacteria; order Pseudomonadales; family Pseudomonadaceae; genus Pseudomonas; species Pseudomonas sp. R38(2017). The sequence goes on from NZ_NEHN01000008.1 coordinate 193,200, forward strand.
TGGTGCCTTTCCACACCGGGGCCTGAGCCAGTTCGGTGCCCTTCTGATAGAAGGTCTGGGTTTCGAAGAAACGGAAACCGTAGGTCAGCAGTTTCTGGGTCTCGGCAGCACGGGCCACTTCGCTGTTGGTGCCGAACACCACGGCGATCAGGCGCATGCCGTCACGTACGGCCGAGGACACCATGCAGTAGCCGGCTTCGTCGGTGTGACCGGTTTTCAGACCGTCGACGGTCTTGTCGCGCCACAGCAGCAGGTTGCGGTTAGGCTGCTTGATGCCGTTCCAGAAGAACTCTTTCTGCGAGTAGATCGCGTAGTGAGCCGGGTCTTCGTGGATGATCGCACGCGCCAGGATCGCCATGTCGTGAGCCGACGAGTAGTGCTCAGGGTTCGGCAGACCGGTCGGGTTCATGAAGTGGGTATTGGTCATGCCCAGATCGGCGACAGTCTTGTTCATCAGGTCGGCGAAGGCATCTTCGCTGCCTGCGATGTGTTCGGCCACTGCGACGCTGGCGTCGTTGCCGGACTGAATGATGATGCCGTGCAGCAGGTCGCTGACAGTCACCTGCGAGCCGACCTTGATGAACATCCGCGAACCGCCGGTGCGCCAGGCGTTTTCGCTGACGGTCACCGGATCGTTTTCACCGATCTGGCCACGACGGATTTCCAGCGTAGCGATGTACGCGGTCATCAGTTTGGTCAGGCTGGCCGGTGGCAGACGCTGGTCACCGTTGTTCTCCACCAGCACGTTGCCGCTGCTGGCGTCCATGAGCACGTAGGCTTTTGCGGCCAGTTGAGGTGGCGACGGCATCATCTCGGCCGCGAAGGCGGCTGGCGAGAGGAGCAGCGGGACTAGCAGACACAGGCGTTTGGCAAAGGTGGTGATGTTCATCCGTCTCTCGAAATCGCTAATGGAAACTTGCCCAAGGGCAAAAACTAATCAAATAACCTTCTAACGGGTTATCGCGTGTTCAGTTGCTCACTCCAGTCACCCTTTGCCGGGCTTTTGTTCTTCGACGAGCCAACAACCTGGCTCACCCCCCAATCGCTGGTGAACCGTCAATCAAGTGCTACGTATTACTTACTCGGTGACCACACTTGGCGAACCAAGGTTGGCCAGGCGCACGCTGTTTTGTACTTGGGCAATTTCACCCGGCGAACCGATCGGTCCCAGGCGTACCCGGTGCAAAGTCTGCTGATTGCGCACGATCGAGCTGATGAACACCGGAGCGCTCACCATCCCGCTGAGCTTCGACCTCAGGAGTTCTGCAGCGTCCGGGTTGGCGAACGCGCCCACCTGCAGATACTGGCCAGACGCTGGTGCAGAAGCGTTTTTTTTTGCGCCGATCTGTACAGGTACAGTGTCGGAGGCGTGTTGTTGCGGCGGCGGAGTCCACTGCTCGATGGTACCGGCCGAAGCCGTGATCACCGGCGCAGTATTCTGCGCGACTTGCGGCTCGTTAAGCATCAAAGGCGCCGGACGGCCTTTCGCGGCCCACCACTGTTGCGGGTCGATACCCTCGACCTTGACCCGCGCGGTGCCGATTTCGGCATAACCGAGCTTTTTGGCCGCCGCGTAGGACAGGTCGATGATCCGGTCCGAATAGAAAGGCCCACGGTCGTTGACCCGCAGGATTACGCTCTTGTTGTTGTCCAGGTTGGTCACCCGAACGTAACTTGGCAGCGGTAAGGTCTTGTGGGCGGCACTCATGCCGTACAGGTCATAGACTTCGCCGTTGGCGGTGTTCTGACCGTGAAACTTCGTGCCGTACCAGGACGCGGTACCCGAGGCCACGTAGGTCTTGGATTCCTGCAACGGGAAGTAAGTCTTGCCCAGCACGGTGTACGGGTTGGCCTTGTACGGGCCGGTGTGCAGGGTCGGCGTGGCGTCCGGGATACGCGACACATCGACGTCCCACCATGGCGCGCCGTCCTTGTGGGCCCGGTTGATGTCCAGACCCGGTTGGGCACGAACGGTGTTCGAGGCGTATTTCTGGGTCGGCGCCCGGCTGGTCGAGCAACTGGCGACCAGCACCGCCAACGCGGCGAATGCCACCAGCTTCAGGGGTTTGTTGATAGGCAATGCCTGCATTACTTGACGCCCCGTGCTTTTACCAGCTCTTCAGACAGTTGATGTACAGCCATGGCGTACATCACGCTGCGGTTATAACGCGTGATCGCGTAGAAATTCTTCAGGCCCATCCAGTATTCCGGGCCGTTGTCGCCTTCCAGGCGAAATGCAGTAACCGGCATATCATCGCGCAGCGCATCATGACTTGACCAGCCCAGCGCTCGCAACTCCCCGACGGTTTTCGTCGGATCGATCCCGGTGGTCAAACCTTCATCCACCTGCTCGCCGCGCACATCGGCACGACTGACCACCGGCTCGCCGGCCACCCAGCCGTGACGCTTGAAGTAGCTGGCGACACTGCCGATCGCATCATCCGGGTTGTTCCAGATATTGATGTGGCCGTCGCCGTCGAAATCCACCGCGTAGGCGCGAAAGCTGCTCGGCATGAACTGCGGCAAGCCCATCGCCCCGGCGTAGGAACCCTTGAGGCTCAGCGGGTCGACCTGCTCTTCACGCGCCAGGAGCAGGAACTCACGCAGTTCCTTGCGGAAAAATTCGGCACGGGGAGGATAGTCGAAACCCAGCGTGGACAAGGCATCGATCACCCGGTAATTACCGGTATTACGTCCGAAAAAGGTCTCAACGCCGATGATCGACACGATCACCTGGGCCGGAACGCCGTATTCCTGCTCGGCGCGGGCCAATACGGCCTCGTGCTGGCGCCAGAAATCCACACCACGGGCAATGCGCGCGTCGGTGATGAACATCGGCCGGTATTCTTTCCACTGTTTGACCCGTTCGGCGGGTTTGGAAATGGCGTCGAGAATCGCCTGCTTGCGCTGCGCCTCGCGGAACACCGCCATCAGTTGTTCGCCGGCGAAACCGTAGTCGCGGGTCATTTCACCGACGAATTCGGCCACCTGGGGCGAGCCTTCGTAATCGCCGGCCAGCGCTTCCTGCGCGCTGCCAAGGATGCCTACCAGGCCGAGCCACGGTGCGTATCGTGTCGCCCAGTCACGCATTACTTGCATTGAACTCTTCACCTTATTCAAACCTGTGCGATCCACTTGCGATGCGTATGGATCGACATTAAAACCCCAAACGCTGACAGCAGCGTCACCAGCGAAGTTCCGCCGTAGCTAATGAACGGCAACGGCACCCCCACCACCGGCAACAGGCCACTGACCATACCGATGTTGACGAAAACATAAACAAAAAACGTCATGGTCAAGGCGCCAGCAAGCAGTTTGCCGAACAGCGTCTGGGCCTGGGCAGTAATCACCAGGCCGCGACCGATCAGCAGCAGATAGATCAGCAGCAGCGCGCAGATGCCCACCAGGCCGAACTCTTCACCCAGCACCGCGATGATGAAGTCGGTGTGGCTTTCCGGCAGGAAGTCCAGGTGCGACTGGGTACCGAGCAGCCAGCCCTTGCCGAACACGCCGCCGGAACCGATGGCGGCTTTCGACTGAATAATGTTCCAGCCGGTGCCCAACGGATCGCTTTCCGGGTCGAGAAAGGTCAGGATCCGTTGCTTCTGATAGTCGTGCATGATGAAGAACCACATGGCGATCGCCACGGGTACGGCGGCGGCCAGCACGCTGAGGATCCAGCGCCAGCGCAATCCGCCCATGAACAGCACGAAGGCGCCGCCAGCCAGAATCAGCAGCGACGTGCCCAGATCCGGCTGCCGCACGATCAAAATGAACGGCACACCGATCAGCATCAGACTGATCCCCACGTGCTTGAGCTGCGGCGGCAACGTGCGCTTGGACAGATACCAGGCAATAGTCGCCGGCATCAGGATCTTCATGAATTCCGACGGCTGGAAGCGGATCACCCCGGGGATGTTGATCCAGCGGGTCGCGCCCATGGCGTTGTGGCCCATGATGTCCACCACCATCAGCAGCACCACCCCGACCACATAGCCGAGCGGCACCCAACGGGCCATGAACCTCGGCTCGAACTGGGCGATGACGATCATCGACACCAGGCCGATGCCGAACGACGTGGCCTGCTTGGCCAGCAGGTCCCAGCTCTTGCCGCTGGCCGAATACAACACGAACAGGCTGCCGGCGGCGAGGATCAGCAGCAGGACCAGCAAGGGTCCGTCGATATGCAGGCGTTGCAACAGCGTCGCGCGGCGACGCATCACATCCTCGCTGGAGAGCATGCGATCGAAATTATTCTTCACGGGCCGTAGCCTCCGCACTGATTGGGCTGGCGTATTCGGCCTTCAAGCGTCCGTCCTGATCCAGCAGCCAGGCGTCCATCACCTGACGCACCACGGGCGCGGCGACGCCGGAGCCGGACTCACCGTTCTCGACCATCACCGACACCACTATTTTCGGGTTGTCGGCCGGTGCAAAACCGACGAACAAGGCGTGGTCTCGGTGGCGTTCCTGCACTTTGGAGCGGTCGTACTTCTCGCCTTGCTTGATCGCGACCACCTGGGCCGTACCCGACTTGCCGGCGATCCGGTATTGCGCGCCGATCGAAGCCTTGCGCGCCGTACCCCGGGCGCCGTGCATCACCTGCTGCATGCCGTGGTTGACCTTGGTCCAGTCCGACGGATCGCGCAGGACGATGTCCGGCATCGGGTTTTCATCCTTGGGCTTCTCGCCTTCGATGGTCTTGGCCAGATGCGGACGGTTCCACACCCCTTTGTTGGCCACCAGCGCGGTGGCCTGGGCCAGTTGCAGCGGCGTCGACTGCATGTAGCCCTGGCCGATCCCGAGAATCAGGGTCTCGCCCGGGAACCACGCCTGCTTGCGGGTGGCTCGTTTCCATTCCCGGGACGGCATCAGGCCGGGGGACTCTTCGAACATGTCCAGTGAGACCTTCTGGCCGATGCCGAACTTGTTCATGTAGGCCGACAACCGGTCGATGCCGAGCTTGTGCGCCAGGTCATAGAAGTAGGTGTCGTTGGACCGCATGATCGCCGTGTCGAGGTCGACGAAGCCGTCCCCGGTGCGGTTCCAGTTGCGGTATTTGTGATCGTAGTTGGGCAGCATGTAGTAACCCGGATCGAACACCCGGCTCGACGCCGTCACCACGCCCGCGTCCAGACCGGCAATCGCCACCGCCGGCTTGATCGTCGAGCCCGGCGGGTACAGACCGCGCAACACGCGGTTGAACAGCGGCCGGTCGATGGAGTCGCGCAGCTCGGCGTAAGCCTTGAAACTGATGCCGGTGACGAACAGGTTCGGGTCGAAACTCGGCTGGCTGACCATTGCCAGCACTTCACCGGTGCTCGGGTCCAGCGCCACTACTGCACCGCGTCGCCCGCCCAGCGCGGCTTCGGCGGCTTCCTGCAATTTGATGTCGAGGCTCAGGACGATGTCCTTGCCCGGCACCGGATCGGTACGCTTGAGTACGCGCAGCACGCGGCCCCGGGCGTTGGTCTCGACCTCTTCGTAACCCACCTGGCCGTGCAGCTCGGCTTCGTAGAAGCGCTCGATGCCGGTTTTACCGATGTGGTGGGTGCCGCTGTAATTGACCGGGTCGAGGGTCTTCAGCTCTTTCTCGTTGATCCGCCCCATGTAACCCACCGAGTGCGCAAAATGCGCACCCTGCGGGTAGTGGCGCACCAGTTGCGCGACCACTTCCACGCCCGGCAGGCGGAACTGGTTCACCGCGATCCGGGCGATCTGCTCTTCGGTCAGCTCGAACAGGATCGGCACCGGCTCGAACGGCCGGCGCCCCTGACGCATGCGCTTTTCGAAGATCACCCGGTCTTCCGGCGTCAGCTCCAGCACTTCAACGATCACGTCCAGTACCTGCTGCCAGTCGCCGGAACGCTCGCGGGTCATGCTCAGGCTGAAGCTCGGACGGTTATCCGCCACCACCACGCCGTTGCGGTCGTAAATCAGCCCACGGGTCGGCGGAATCGGCTGGACATGGACGCGGTTGTTTTCCGAGAGGGTCGAGTGGTAGTCGTACTGGATCACCTGCAGGAAATACAGCCGGGCAATCAACACACAGATCAGCAGCACCACCGCAATGGCCCCGAACACGACGCGGCTACGCACCAGGCGGGCGTCTTTTTCGTGGTCCTTGATGCGGATCGGCTGGGACATGAGGGCAGGATTACTTGTGGTAAGGGTGGCCGGACAACACGGTCCAGGCACGATACAACTGCTCGCCGATGAGGATGCGCACCAACGGGTGCGGCAGCGTCAATGGCGACAACGACCAGCGCTGGTCGGCGCGGGCACAGACTTCCGGCGCCAGCCCTTCCGGGCCGCCGACCATGAAATTGACCGTGCGCGAGTCCAGCCGCCAACGGTCGAGTTCGACCGCCAGCTGCTCAGTGCTCCAGGGCTTGCCGTGCACTTCGAGGGTGACGATCCGCTCGTTGTGCACGACCTTGGCCAGCATGGCTTCGCCTTCCTGACGGATGAAGCGGGCCACGTCGGCATTCTTGCCACGGGTATTGAGCGGAATTTCCACCAGTTCCAGCGCCAGCTCGGACGGAAGACGCTTGGCATATTCATGCCAGCCTTCTTCCACCCACTTGGGCATGCGTGAACCGACGGCGATCAGTCGCAGTCGCACAGCGCGTCCCTTACAGCTGGTCTTTGTTGAGCTTGGTGAAGTGCTCGTGGGTGTTTTCCGGGCTATGGTGCTTGGCGTCTGCCGCACGGCTCTGCTCGGCACCGGCCCACAGGCGCTCCAGGTCGTAGAACTGACGGGCCGAGGCGGTCATCATGTGCACGATCACCAGGTCCAGGTCCAGCAGCACCCAGTCACTGTCGCCCTTGCCTTCTTCGCCCAGCGGCTTGGCGCCCTGCTTTTTCACTTCTTCGCGAACCTTGTCCAGCATCGCGTTGATCTGGCGGTTGGACGTACCGGTGGCGATGATCATGTAGTCAGTGATGCTCTGCTTGTCGCGCACATCGATGATCTGGATGTCCTGGGCCTTGACGTCTTCCAGGGCGGCCACGGCCACCTTGACCAGTTCGTCGCCTTTCAGCGGTTCGTTGGTGTTGGCGACTTCCGGCAGCGGAGCGCTCTTGAACGTGCCTTTGCGCTTTACTTTGGTTTGGTCTTTGTCAGTCATATAAAACTCGTTTTGCTCATGTATTCGGCGTCTCGTCCCACGATTATCGTGTTACTTGAGCACGCCTTGTTCAGTTCGACGCACGGTACAGACCGTGCGCATCGATGTAGGCCAGGACCGCGTCGGGCACCAGGAAACGTACCGACTTACCGCTGGCCAGCAGTTGACGGATCTGGGTGGCGGAGACCGCGAGCGGTGTCTGCCAGACGAATGCAATCTGTCCGCTCGGCCCTTTCAGGGCCAACGGGTCGCTCACCGAACGCGCTGCCAGCAGGTTGCGCAAGGCATCCGGTGGTTCGCTGTCGGCGTCCGGGCGCTGTAGCACCAGGATGTGGCAATGCTGGAGCAACTCTTCCCAGCGGTGCCAAGTGGGCAGGCCGCAAAATGCGTCCCAGCCCAAAAGCAGAAAAACCTGGGTCTCGGCGGCCATTTCGGCGCGCAGCGACTCCAGGGTATCGATGGTCCAGGACGGTTTGTCCCGCTGCAATTCACGGGCGTCCACCACCAGCGGCGGCACACCGGCCACCGCACATTCAACCATTGCCAGCCGATCCTGCGCCGACACCTGCGGGGTATCGCGATGCGGCGGCCGGGCGCTGGGCATCATGCGCAGCTCATCGAGGGCCAGCGCTTCGGCGACTTCCAGCGCGCCACGCAAATGGCCGACATGCACCGGATCGAAGGTTCCGCCCAGGACGCCAATACGCCGGGGGCGAGACTTTCTGCCGGATTTTGGCGCTTTCAGATCGAGGTCGGACAAGTCAGACCGTCGCCTGGCCGCGCAACTGGCCATCACCGACCACGACGTATTTCTCGCAGGTCAGTCCTTCGAGGCCCACCGGGCCACGGGCGTGCAGCTTATCAGTAGAAATGCCGATCTCGGCACCCAATCCGTATTCGAACCCATCGGCGAAGCAGGTCGGGGTGTTGATCATCACCGATGCCGAGTCGACTTCGGCCACGAACTGTCGGGTGTCGGCGAGGTTTTCGCTGACGATCGAATCGGTGTGGTGGGAGCCGTAATGGTTGATATGTTCGATGGCCTGGTCCAGTCCGTCGACCACGCGGATCGACAGGATCGGCGCCAGATACTCGGTGCTCCAGTCTTCTTCAGTCGCCGCTACCGCCTCGATGATCGTCCGGGTGCGCTCGCAGCCACGCAGTTCGACGCCTTTTTCACGGAACTGTCTGGCCATCGACGGCAGGAATTCCTTCGCAACACTTTGATCAACCAGCAGGGTCTCCATCGCGCCGCAGATGCCATAACGATAGGTCTTGGCATTGAAGGCGATGCGCTGGGCTTTCGGCAGGTCGGCGTGTTCGCTGACATAGACGTGGCAGATGCCGTCCAGATGCTTGATCACCGGCACCCGGGCGTCACGGCTGATGCGCTCGATCAGTCCACGGCCGCCGCGCGGCACGATCACATCGACGTACTCGGGCATGGTGATCAGCGCACCAACGGCGGCGCGGTCGGTGGTTTCCACCACTTGCACCACGGCAGCCGGCAATTCGGCTTCGGCCAGACCACGCTGGATGCAGGCGGCAATGGCACGATTGGAATGAATCGCCTCGGATCCGCCGCGCAGGATGGTCGCGTTACCGGACTTCAGGCACAGGCTCGCGGCATCGATGGTCACGTTCGGACGGGACTCGTAGATGATTCCGATCACGCCCAGCGGCACGCGCATCTTGCCGACCTGAATCCCCGACGGACGGAAGCTCATGTCGCGGATCGCACCGACCGGGTCCGGCAAGGCCGCCACCTGGCGCAGACCGACGATCATCCCGTCGATACGGGCCGGGGTCAGTTCCAGACGTTCCAGCAAAGCAGGCTCCAGACCATTGGCGCGGCCGGCGGCCAGATCCTGTTCATTGGCTGCCGCAAGCTCGGTGCGGGCGGCGTCCAGAGCATTGGCGGCAGCCAGCAGGGCGCGGTTTTTCTGCGCGGTGCTGGCACGGCCGATGACCCGGGAAGCTTCGCGGGCGGCGCGACCCAATCGGGTCATGTAGTCAAGAACGGACTCAGTCATGGTCTGCTGGGGTCTTGGCAAAGAGGAAAGCGGCAGATTATAGCTGTCGCGTCCCGGGACTAACAGCGGTGACGGGCGGATGGTCGAAATGGACCGCGATTTGCCGATGTTCAGCCGTAATTAAGGCTCGGATTGTTATCATCACGACCTCTTTCGCCTGGATAAACACCGTTTGCCATGTCCAATCTGACCGTTCGTGCCCACGCCGAGCGCCTGCCGATGGGCCTTCCGGACGCTTTTTTCGACCGTGACGCTCAGACGCTTGCCCGGGATCTGCTCGGCAAAGTCATCCGTCACCGGGTCGGCGACCTGTGGCTCAGCGCCCGGATCATCGAAACCGAAGCGTATTACTGCGAAGAAAAAGGTAGCCATGCCTCCCTCGGCTACACAGAAAAACGTAAGGCTTTGTTTCTGGATGGCGGCCACATCTATATGTATTACGCCCGTGGCGGTGATTCGCTGAACTTCAGTGCTCAGGGTCCTGGCAATGCAGTGCTGATCAAGTCGGCCTATCCATGGGTCGATGACATCAGCGGCCCGGCCAGTCTGGCGCAGATGCTGCTGAACAATCCCGATGCGCAGGGCCGGCCGCGTCCCTCGCAGAAGCTGTGCGCCGGCCAGACTTTGCTGTGCAAGGCACTGGGCCTGAAGGTGCCGGTGTGGGATGCCAAACGTTTCGACCACGAAATTCTACTGGTGGAAGATACCGGTCCTGCGCCCGGCCACATCGTCCAGACCACCCGCCTGGGCATCCCGCACGGTCGTGACGAGCACTTGATGTACCGCTTCGTCGATGCGGCCTACGCCCAGTGGTGCACCCGGAACCCGCTGCGCCGGGGTCAGGTCGAAGGACGCGATTATTTTCTGCTGTGAACTTCCCCTCTGCGCTACGCCGACCAGGGACATCAATGAAATGGAGTGTGTTGTATGGGCCCATGGCTCGATAGCGTGACCGGATGGCTGGCCGCCAACCCGCAGTGGCTGGCCGCTGCGGTATTCGTCGTGGCCTTTGTCGAGTGCCTGGCGATTGCCGGGATCATCGTACCCGGCACGGTGTTGCTGTTCGCCGTGGCGGCACTTGCCGGCAGCGGTGCGCTGTCACTGAGCGAGACCCTGCTGCTGGGCTTTCTCGGCGGTATTCTCGGCGACCTGGTGTCGTATTTCCTCGGCCGCCACTTCCACCAGAACATCCGGCGCCTGCCGGGACTGCGCCATCACCCGGAGTGGATGGCCGGCGCGGAGACCTACTTCCAGCGCTACGGCATCGCCAGTCTGCTGGTCGGGCGGTTCATCGGTCCTCTGAGGCCGATGCTGCCGATGGTCGCCGGGATGTGCGACATGCCCTTCCCGCGCTTCGTTGCCGTCAGCCTGCTGGCGGCGGCGGGCTGGAGCATCGCCTACCTGCTGCCGGGCTGGGCCACCGGAGCGGCGATTCGTCTGCCATTGCCGGAAGGCTTCTGGCTGCAGGCCGGGATTGTCGCCGCCAGCATTGCGGTGATGGTCGGCCTGAGCGCCAACAGCAGCCTGCGCCGTCACCGCCGGGCGACAATCTGGATCAGCAGCATGAGCCTGTTGATCCTGATCGCGCTGTTCATCGGCTATCCGTATCTGAGCGCGCTCGATCAGGGCGTCATGACCCTTGTGCAGGAGCACCGCAGTGCGGTGCTCGACGAGGTTGCGGTGGTCTTCACCCTGATCGGCGAATTCCGCAACATGCTGGTGTTCAGCATCCTGCTGACCGGCCTGTTGCTGCTGTGCCGCCAGTGGCGCCAGGCGATCTTCGCCGGCAGTACCCTGCTCGTCACCGCGCTGGCCAACACCGGGACCAAACTGTTTTTCGCCCGGGTACGCCCGGAAGTGCTGACAGACCCATTGACCAGTTACAGCATGCCCAGTGGACACGCGTCCGGATCGTTCGCGCTGTTCCTGACCCTGGCCGTGCTGGCCGGACGCGGGCAACCGCCAAGACTGCGCCTGACCTGGCTGTTGATCGGCTGCATACCGGCACTGGCGATTGCCTTGTCACGGGTGTACCTGGGGGCACACTGGCCGACCGATGTGCTGGCCGGTGCGATGCTCGCCGCCTGTGTCTGCGCCGCGAGCCTGTGGCTGATTCAGCGCCGCTCACCCCTTGACGCGATGCCGCAGAAAGTCTGGTGGCTGGTGTTGCCGGCACTGGTCGCTCTGTTCGGTTTTTTTGTGTTGCGGCATTTGCCACACACTCTGTTGCGATATGCCTACTAAGGCTGCACTCAATACTCACCGGCGCGCGCCTCGACGGTAAGCGCCGGCAAACATCTGGCAAAGCAAAAGGTCATGAACAAGTCCGTGCCTCATGCCACATTCCGGCAGTTGCACCGCAAACGGACTTGTGAAAAGAGCAATGACTTTGAAGAATCAATCGAACCATCTTTCCCGGGCTGGCCGACCACCAGCTCTGATCAAAATATCCGATCTGAATATCCAACCGGAGTCGCCCCTTCAGCCATCCGGCCAAAAACCCGGGCTTGCTGACCTGGACGTCCTGTTCGGCCCTTTGCGCATCGGCGAATTCAATGTCAGTCGCCAGACGCTTCAAGCCTTGGGTTGTCGAATCAACGGGGAAGCCATATCGGCAACCACCACTTACTTTTCCGAACCCGACCAATCGTTCATCGATGCGCTGGAATTCGACGCGGTTCAGGTGCAACAGCGGATGAGAGCCGTTCCCTCACCGGAAAACCGGCAGATCCCGCCCCTTCTTTACGAAATCGTCACCCATCGCTCACCCGATGCCGCACCGCTCATGCGCGAAATGCCCACAGGTGAGTTCGCCGATGCCATGGGCAAGATCAACCATTTACTGAACGCCACCCAACGCCTCGACATTCGTCGAGACCCTTTGCCCGAGAGCTTGCCGGACTGGGTCGACAAAACCAAAAGCCGCGGAATGGCCAGCATGGGCGTCGGGATGCAGGCGTACGGACTCTACAGCGCGTACATCGGTGCCATCGACGCTCTGGAGAAAGGCGACACGGTCGAAGCGTTGATCAACGTTGGCGGTGGCGTCGCGGAAATCACCTCATTGGGTGTCGAGTACGCGCTGAACAAAAGCGGTGAACAAATGATCCGCCAGGGATCAATGGCCTTCGAACAATTCGGCAAGACCTCCATGGGCAAATGGCTGTGTCGGGGGGCCGGACTGATCGCCAGCGTGCTGACCCTACCCTTCGATATCTACACCGCCATCAAGTCCTTCAACGATGCCGCCAAGGCTCAGGGCAAGGAAGCACAGGATCTGTATGTCACCGGTGGGCTGAGTGTATTCAGCGGTGTGCTGTCGTTGGCTCTTGGCTGCGCAGCTTTGGCGGGCTTTCAGGCAGCAGGTCCGGTAGGCATCGCCGCCGCGATCATGATTGTCGGGGCGAAAATCTATGGCGCCGTGCGGGCGGTCGACGACATCAACGATTACATCGAGCTCACCGTGAACGAACGCTGGCGTGCCGGCTGGTTCGCGTTCACCGGGCAGGACCAGGACAAGGCATTGATGGATCGCTACCTGATCGCCAAAACCACCGCTGACTACGCCAAAGCCCTGAAGACCCGTAGCCTCGACTGGCTGAACAATGAATTCAAGGAAACGGTCGACGCCATCGTGAATGGCCGGTTCGAGGTGGCGCTGCAACCCACTCGCCTCTATCGCTACCAGTGGGACGAAGCCCGTGGCGAATCGCAGTACGTTACCGAGAACCGGCCGGTCATCTCCGACACCGATGATGTTTATGATGCAAGACACGGGCTGCCCGCCTCGGACTCCATTGTCACCAAGGCAACAAGCGATCCGGCCAAAGGTGTTTTCTGGAGTCTTGGCGGTGGCAATGACAACGTCCAGGGCGTAGAAAACAAAGCCAACTTCTTCAGCTATGGAGCTGGCAAGAAAGTCCTGCACGGCGGTGAAAAGGACGACTCTTTCCTCTTTCAATCGGCGTCCGAAACGCTCTCATCCGATCCGGTCAATATCAGTGAGCTGTCCGGAGGGGACGGCATCGATCTGTTATGGCTGCAAGGTACGCACAAGCATCTTGATCATATCCCGAACCCACCACGCCACCTCGGCTACGACATTGATCTGAAAAGCGGAAAGCTGGCGCTACGCCCAGTGAGTCCGGGACTTGAACCGGTACAGCATTCAACGATCAAGTCTATCGAAAGGGTCGAAACACTTGCCGGCGCAGCCAATCGCGTCACCGGTTCCGATCAGTCGGACATCATTGCCGCCAACGGAGATGACCGTGTGGATGCAGGAGCCGGGGACGACCGGATTTCCATTCGCGGCCTGCACGGTACTGTCGACGGCGGCAGTGGCAGCGATACCTACTTCCTCGATCCGATGGGCCTTGAGGTTTCCATCACCGAGGACGGACAGGAATCAAGCACGGTCTATCTCGGCGTACCGCTCGAAGCCATCCAGCGCTGGTACATCCGTCGCAACACTCTGGTGATCGATTCACTGCGCGACGATGACCCCAGATCGCCGAAGCGCGAACTGGCACTTGAGGCGGTTTACCGGAACGTTGAAGGCAAACGCCTGCTACAGAATGACAAATGGGTGTTCATTACCCAGGACGGTTTCCACTTGCAGCCTGCCTGGCCTGCCGAAATCATGGAACCGGGCGACCTGTCTGTCAGCGTCACCATCCTCACTGCGGGCATACCCAAGGCGTCTCCGGTGCAGATAAGCGATCTTCCACACGTGCTCTCGGCTCGACCACACTCCCATTATTTCGTTTCCCGCCAGACCCGTCGTCCAGCCCTGATTGCCCCGACAGACGGGCTCCCTTCACATAGCACCGTGTACGTCGACTTTGACAGCAGCGAAATTGTGGCCGTCAAAGCCACTTATGTCGTGACCATCACAGAGACGGGGGCGTTCACATACCTCAATTACGACAATGCCTACTTCACCCTCACCTTCTCTCAGGGTTCCCGGCTCTCGCTGCATGAAAACGTGATCGCGAGCAGAGGCCGAAAGAGCGACATGGGCGCCGGCAACATGGCTGCAGGATGGGCAATGAATCACCCCCTGACCCTGGTGATGCGTGACGGTGTTTCCTACCATCTGGACTACCCCCGAAACAACTATCTGGAGGATGCGCAGAATCCGGGCTACCGGATCGTCGAAAGTCGTGCCTCACTGCGTAAGCGGGCGGGCCGATACCTGTTCGTCAGACCATCTGTCAGCAAACGCACCTTGAAGAATACGTCGCAACGGGTCGATTTTCTGGCAAGCGAGCACAACGCAACCTATTGGCTGGAAGGGCGATCAACGACGTATGAATTGTTTCCGACCAGCAATCTGTCCATCCGACTGTCCACCGCCGAAGCTGACGCCAGAATTTCCGGTTCGTCCACCTGGCTCATTCATACCCACCTGCTCCAGGAAAAAATCACCCGCAGGGACCTCTCCATCAAGTACGACCTGCTGAAAATCGGCAGCGTTCACGTCCACCTGCCGGACAGCAATGATCCACAACTTCCACTGGAAACCGTCGAAGTGGTGGTGTCCTCGGGGAACCGTTACCGGATCAATACCCTGTTTGAGGTGATCGGTCTTTTTGCTGTCGATGCCCGAGCCTATTCAACAGTTGCGGCGCTGATACAAGACGTCAGCGATCACCAACAGCGCGACGAGCTTGAAAATATCGACGTGCGGGTTCACCACATTCATCTGCGCGATGCCGCTCCCGGCAGGATTATCTACAACGTCGACAGTAATAGTTGGAGAGTCGAAAACGACCCGTCCCGTTCGATATCGGTCGAACACCTGAACATCGTCAAGGAATGACGCCATGCGCCCCAAAAATCCCTCGCTGCCAACCCCGTCCAGAATCAATACATCCGCCGATCCGTTGGCTCATCCCCCGCGACTGCGACCACAGGTCCAGCCCCCACCGTTACATCACTCACTTTCAGGCAATCGAACCTCGGGCCATGACCAGCCACCCACGGCGATTCCTGGCCCCTCAAGAATCGAAGTCTCGGACTTGCCAGACCTGTCGCAAGATTCGGCAACCACTTTGAACAGCTACGTGTTGAGCCCCGGATTGCTGCGCAACATGCAACCGGCCAATGAAGAAGGTCTGCGCTTTGTAGTTGGACGCAAATTTGTCGATGTAAAAGGCATCGGAACCGTGCATGTGGAGTTCGACACGAATCTGGGCACCTATCGTGCAACGGATCTGTACAAAAAACTTACCCCGGGCCCCGCGCTATACAGGAATGTCGGAGAGATGACATGGAGTCCGGCCCGACAGGCCGACTCGGGCAGCCCGGGTAAACGACCACTTGCTGGAGAGGAGCAAAGGACAGAAGCCACACCGGCCAAACAGCAGCGTGCCACATCGATGCCAGCACAACTGAAAGCCGCCACGTCCGAATTGTTGGGTGTACATTTCGCACAGCTGTATCCGCAAATGAATCACGGTGAACGGGTCATGGAGTTGCGTTCTTACAACCTGTCGCCCCTTCAACACGTCCGGCTGCGCGACGATCTGATCGCCCATCCGTCAGCGCTTCCAGAATGGGTCGTGCAGCACAAGGCACGGTCCTTGAACATTGACGACTCTGCACGCTATGACGCATTGCATCAGGAAATAGAACCGCTGCTCCTGCCACTTAGAAACGGCAAGCTGCTGCTCAGTCATCTGGGAGACTATGGTGGTTTCAGCGAAAGTATCAGCCGCGATTTCCTCGATGGATTCCTTGCGAAACTGGGTTACTTGCGCAACGGCAGTGACTGCTTGTACCGGACAGACTTCCCGGCGCTGTTCAGGGCTGATGAACGAACCCCCTTCGAGTTCTACAACGATGGCCGGATGTTGCCACGGCTGAAACATCCTCGTGGAGCGACGACCGAGAAACCGATCAGTGCAACCGTCAGCCTCAAGCTGGTCCATGAATACGCCGGTAGAGGCACCGACTCACCCGATCCGGAATACCTGCGCTACAACAACCAGAAAAACAAATATCCCGGGCGCAAGCCTGGAGAGTCGGACAACGAATCGGGGGAGTCCGACAACGACTGGTCTGATGCATCGGACGTGGAGCTGGATTCCGAACGTAATTACGAAACCATGCGGCACGCTCAGCAGGTCATATTCACCTACGTCATCGACACGCGAAAAATGGAGGTGGTCCTGGGAGAGGAGAATCACCTTCTCAACAACGCTGCCAGAAAAAACGGCGCGTGGTTTCCCGAAGATGAAATCGAGGCGCTGATATCGACTTCGAAACGAGGAATAGAAGCGGAGCGCCTATGGATGCTCGACTCTACCTTCACTCGCGCCGCGAAAGTCGAAGACATCGCCGAGCAAGCGGATTACGACTCGCGAATTCACATTGAGGAACGCACGCACCAAGGCGTCAATAACCGACATCAATATGACGCCCTGATCGACAAGGTTGCCCAGGCCGGCAAGCCGGTGCTGACACTGGACAAGGGTAAAGAGTGGTTCGCCAACGACATCGTCTGGCCCGAATAACCTGAACGCGCCCTAAGCGAACAACTCGCCCTGCAATTCATCAAGCAGCGCCTGGATCGCGTCCAGTCGCTGCTGCGGATCATCGAGTTGCAGCAGGTCGATCTTGTCTTCCTCGGCGAACGGCAGCAGATAGGCCAACTGATTAGCCAATGACTGCTGGCCCGCCGCCTCGATGCCCATGTTCAGCGCCTCGACCATCGGGTGTTCGGCGAGGGCCTTGAGCAACGCCACCAGATCGGCGTCTTCATCCTGCAACGGTTGTTCAGGTTCGTCGTCCAGCCACTCGACCTCGGCGACGATCAGTTGATCGCGCTGCACGTCGGTGTGTTGCACGATGAAGCGGCGCCCGCCCTGCACGCGGATGCCCAGCAATCCGTTGTCCTGCTGCTGGAAATCGGTGATGCGCGCTTCGCAGCCGACCATGGCGAATCCTTCCGGCGCGACGCCGACTTCGCTGCCTTCAAGGATGCACACCACACCGAATCCGCCGCCCTGTTTCATGCAGCGGCCGATCATGTCCAGATAGCGCGCTTCGAAGATCTGCAAATCCAGATTGCAACCGGGAAACAGTACCGTGTTCAGCGGAAAAAGCGGCAGACTCATAGACATTTCCTTACACCACCATCGACACCGCCAACGGCAGGAACACCGCCGTGGCCACGCCCATCAGACTCATCGCCAGTGCCGCGAAGGCACCGCACTCATCGCTTTCCTGCAACGCCACCGACGTGCCGACCGCATGCGCCGTCATGCCCAGCGCCATGCCCCGCGCCTCCGGGCTGTGCACACCCAGACGGTTCAGCAGCGCCGGGCCGAAGATCGCACCGATTACCCCGGTGATCAACACGAACACCGCCGCCAGCGCCGCGACGCCACCGATCTGCTCGGCCACCAGCATGGCGATCGGCGAGGTCACTGACTTCGGTGCCATGGTCATCAGGATCATGTGATCGGCACCGAACCACCAGCCCAGCGCCACGCCCATGCCCGTGGCGACCACCCCGCCTATCACCAGCGTAGTAAAAATCGGCCAGAACAACTGGCGGATGCGCCGCAGATTCAGATACAGCGGCACGGCCAGTGCCACGGTCGCCGGGCCCAGCAGAATGCTGAGGATCTCAGTGCTCTTGCGGTACTCGACGTAAGTCAGGCCGCACCCCACCAGCACGCCGATCACCAGCAGCATGGAGACCAGCACCGGTTGCAGGAAGATCCAGCGGGTTTTCTCGAAGGCCGCCAGCACCAGTTGATAGGCGCCCAGGGTGATGCCGATGCCGAACAGCGGATGGTGAATCACCGACGCCCAGGCGCCGTGCCAGTCGAACAGCATCAGGATTCCTCCGAATGCGGCGCGTGACGCTTGACCAGCCGCTGCATCAGCACGCCGGCGAAGGCCATGGACAGAATCAGCGAGACCACCAGCGCACCGACAATGGCCCAGAAATCCGCGGCAATCGCCGTGGCGTAAACCATCACGCCCACCGCCGGCGGCACCAGCAGCAAAGGCAGATAACGCAACAGACTGCCGGCAGCCAGGTTCAGCGGCTCGCCGACTTCACCGCGCACGATCAGGAACGCCAGCAACAGCAGCAGGCCGATGATCGGCCCCGGCAGCACCGGCAACAGCAAATGATTGAGGGCCGTGCCGAGCAATTGAAACAGCACCAGCATGGTCAGGCCGCGTAGCAACATCCGTCATCTCCGTCCGACATCCCGCCAAGCACGGGCCCGGCATTATAAGCACGCCTGCGCTATGGATCGGCATTCGCCAAAAGCATGGTCGGTTGACCTGAGCAAATCGCCATGATGATCTACAGTGGTTCGCAGGGCGGTCAAATCCCCCACCTGAAAAACTATAAAACCGATGAACCCAAGGAGAGTCTCAATGCCCTATGTTCCAGTTGCAGAGCTCAAAGATTATGTCGGCAAGGAACTCGGACGTTCCGAATGGCTCACCATCGATCAGGAGCGCATCAACCTGTTCGCCGAAGCCACCGGGGATTATCAGTTCATCCATGTCGACCCGGTCAAAGCCGCGCAAACGCCATTTGGCAGCACCATTGCACACGGTTTCCTGTCGTTGTCGCTGATACCAAAACTGATGGAAGACATCCTGATCCTGCCGCAAGGCGTGAAGATGGTGGTCAACTACGGACTGGACAGCGTGCGTTTCATTCAGCCGGTCAAGGTCAACTCCAAGGTCCGGCTCAAGGTCGATCTCGGTGAAGTGACCGAGAAAAAACCTGGCCAGTGGCTGCTCAAAGCCACCGCCACCCTGGAGATCGAAGGCTCGGACAAACCGGCCTACATCGCCGAACCGCTGTCGCTCTGCTTCGTTTGAGTGCCGGGATGCGAAGCGGCTCACGCTGTTTCGCATCCACTCCCCTCCGCCGGCTGTATAAGGTCACATAGCTGCGGCATACTCGGTCGCCTAATTGCCCGGATCCCGCTATGCGCTCACTTGCTGCTCTTGCACCGCTTGCCTTGACCCTGATGCTCACCGCTTGCGGCGACGGCGAATCGCTGCTGCCCCCGGACGCACGCCTGCCGGATGGCGGACGCTATCGTGGCGAACTGGTCAACGGCCTGCTGCAAGGCCAGGGCCGGGTCGACTATCCGAACGGCAGTTGGTACGCGGGCACGTTCGACAAAGGTCAGTGGCATGGCCAGGGCGAATGGCACGGCAGCAACGGCGAGGTCTATCGCGGCAACTTCCAGCAAGGCCTGTTCGACGGCCAGGGCACGCTGACTACCCACGGCGGCAGCTACACCGGCGGTTTCAAGCTGGGCCGGCGCGAAGGCGAAGGCACCCTCAAGGAAAACGCGATGACCTATCGCGGCGAATTCAAGGCCGACCAGTATTCCGGGCTCGGCCGTCTGGAGCTGGACGACGGCAGCTCCTATCAGGGCCAGTTCGCCCACGGTAAACCCAACGGTGAAGGCCAGCGCGGCGATGCCAGCGGCAATCAGTTCACCGGCCATTTCATCAATGGACAGCTCGAAGGCAACGGCACCTTCAACAGCGCCGACGGCGACATCTATGTCGGCGGTTTCAAGAACAATCAGCTACATGGCAAGGGCCGCTACGAAAACGCTGACGGCGACGTCTGGCTCGGCCAGTTCAAGGAAGGCGCACTGACCGGCAAAGGCGAACTGATCGGTGCCGACGGCAGCCATTACATCGGTTACTTCAACGACTGGCGTTTCAGTGGCCAGGGCCGCTTGAACCTGTCCGACGGCAGTTTCTATATCGGCGGGTTCGACAGCGACAGCTACACGGGCCGGGGCACGCTGGTGCTGACCGACGGCACCGTGCTCAGCGGCACCTGGATCAACGGTCAGCGCGTGCGCGACGCCGACGGGAAATTGCTGCCGGACACACTCGAACTCGGCCTGCTGGCCCAGGGCCGTCTGCTCGACGAGGCGCTGGCCAATGTACCGGCCTCGACCCCGGCGGTGGAACTGTACACCCTGACCCTCGGCGGCGATGGCAAGCAAAGCGTGTTCCTGCGCGAATCCGATTACGTGGCCAACATGCTCGCCAGCCGTTTCGGTGCCTTTGGCCAGATCCGTCTGGTCAATCACCGCGACCATCTCGGCGACCGGCCGATGGCCACCCGCGAAAACCTGCGCCGCGCCGCCCTGACCCTGGCCGAACGCACTGGCCCGGAAGACCTGGTGTTCATCTATCTGACCAGCCACGGCACCGCCGAACACGAACTGGTGCTCGACCAGCCACGCATGGAACTGGCCGACCTGCCCGCCGACGAACTAGCCGCCGTGCTCGCACCACTGAAGAACCGCGACAAGATCATTGTCATCTCCTCGTGCTATTCCGGTGGTTTCATTCCGGCGCTGAAGGACGAACGCACGCTGATCATGACCGCTTCACGCGCCGACCGCGTTTCGTTCGGCTGCTCCGAAGAAGCCAACTTCACCTACTTCGGCGATGCCTTGTTTGCCCAGGCGCTGAACCAGACCGATGATATGGAACAAGCCTTCAAACTGGCCAAGGCCACCGTCGCCGAACGCGAACTGGCGGACAACTTCGAAGCCTCCGAGCCGCAGATATGGGCACCGAAAACCGTGCTCGCGCACTGGCAACTGCTGCGCAAACAACAGGCGAGAAAAGCGTTGCAAAGTGCTGCATTGAACGACGGAGCGATAAAGAGCAACTAAGCTGAACAGTATCAAGGGAGAGACACTATGTACTTGACGCCTCAGCATGTCTTGCTTGCCGGAGCCACCGGGCTGACCGGTGAACATCTGCTCGACCGTTTGCTCAACGAGCCGACGATCACCCGTGTCCTGGCCCCTTCACGCCGGCCACTGGCCGAACATCCACATCTGGAAAACCCGGTCGGCGATCCACAGACGTTCCTGCCGCAACTGGCCGGCCGGGTCGACATTGCCTACTGCTGCCTCGGCACCACCATCAAACAGGCCGGCTCCGAAGAGGCGTTTCGCGCCGTGGATCTGGACATGGTGGTGGCTTTCGCCAAGCGCGCCCGGGAAATGGGCGCACGGCACCTGATCGTGATCAGTGCCCTGGGGGCCGACCGCCGATCCTCGATTTTCTACAACCGGGTCAAAGGCGAGATGGAACATGCATTGCGCGCGCAGGACTGGCCGCAGCTCACCATTTGCCGGCCTTCGCTGCTGCTGGGTGACCGCAGCGAGCCTCGCCTGGGCGAACAGCTTGCCGCACCGTTCTCGAAACTGATTCCCGGCAAGTACCGGGGCATCGAAGCCTGCCAGCTCGCCCGGGCCATGTGGCGCCTGGCATTGGAGGAACAGGACGGGGTGCGGATCGTCGAGTCGGACGAGTTGAGAAAACTCGGCAAGTGAGTTCCCACATCAAGTAGTTCAACACGGCCCCCGGAACGCCATTTTCCGATGAATTCCGAGGACCTTGTGTTGAACTGCCCGATACCTGAAACGAGCCGGATCGATTCAACAACTGCCCCTAACTATCTACCACACCTCCCTCCCCCTTCATGGATAACGTGCCCTCCAGCACGCCTGCATCTGCCACTTTGTCATCGGATGGCAATTCCCGACGGCAGGCAATCAATGAAAGGACGCCTTGATGGCCCCCAAAAAACCCATACCGAAAAATACCGGCACACCCGGCAACCCACCCGGTGCATCAATACCCCTGTCGACTCCACGAGTTGAGCTCCCAGGGCTGACTCGGTCCGCAGGGCCGGACGCCCGCCTGCCCGAGCCACACCACTCGACGCAACTGCCTTCAGGCGAAACGTTGCCCCGGATACAGATCCAGGATCTGATTCCCGCATCCCTGGAGAGAGCGTCATCCGGCCACCCGCGCCCGACCGAAAACATCCGTCACTACGAGCTGACGCCCCACGCACGGACGCTTTTGCCCGCCGTCAATGCCGAAGGGTTGCGTGTCCACCGGGGACGCATTTATGCCGAGGTGCAATACACCACGACCAGCACCGTCATGGTGGACTGGGACGAAGGCGCCGGAACCTATCGAGCCAAGCTGCCGCAGGAAATGCGCCCCTCCGGCCCGGCCCTGCACTTCGACCCTCAAAGCAATACCTGGCGAATCGGTGAGCCCGCCGACAGCGGAGTTCTGATCGAGTCTGCGGTTCATCGACCCGTAGTCAATCCGCAGAACACTCCGTCGCAGGCACTTGCGTCCCTCGCGCAATCAGACACGACAGCGGTTTACATCGACACCCGGCACTATGTCTGGGACAGCACCACCACCCACCATCATGGCTACGTGGTCATGCACCGGAAAATGCGGCTGGACGACACCGTCGGGCCCCAGTCGATTCATGCGTTCAGGGACGACAACGGATTGTTTGTCAGTGTCGAGCCCCCCACGCATCCCATCGATCAACCCGCCGAACTGCTGCCAGCCTGGACTGACCGCGACATCTGGAATCTCTACGGCCTGCAGGGTGCCGATATCACCCGTTTTCGCGCCGAAGCCCACCGCACCGGGAGAAAACCGCAGTGGGCCGGGGTTCGCACAGACCGAATGGAGAACACCTACCTGTTTGACGAGTTGCGCCGCTGGCTTGGTCCGGACATGGACCGCGACATGCTCAGCCGCGTCCTGGATCATCAGAAGCGCTCACCCGCCCAGTGGGTGAACCACCTTGAATCAGTCACCCTGCACCGCAGTACACCGGACCCGCAAACATCCTTACCGAACCTGGCGACACCCGACACCCCACTGTCGCGCCACCTGACACCCGATTCCCTTGCAGCCACCGACAGCGCACCAGCCTACGGCGATCAGCGCTACTACACCTGGGATCCCGACAAATCAAACGCTCATGGTTACATCGAGATGCAGCGCAAGCCTGAGCTTGATGACCGTCATGGCCCACTCACCCAGGTGGCTTTTCCCGAGGGGACCGAGCTGACCATCGTCAGGCCAATCAAGTACTCGGTCGAACAACGAGCATTTCGACCTTACTGGCGAGACATCGATATCTGGAACCTTTACCGGATCGAAGGGGCGGATATCCTGCACTTTCGTCAGGATGTCGCGCTGCACCTGAAACCGCCGGCCTGGGTCAGGCAACGAGATTACCCATCACAGCGTGAACAACTGATCGACTACCTGCGGCTGTGGACCAATCCGGATTCTCCGCTCAAGTCCCGGGATCAGGTCATCGCCCGGTTCCGGCCCTACAATCTGTCCACTGAACAACTGGCGCGACTGAGCAACGAAATCTCACCCACCGGGCAGTTCAACAACTTGATCAATGATGAGGTGCCCACCTGGGTCAAGACCCATCAGGCTCGTACGCTGGTCGTTACCCGCTTCGAACAGTTCGATCCGTACCTGCCGGAATTCGAAGCCGAAATCATCCGATTGAGAAATCAGGGAGGAGGCACAAGTCTGCTGAAGGCCAGCCTGACCGCACCTTTTTTCCGAGAGTTGTTGCAACGCTGCGGCTTCAAACGCAACAAACACAACTACCTGTATCGGGACGACATTCCCGCCGTGTTCAAAGTAGACGACCGCACGCCCTTCGAATTTGCCCGGCCCGGTTCCATGCAGCCAAGGCCCCTAGCGACCGAAGGCTCCACCAGCGGGACGGCTGTCAGCGCGTTGTTCAGCCTCAGAACGGCCATGAGCTTCGCCAATGAAGCCAGAGGATTGTCTGCCTCTCCCGGCGGCCATCCGAACGCGCCACAGACCGCCCACGAATCGAAACAGACGACTGACGCCACCTCCAGGCCCCGCTCTCAGCGCATCATGTTCTGCTATCTGCTTGATACCCGTGGCATCGAGGTCGTTTCCGGGCAGGATAACCGCACCTACAACACAACGCGGATCACCCCGAAACCGGCAGACGACAGCAGGCTGTTCCCGAGCATGAAGCTCGAGGGTCACGTTTCGATGTCTCCGATCGGTTTCACTTCGAGGCGCATCTGGCTGGTCAACTCGACCATGACTCGCGCGGCCACCGTGGACGACATACACACACAGGCGCGCGAGCGCGCCACCGGTTCAAGCCAGAGCCATGACAATGCAATCGAAGGCCGCACAAGGGCGGGAGACCTGAACCGGGACGAATATGACGCCCTGATCGATGAGGTGGCGAAAGCCGGCAAGCGTGTTCTCGAGTTGCCGCAGGGAAAAGACCTTTTCTCCACCGATATCAGCTTCCCGCCCGAACTGATCAGTCTCTCCTGAGAACGGTTACTGGCTCGACCTTGCCTGATCGAGCCGGTGTTTTTCATAACCCCCCGGTCGCCTGAAACCCGACGCCCAGTACCGTCAGCACCGACAGCGGCAACAACAGGGTATCGAGCAACGCACTGGCCGGCAGATCCACGCCGGGATAGCTCGGCGCCTCGGCGCCGAACCGGTCCATCGCGCAACAGCCACCGTTCATGGCGTACAGATCCAGCCTCGTGCCGGCATACACCACTGGCGCACCGGGTTTGGCGGCATCCAGCGTGCGTGCGGTGGCGCAGCCGGTCAGTTGCACTATCAGCAGGATCGCCAGCAGCTTATTCATCGCTGCTCAGATGGTGCTCACCCCAGCGCGGCAGCATGTCCTGGGGAATGCCCAGCAGATTGAGAATCCGCGCCACCACGAAATCGATCAGGTCATCGATGGTCTGCGGCTGGTGATAGAAGCCCGGCGAGGCTGGCAGGATGGTTACACCCATGTTCGACAGCTTGAGCATGTGCTCCAGGTGAATGCTCGAATACGGCGCTTCGCGCGGCACCAGAATCAACTGGCGACGCTCCTTCAAGGTCACGTCTGCCGCCCGCTCGATCAGGTTGTTGCAGGCGCCGGTGGCGATGGCCGACAAGGTGCCGGTCGAACATGGCACCACCACCATGGCGGCCGGGGCACCGGAACCCGAGGCCACCGGCGACATCCAGTCTTCCTTGCCATACACGCGGATCTGCCCGGCAGTCGCGCCGGTGTATTCGGTGAGGAACGCCTGCATCATTTGCGGCTTGGCCGGCAGCGACACGTCCGTCTCGGTGGCCATCACCAATTGCGCGGCCTTGGAGATCAGGAAATGCACCTCGCGATCCTCGCGCACCAGGCAATCCAGCAGGCGCAAGCCGTACTGGGCGCCGGACGCCCCGGTCATCGCCAGCGTGATGCGTTCCGGGCCGCCGTCCTGAAAGCGAGTGTTCATTTCAGCGCCTCGGCGAGTTTGCCGTGCAGGCCGCCGAAGCCGCCGTTGCTCATGATCACCACGTGGGTGCCGGGCTGGGCCTGGCTCTTCACGCGTTCGATGATGCCTTCCAGCGAATCGCTGACGATCGACGGCACGGTGCACAGCGCGGCGGTGCCTGCCAGATCCCAACCGAGGTTGGCCGGGGCGTACCAGATCACCTGATCGGCATCGACCACGCTGTCCGGCAGACCGTCACGGTGGGCGCCGAGCTTCATCGAGTTGGAGCGCGGCTCGATGATCGCGATCAGCGGCGCATCGCCAATGCGCTTGCGCAGGCCGTCGAGGGTGGTGGCAATCGCGGTCGGGTGGTGGGCGAAGTCGTCGTAGATGGTGATGCCGCGCACTTCCGCGACTTTTTCCATCCGGCGCTTCACGCTCTTGAACGCGCTCAACCCGGCGATGCCCATCGACGGTACAACACCAACGTGACGCGCGGCGGCCAGAGTGGCCAGGGCATTGGCGACGTTGTGCTGACCGGTCAGTTCCCACTCGACCACGCCTTGGGATACGCCTTCGAATATCACCTCGAATGCCGAGCCGTCGTCTTTCAACAACTTGACCTGCCACTGACCGCCGGCCCCGGTGGTTTGCACCGGGGTCCAGCAACCCATCTCGATCACGCGCTGCAAGGCCGGTTCGGTGGTCGGATGGATCACCAGACCTTCGCTCGGGATTGTGCGCACCAGGTGGTGGAATTGCCGCTCGATGGCCGGCAGATCAGGGAAGATATCGGCGTGATCGAACTCAAGGTTGTTGAGGATCGCGGTGCGCGGGCGGTAGTGGACGAACTTCGAACGCTTGTCGAAGAACGCACTGTCGTATTCGTCGGCCTCGATCACGAAGAACGGCGTGCCACCCAGACGCGCCGACACCGAGAAATTCTGCGGCACGCCGCCGATCAGGAAGCCCGGGCTCATGCCGGCATGTTCCAGCACCCAGGCGAGCATGCTGCTGGTAGTGGTCTTGCCGTGTGTACCGGCAACCGCCAGCACCCAGCGACCTTGCAGCACGTGGTCAGCCAGCCACTGCGGACCGGAAACATATGGCAGGCCTTTGTTCAGCACATATTCGACTGCCGGATTGCCGCGAGACATGGCGTTGCCGATCACGACCAGATCCGGTGCCGGATCGAGCTGCGCCGGGTCGTAACCCTGGGTCAGCTGAATGCCCTGGGCTTCGAGCTGAGTGCTCATCGGCGGATAGACGTTGGCATCGGAGCCGGTCACGTGATGGCCCAGCTCTTTGGCCAGAACCGCCATCGAGCCCATGAAAGTCCCGCAGATACCCAGAATATGAATGTGCATAGTCGACCTCGTAAAACATGGCCGCAGGGTAGCCCAGGCAGGGGAAAACCGCATCCTCGTTTTCAGGGGGTCAGGCGCTGCGGGCGATCCCGTGTTTGCGCAGCTTTCTATAAAGGGTGTTGCGACTGACGCCAAGCTGCTCGGCCGTATGGGTCATGTGCCAGCGCGTGTGCTCCAGCGCATTGAGCAACGCCAGCCGCTCGGCATCCTCCAGCGGCTGTCCGGGCGATGCCTCATCGACTTTGACCAACAGCGGTTGTATCTGCCGGAACATCGCAGGTAGATCATCCAGCCCGATCCGCCCCTCATCGCACAACGCCGCCAGCGTGCGCAGCACGTTGCGCATCTGCCGCACATTGCCTGGCCAGTTGAACCCGAGCAACGCCCGGCGCGCCGGCTCTTCGATCAGGATCGTTTCTCCACCCACCTCTTCGGCCAGCAAAAAATCCAGCAATTCGGATTTGTCACTGCGCTCGCGCAATGGCGGCAGCGCCACTTCCAGCCCGTTGAGCCGATAGTAGAGGTCTTCACGGAAACTGCCGTCGCCAACCCGCTCCAGCAGATTGCGGTGCGTGGCGCTGATGATCCGCACGTTGACCGCTTCCGGCTCGCCACCGATCGGTACCACTTGCCGGTCTTCCAGCACTCGCAGCAGACGGGTCTGCAAGGTCAGCGGCATATCGCCGATTTCGTCGAGAAACAGCGTGCCACCGTCGGCCTGCTGCAACTTGCCACGCATGCCGTCCTTGCGCGCGCCGGTAAAGCTGCCGCCGCGATAGCCGAACAGTTCGCTCTCGATCAGGCTTTCGGGAATCGCCGCGCAGTTGAGCGCGACGAAGGCTTTGCCGGCGCGCTGACTGGCGTTGTGCACAGCCTTGGCGAATGCTTCCTTGCCGGAGCCGGTTTCGCCGTTGACCAGCAGCGGAACGTCGCGCTCGAACACCCGCAGGGCCTTGCGAAAATCCGTCTGCAGCCCTGCATCGCCCAGGCAAATGCCGGCAAGGCGCGGCGCCTCGGGAGCTGCCGGTTTCGGCAGGACGGGAGACGGCTTGCGCGCTTCTCCGCGCAACACCGCAAACAGATGCCGACCATCGCGGGTACGCAGCGGCCAGCTTGCGCTGGCATGAGCACTGGCGCGCCCGAGCAATTCATCCAGCGAACAATCGAAAAACACCTCTACCGGTTTGCCAAGCAAACCACCACGAATATGGCCGAGCAGGTTCAATGCGCTCTGGTTGACCGCACTGATCCGACCTTCCCCGTCGAACGCGAGCAGCCCTTCACTGAAAAGCCCGACGGATTCGGCCTGGAGATGGAAACGCAGCAACCATTGATTATCGAAACAGCGCAGGAAGTAACAGCTCTCGATCATCTTCGCCGACAGATTGACCAGCGCCATGGTGTGGAACTGGCTCTGCCGTGAAACGTCCGGCCGCGCCGAGGACACGTCGAGCACCGCCAGCAACTCGCCGTGGGGGTCGAACACCGGGCTCGCCGAGCAGGTCAGCCCAGTGTGGCGACCACGGAAATGCTCGTCCTGATGAATGGTCAGGGCCTGGCGCTCCACCAGGCAGGTGCCGATGCCGTTGGTGCCTTCGCAGGCTTCGCTCCAGTCGGAGCCCAGCCACAGGCCGGCCCGTTCGAAGATCTTGCGCTCGGAAGGGGCAGTGACACAGTTGAGGATCACCCCGCGCGCGTCGGTCAGCAGCACCGCGTGGCCGGCGCCGGAGAGTTGTTGATGCAGGCTGGTCATTTCATTGCCGGCGATCTGCAACACTTGTTGCAGCCGTTCGCGGCTTTCGAGGACACGACCGTGTTCGAGCACGGTCGGCGCCATGGTCAGGGCCGGGTCGAGGTGATAGTCCTCAAGACAACGCAGCCACGAGCGGGCGATCGACGGGTCGGCACCGGGGCCATGCAGGTGCGGCTTGCCCTGGGTGACGGTGAGAACCTGTTGGGCATGGCGACTCAAATGGTTGTCGTGCATTTCTTATTATTCTCCCCGAGGCTCATCGGCCCATGCGTGAAGTGGTGCCCAGCATCCTCCAGCCAACCGGTCTTTGCAATGCTGGCAAGACCGCCCGGTCACGGGTTGTGCCAGAAGCGGTACAAACTGTCACCCGAGCTGTACCGATACCGTCACAGACGCTTGCCATTTGTCCGACACAAAACACGCAAGGCCTTGATTTTTCTGAGCTGCACGGCAGTGGCCCGACCTTTGCTCTACGCTTATAGCAAGCGCACATGCGCGTTTCTCTAATAAGTACAAAGCCAAGGAGAACATCATCATGCGTTACGCTCACCCCGGTACTGAAGGCGCCAAAGTCTCGTTCAAGAGCAAGTACGGTAACTACATCGGCGGCGAGTTCGTCGCGCCTGTCAAAGGTCAGTACTTCACCAATACCTCGCCGGTCAATGGCCAGCCGATTGCCGAATTCCCGCGCTCCACTGCCGAAGACATCGACAAGGCACTGGACGCTGCTCATGCCGCTGCCGATGCATGGGGCTCGACCTCCGCCCAGGCCCGTTCGCTGATCCTGCTGAAAATCGCCGACCGTATCGAACAGAACCTCGAAACCCTGGCAATCACCGAAACCTGGGACAACGGCAAAGCCATCCGCGAAACCCTCAACGCCGACATCCCGCTGGCCGCCGACCACTTCCGCTATTTCGCCGGGTGCCTGCGCGCCCAGGAAGGCAGCGCCGCCGAGATCGACGGCAACACCGTGGCCTATCACATCCATGAACCGCTGGGCGTGGTCGGCCAGATCATCCCGTGGAACTTCCCGATCCTGATGGCCGCGTGGAAACTCGCCCCGGCCCTGGCTGCCGGCAACTGCGTGGTGCTCAAACCTGCCGAACAAACCCCGCTGGGCATCAGCGTGCTGCTGGAACTGATCGGTGACCTGCTGCCACCGGGCGTACTCAATGTGGTGCAAGGGTTCGGCAAAGAAGCCGGCGAAGCCCTGGCCACCAGCAAACGCATCGCCAAGATCGCCTTCACCGGCTCGACCCCGGTCGGCTCGCACATCATGAAATGCGCCGCCGAGAACATCATCCCGTCCACCGTTGAGCTGGGCGGCAAGTCGCCGAACATCTTCTTCGAAGACATCATGCAGGCCGAGCCAAGCTTCATTGAAAAAGCTGCTGAAGGCCTGGTGCTGGCGTTCTTCAACCAGGGCGAAGTCTGCACCTGCCCTTCCCGCGCGCTGGTACAGGAGTCGATCTATCCGCAGTTCATGGAAGCGGTGATGAAGAAAGTCAGCCAGATCAAACGCGGCGACCCGCTCGACACCGACACCATGGTCGGCGCCCAGGCGTCCGAGCAGCAATTCGACAAGATCCTGTCGTACCTGGAAATCGCCAAGGGCGAAGGTGCCGAACTGCTGACCGGCGGCAAGGTGGAAAAACTCGAAGGCAACCTGGCCTCCGGTTATTACATCCAGCCGACCCTGCTCAAGGGCACCAACAAGATGCGGGTGTTCCAGGAAGAAATCTTCGGGCCGGTGGTGAGCATCACCACTTTCAAGGACGAGGCCGAAGCCCTGGCGATTGCCAACGACACCGAGTTCGGCCTCGGCGCCGGCCTCTGGACCCGCGACATCAACCGCGCCTATCGCATGGGCCGCGCCATCAAGGCCGGTCGTGTGTGGACCAACTGCTACCACCTGTACCCGGCGCATGCCGCGTTCGGCGGGTACAAGAAATCCGGCGTCGGCCGTGAAACCCACAAAATGATGCTCGACCACTACCAGCAGACCAAAAACCTGCTGGTGAGCTACGACATCAACCCGCTGGGCTTCTTCTAAAAAGACCGGGCGGCACCGAACGATCGGTGTCGCCCTTTTCTTCCCGATGACAAACCCTGGTCTGGCCGCTCTGGCACGGGCCTTGCGTACCCGTCATTCAGGATTTGCCTGAAAACTGCCGCTGCGTGAACAGCACCCACTCACTCAACCACTGCACCCGAAAGTCCAACAGATCGAACAATAAAAAAGACAGAGAGGACTTATGACTTCCACCACACAGCTCAAACCCACACTCGGCACCCTGCATCTGTGGGGCATTGCCGTCGGCCTGGTGATTTCCGGCGAATATTTCGGCTGGAGTTATGGCTGGGGCACCGCGGGAACCCTGGGGTTCCTGGTTACGGCCCTGATGGTCGCGACAATGTATACCTGCTTCATCTTCAGTTTCACCGAGCTGACCACCGCGATTCCCCATGCGGGCGGGCCGTTTGCCTACAGTCGCCGGGCATTCGGTGAAAAAGGCGGACTGATCGCCGGGATCGCCACGCTGATCGAATTCGTCTTTGCCCCGCCGGCCATCGCCATGGCCATTGGCGCCTATCTCAACGTGCAATATCCGGAGCTTGATCCGAAAGTCGCGGCGGTCGGCGCGTATTTCGTATTCATGACCTTGAACATCCTCGGCGTCAGCATCGCCGCGACCTTTGAACTGGTGGTCACCGTGCTGGCGGTTGCCGAACTGCTGGTGTTCATGGGCGTGGTCGCGCCGGGCTTCAGCTTCAGCAACTTCGTGCTCAACGGCTGGTCAGGCTCCAGCGAGTTCAGCCTCGGTTCGATTCCCGGCATTTTCGCCGCCATTCCTTTCGCGATCTGGTTTTTCCTCGCCATCGAGGGCGCGGCCATGGCGGCCGAGGAAGCCAAGGACCCGAAACGCACGATTCCCAAGGCCTATGTCAGCGGCATCCTGACCCTGGTGTTCCTGGCCATCGGCGTGATGGTGATGGCCGGCGGCGTCGGCGACTGGCGACAACTGGCGAACATTAACGACCCGCTGCCTCAGGCGATGAAAGCGGTGGTCGGCAACAACTCGACGTGGATGCACATGCTGGTGTGGATCGGCCTGTTCGGGCTGGTGGCGAGTTTTCACGGGATCATCCTCGGCTACTCGCGGCAGTTCTTTGCCCTGGCCCGGGCCGGTTACCTTCCGAAAAGCCTGGCCAAACTCTCGCGCTTCCAGACCCCGCACCGGGCGATCCTGGCCGGTGGCGTCATCGGCATCGCCGCGATCTACAGCGACGGCCTGGTCAATCTGCAAGGCATGAGTCTCACCGCCGCGATGATCACCATGTCGGTGTTCGGTGCCATCGTGATGTACATCATCAGCATGCTCAGCCTGTTCAAACTGCGCAAAACCGAGCCGAACCTTGAGCGTACCTTCCGCGCTCCGGGCTATCCGATCGTGCCGGGTATCGCGCTGTTTCTGGCGGTGGTGTGCCTGGTGGCGATGGCCTGGTTCAACACGCTGATCGGTTGTGTGTTCCTGGGTTTCATGGCTGCCGGTTACCTGTATTTCCAGCTGACCGCCAAACAACGCTCCGAAGCACCGGCAGACGCTATGCTCGAAGGTATCTAGAAGTTGCACCGGCACCGGGCCTCAGGCTCGGTGCCTGCACTAAAAGCATTCATTCAGGAGGACCGCGCCCCATGGCCGCATTTGCCCATACCGTCGGCGCCCAGACCTACCGCTTCGACAGCCTCAAGGACGTGATGGCCAAGGCCAGTCCGGCGCGCTCCGGGGATTTTCTGGCCGGCGTCGCCGCGCTCAACGATGGCGAGCGGGTCGCCGCGCAAATGGCGCTGGCCGACATCCCGCTCAAACATTTCCTGCAGGAAGCACTGATTCCCTACGAAGCCGATGAAGTCACCCGGCTGATCCTCGACAGCCATGACAAACAGGCCTTTGCAGTCGTCAGCCATCTTACGGTTGGCGGCTTTCGCGACTGGCTGTTGAGCGAAGCAGCCGACGAATCCAGCCTGCGTGCTCTGGCCCCCGGCCTGACACCGGAAATGGTCGCCGCCGTGTCGAAGATCATGCGCGTGCAGGATCTGGTGCTGGTGGCGCAGAAGATCCGCGTCGTGACGAAATTTCGCGGCACCCTCGGCCTGCGTGGAAGGTTATCCACAAGGCTGCAACCCAATCATCCGACCGACGAACCGTCCGGCATCGCCGCGAGCATTCTCGACGGTCTGCTGTATGGCAACGGCGATGCCATGATCGGCATCAACCCGGCCACCGACAGCATCGCCTCGATCTGCGCGATGCTGGAAATGCTCGACGCAATCATCCAGCGCTATGACATTCCGACCCAGGCCTGCGTGCTGACTCATGTCACCACTTCTATAGAGGCGATCAACCGTGGTGTGCCGCTGGATCTGGTGTTCCAGTCGATTGCCGGCACCGAAGCGGCCAATGCCAGTTTCGGCATCAATCTGAACGTGTTGCAGGAGGGTTATGAAGCGGGCCTGAGCCTCAATCGCGGCACGCTCGGGCAGAACCTGATGTATTTCGAGACCGGCCAGGGCAGCGCACTGTCCGCCAACGCCCACCACGGTGTCGATCAACAGACCTGCGAGACCCGGGCCTACGCCGTGGCACGACATTTCAAGCCGTTTCTGGTGAACACCGTCGTAGGCTTCATCGGGCCGGAATACCTTTACAACGGCAAGCAGATCATCCGCGCCGGCCTCGAAGACCACTTCTGCGGCAAGTTGCTCGGTGTGCCGATGGGCTGCGATATCTGCTACACCAACCACGCCGAAGCCGACCAGGATGACATGGACACCCTGCTGACCCTGCTGGGCGTTGCGGGGATCAACTTCATCATGGGCATCCCCGGCTCCGACGACATCATGCTCAACTACCAGACCACCTCGTTCCACGACGCCCTCTACGCGCGTCAGACCCTGGGTCTGAAACCGACCCCTGAGTTCGAGCAGTGGCTGGCGAACATGGGCATTTTCACCCAGGCGGACGGCAAGGTCCGCTTCGGCAACAACCTGCCGCCGGCCTTTCGCCAGGCGTTGGCGCAACTGGGATGAGTCAGATGGAAAAACCGCCCGTCGATCCACAAAACCCGTGGCTGGAGCTGCGTCGCCTGACCCCGGCGCGCATCGCCCTCGGCCGCACCGGCACCAGCCTGCCGACCAGCGCACAACTGGATTTCCAATACGCCCACGCGCAGGCCCGGGACGCAGTGCACTTGCCGTTCGATCACGCCGGGCTCAGCGCCCAACTGGCTGAACGCCGGCGCGAAAGTCTGCTGCTGCACAGCGCGGCCGTGGATCGCAACAGCTACCTGCAACGCCCGGATCTGGGGCGCAAATTGAGCGATCAATCCGCCCAGACCCTGCGTGAATACGCCCTGGCGCATCCGGGTGGCGTGGATCTGGTGATCGTCGTGGCTGATGGCCTCTCGGCGCTGGCGGTGCATCGGCATACCCTGCCGTTCCTGACCCGACTGGAGGAACAGATGAGCGCCGACCAATGGTCGACCGCGCCGGTGGTGCTGGTGGAACAAGGGCGGGTGGCGGTTGGCGATGAAATCGGCCAGTTGCTGGGCGCCAAAATGGTCGTGATGCTGATCGGAGAGCGCCCCGGGCTCAGCTCACCGGACAGCCTGGGTTTATATTTCACCTACAATCCAAAGGTCGGTCTCACGGATGCCTACCGCAATTGCATCTCCAACGTGCGGCTGGAAGGGCTCAGCTACGGCATGGCGGCCCATCGCCTGCTGTATCTGATGCGCGAAGCCTGTAGACGGCAGCTATCGGGGGTCAATCTGAAGGACGAGGCGCAGGTTCAGACGCTGGAATCGGAAGCCGGTACAGACATGAAGAGTAATTTCCTACTTGATCCGCCCCCAGCCTGAACCGTTTCCGCATTGCCTTTCTGCGCCGGTTTGAGGCAGGATCGACGCACGGCCGCCCAAGGTTTCCCGATGCCGTCAGCCCACGTGAAGACAGCCACTTGAAGGACGAGACCTACCATGCGGATTATCCAAGCGACCCTCGAACACCTGGATTTGCTGACCCCGTTGTTCGTTAAGTACCGCGAGTTCTACGGCTCCCTGCCCTATCCGGACTCGTCCCGGGCCTTTCTCGAAAAGCGCCTGCGACGCAAGGAATCGGTGATCTACCTGGCGCTGGCCGATGACGACGACAAGAAGCTCATGGGCTTCTGCCAGCTCTATCCGAGCTTTTCCTCCCTGTCGCTCAAGCGCGTGTGGATCCTCAACGACATCTATGTCGCCGAAGACGCCCGCCGCCAGCTGGTCGCCGACAACCTGATCCGCACGGCCAAGAAAATGGCCAAGGAAACCCAGGCCGTGCGTATGCGCGTGTCCACCAGCAGCGACAACGAAGTGGCGCAGAAAACCTACGAATCCATCGGATTCAAGGAAGACACCGAGTTCAAGAACTATGTGCTGCCGATCAGCGACGAACTCTGATTTTTTCTAACAGTGCGCAAGCTGGCCATCGTGGCGAAGGAGCAAACCCCATCGCCACATAGGCCGGCGCCGTGTTCCCCTTCGAAACGCCCCGCTACAAAACCAACGCGCTTTTCACCTTTCAGACCGTATAATTCGGAGCTTTCCGGCTTGTAAGAAAAACTACACCCGTCTGTAGGCTTACACCGAATCATCCGCACAGGCCTGCCGAGTCGGGCCATCACGACAGGTGCCCACATGGATTTCAACCCGATCGACATCATTCTGCATCTCGACGTCTACCTCGACATGCTGGTGAACAACTATGGGACCTGGATCTACGCCATCCTGTTTCTGGTTATCTTTTGCGAAACCGGCCTGGTGGTCACGCCGTTCCTGCCGGGCGATTCGTTGCTGTTCATCGCCGGCGCAGTGGCCGCAGGCGGCGGCATGGACCCGGTGCTGCTGGCGGGCCTGCTGATGTTGGCGGCGATTCTCGGCGACAGCACCAACTACGTGATCGGACGAACGGCAGGGGAAAAACTGTTCAGCAATCCGAACTCGAAGATTTTCCGCCGGGATTATCTGCAACAGACCCATGACTTCTACGACAAGCACGGCGGCAAAACCGTGACCCTGGCGCGCTTCCTGCCGATCATCCGTACGTTTGCGCCGTTCGTCGCCGGTGTTGCCAAGATGCCTTACCCGCGTTTTTTCGGCTTCAGCGTATTCGGCACCATCCTGTGGGTCGGCGGCCTGGTGACCCTGGGCTACTTCTTCGGCAACGTGCCGTTCATCAAGAAGAACCTGTCGCTGCTGGTGGTCGGTATCATCCTTCTGTCGCTGGTGCCTATGATCATCGGCATGCTCCGCAGCCGCCTCGGCGGTGCCGGTTCCAAAGCCGAATCGCGCTGAACCGATGTGGTCACTGAGCGCCTGGCGACGCCGACGCACTCTGGCGAAGCACCCGATTGCCGATGATATGTGGCAGCGGGTGCGTCACCACTTGAGCTTCCTCGACGGTATCAGCGCCACGGAAGATCAGTGGCTGCGCGAAGCCAGTGTCCTGTTCCTCGAAGACAAGCACCTGACCGCCCTGCCCGGCGTCGAACTGCATCAGGAACAACGCCTGCTGCTCGCCGCCCAGGCGCAATTGCCACTACTGCACCTTGGCGATCTGAACTGGTATCAGGGCTTCCACGAAATCATTCTGTACCCCGACGACTTCCTCAGCCCCCAGCGCCATCGCGATGCCAGTGGTGTGGAGCACGAATGGGACGGCGAGCACAGCGGTGAAGCCTGGCAGCAAGGGCCGATCATCCTCGCCTGGCCCGGGGTGATGGCCAGTGGTGGCTGGGAAGGCTACAACCTGGTGATCCACGAACTCGCGCACAAACTCGACATGCTCAACGGCGACGCCAACGGTCTGCCGCCGCTGCACGCTGACATGCGGGTCAGCGACTGGGCCCAGGTGATGCAGGCTGCCTACGACGATCTCAACCACCAGCTCGACCGCCACCCCGACGCAGAAACCGCTATCGACCCGTATGCCGCCGAGAACCCGGCCGAGTTCTTCGC
Organism: Pseudomonas sp. R38(2017); assembly: GCF_002112395.1. NCBI lineage: Bacteria > Pseudomonadati > Pseudomonadota > Gammaproteobacteria > Pseudomonadales > Pseudomonadaceae > Pseudomonas > Pseudomonas sp. R38(2017). The sequence continues at coordinate 229,701 of NZ_NEHN01000008.1, forward strand.
CGTCACCAGCGAGTACTTCTTCAGCGCTCCGGATCTGCTGCACGAGGCTTATCCACAGGTGTATGCGCAGTTGCAGCTTTTCTATCGACAGGATCCACTGGCACGGCTGAAGCAACTTCAGGCCAAGGACCCGGTCTATCAGGCACACGACTAAGGCCTGGACGACCTTCGGTGCATGGCATCGTGAGTGGAATATGCCTATAATCGCCGCCACTTTTTGGTCAATCCGGCCAAGTGTTTTGGTCTACTAACGGGGGCAACGCCCAATGAGCTACAGCAAGATTCCGGCTGGCAAAGACCTGCCGAACGACATCTACGTCGCGATCGAGATCCCGGCCAACCACGCGCCGATCAAATACGAAATCGACAAAGACAGCGATTGCCTGTTCGTTGACCGTTTCATGGCCACCCCGATGTTCTACCCGGCCAACTACGGTTATATCCCGAACACCCTGGCTGACGACGGTGATCCCCTGGACGTGCTGGTTGTAACCCCTTATCCGGTTGCTCCAGGTTCGGTGATCCGCGCGCGCCCGGTCGGCATCCTGAACATGACCGACGACGGCGGCGGCGATGCCAAAGTCATCGCAGTCCCACACGACAAGCTGTCCCAGCTGTACGTGGACGTGAAGGAATACACCGACCTGCCAGCCCTGCTGATCCAGCAGATCGAGCACTTCTTCGCGAACTACAAAGATCTCGAAAAAGGCAAATGGGTGAAAATCGAAGGCTGGGACGGCGCTGACGCTGCCCGCGCCGCGATCACCAAGTCGGTTGCTGCCTACAAAGGCTAAGCCTCGCGACCTGCGACACGCTTGAAGAAAACCCCGGTTGATCCGGGGTTTTTTGTGCCTGGCTGGCAGGGTCTTAAACGACTTGTTTATGGCGCCCTACAGAAAAGTTTTAGTGTGTGTAATTTCCCACAAGTACGTCTTACATCCCGTCGCAAAATTTGCCGCGATTTTGAACGCAAGGTTTATTCAAACCGCTCTAGGCCGGCCGTAGACTCGTGTTTATGAGAAAGAACACTAGCGGTCCAAGATTCAAGGCACTCCTGGAAGCTGCGAATATCACCACCACGGGATTCGCAAAGTTCTGGGGCACGGAAGCCCAAAACGTTCATAACTGGTACACCCGAGGCGTACCCGCGTACCGCATGGAAGAAGTTGCGCGCCTGCTGTCCGTCAACAGCCAATGGCTGAAGACCGGTGAAGGCCCGAAAGAAGCGCCGCACCTGTACACCGCCGGCGACACACTGGATGCCCAGGCGATTCAGGGCGTCTATACGGTGCTCGAATCCACCGACATCGAACTGCCGCTCTACAAGGAAGCCCCTACGGCCCCTGGCTCCGACAAGACCCATGTCATCAAGGACCCGGAGCAAACCATCCGCCTGCCCCGCAGCCACCTCGAAACCCTGGAAATCCGCCACACCGACGCCATCTGCACCCACATGATCGGCAACAGCATGGCCGAGAAAATCGAAGACGGCTCCACCCTCGCCATCGACCGCGGCCTGACCCAGGTTGTGGACGGCGAAATCTACGCCATCGAACACGACGGCATGCTGCGCATCAAATACCTGCACCGCATGCCCGGCAACGCCTTGCGCCTGCGCAGCCACAACAGCGCCGAATACCCGGACGAAATCTTCCGGGCGGCGCAAATCGAGGAGCAGAGGATTCATGTATTGGGGTGGGTGTTCTGGTGGTCGACGCTGGGCAAACGGCGGCCGGTGGTGCCGTTTCTCTGAGTAACCCGGTGTGGTGGGAGCCAGCCTGCTGGCGATGAGGCCCTGAAAGTCGGTACAAATCCTGGATTTTCTCCAGTTTGATCGCTCTAAACCGCACTTCAAGCTGGGAATCAGAAGCAAAACTCAGTATCCTGCGCCCCACATTCGCGCATCGACCCGCCAAGCGGCCCAGATGACGCCTGACGCGGCAGACCACTGTCTGACCAAGTCCCACAGCCGGGCGCAAGATCCGGGTGTACGTTTTGAAGGCTGGCGCGGTTTACCAAAAATAAACCAAGCCAGTCCCCGAGAAGCCGGCCACAAGCCGGCTTTTTAATGCCTGCTGAAAAGCCAAACCTACCGTCCGAAATCTGAATCGCCGCTTGCCGGATACCAAACGCGCTTGTACCGTAAAGACAAACGTCATTACAGGTAACTCATCATGGCATCCATCAACATTCGTATCGACGACGAACTGAAACAGCGCGCCTTCGCAGAGCTGGAAAAGCTCGGGCTGACACCCTCAGAGCTTCTGCGCCAAACGCTTCAATACGTCGCGGACCGGGGCAAACTACCATTCAAAGCGGCATTGATTAGCGAAGAAGATGAAGCGCTTATCGCCGTGGTCACTGAACGACTTGCCGCTCCTCAGCGAGTCAAGGTAAGTCTGGATGACCTATGACCTCGAGTTTGATCGTCGTGCATTGAAGGAATGGAACAAGCTGGGCGATACGGTCCGTGAACAGTTCAAAAAGAAACTCGCCGAGGTTCTCGAAAATCCTCGCATAGAAGCCAACAGGCTTCGGGAACTGCCGGATTGCTACAAGGTGAAGCTGAAAAGTGCTGGATATCGCCTGATTTATCAGGTGATTGATCACGAAATTGTGGTGTTCGTAGTCGCTATCGGAAAGAGGGAGCGAGAGGCGGCTTATGACGCTGCACAGGATCGACTGTCGTCCCAACCCTGAGCCAGTTAATCATTAGGGTCAATTCTGAAATTGGGCAGCACCTGCTGCCCAATTACCCTCACGGATAACTAAACGACTTCACCAACGTCAACTCCCCCACCGCCCGCATCGGCACCAGGAACGTCTCCATCTTCTCGCTGGGTGTCCCTTCCTCGGTAATCACCGTGACCTGCGCCGTAGTCAGCGGCTGTACCGCCTCTTCCCCACCTTCATCATCCCCGCGATAACCACCGCCAAAGTAGTTCACATACACCAGATACTGCCCCTTGATCGGCGCCGGCATGGCGAAGATTTCCGGGCCGTAACCAGTGGTCACGTCGACGTCCAGCGCGGCGCCGTTGGGAGCTACGCGGTCGCCGTACCAGATGTGCGCGCCGTCAGGTGTGATCAGGTGCAGGTCGAGGTCGGTGCCGTCGCTGTCCCAGGACAGCAGCACGCGCAGTTTGGCCGGGGTGGCGCCGCCGCTGACGTTGAGGAATTGCGTGCGGTGGCGTTGCTGGCCGTCGGGGCTGCGGACTTCGACGCTGTTGCTGCCGTTGGGGAAGGAGAACGGGCGATCGAAGCGACCGCTGTCGTCGATTTTAAGCGGCATGCTGACGCCGTTGACGATCAGGCGGCCGGGCTCTTTGCTCTTCGGGGTGGCTTTGATTTCGCCGCTGATGCGCGCGGTGTTGGCCTGGCCGACCGGGGTGTTCACCGAGGAGGCCGGGTAGTTGACGGTCTGGCGAAAGCTCTCGCCCTCACCCTCAGGCGCGCCGCTGCGCCAGCCGCCGATCGGGGTGTCGAGTTTGACGCTGTCGGCGGCCATCGCCATCGGCAATGCATTGAACGCGCAGAGCAACAGCAAGACCTGTGGATAACGGAGTGTCATGGTCTATTCCAGCAAAAGGTGACGGGCGAGCCCTTCGATGTAGGTTTCATCCTGGCCGTTGGGGTGTGCTTCAAAGGCCAGGTGCAGGTATTCGTGAGTCAGGTCGAGGCGGTCCTGCAAAGTCAGTACGCCGCGCACATAGATGCGCTGACGTTCGCGGTCGACGAAGGGGCGGCCGAAGGCGAGTTTGCAAACGGCGAAGGTGCTCACTTCGTCGTAGCCGGTTTCCCTTTCCAGACGAGGGCGCCAGCCGCGCCGCTGCTTTTGCAGCCAGTCTTGCGCGGCGGGCAGCGCTTCGCAGGACGCCACCGGGTTGTCCCAGCGACTGAGGCTGGCGCGCGGATAAGCGTGCAGCAGAATCGCGTCGTAACGCTGGCCGGCATTGGCTTGTTCGACGGCTTGTTGCCAAGCGAGTTTGTCCGGGCCGGGTTGATCGGAGTGATAAGTGACGGTGCTGCCGGCCAGCACCAGATCTGACGTCCACGCCGCGATGTTGCGCGACTCGACAGAGGCTGGACGTGGTGCGACCCGTTGGCGGGTGCTGCTGTCATCGATGCTCAGGCATTCGCCGTTGCGCGTGGCGTTTTGCAGCAGATACGTACGGATCGCCACGGCCAATGCCTTAGCCGCTTCAGCAGGTTCCGGTTTGGCTTCACGCTCAAGAACTCGAGCGACGTACTCTTCACGATCCAGCCGCGCCACAAGCTTGTCGTTGAGCAGAAACAGTTCGCCGTCGCTGTGGATATCCAGCGCATTGCCGTTGGCGAATTCGACATGGTAATCGCCCTGCAACGGGCCGGAACCCGCCACCCGATCACCGGCCAGAACCCGGGTAACGGGATAACGCGAAAACAAACCGACCTCGACACATCGCCCCGCGTCCGCCGGCCATGACGCGGGCAAAACCGTCGCCAACGCCGAACCGTAATGCCGCAGAACCATCTGACTGGTGCCCCGACCACCGGCCCAGATCGGCGAACCGTCCGCCGTCCAGCCAGCGAAACCGCCCTGACGTGATTGCGGATCCTGATCGCCGAGCCAGCTCCAGGTTTTCACCCGCAAGCGTCCGCCGAGTTCACCGACGACATTGCCGTCCGCCGCGTTCAGCACCACGTCGAGCAGCACACGGCGCAGCTGATCCTGAGCCGGCAACCAGGATAAAACCTTCAGCAAGTCCGCCACGGACACCCGGGTAGCCGGTTGCACCGACGGCAGGTCCAGCAACCACGACGGCGCCTGTCGCGCCTGCCAATAGGATTTCCAGTCGCCAGCGGTTATCCCCAACCGCGCTGGCTCGAAATACAGCCCGCAGGATTTCACCAGCGCCTGTTCACGTTCGATCTTGCCGCCCGCGGTGCAGCAATAGACTTCTTCCTTCGACTGTCCGCGGCATTCATAGGCCGGTTCCCGTGCACCGGTATCCACCAGCCACGCGTAAACGAACACCTTCCACAGACTGCCCAGTGGTGTATCCAGCGACGACGGCAACGGCTCGCGAGCAGTCAGTTGCGTGGTGTTCAGCGACAGTAACTCGCCCTTGTAGGCCACGCGCAACGGTTCATCCTGCGCCGTCGCCAGCGCAGGAATCACACACATCAGCAGCCACAGCAGCGGCCGGGTCATGTCAGTTGACCGTGACCTGACCGAGGGCCGCTTTCGCTTCGCGGGCCTGATGCTGCGGTGCGTAGACCTGAGTGAAACGCACCGGTGGCAGGTTGAACTGGCCTTTCTGCGAGAAACGCACCAGATGGCGCAGACGCAATTCACCGCTCAGCGCATCCACCGGCACCGCGTAGGCCAGTTGGCCCGGTTCGAAACGTGCTTTCTCCAGCGCGGTCGGCTCGGTGCCGTCCTTGCCCTGCAACTTGATGCCCCACGTGGTGCGCTCGACATCGGCGCCCGGCGGCAACGGCACTTCGAGCATGCCGTAGCGCAGCGGTTTCGGTGCCTTGCTGGTGAGGATCACTTCGTCCAGATACAGACTGTCGCTGGACAACGGCTTGCTGCCGACCGGTTCCAGTTTGAAGGTGAAGGCTTCGTCACCCGGCACCAGACGCGACAGGCGACGAGTGATAGTCACCGCCATCGGATCGACCGCCGGTTGCTGGGTCTGGAAGCTCAACGCGGCACGCAACGGACGCTCCTGAGTGCCCGACACCGTCAACACGCTCGGCACCGGCGCAGCCCCCTGCCACGTCCAGAACATCTCGCCGGTCGCGCCGTAGTTTTTCCTCCAGCCGTCGCCCGGTGCCAGCGCGATGGTCGGCGACGCCTGAGCGATGCTGCGTTGCAGCCAGGTCAGCGCCAGCGCACGTTCGAGGGTCGATTGCTGCGGCAGCAGGCGCTGCAACAACGCTGTTGCACGGGCCTGATCGAACGGTTGCAGCGACAGGTTCAATGCTTCGACAAACGGTTGCGAGCTGACGGCCAAACGCTGTTGCGCAGCGCCCAGCTGACGGTTGAACGCGTCCGGCAAAGCGACTTTCGACTGCGTGGCCAGCGATGCGGTCAAGACCCGCGCCGCCGCCAGACCGAGCGCCGAATCCGGATCGCCCATCACCAGACTGTCTTCGCCGTCGTCCATCAGGGTTTCGGCATTGCCTTCCCCGGCCTTGGCCAGATCCTCCAGCAAACCGCTAAGCAGCGTGTTGACCGGCAAGTGCATCTGTTTGGCGAACGACAGGATCAGCGCCCGTTGCAGCAACGGCGTGTTCGGCGCCTGCTTGGCGTAGACCTCCAACACCCGCTGCCAGTGCTCCGGCGGCAAGGTCAGCTCCAACACCTGGCTGGCGTTCCAGTCGGCGTAATAGGCGTAAGCGGTGAGGAACGCATCCGGCTCGCCGTCGAAGCCCCACCAGGTGAAGCTCGCCGACGGCCCGGCCATTTGCACCAGACGCAGACGGCTGTTCTGCATGATCAAACGCAAGCGGTCACGGATCTGCGGGTTCGATGCCAGCGACGGATAGGCGATGCTCAGCGGCAGCAAGCGGCTGGCGGTCTGCTCGACGCCGCCGTACGGATAGCTGAGCAGGTCGTCGAGGGCCGAACGGAACAGCGCTTGCGGGCTGTCATCCAGACGCAGGCGAATGTCGGTGGCGTCTGCCGGCAGGCTCAGCGGCGTGTCACCGCTGGCTACGTCGAGGCTTTGAGTCTGCGTCACTTGCCAGCCTTCGCCGGTCGCGGTCAGGCGCACCGCGAGGGCGTCGGCGGTTTTGCCGTCCTGCACCAGTTCGGCGCTCCACTCGCCGGTGGCCAAGGCGAAGGCCGGCAGCGGCAGGTAGTTGATGCCGTTGTTCAGGGTCACCGGCAGGCGCTGTTCGGCGCCGGCGTAGTGCGTCACCAGCTCAGCCTTGACCGGCTTCTCGGCCTGGCTGAAGGCGAACACGCCAAGTTGCGGCTGATCGCCCTTGCGGAATTTGCTTGGCCCGCTCCACTTCAGGTACAGCGGTTTTTCCGAGCGGACGAACTGCTTCTTCTGCCCGACCTGACCGTCATCGGCAATCGCCCGCGCAGTGATGCGCCAGCGGGTCAGCGAGTCCGGCATTTTGAAGGTGAAGCGGGTCTTGCCGTCGGCATCGGTCAGCAACTCCGGCTGCCACGCAGCGGTGTCGACGTCTTCGCGACGCGGCCGCTCCAGCACTTTCACCCCGCGCTCGCTGCGGTTGGCCTTGCCCGGCGCGCCAGGGCTGCCCGGCAATGCCACGTCGTAACTGATGAACGACAGGCTGGCGCTGGTGCGCACGTTATTGCGGCGCGGGTGATAGAAGAACTGATCAATGGTCGGCGCGACTTCCGGTTGCAACGCGTAGACCATTTCATCCACGACGCTGACCGTCAGGTGCGCCGGCACAGCCTTGCCGGCGAATTGCGTGGTCAGGTCGACCGTCACGGTATCGCCCGGTTGATAGGTGTCTTTGTCGGTCTTGATCGCCACGTCGATCTGCGGCGCAACAACCTTGATCCCCGCGTTCTGAAAGCTGTACTGACCGCCCTTGGTGTACAGCACCGAGAACGTCAGGTTCGGCGCGAAGTTGTTCTTCACCGGGATGCGCGCGCGGTATTGGGTGTCGCTGAGTTTTTCCAGTTTCAGCCAGTCGCCGCCCTTGGCCAGCAGCGCGGTAGCTTCAACCTTGTCGCGTTCCAGCGACAGCAGTGCATCGCTGACAGGTTCCGGGAATGTGATCAGCGCCAATGCTTCGTCGCCGGCCTTGTACTCCGGTTTGTCGAGGACGATGTCCACGGTGCCCGGCACAGCCTTGACGCCGTCGCCAGTGACCGAGTGGCCGGTACCGCCAAGCACCCGGCCGAACTGATCCTTCAGCGACAGGTTGTAGGTCCCCGGACGATCGAACGTCACACTGAAGCCTTTGTCTTTCGCCGCCAGTTTGCCTTCGCCGGTGGTCTGGTCTTCGAGTCGAACCCAGCTATAGCCGCTCGGCACCACGGCCTGGGCCTGTTCACTACCGCCCTCGTTGGCGTAGCTGAACGCGACCTTGTCACCGACCGCGCTGAAACGCTGCGGCGCAGTCAGACGGAAGCTGGCGGCGCCGCGGTCGATGAGGATTTCCTTGGTGGTCTTGACCCGATACGCCGCGCCATCGCTGGCAAACACGGTGAGCATGTAGCGGCTCGGCTTGTCGGCGGCCGGCAGGTCGAGGGGCGCGTTGCCCTTGCTGTCGGTGGTCAGTTCGGTGCTGGTCAGCTCCACCGGGAATTGCCCGAGGTATTGCAGCTCGTTGTCGACCATCGACAGTTGCTGGGCGCGCAGGCTCAGGGTCAGTTTGGCGTTGGCCACCGGTTTGCCGTCCGGGTACAGCAGCACCAGGCTGCCCTTCACCGGATCGCCAGTGCGGTAATCCTGCTTGGCCAGATTCAGCGAGATTTCGAAGTGCGGCTTGATGTACTCCGCAACCCGGAACGCGCTGCTGTAGGCTTGATCCTTATAGTTGAAACGCAGCTCATAACCACCGGCCACCGCGTTGTCCGGCAACTGGAAGCGGCCCTGGGTGCCGGCCTTCGAATCGAGTTTCAGATCGAGCCGCTGCAACTCGGTGCCGGTCGCATCGAGCACGCTGACATTGACGTCCGCCGCCCCCGGCAACACCGAATCCCGCGCGTTCTTGAATTCGCGGCCGACGATTTTCAGCGACACCCAATCGCCCGGGCGATACAGCGGCCGATCGGTGAAGGCATAGAGTTTGGTGTCGTAAATTTCGCTGTCGTAATAGAAGTTTTCCGAGACGAACACCCCGCCCTCTTCGTCCTCGCCAATGACGAACGAACGCTCGGGGCTTACGTGTTTCAGGCGCAGCAGACCATCGGTATCGGTGGCGCCGCTGCTCATTACACCGAGGCCGTCGGTCCACAGCACATTGACCTTCGGCACCGAGCTGCCTTCGTGTTTGCGTGCGGCCCAAACCAGCAATTCATCACCGGCAATCTTGCTCACCGCGACGGTGTTGGAAACGAAAACCATGGTGGTCGCGCGGTACTTGCCAATCAGCGCTTCGACCAGATACAGACCCGGTTTCAGGTTACCCAACGGGATGTACACGTTACCCGGTGCAACGCTGACGAACTCGCTGGACGACCCGGCCAGATTCACCCCGGCAGGCGGCTGAATCGGCTTGGCCTGCCACAGCGGATAACGGAACTGGCTGACCACCGGCAGACCCGGAATCAGGGCAAATTGCGGCTGAGCGTCGTACGGCGTCGGCGCCGCGATGGCGTTGCCCATCTTCAGTTCCGGCACCTCCTCGGTGACTTGCTGGCGCGACTCGTAGGAGAACGCACGCTGCATCACCCGACGGGATTTGCGGTACCAGTTGTCCCACAGGTACGCGAGGGTATTCGACAGGCCTTCGCCCTTGAACTGGCCGTCGCTGACCACGCGGTGCAGGTTCTTCTGGCGCTTGAGGAAGTCCAGCGGCTTGTCGATCTTGTACACGCGGATGTCGGCGCCGCCGTACGGTTCCATGCGGAAGCGACGGTAGTCACGGCCCGGTGCTTCGAGGCGCACCACCGCCTGCTCGTCGCTGGCGAAACTGCTGTCGGCCAGCAGGAAAAAGCTTTCACCGGAGACCGGCGTGTAGCCGCTTGGCTCCACGGTGTCTTCGGCATTCACGGCCGAAAACGGCAGGGCCAAGAGCAACAGAAAAGGCAGTAAACGCAGCATGCGGGCACCGGTCATTGGGAGAGAAAGTTCAGTCGATAGACGCCGATGAAGTTGGGGTTGGCTGCGTCGGGTATCCATCGGGTGTCCTTCCATGTCATGAGTTGCTGCAGGCTTGCCGAACGCATGCCGTTGTCGGTTGGGGTGGTCGTGCCGGTGTGATAGGCGATGTAGCGGCCCATCCAGATCATCAGGTGCTGGTCGTCGCCCTGATCGAAAAACATCAGATCGCCGGGCCGTGCCTGGGACACGTCGCGGCCGATCAGATGGCTGTTGAACTGAATCAATTTAATCGCGTTGACGTAGGGCCCGACCTTGCCGCCGCCCTGCTGCCATTGCTGGGCGAACTTGCGTTGCTCGTCGCTCAACGCCAGCTCCGGCGGCAGGTAGCGGTTGGACACGCCATTGCTGCGCAGCCATTTGTCGTCATGGACTTTCAGCGCTTCGTTGGCGGCAAACCGCACCAGCCCTGCGCAGTCCTGCTGATACCAGCGCGGGCTCGGGCCTTTGCTCAACTGCTCCTGAGCGATGCGCACGAACCAGGCGCGAAAGACCTGGGATTGCGCAGGATCGAGCGTCGGCGTTTCGACTGCTCGGGCATCCGCGCTCAGTAACAGCGCGAGCAAGCCGAGGCTGCGGATCAATCCAGTCACAGCGCTTTCCACTCCAGCGGCAGCCATTGCCAGTGGCCGTCGGGCTCACTGCCTTCAGGCAACGTCAGGGCGTATTTGCCGTAACCGCCGAGAGTGCGCAGTTTCGGGATCAGGTAGGTTTGCGCGGCGTTGTAGAACACCGGCTCCATGTCCTGGGGCAGGCTGTCGAGGGTTTCCTGCTGCATCAGTTGCGCCATCGAATCCGGGCCGAAGTAGATCGGCATCAGCACGTCTTTGGGCAGCACATCGGCCATCGGCGGGAAGCGTTTGTCGAGGGTGCCGAGAGCCTTGTCGACCAGTTTGTCATCGAGGGAAAACAGCAGCGTCGATCCGTAGCGCGCCAGGCTGACTTTCATGAACGCCTTGCCGGTGATCGCGTCCGGATTCTCGGCATCCTTGGCCGCGTACGGGCCGAAGTTGGAGCTGACCTGACGCTGCCAGAGGTGGCTCTGGCCTTCCTGCTTCTCGACCACCGGGAACGCGTGGTCGTCGACCTTGCTTTCGTAGGCACCGACCATCAAATCGAACAACGTGCCGATATCAGCGTCGAGTTTGCCGCTGTCCTCGTCCTTCAGACTGGCCACCAGCAACGGCGTGTACAGCCGCGAATCGGCGTACCAGCACAGGCCCGCCGCGCCGGCCACGTGCTCGGTGAGTTTCTGTGCCACCGCTTCTTCGGCGCCGAGTTTCACCAGCAACGGTTTCTGCGGTTCGGCGGCCACTGGCAAGGTCACGCAAGCGCTGGCGCCCAGCGGCATGGCCTGCCAGACCGGTTTGAAATCGAAGTCCGGCTGGTTGTCCAGCTCATCCATGGCCAGGAAGCTGTGCCAGCCCTTGTCGTCCATGTCGAAACGCAGGCCGGCGAAGTTCGGGATGAAGCGCTGGTAACCCATGGCCAGGACGCTGGAGTTGACCGACAGGCGCTGTTTGGTTTCAGGCGTCTTGGCCGGCAGCCCGAACGCTTCGGGGAACAGTTTTTCACCGTTGAGCAGCGCCGCCAGCGCTTGTGGCGAGACGTGGCCGGACTCTTCGGAAGCACCGCTTTCCGGGTCGTAGAACTTGGACGGGTTGGAAAGCACCACCAGTTTGTCGCCGCGAGAGGCGAACAACAGGGATTTGCTGGCGTTGTAGGTCAGTTGATACAGCGGCACTTCGTCACCGCCGACTTTCAGAGTGCTGAACACGCTCAGTTGCGAATCATCCAGAGCGACTTTCGCCAAGGGCTCCAGCAACTTGGCCAAACCGCCGCGATCCATCACCAGCAGGAAATCCTTCAAACGACCATCGGCGCCGCGCCACAGCGCCACGTCCGCCGGTTGATCGAAGAGTTGCTCGATCAGGCTGTCTTGCAGCTTCAGGTCATGCTCGTAGATGATCCGCCGCAGACTGCCGATCAACCCGAGACGGTCGGCGTGGGTTTCGTAATAGAAGACGAAATCCTCGGTGAGCGTGGCTTTGAGGAACGGCACCGTCAGCAAATCCTTGGGCAACTGGCTCAGGGAGCGGGTTTCCAGCAACGCGTCCGGGCGGCTCAGCCCGAGCTTGTCACTGGCCAGTGCCGCCGCCGGCAATTTGGGCTTGTGCATCAGCCAGCCGAGCCCGCCCGCCACGCCGGCCACCAGGCACAGCCCGGCCACCAGCAACGGCCAGCGCCGGGAAGGTTTGGCGGTGGGTGCGGCGGTCGCCGGGGTCTCAGTGTTTTCGCTCATCTTCTCGCTCATGTTCCCAAAGCTCGGCAGTTCATCCGTGGTGCGGGATGCTTAATAGTTGAAAGTCTTGACCAGCAGCAGATCACCGATGGCCCGCAGGGGCACGATGAACGTTTCGCGTTTTTCGTCGACGGTGTTTTCGTTGAGCACCAGCGTGATCTGCGAGGTGATGACCTCGTTCTGGTTGCTGGCCTCCTCGAAGTTATAGCCGCCGTCGCCGAAGTTGCCCCAATAGTTGACATAAACCAGATAGGTGCCATGCAGCGGCGCGGTCATGGTGAACATTTCCGGGCCGGGGCCATCGACGCCGTCCGGGTCCAGACCGCCGCCGTTGGTCAACGCCGTGTGGGCGAAAAACGCATGCTGGCCGTCCGGGGTAATGATGTGCAGGTCGAGTTCGGCCTTCGGATCGTCCCAGCCCAGAACTACGCGAATCCGCGCCGGTGTGCGCAGGTTGTTCGCTTCGTAGAACTGCACACGCTTGAGCGACTGCCCTTCGGCGCTGCGCACTTCGACGCTGTTGGAGCCCGCGCCGAACGCATAGGGCCGGGCAAAACGCCCATCGTCGTCGGTGTACAGGTTCAGTGGGTTGCCATTGACCGCCAGGGTGTGCGGCCCGCGCTGGTTGCCAATGGCCTTGAGCTGGCCCTGGATCATCGTGCGATTGCGCTGGATGCCGCGATCGATGGGCGGCGTGGGATAGGCGACTTGCGGGTTTTCACTGCGGTCGAGCAAGCCGTTGTAGCGCCAGCCGCCCACCGGTTCCGACATCTCGGCACTCGGCGCGGCCGACAGCGCCGGCGCGCAGGCCAGGCCGATCAGCAGCAAAAGAATTGAACGCATGTAATGCCTCCTGCCATGCCTGAACGAAACCTTGCACCCGATCCTCGGTACTTCACAGCGGTGAAAACTGCGTTTCGTCTGAAAGACCCGTGACTGTCGGGTCGTAGAAGGCGCGAAGGTTAGCGACTCGGCAGTTTTTTAACAATCGGATACATCTTGAAATGCGGTAGGAATCACGCCCTCGGGTGGACGATGAGCCGAATAGGCGTCATATTCGGCTCACTAAATGAGCCGAATAGCGTTTCTATTCGGCTCACGCACTCAGGAATGGCATTTCATGGCTACTCACTGGATCTGGCAGCAGCCCGACTGGCCCGACTTCAACTGGCAGGCTGAGCGTCTCACGGCGCTGTTGCGCGAATGCGTTCAGGCGCAGGGACAATTGATGGGCATGGCGGGATCAGTGGGCAATTCACTGAGCGCTCAGACTGAACTGGACGCGTTGCTGCAAAACATCGTGACCTCCTCGGCCATCGAGGGGGAACAATTGAATGTTGAATCCGTGCGTTCTTCACTGGCACGACGCCTGGGGCTGGAATCGCCTGATGGCGACAACGTCAGCAAGCGCAGCGAGGGGCTGGCACAGCTGATGCTCGATGCCACTCATCGCTTTGCCGAACCGCTGACACTGGAGCGATTGCTGGAATGGCATTCATGGCTGTTTCCAGAACAGGAGAGTGGTTTCCTTTCGCGTGCAATCAATGTCGGCGCATTACGCGGCGATGAGCCAATGCAGGTGGTTTCCGGACGAATCGACCGTCCGACCGTGCACTTCGAGGCGCCACCGCGACAAGGTCTTGAGCGGCAACTCGACAGTTTTCTCAAGTGGTTCGACGCCAGCCGGCATCAGGCAGGCCTCGATCCTTTGCTGCGAGCTGGCATCGCACATTTCTGGTTCGTCACCTTGCATCCATTCGACGACGGCAATGGGCGCCTGACTCGCACCCTTACCGACCTGGCACTGGCTCAGGGCGAAGCGCAGGCGATTCGTTTTTATGCGATGTCCGCCAGCATCCTCGATGATCGTGCGGGCTATTACTGGATTCTCGAATCAAGCCAGAAAGCCACGCTGGACATCACCGACTGGCTCACATGGTTCCTGCAAACCTTGCTGCGCAGCCTGCAGCAGGCCATCGCGCGGATTGAAAGTGTGTTGGGAAAATCACGCTTCTGGCAGGCGCACCGCGAATCCGGGCTGTCGGTGGAGCAGATCAAAGTGCTCAATCGCTTGCTCGATGGTGGTGAACGCGGTTACGAGCACGGCATCAGTGCGGCGCAATACCAGAGTGTGGCCAAAGTCTCCAAAGCCACGGCCACCCGACATCTGGCGGAACTGCTGGAAAAGGGCTGCCTGCAACGTCTTCCGGGCGGGGGGCGGAGCACTCGGTATCAGATTCAATATCCGGGTAACTCGACCGACTGACACCCTTGTCCGTCGGCCCGCTCATTTGCCCATAAACCCCCTATCTGCTAGTGTCGCGCCGGTTTAACGTCAACCGGAATTAGCCGCCATGGCCCGCAAAAAAGCTGCACTGGATTTCGAACAGTCCCTCGCCGACCTGCAAACGCTGGTCGAGCGTCTGGAGAACGGTGAATTGTCGCTGGAAGACTCGCTGACCGCTTTCGAGCAGGGCATCGGTCTGACCCGTGACTGCCAGGCAGCGCTGGCCCAGGCTGAGCAGAAGGTCCAGGTGTTGCTGGAACGTGATGGCGAACTGGCCGAGGAACCCTTCGACGCGGATCAGCCAGAATGATCGCGGCGTATTCGGCGACCAGCCAGGCGCGGGTCAATGCGGCACTGGAAACCCTGTTCAACGCACCGCTGCCAGAGCTGGCGCGGCTGTACGAAGCGATGCGCTACAGCGTGATGAACGGCGGCAAACGCGTGCGTCCGTTGCTGGCCTACGCCGCCTGCGAAGCCCTCGGCGGCAAGGCCGAGCAGGCCAACGGCGCGGCGTGTGCGGTGGAGCTGATCCATGCGTATTCGCTGGTGCACGACGATTTGCCGGCGATGGACGACGACGATCTGCGTCGCGGCCAGCCGACTACCCACAAGAAATTCGACGAAGCCTGCGCGATCCTTGCCGGTGACGGCCTGCAGAGTCTGGCCTTCAGCGCCCTGCTCGACCCGCGCCTGAGCGACCTGAGCGCGGATATTCGCCTGCAGCAGGTCACGGCGCTGGCGCACGCGGCGGGTCCGGCCGGCATGGTCGGTGGTCAGGCCATCGACCTCGGCTCGGTCGGCCTGAAGCTTGATCAGAAAGCCCTCGAACAGATGCACCGGCACAAGACCGGCGCGCTGATCGAGGTCAGCGTCAAGCTCGGCGCCCTGGCCAGCGGCCGCGCCGAGAAGGATGAACTCAAGGCCCTGCAAAGTTATGCACAGGCCATTGGCCTGGCGTTCCAGGTGCAGGACGACATCCTCGACGTCGAAAGCGATACCGAAACCCTCGGCAAACGCCAGGGTGCCGACATCGCTCGCGACAAGCCGACCTACCCGGCCCTGCTCGGCCTTGACGCGGCCAAGGCTTACGCTCTGGAACTGCGCGATCAGGCCCTGCACGCGCTGCGACCGTTTGACGCGGCAGCCGAGCCGTTGCGCGATCTGGCCCGGTATATCGTCGACCGGCGCAACTAAAGGCTAATCAGCCAAAAAAGACCAACGCGTGGGCAGGGGACGATGCATCAGGTAAACTGCCGCATCTTTTATACCTATAACGATTCGCCTGATGCCCACGACGTTCCATGAGATTCCCCGCAAGCGCCCGACCACGCCCCTGCTCGACCGCGCGAACACGCCGGACGGCCTGCGCCGGTTAGGCGAAGCCGAGCTGGAAACCCTGGCTGATGAGTTGCGCCTGGAATTGCTCTACACGGTCGGCCAGACCGGTGGGCATTTCGGTGCCGGCCTGGGCGTCATCGAGCTGACCATCGCGTTGCATTACGTCTTCGACACCCCGGACGACCGGCTGGTGTGGGACGTCGGTCATCAGGCCTACCCGCACAAGATCCTCACCGGTCGTCGCGAGCGCATGGAAACCCTGCGCCAGAAGGACGGCATCGCCGCCTTCCCGCGTCGCTCCGAGAGCGAGTACGACACCTTTGGCGTCGGCCACTCCAGCACCTCGATCAGTGCCGCGCTGGGCATGGCCATCGCCGCCCGCCTGCAGAACAGCGATCGCAAGGCGATTGCCGTGATCGGTGACGGCGCGCTGACCGCCGGCATGGCTTTCGAGGCACTGAACCATGCGCCGGAAGTGAACGCCAACATGCTGGTGATCCTCAACGACAACGACATGTCGATCTCGCGCAACGTCGGCGGTCTGTCGAACTACCTGGCGAAGATCCTTTCCAGCCGCACCTACGCAAGCATGCGCGAAGGCAGCAAGAAAGTGCTGTCGCGCCTGCCCGGCGCCTGGGAAATCGCCCGTCGCACCGAAGAATACGCCAAAGGCATGCTGGTTCCCGGCACCCTGTTCGAAGAGCTGGGCTGGAACTACATCGGCCCGATCGATGGCCACGACCTGCCGACCCTGATCGCCACCCTGCGCAACATGCGCGATCTGAAAGGCCCGCAGTTCCTGCACATCGTCACCAAGAAAGGCAAAGGCTTCGCCCCGGCGGAAGTCGACCCGATCGGTTACCACGCCATCACCAAGCTCGAGCCGCTGAACGCCCCGGCCGCTGCACCGAAGAAGGCCGGCGGGCCGAAGTACTCCGGCGTGTTCGGTGAATGGCTGTGCGACATGGCCGCCGCCGACCCGCGTCTGGTGGGCATCACCCCGGCGATGAAGGAAGGCTCGGACCTGGTGGCGTTCAGCGAACGCTTCCCGCTGCGCTACTTCGACGTGGCGATTGCCGAGCAGCACGCCGTGACCCTCGCCGCCGGCATGGCCTGCGAAGGTGCGAAACCGGTGGTGGCGATCTACTCGACGTTCCTGCAACGCGGTTACGACCAGTTGGTGCATGACGTCGCGGTACAAAACCTCGACGTGCTGTTCGCCATCGACCGCGCCGGTCTGGTGGGCGAAGACGGCCCGACCCACGCCGGCAGTTTCGACCTGTCTTACCTGCGTTGCATCCCGGGCATGGTGATCATGACCCCGAGCGATGAAAACGAACTGCGCAAGATGCTCACCACCGGTCACCTGTACAACGGCCCGGCGGCGGTGCGTTACCCGCGCGGCACCGGCCCGAACGCGACCATCGAGAAAGACCTCGAACCGATCGAGATCGGCAAGGGCGTGGTTCGCCGTCAGGGCAGCAAGGTCGCCCTGCTGGTGTTCGGCGTGCAACTGGCCGAAGCGCTGAACGTCGCCGAAACCCTGGACGCCACCGTGGTCGACATGCGTTTCGTCAAACCGATGGACGAAGCGCTGGTGCGCGAAATCGCTAACAGCCACGACCTGCTGGTGACCATCGAAGAGAACGCGATCATGGGCGGTGCCGGTGGCGCGGTCAGCGAATTCCTCGCCCGCGAGAACATCCTCAAGTCGGTGCTGCACCTGGGCTTGCCGGATGTTTACGTCGAGCACGCCAAACCGGCGCAGATGCTGGCCGAGTGCGGGCTGGACGAGGCCGGGATCGAAGCGGCGGTGCGTGAGCGCCTGGAGCTGCTTAACCGCTGACTCGCTGGATAAACGCAAAAACCCATGTGGGAGCGGGCTTGCTCGCGAAGGCGTCGGATCAGTCGATGATGAGTTGACTGACACACCGCTTTCGCGAGCAAGCCCGCTCCCACATTTGATTTGTGTACACCTGAAAGACCTACGGAATACCGATGAACCTCTCGCGTCTCGCCCTGCCCCTTCTCCTGCTGCCAAACGCCAACGCCCTCGCCGACACCTTCGAGCGCGATCAGGCCCTGAAGCTGCCGGACGTGCTGATCAGCGCCAACCGCCAGGTAGAAGCGCGCAACGACAGCAGTGCCGCCAACACCGTATTCACCCGCGAAGACATTGAGCGTCTGCATCCGAGCAGCGTCAGTGACCTGCTGCAACGGGTACCGGGCGTGCAAGTGGCACAAACCGGCGGGCGCGGCAGCCTGCCGGGGATCTACATTCGTGGCACGCAATCGGCGCAGAGTCTGGTGCTGGTCGACGGCCAGCGCATCGGCAACTCCACCTCCGGCGACAGCAACCTGCAACACCTCAACATCGAGCAGATCGAACGCGTCGAAGTGCTGCGCGGTTCGCGTTCGGTGATTTACGGCAGCGATGCGATTGGCGGGGTGATTCAGATCTTCACCCGACGCGGCGCCGAGCAAGGTTTGCAGCCGCGGATGCATCTCGGATTCGGCAGCAACCAGACCTGGGAGCGCAGTGTCGGCCTGTCCGGTGGCGATGAGAAAACCCGCTTCAACCTCGGCGCCAGCCTCGATGAAACCGCCGGGATCGACCGCACCCGCGAGTCCTATCCCAGCGACAGCGATCACGATGCCTACCGCAACAAATCCATCAGCCTGAGCCTCAGCCATGCGCTGACCGATGACATCGAAATCGGCGCCAACCTGCTGGATAACCGTGGCAAAAGCGAGTTCGACAACCCGTTCGGGCGCTTTGACCCGGTCACCTTCGACTCTGTCCAGCAACAGCCCTACAGCGATTTTGCTGTCAGCAGTTTCAGCAGCTACATCGATGCGCGGATCAACGAGCGCTGGAAATCGCGCCTGGAACTCGGCCACAGCGAAAACCGCGACAAGTCCCTCGACAAGCTCAGTGACGAACGCTCGGTGTTCAACACCTACCGCGACTCGGTGACCTGGCAGAACGACCTGACCCTGGATGCACGCAACAGCCTGATCCTCGGTGGCGACTGGTATGAAGACCGGGTCAACAGCAGCACTGCGTTCGACGAGGACAGCCGCTGGAACCGCGCGGCCTTCATCCAGCATCGTTTCCAGGCCGACAGTTTCTCCACCGAACTCGGCCTGCGTCGTGACGATAACCAGCAGTTTGGCGGCCAAAACAGCTGGAGCGGCACGCTGACATTGCCGGTCAACCCGGACAACGATCTGTTGCTCAGCTACAGCGAAGGCTTCCGTGCACCGACCTTCAACGACCTGTATTACCCGGACTTCAGTAACCCGGACCTGAAACCGGAAACCTCGAAAAGCTACGAGCTGCAATGGCGCAGCCAGTTGAGTGACAGCAGCCGCCTTGAAGCGTCGCTGTATCGGACCGATCTGGAAGACGCGATCATCTTTGGCAGCAACTCACGCCCGGAAAACGTCGCCTCGGCACGGATCAACGGCTTCGAAGCAGCCCTGAAACAGGAACTGCTGGGCTGGCAAAGCAACCTCGGCGTGGCAATCATCGATCCCCGCGACCGCGACACCGGCCACACCCTGGCGCGCCGTGCCCGTCGCACCTTGAGCTGGGATCTGGATCGGCAATTCGATCGCCTCGGCCTCGGCGCCAGTTGGCAGGCCGTCAGCAGCAGTTATGACGACCTGAAAAATCAGCAGCCACTGGGTGGTTATGCGTTGCTGGAACTGCGCAGCAGCTGGGTGCTGGACCGTGAGATCAAGCTGGATTTCAAGGTCGATAACCTGCTGGACAAGGGGTACAGCCGGGCGCTGTACAGCCATGACGGCAGTCAGTATGGCTATCGTGAGGAAGGCCGGGCGTTCATGTTCGGGGTGACCTGGACACCGCAGCTCTAGCGGTCAGCGGTCTGGCGCAATCAGTTGGCAGAGCTTGGCCGTCGCCTCGATCATCTGCCCGCTCGGACGTTCCAGACCTTTATCGGTGACCAATAGCAACTGTCTGTGCTTCACCGCCGCCACCTGCGGCCAGGCATTCCACGCATCCAGTTGCGGCTGATCGCCGGCCAGAATCACCTCGGGGTTACGCTGCAAAACGGCTTCGATGCTCACCTGCGGAGCCGGCAGCGTCAGGTCGGTGAAGACGTTGCGTGCGCCGCACACTTCAAGCGCATCGCTGATAATCTGCCCGCCGCCGACGGTGTACAGCGGCTTGTCCCAGACTTGGTAAAACACCCGCAACGGCGTTTCCCGCCGATAGCGCTGGCGCAGCTCGTCGAGCTTGCGCCGCAGCTCGGTCGCTCGTTCAACCCCGCGCTCAGGACGACCGAGCTGCGTCGCAATGGCTACGATCTGTGTGGTCAACTGTTCGAAACTGTGGGGTTCGGCAACGAAGGTCGGGATGTTCAGGCGCTTGAGCTGATCGCGCTGTGCCGGGCCGACACTGCCGGGCCACAGCAGCAACAAGTCAGGTTTGAGACTAAGCAGCCGCTCCATATCGAGTTGGCCGTAACGGCCCACCGAAGGCACATTCTTGATTGCAGATGGCCGGTCACCGGCATCCAGCACGCCCACCAGCAGGTCGGCCGAATTCAGCTCCACAACAATTTCAGACAGGGATGGCGCGAGACTGACCACCCGCATGGCGGCCAGGGTTTCGCTGCTGACGGCCAGCAGCAGAACCGCCAGCCAGAGACGGCGCATCAACCGAGCTGACGCGGGATACGGTAGAGGTAGAACAGCACCGCCGTAGACAGCGCCAACAACATCAGCGGCACCGCTTCGAGGCCGACGAACACCGCCAGAGCGCCAATCCACGCCGGTAACCCCGCCGCCAGAAACGCCGTGCGACGACGAGCCGCGAGGGCAATCCACGCAGCGGGCTCTTCAGGGGTATCGAGGGCTTTTTGTGTGGCGATCAGCGCATGTTTGTAGCGGCCGAAAAACTTCAGGCTGACAAACATCGAGGCTACGCCAGCGATGAACAACGGCATCGCCAGCACCGGCATGATCGCTTCGCTCTCGCCGAACACAGCGTTGAGCACAAATAGCGGCACCAGTGCCAGCGCCAGGTATTTCCACCAGGCGACTGACAGGCGGCGCCGCACCTGACCGCGAGTCACGCGCGGTCTACCTCGCCCTGATGTTCGTTACCCATCATGTGGTCGAGTTTGCTGGCCTTGGTCGCCAGGTAGAGTTTGTTGTGCGGGTTGTGGCCGGTGTGCAGCGGCACGCGCTCGGCGACGACGATGTTCATGTCGGTCAGGGCTTTGACCTTGCGCGGGTTGTTGGTCATCAGGCGCAGGGATTTCACGCCCAGATGCTCGAGCATCGGCAGGCACATGGCGTAGTCACGCTGGTCGGCGGCAAAGCCCAGACGCTCGTTGGCTTCAACAGTGTCGGCGCCGCCGTCCTGCAATTCGTAGGCGCGAATCTTGTTCAGCAGGCCAATGCCACGACCTTCCTGACGCAGATACAGCAACACGCCACGGCCTTCACGGGCGATTGCCTTGAGGGCGGCCTCCAGTTGCGAGCCGCAATCGCAACGCTGGCTGAACAAGGCATCGCCGGTCAGGCATTCGGAGTGCAACCGGCCGAGTACCGGGGCACCGTCGGCAATCTCACCCAGGCTCAGCACGACGTGCTCGCGGCCGGTGGCTTCATCGAGAAAACCGTGCATGGTGAATTGCGCAAAAGGCGTTGGCAGCTTGGAAGCGGCGACAAAAACGACAGGCACCGGTGTGCTCCTGATCTAAAAAGTCCGAGATTCGCTGGGCGGCATTGTAACAGCAGGTTCCTGCAGACGCTTAGGCTGAATTATCGGCCATAACGATCAAAAAGTTTGATGACAGGCCTGCCTTCATTGCCTTGAGTCGAACGGATAGGGCTGTTTCCAGCGTTCGAAGATTGGCTTCAGCTCGCCGCTTTTCACCAGTTGATCCATGCGCTGGTCGTAGATCGACATCAGTGCACGGGCCTGAGGGGTGTCGGCGAAGCCGAGGTACAGCGGCAGCTCCGCCAGATGCGAGTAACGGTATTGCGAAGGGTCGGCGGCATTTCTCACCACCGCTTCGATTTCCGTCAGTGCGTCGATGTAGTAATCCGCCCGCCCCTGTTTGAGCATCGACAGGATCCCGGTGCGGCGCTCGATCTGGTTGTAACGCTTGATGTTCGGCAGGTAGGTCTCATAACGATAACCCCGCACCCAGGCCAGCCGGTATTTGCCGAGGGTAGCCTCGGTCGGTGCCGGATTGCTGGCCAGCCCCAGCGCGTAGATGTGATCGGAATCGAAGTTCCAGCGCGGATACAGCACTTGTTCGGCTTCACCGCGATAGGAGCCGACCAGCGCGTCGACTTCCTTCAACTGCACCAGCCCCACCGAACGGGTGTACGGCACGGTGCGGATATCCAGAGTCACGCCGGCCGGTTCGAACACCTTGCGCAGGACGTCCCAGCCCAGGCCGTGGCCGTCGGCGGCGGTGTAGTCTTCCCAGTCTTCGCTGGCCAGGTGAATGACCGACGGCGGCGCATCCTGTGCATGGGCAACAGCACCCAGCAGGATAAAAAACAGTATCGCCAACCCGCGTCGAGCCATCCCTGTGTCCCTCATCCACGCCTTGAAATCAGGCGAAAATCCACACCAGACCCTGCATCGCCATCCAGGCGAACACGCCCGCCAGCACATCGTCGAGCATGATGCCGACGCCGCCATGCACATGCCGGTCGATCCAGCGGATCGGCCACGGCTTGAGGATGTCGAAGAAGCGGAACATCAAGAACCCCGCGAGCAACCAGTACCAGCCTTCCGGCACCAGCCACAGGGTGATCCACATCCCGACCATTTCGTCCCAGACGATGCCCTCATGGTCGTGCACCCGCAGATCGTCGGCGACCTTGCCGCACAGCCAGAAGCCGAACAGCATGGTGATCCCGAGCATCAGCCAGTAACCCCAGTCGGGCAACATCTGCCACAACGGAATAAAGGGTAGCGCAACTAACGAGCCCCACGTGCCCGGTGCTTTCGGCAAGGTGCCCGAACCGAAGCCGAATGCTATGAAATGCCAGGGATTGCGCCAGACCGACGGCGGAACGAATTCGCCGGGAACCTGTTTCGGGTGATCTGTCACGGTGACTCCTGAAAATGTTGATAACCCCGGATTTGCGGGGTGATGTCATGCCCTTCGCGGTCCAGCAGCACCACGCCCTGCCCCTCGGCCACGCGCCCGATCACATGGATCGGCCAGCCATCGGCCAGCAACGCCGGCAATTCGACGGACGGCAGGGTAAAGGCCAGCACGTAATCATCGCCACCGCTCAACGCCGCACGCTCGGCACCGCGCTGGCCGAGAAACGCCACTAGCGCATCCGACAGCGGCACTCGCTCGCGCTCAATTTCGAGGCGAACCTTCGAAGCCAGTGCGATATGGCCGCAATCGGCGAGCAGGCCATCGGAGATATCCAGCGCCGAAGTGGCCTTGCCCCGCAGGGCCTGACCGAGAGCAAGTTGCGGCTGCGGCGACCAGTAATGATCGAGCAGTGGCTGGGCGATGTCAGGCTCTGCCTCGCGCTGCCCCAGCACCAGCGGCAAAGCCCCGGCGGCATTGCCCAATTCACCGCCGACACACAGCAGATCCCCCGGCTGCGCGCCGCTGCGAGTCAGGGCCTGACCGGTCGGAACACGACCGAACACGGTGACGGTGAGGCTCAACGGCCCGCGCGTCGTGTCGCCGCCGACCAGCGCCACACTGCAGCTTTGCGCCATGCGGTTCAAACCGCGGGCATAGGCTTGCAGCCAATCGGCAGTCACCGTCGGCAAGGTCAGGGCAAGGGTAAAGGCAACGGGCGTGGCGCCCATGGCAGCGAGGTCGCTGACCGCCACGGCCAGCGAGCGCTGACCGAGCAGAAACGGATCGCAGGGATCGGCGAAATGCACGCCGGCCACCAGCGTATCGGTGGAGATCGCCAGTTGTTCCCCGGAAGGAACCGCCAGCAAGGCGCAGTCGTCGCCGATCCCCAGTGCAACGCCCTCGCCGCCCTGCGCACAAGGCGCGGCGGCGAAGAAATTGCGGATCAGCTCAAACTCGCCCATGAGGTATCAAGCGCGTTTTAGCGCTTGAACGCCTTCACTTCAGCTTCACGCAGGCGCGGAGCCAGCTTGTCGAGCACGCCGTTGACGAACTTGTGGCCGTCGGTGGAACCGAAGACCTTGGCCAGTTCGATACCTTCGTTGATCACAACGCGGTACGGCACGTCGACGCGCTTGAGCAGTTCCCAGGTGGACAGGCGCAGAACCGCCAGTTCAACCGGGTCCAGCTCTTCGATCGCCAGGTCCAGACAAGGCTTGAGCGCGGTGTCGATTTCGGTACGGTTGGCCGGAACCCCGTGGAGGATTTCACGGAAGTACGCGCCATCGACATCGGTGAAATCGTTATCGACCCGGAACTGCGCTTCGATCTCGTTCAGCGAAGCCTTGGCCATGTGCCATTGATACAGGGCCTGAGTCGCGAGCTGACGGGCTTCGCGGCGCTTGGCGCTCTTCGATGGCTTGCCGGCATCCGCAGGTTTCGGATCGCGCGGGTTGAAACGATCGCTATCGTCGCTAATCACTTGGCCTCCAACTGCGCCAGCAGGCTGACCATTTCCAGAGCGGACAGGGCAGCTTCAGCACCTTTGTTGCCGGCCTTGGTGCCGGAACGTTCGATGGCTTGCTCGATGGAATCAACGGTCAGGACGCCGAAAGCGACCGGTACGCCGAATTCCATGGACACCTGGGCCAGGCCCTTGGTGCATTCGCCAGCCACGTATTCGAAGTGCGGAGTGCCGCCACGAATGACCGCGCCCAGGGCGATGATTGCTGCGAACTCGCCTTTCTGGGCGACTTTTTGCGCAACCAGCGGGATTTCGAAGGCGCCAGGTGCGCGGATGATGGTGATATCGCTTTCGCTCACGCCGTGGCGAACCAGGGCATCAACTGCACCGCTGACCAGGCTTTCAACCACGAAGCTGTTGAAACGGCCCACTACCAAAGCGTAGCGGCCTTTAGGGGCGATGAAGGTACCTTCGATGGTCTTCAGGGTCATTCGTCAGATCTCTTAAAGAGCCGGGACGCGTCTGTTTCGCGTCCCTCAGTGATTTATTTGCCGCGAATTCGGGTCCGGAAACAACCGGTCATTATTCGGAGGGCACGTATTCTACAACTTCCAGATCGAAACCGGATATCGCATTAAATTTCATCGGTGCCGACATCAGGCGCATTTTGCGCACGCCGAGGTCACGCAGGATCTGCGAACCGGCACCGACGATGCTGTAGGTGGTCGGTTTTTTCACCGCCGCCTGATCGCCGGTTTCGCGGATATGCGCCAGCAACACGTCGCCATCCAGTGGGTGACCGAGCAACAGCACCACACCGCTGCCGGCCTCGGCGACCGCAGCCATCGCGGCGCGCAGGCTCCAGCGGCCCGGCTGCTTGACCATCAGCAGGTCGCGCAGCGGGTCCATGTTGTGCACGCGAACCAAGGTCGGCTCTTCGGCACAAACGGTGCCCAGGGTCAGTGCCATGTGCACGTCGCCTTCCACGGAGTCACGATAGGTCACCAGGTTGAATTGGCCCAGTTCGCTGTCCAGCGGCTGCTCGGCAATCCGCTGAACGGTACGTTCGTGGATCATCCGGTAGTGAATCAGGTCGGCGATGGTGCCGATCTTGATGTTGTGCTCGGCCGCAAAAGCTTCCAGCTCGGCGCGACGGGACATGGTGCCGTCGTCGTTCATCACTTCGCAGATCACGCCGCTCGGCTCGAAACCGGCCATGCGCGCCAGGTCGCAGGCGGCTTCGGTGTGGCCTGCGCGGGCCAGGGTGCCGCCGGCCTGGGCCATCAGCGGGAAGATGTGGCCCGGGCTGACGATGTCTTCGGCCTTCGCGTCCTTCGCAGCGGCCGCTTGCACGGTGCGTGCGCGGTCAGCGGCGGAGATGCCGGTGGTCACGCCTTCGGCGGCTTCGATCGAAACGGTGAACTTGGTGCCGAAACCGGAACCGTTGCGCGGCGCCATCAGCGGCAGTTTCAGGGTTTCGCAGCGCTCGCGGCTCATCGGCATGCAGATCAGGCCACGGGCGTGCTTGGCCATGAAGTTGATGTGCTCGGCCTTGCAGCATTCGGCGGCCATGATCAGGTCGCCTTCGTTCTCGCGGTCTTCGTCATCCATGAGGATGACCATCTTGCCTTGGCGGATGTCTTCAACCAGTTCTTCGATGCTATTGAGCGCCACAAGGCACCCCCTTCAGTCAGGATTTGAGGTAGCCGTTGGCGGCCAGAAAGCTTTCAGTGATGCCACCGGACGTTGGCTCTGCAGCCTTGTCGCCCAACAGCAGACGCTCCAGATAACGCGCCAGCAAGTCGACTTCCAGGTTCACCCGGCGACCTGGCTTGTAGGACGCCATGATGGTTTCGCTCAAGGTGTGCGGAATGATCGTCAGCAGGAATTCGGCGCCATCGACCGCGTTCACGGTCAGGCTGGTGCCGTCGACGGTGATCGAGCCTTTGTGGGCGATGTACTTGGCCAGTTCCTTCGGCGCGCGGATGCGAAATTCCACGGCGCGGGCATTGTCGCTGCGCGAGACCACTTCGCCGACACCATCGACGTGACCGCTGACCAGATGTCCACCGAGACGGGTGGTCGGGGTCAGGGCTTTTTCCAGGTTGACCGGGCTGCCGCTTTTCAGGTCATTCATGGCGGTGCAGTCAAGGGTTTCGCGACTGACGTCGGCGGCAAAGCCGTCGCCCGGCAGCTCAACTGCAGTCAGGCACACGCCGTTGACCGCGATGCTGTCGCCGAGTTTGACGTCGCTCAGGTCGAGCTTGCCGGTTTCGACATGCACCCGCACATCACCGCCCTTTGGGGTCAGTGCGCGGATACTGCCGATGGATTCGATGATGCCGGTAAACATGGGGTTCTCCTTGAGAACGAAGCCAGCGCTAACGCGATGGCCGGGAATTATACGCTCGCCGATGAGACAGGGATTGCAGTGACTCGCCAGTCATCGCCAACCGCGCGAATTTCAGTGATTTTCAGCTCCGGCGCATCCTTCATATAGGCTAGCGGCCAGTCCAGCAGCGGACGCGCCGTGGAGCCGAGGAACCTGCCGGCGATGAAGATCACGAACTCGTCGACCAGACCGAGCCGGGCAAATGCGCCGGCCAGTCGCGGGCCGGCCTCGACCAGCACTTCGTTGACGCCACGACTGGCCAGCTCGATCAGCAATTGATGCAGATCGACCTGACCGTCATCACCCGGCACGATCAGGCATTCCGGGCCATGGGCGTACTGTTCTTCGATGGCCACGCAGGTGGCAACCAACGCCGGGCCGGCCTTGAAGAACGGTGCATCCAGCGGCACTCGCAGACGTCCGTCAATCAGTACCCGCAGCGGCGGACGGCTCAGGGCCAGCGCGGTTTGCCCGGCATCCAGACCCAGCTCATCGCCGCGCACGGTCAGCCGAGCGCCGTCGGCCAGCACCGTATCGGCGCCAGTCAGCACCACGCTGGCCTGGGCGCGCAAGCGCTGCACCGCTGAACGTGCGGCGGGGCCGGTAATCCATTGGCTTTCGCCACTTTCCATCGCGGTGCGACCGTCGAGGCTCATGGCCAACTTGACCCGCACGAACGGCAGGCCGTGTTCCATGCGCTTCAGAAAACCCTGATTGAGCTTGCGCGCTTCGGCTTCCAGCACACCGCTTTCAGTGGCAATGCCGGCATCGGCCAGACGTTGCAGACCTCGTCCGGCCACTTGCGGATTGGGATCGCGCATCGCCGCGACCACCCGACCGACACCAGCATTCACCAGCGCATCAGCGCAGGGCGGTGTGCGGCCGTGGTGGCTGCAAGGTTCGAGAGTGACGTAAGCGGTGGCGCCCCGGGCCAGTTCACCGGCGGCGCGCAGGGCATGGACTTCGGCGTGGGGTTCGCCGGCGCGCTCATGCCAGCCTTCGCCGACAATCTGCCCGTCGCGCACGATCACACAGCCGACCCGTGGATTGGGATGAGTCGTGTAGTGCCCCTTGCGCGCCAGCTCCAGGGCCCGGGCCATGAAATGGGCGTCGAGGATGGCCTGCTCGGCGGCGGTGGTCATTCTTTCACCGGTTCACGGGCGAGACGATCGATCTCTTCGCGGAACTCGTTGAGGTCCTGGAAGCGGCGGTACACGGAAGCGAAACGGATGTAGGCGACTTCATCGAGCTTTTGCAACTCGGCCATCACCAGTTCGCCGACCACGAGGGACTTGACCTCGCGTTCGCCGGTGGCGCGCAGCTTGTGTTTGATGTGCACCAGCGAGGACTCGAGACGCTCGACGCTCACCGGACGTTTCTCCAGGGCGCGCTGCATGCCAGCGCGGAGTTTTTCTTCGTCGAACGGTTGGCGGCTGCCGTCGGTTTTGATCAGGCGCGGCAACACCAGTTCGGCCGTCTCGAACGTCGTGAAACGTTCGCCGCAGGCCAGGCATTCACGCCGGCGGCGCACCTGTTCGCCCTCGGCGACCAGACGCGAGTCGATGACCTTGGTGTCGTTGGCACCGCAGAAGGGACAGTGCATGGTGGCTGGCAACAAAAAAAGGGAGGGCCATGGTAGCGCATCCCGGTGGCAAGACAAGCCATAGGCTTTGCGGTATACAGACTGCCATGATCGTTTGATCCATGGATTTCATTTTGACGGAGCCACCAATGTCGCTACGACCGCTCGTTTTGCTCAGTGTTTTCGCCCTGCTGGTGGCCTGCGGCAGCGATAAGCCCAAGCCGCAGCCGCCAACGCCGGGCCCGGCGCCGCAACAGGCGCAGAAAAAGGCCAGGGAAGCAGCCGACCTCGGCCCCCTGCCCGCCTATCAACGTGAACTGAGCGGCGCCCTGCAAGGCGTGCCGGCGGGTGCTGAAGTCGAACTGGCGCTGCTGGTGATCGACGAAAAAGGTCGACCACAACAATTGCTCGCCAGCTCCAGCCTGATCGGCAACAACCAGGTTCTGCCGTTTCGCCTGCGCTTCAATCCTGATGCCTTCCCGGTCGGTGCGCGGGTCGAACTGCGTGGCCGCGCCACTCAATCCGGCCAGTTGATCCTGCACCTGCCGTCGCAGACCATCAGCCAGCCGACCACCCAGGCCCTGGGCCAGTTGCAGTTTGTCAAAGCGCCATGAATGCACCGCTGGACCTGCAACAGGCGCTGGGCGAACTGCTCGGCGACGCCCGACTGGTGGCCTGTCCGCTGCCGGACACTGACCTGAAACTGTGGCTGATCGACGGCGACAACATGGCCCGGGAATTCAGCCCGGAGGAGACCCGACGGATCCTGCACGAGCCGCCGTACTGGAGTTTCTGCTGGGCCAGCGGTCTGGCGGTGGCGCGTTATCTGGCGGAATTTCCCGAATGGGTGCGTGGCAAACGCGTACTGGATTTCGGCGCCGGTTCCGGTATCGCCGGGATTGCCGCCGTGAAGGCTGGCGCCCTGGAAGTGGTGGCCTGCGACCTCGATCCGCTGGCGATTGCCGCGTGCCGGGCGAATGCCGAACTCAATGACGTGCAGATGAGCTATTCCACGGACTTCTTCGCCGAGGCGGATCGCTTCGATCTGATCCTGGTGGCCGACGTTCTCTACGACCGGGAAAACCTGCCGCTGCTCGACGCGTTTCTCAGTCGCGGCCGCGAAGCCTTGGTGGCAGATTCGCGTGTCAGGGATTTCCGTCATCCACTGTACCGGCGCATTGAAATGCTCGAAGCCATGACCCTGCCGGATCTGGCCGAGCCCGAAGAGTTTCGCCATGTCAGCCTCTACCATGCGGCCCGCGCCTGACCGTATAGTTGCCCCATTCACGCTTTTACGAGATACCCCATGAGTCAGCAAACGCCGTACATCTTCGACGCCACGACGGCCGACTTCGACCAGTCGGTGATCGAGGCTTCCTTTCAAAAACCGGTGCTGGTGGATTTCTGGGCCGAATGGTGTGCGCCGTGCAAGGCGCTGATGCCGATGCTGCAAGGCATCGCCGAGAGCTATCAGGGCGAGTTGCTGCTGGCCAAGGTCAATTGCGATATCGAGCAGGACATCGTCGCCCGTTTCGGCATCCGCAGCCTGCCGACCGTGGTGCTGTTCAAGGACGGCCAACCGGTGGACGGCTTTGCCGGTGCGCAACCGGAATCCGCCGTGCGTGCCCTGCTTGAGCCTCACGTAAAAATGCCACCGCCGGCAGCGGCTGATCCGTTCGAGCAAGCCCAGGCGCTGTTCGATGACGGCCGTTACGCCGATGCCGAAGCCGCTCTGGTGGTGATGCTCAACGAAGACAACACCAACGCCAAGGCGCTGATTCTCTACGCTCGTTGTCTGACTGAACGCGGTGAACTGGGTGAAGCGCAAGCCGTGCTCGAGGCGGTCAAGAGCGACGAACACAAGGCTGCATTGGCCGGTGCCAAGGCGCAGATCAAGTTCCTTGGTCTGGCCCGTGACCTGCCGGACGCCGCCGACCTGAAAAGCCGTCTGGCGCAAAACCCGCAGGACGATGAAGCGGTGTATCAACTGGCGATTCAGCAACTGGCCCGTCAGCAATACGAAGCGGCGCTGGACGCGCTGCTCAAGCTGTTCATTCGCAACCGCAGCTACGGCGAAGGCCTGCCGCACAAGACCTTGCTGCAAGTGTTCGAACTGCTGGGCAACGATCACCCGCTGGTGACCGCTTACCGGCGCAAGGTGTTTGCGGCGCTGTACTAAGCGCTTACTCGATCCAGCTGTAGAGCGGCGTGTCCCCGCCGCTCGCCACTTTCACGTCCGACGAATGCCGCAGGCGCACCAGCAGGCGCTTGCCCGCTGCCGCGCTGCCGGTCAGCCCTTCGAGCTGATCCAGCAGCTCCGGTCCGCTGAGTTGCCCGGCCTTGCGCAGCAAATCCCTGGCGACCTGCCACAACGCGTCATCCTGATTGACCGGCTTCGCCACAGGCGCTGCGGCGGCTTGCGGCTGGGCCGTTTGCACCTGCACGCCAAACTGCGAACCGAGCCGCGCCCAGTCGCTTTCATCCAGTTCCAGGGTCAAATCCACCGGCAACTCGCCGACGGTTCCGCGTATCCGCAACATAACTTCGCTCCCGCACATTTCTGACCTGCATGCTCCCATGGGACTTGTGTAACGCCAAGTGTCAGGAGCTGGCGAAGCTTGCCTTGTCGGCTACATTTCTTCTTTTTTTCATGGGAAGGAACCCCATGTCTTCAGGAAGAAAACTGGCGTCGAAGGGAGGCCCTACCTCTACAGGTGGCGTAATTCTCGAAGGAAACGAAAACCTGCGTATCGAGGGCAAAATCATCGCCTCGATCGGGCAACTTGCCAGTTGCCCGGCATGCAGCGCTGGCCAAGGACCGATTGTCGCCGTTGGCGAAAGAACTCTGATCCTGCCCGCCGGCCCGGCTGCACTGGAGGGTGACTATATCGCCTGCGGCTGCCCGCCCATGGCCAACAAACTGCTCACTCAGCAACACAGCGGCTTCGCCGGCATTGGCCGTCCAGCTCCCATCGATATGGGCCCTTCGATTACCGCCCCGACTTCACGTCGCTATCTGCAAGTCATCATCGAACGCCTGGACGACTCCCAGAAACCAGGACTTGCCTACAGACTCAAAGACAAGAAAAAAACAGCCGTCCTGCAAGACATCACCTGTAATGCAACAGGCGAAGGCTGCGAACACCCTGTGGAAAGCCATTCGGATTACGACACTCTGTTGGTCGGTGAAGAGTCCGAGTGGTCGTTTTACGCTTATGAAGAACCCCTGAATCAGGACTTGCCATGAAGTCGGAAATCAAACTCGTCTTTAAAGACTTTCTGATGCAGCCACCAAAAGGCGTGAAGTTTCAGTTGCTGATCGACGGACTTGTCATTGATGACAACATCGTTCAAAACGATGACAAACCCCGCATCTACTCGCTCGTTTCGGACAAGACTCAAACCGCTATTACTCGCTCGGACGCCCAGAAACTACCTCCGATAAAGAGCCGTGACAGCTACGAAGTCACTGTTCAAATTGTTGGTAACTCCGGCGCAAAAAAGGCAATGCATACAGCCACGCTGAATTCAGGTAAATCGCTGTCGATAGTTGCAGTATCACCTTGGGTAAAAGTGCCCCTATCAACCAGCGGCAAAGTCTCTAACGACACATTCTACGAGGTCGAGTATGGCGTCAAACGGAGGGATGAAACCCGCACCGTAAAGGTGGTCATCCAAGACATGCCGCGCCGCATACTGATGGAGGCACTATCACACCGAGGTTCGACTGAATGGGCCGGCAACAAAGTCAAACATTCTTTACCGCATCCAACGCTTAAGAAAAGCGTGGAGTTCAGGGCGGAATCAAACAAGTGCAATGTGTTCGTCTATGACGTATTGACTGCCATCGGTGTCAACGTGGCAATGATCGAACATGGCTCTTCGAAATACATCCCGGGCTATTCCAAAGTGAGCCCGCCAACCGCTGGGGAATGGGCAGATGAGAACCGGCTGCTCAATAGTTGGAGCGCAGAAAAATCACCCCTGCCCGGAGACGTTGGTGCGTATGCTGTCAATTACTCTGATGCCAGCGGTCACGTCGGATTTGTTCTGACTCAGGGTGTCTGCATTTCAGCAAGCTGGGACAAAATCGAAGTCAACGACGTAGGCTTTCGAATCGCATCGGGTAATGCTGCTCGCAGTGACCACGACTTCACCATCTTCCGACGTTACAAGTACAGCAAACCACAATGAAACGACTCTGGATAATCCTGGCTGCTTCACTCCTGCTCGTTGTGGCATGGAGCTTTTGGTCGCCTGCCGACCTCTCAGCCTGCACCTCCGAAGGCGCAGCGCCAGGGCCGTTGACCGCCATCGTTCACAATTACTTTGAAAGTAATAGGCGTATCGGATGGCGGGATATGGATGACCGCTTCGACATACTTTCTACTCCCGAAGGCCAAAAAGTTGCCGGCCAACCAATGCCGTACGCTTGTGAAGCGTTACAGATACTGCAGAGTCCCGCGTTCAGTGAAAGTGAAAAAATCTTCACTACGGCGTTGATGTTTCAGTTGCCGATCAGTCAGTACATGGGCTTCATGGATCGCAGCCAGCAACTCTACTCAGAGCACAGAATAGATCCGGAGGTCATGAAGGTGGTGGTACTTCCGCGCGGCACGGCGATCAACTACTGGTGGCTTCCAGCCTGGCGCCAGCGCTTCACTCGCGATGCTCCGAATCTGCTCGACGAAAGTCTGATCCGCCATGTGCTGACGGGAGGCTACTGGTTCGACCATCCCGGCGCCGGATTCTGATTCAAAAATCGTGACATTCAATCCACGTACCACTCCGGGAACATCCCGGACGGTGCTCAGTCATGCCTTGCGCAAAGCGTTTCGGGCGGGCAAACTCTGCGCACTTTCGTTATAAGATTACATAACAAACACTTCACTTTACTTCCCGGAGTTCGCCATGCGTCGTCTGCTGCTCGCTTTGCCGTTTGCCCTGTTGCCGCTGGCCATCGCCCAGGCTGCCGATGAGCACGATCATGATCACGAACATGGCAGCCTCGGTGCCCACGAGCATGGCGTCGGTCGCCTGAACGCTGCGCTCGACGGCCAGACCCTGGAGCTGGAGCTGGAAAGCCCGGCGATGAACCTCGTCGGTTTTGAACACGTCGCCACCAGCGATGCCGACAAGGCCAAGGTCGCCGCCGCCCGTGCACAACTTGAAAAACCATTGGCGTTGTTCAGCCTGCCAGCCGCTGCCGGTTGCAAAGTCGCCAGCCAGAAACTGGAAAGCCCGCTGTTCGGTGACAAGCCGGATGCCGACGATCACGATGAGGATGACCACGACGAAGACGCCAAGGGCGGCGAAGCGCATCACCACGATCACAGCGAAATCCACGCTCACTACCAGTTCACCTGCGCTGCACCGGGCGCCTTGACTACCCTGGATCTGGCGAACATTTTCAATAGCTTCCCGGCCACCCAGAAAATTCAGGTACAACTGATCGGCCCGAACGGCCAGCAAGGCACGGAAGTGACGGCCAAATCCGCCGCCCTGAAATTCTGATCACGAACCGGCACCATGACCCAAGCACTCATCGAACTGTCCGACCTGGGCTTCAACTGGCCCGGTCACCCGCCGCTGCTGGACATCCCGGCGTTTCGTCTGGAACCGGGTGAAACCCTGTTCCTCAAGGGCCCCAGCGGCAGCGGCAAGACCACCCTGCTCGGCCTGCTCGGCGGGGTGCAAAAGCCCGGGCGCGGCAGCATTCGCCTGCTCGGCCAGGAACTGACCGAACTGAGTGCCGGCGCTCGCGACCGTTTTCGCGTCGATCACACCGGCTACATTTTCCAGCAGTTCAACCTGCTGCCGTTTCTCTCGGTGCGTGAGAACGTCGAGCTGCCCTGCCACTTTTCGAAGCTGCGGGCAGATCGTGCGAAGCAACGTCATGGCAGCGTCGATCAAGCCGCCGCCACCCTGCTCGCCCACCTGGGTCTGAAGGACGAAGGCATTCTCGGACGCCGCGCCGACTCGCTGTCGATCGGTCAGCAGCAACGGGTCGCTGCTGCACGTGCACTGATCGGTCAGCCGGAACTGGTGATCGCCGACGAGCCGACCTCGGCGCTGGATTACGACGCCCGGGAAAACTTCATCCGTCTGTTGTTCGCCGAGTGCCGTGAGGCCGGTTCGAGCCTGTTGTTCGTCAGCCACGACCAGAGCCTGGCGCCGCTGTTCGACCGTCACCTGTCCCTGGCCGAACTCAATCGCGCCGCTACGTCTGCCGAGGTCTGAGATGTATCTGTTCCGTCTGGCCATGGCCAGCCTCGCCAACCGCCGCTTCACCGCCCTGCTCACCGCATTCGCCATCGCCCTCTCCGTATGCCTGCTGCTGGCGGTGGAGCGGGTGCGCACCGAAGCCAAGGCCAGTTTCGCCAGCACCATCAGCGGCACCGACCTGATCGTCGGCGCCCGTTCCGGGTCGGTGAACCTGCTGCTGTATTCGGTGTTCCGCATCGGCAATGCCACCAACAACATTCGTTGGGACAGCTTTGAACACTTCGCCAGCAATCCGAAAGTGAAGTGGGCGATCCCGATGTCCCTCGGCGACTCCCATCGCGGCTACCGGGTGATGGGCACTACCGAAGCCTATTTCGAGCATTACCAGTACGGCCGCCAGCAGCATCTGGAACTGGCCGACGGCCGCGCCTTCGCTACCGATCCGTTCGAAGTGGTACTCGGCGCCGAAGTGGCCGAGGCGTTGCATTACAAGCTCGGCGACAAACTCGTGCTCGCCCATGGCGTGGCGGCGATCAGCCTGGTCAAACACGACGACAAACCGTTCACCGTGGTCGGCATTCTCAAGCGCACCGGCACCCCGGTGGACCGCACGCTGCACATCAGTCTCGGCGGCATGGAGGCGATCCACATCGACTGGCACAACGGTGTGCCGGCCCGTGGCAACGGGCGGATCAGCGCCGATCAGGCGCGCAACATGGACCTGACGCCGCAAGCAATCACCGCATTCATGCTCGGCCTCAACAGCAAGATTTCCACCTTCGCGCTGCAGCGAGAAATCAACGAATTCCGTGGCGAGCCGATGCTGGCGATCCTGCCCGGCGTGGCCTTGCAAGAGTTGTGGAGCCTGATGAGCACCGCTGAAAAAGCATTGTTCGTGGTCTCGCTGTTCGTGGTGCTGACCGGGTTGATCGGCATGCTCACGGCGATTCTCACCAGCCTCAACGAGCGTCGCCGCGAAATGGCGATTCTGCGCTCGGTGGGCGCGCGACCGTGGCACATCGCAAGCCTGCTGGTGCTGGAAGCCTTTGCCCTGGCACTGACCGGGGTGATCGCCGGGCTGGCGTTGCTGTACATCGGCATCGCTGCGGCACAGGGTTATGTGCAGGCCAATTACGGCTTGTATCTGCCGCTGGCATGGCCAAGCGAGTATGAATGGACGCTGCTCGGTGGCATTCTGGCTGCCGCGCTGCTGATGGGCAGCGTGCCGGCCTGGCGCGCGTATCGCCAATCATTGGCCGATGGCCTGTCGATCCGTTTATGAGGATGTTCACCATGCCCCGCGCTGTCCTTGCGCTGCTGATGCTGGTCGCCCTGCCCGTGTGGGCAGCGGCACCGAAAGACCTGACCTGGTCGGAGATGATTCCGCCGGACGCGGCGCCCGAAGTGCCGAACATGACACCGCTGCATGACCTGTCGAAGATGAGCGACGCGCTGTCCGCCGAATCGGCGCCGGCAGCCAAGCAGGACCTGCCCAACGCGCCGGTGGTGCAAAGCCTCGACGGCCAGAACATCCGCCTGCCAGGCTATATCGTGCCGCTGGAAGTCAGCGAGGAAGGCCGCACCACAGACTTCCTGCTGGTGCCGTATTTCGGTGCCTGCATTCACGTGCCGCCACCGCCGTCGAACCAGATCGTGCATGTGAAAAGTGAAGTCGGCGTGAAGCTCGACGAGCTGTATCAGCCGTACTGGGTCGAGGGGCCGTTGCAGGTCAAGCCGTCTACCAGCGAACTGGCCGATGCCGGCTATCAGATGGATGCGGACAAGATTTACGTCTATGAGCTGCCGGAGTAAATCCGGCAATCAGTTATAGCCCGCCAAATCGGTTACGCGAGCAAAGGTTCCACAAAAAAACTGCCCATCACTGTTTCATTGAGCTGAGTCAAAAGACCGTATCAGACGGATTCGTACCATAGGACATCAAACATTTTTAACGTCCTTTGGGAGCTTCCATGAACAAGTCCTTGCTCAGCGCCTCGCTGTTTGCCCTCGCGCTCGCAGCCCCGCTCGCCCACGCCCACGAAGCCGGCGACATCATCGTTCGCGCCGGTGCGATCACCGTCAACCCGAAGGCCGACAGCTCCAGCGTCAAGGTTGATCAGGGTCCGCTGAGCGGCACCAACCTGGGCGGCAAGGCGACCATGAGCAGCGACACCCAACTGGGTCTGAACTTCGCCTACATGCTGACCAACAACATCGGTATCGAGCTGTTGGCCGCGTCGCCGTTCGAGCATGACGTGAAGATCAAGGGCACTGCCCTGCCGGCCGCCAACGGCAAGCTCGGCACCCTGAAACACCTGCCGCCGACCCTGAGCGTCGTCTACTACCCGCTGGACGCGAAGTCGGCGTTCCAGCCCTACATCGGCGGCGGCATCAACTACACCTGGATCTACGACGAGCACGTCGGCAGCGAAGCCCAGTCCAACGGCTTCAGCAACTTCAAGGCGAAAAACTCCTGGGGCCTGGCCTGGCAGGTCGGCGCCGACTACATGCTGACCGACAACATCATGCTCAACGCCCAGGTGCGCTACATCGACATCGACACCCGCGCCACCGTCGAGAACAACGCTGTTGCACCAGGCACTCGCGCAAAAGTGAATGTCGACGTCGATCCATTTGTGTACATGGTCGGTCTGGGCTACAAATTCTAAGCGAGCAATCAAAGAACGTTCACGTGGTGGTGAATGAGGCTTGGTGGCGGGCAGACTCAGAACTGACGGCGATGTTACGCAATCGACCGGGGAGCAAGCTCCCTCGCTACAGGAAATGTGTTTGAAATCCGATTTCCGGCCGTGAAAAAGGCGCCTGTCAAAGGCGCCTTTTTCATGTCTGCGAGAAGCTCAGCGGCCGAGCAGACGTGCCAGGCCAACGCTCATCGGCGTTGGCGTCGGGCACTTGAAGCGCTCGAGCAAGCGACCGTTGTTCGCCCGCGAATGGCGGATGTCACCGGAACGCGCCGGGCCATAATTGACGGGCGGCAGCTCACCGACCACCGCTTCCAGCGCGGCCAGCATCTGCTTGAGGTTGGTCGCCTGATTCCAGCCGACGTTCACCGCACCGACATCCACTTGCGGTTTTTCCAGAGCCTGCACCAGCACATCGACCAGATCTTCGACGTACATGAAATCCCGGGTCTGCTCGCCATCGCCGAATACAGTGATCGGCAAACCTTTCTGCGCGCGTTCGCTGAAGATGCTGATCACGCCGGAGTATGGCGAGGACGGATCCTGGCGCGGGCCGAAAATGTTGAAGAAGCGGAAGATCGCCGGTTCCAGACCATGCTGGCGACGATAGAAATCGAAGTAGTGTTCGCCCGCCAGTTTGTCCGAGGCGTACGGTGTCAGCGGCGCTTTCGGCGTGTCTTCGCTGATCGACTCGCCCTCGCCATTGTTGCCGTAGACCGCCGCGCTGGAAGCGAACAGCACACGCTTCACGCCGGCCTCGCGCATGGCTTCGCAGACGTTGAGCGTGCCGATGAAGTTGCTCTGGTGAGTCTTCACCGGATCATCCACCGACGCCTGCACCGAGGCCACGGCGGCCAAGTGCGCGACGGCGCTGCAGCCTTGCATCGCACGGGCGACCAAAGCGACATCGGCCACATCGCCGACGATCAGTTCGACCTTGGGATTATCCAGCGGCAGATTGCTGCGCTTGCCGGTCGACAGATCATCGAGGATCCGCACCGAATGGCCCTTGGCAAGCAGCGCGTCAGTCAGGTGCGAGCCGATGAAACCGGCGCCGCCGGTGATTAGAACAGGGCCTTCAGCCATGACGATAAAACCTATCCAGTAAGCCCGGGAGCGCGGCACGCCAGGCGCGCGGCTTGATCCCGAAAGTGTGCAGAATTTTCTTGCAGGCGAGCACCGCGTGTTGCGGTTCTTCGGCGGCATCCGGCCGCGCGGCGTGGGCCTGGGCGGTCGGTTCTTCGATGGCCAGCGGATGCAGGCTGCGGGCCTCGGTGAGGATGGCCTGCCCCAGCGCCAGCGGTGTGGTCGCCTCGTGGCCGGCATAGTGATAAGTGCCCCACAGCGGCGCGGCGCAATCGAGTTGTTTGAGTACCGAAATGATCACCCGCGCCGCGTCGTCGACCGGGGTCGGATTGCCACGACGGTCATCGGCCAGCAGCAATTCTTCCGGTTGTTCGGCACGAGCCAGGAAGCGTCCAAGGGTGCCTTCCGGGCTGTCGTCGAGCAACCAGCCGAAGCGCAGCAATACGTGCTGCGGGCAGGTGGCGCGCACGCTCTGCTCGATCCGCCACAAAGCCTGGCCACGCAGGCCCAACGGCACCGGCTCGTCCTTTTCGCTGTAGGCGGTGGCGCGGGAGCCGTCGAATACCCGGTAGCTGGACGGCTGCACCAGCACAATGTTGTGGTGCTGGCACAGTTCGGCCAGACGCTCGATGGCGCGTTCCTGGCCCGACAGACGGCTTTCGCTGACAGTCTCCGCCTGAAACCAGTCGAAATAGTAGGCAAGGTTGATCAGTGCATCGGGACGGGTGTCGTCGAGCAGTTGAGTCAGGCTCGCGGCATCCCAGCCGTCTTCGGGCGGGCGGGGGGCGAGGAAACCGATGTCTTCCTCCGCACCGAGGCGAATCAGCGCCTGCCCAAGGGCATTTCCGCCGCCCAGTAACATAAGGCGCATTCGCATAGAGTCAGCAGGCCCAGTCTGATTGGAACGATGGCTTTAGCGACGATGCTCGTGGCTCCGTCGTCGATAATTGCCGGAATCGTTGCATTTTGCGGGTTTAGTGCGCAACCGTCACCCGTAAAGTGTAGATCCCCAGCGGTACTTGCAACTTCGCCTGCTCACCCGCATAACTGCAGACATGAATCTGCCCCTCCCCAAGGACGCGGCCCTGGCAGGCTTTCACCCCGCCGTCAGCGCCTGGTTCAGCCGCACATTCGCGACGGTCACCGCCGCCCAGGCCCGCGCATGGCCGTTGATCCGCCAGCGCCGCTCGACGCTGATCGCCGCGCCCACCGGCTCCGGCAAGACCCTCACCGCATTCCTCGCGGTGCTCGACGATCTGGTCCACCGTGGCCTGGAAACCCCGGACGGTCTGCCGGACGAAACGCTGGTGGTCTACGTTTCGCCGCTCAAGGCGCTGTCCAACGACATCCGCATCAACCTGCAGGACCCACTGGCGGGGATTACCGACCAGTTACGCCAAATGGATCTGCCAGCGCTGGAAATCACCACCGCCGTGCGCACCGGCGACACGCCGCAGAAAGACCGCGCCGCCATGCGCAAAAGTGCGCCGCACATTCTGGTGACCACCCCGGAATCACTCTACGTGCTGCTTGGCTCCGAGTCCGGCCGCAAGATGCTCGGCACCACGCGCACGGTGATCGTCGATGAAATCCACGCCATCGCCGCCGGGAAACGCGGCAGTCATCTGGCCTTGAGCCTCGAACGCCTGCAGGCGTTGTGCGCCGAGCCGCTGACCCGCATCGGTCTGTCGGCCACGCAGAAACCGATCGATGCCGTCGCACGCTTTCTAGTGGGACATGAGCGCCCCTGCGAAATCATCGACATCGGCCACGCCCGCCCACGGGATCTGGGCATCGAAGTACCGCCGGTGCCGTTGTCGGCGGTCATGGCCAATGATGTCTGGGAACTGGTTTACGACCGCCTCGCCGTACTGGCCCGGGAACATCGCACCACGCTGATTTTCGTCAACACCCGGCGCCTGGCCGAGCGCCTGAGCCGACACCTCAGCGAGCGCCTCGGCAAACACGCTGTCGCGGCGCACCACGGCAGCCTCGCCAAGGAGTTTCGCCTTGATGCGGAACAGCGACTCAAGCGCGGCGAACTGCAAGTGCTGATTGCCACCGCATCGCTGGAACTGGGGATCGACATCGGTGAAGTCGACCTCGTGTGCCAGATCGCCTCGCCGCGTTCGATTGCCGGTTTTCTGCAAAGGGTCGGCCGTTCCGGACACCAGGTTGGCGGCACGCCCAAAGGGCGACTGTTCGCCACCACCCGCGACGACCTGATCGAATGCGCCGCGCTGCTCGACTGCGTGCGCCGCGGCGAACTGGATACGCTGCACATCCCAGAAGCGCCGCTGGACGTGCTGGCGCAGCAGATCATCGCCGAGGTCAGTTGCCAGGAATGGGCCGAAGACGATTTGCTCGCGCGGTTCCGCCGGGCCGAGCCCTACGCCCGCCTCGACGAAAAACATTATCAGGCGCTGCTGACCATGCTCGCCGAGGGCTACAACGGTCGTCAGGGCATCCGCAGCGCCTACCTGCATCGCGACGCGGTGAGCCGAACCCTGCGTGGGCGGCGCGGCGCACGGCTGACCGCCGTCACCAGCGGCGGCACCATCCCGGACAACGCCGACTACAGCGTGCTGCTGGAACCACAGGGTCTGAACATTGGCAGCGTCAACGAAGACTTCGCCGTGGAAAGCATCGCCGGCGATGTGTTCCAGCTCGGCAATACCTCCTACCGAATCCTGCGGGTGGAAACCGGCAAAGTGCGGGTCGAGGATGCCCAGGGTCAGCCGCCGACCATTCCGTTCTGGCTCGGCGAAGCGCCCGGTCGCAGCGCCGAATTGTCGATGGCGGTAGCCCGCCTGCAGGCACAACTCGATCAACTGCTGAGCACCAGCCCCGGCAACCTGCAACCGGCCCTCCACTGGCTGACCGCGACCCTGGGGCTGGATCTGGCCAGCGCCGAACAGCTTGTGGATTATCTGGCCCGTGCCCGCCTCACCCTCGGCGCGTTGCCGTCCCAGGACACGTTGCTGATGGAGCGCTTTTTCGACGAGTCCGGCGGCACCCAACTGATCATCCATTCGCCGTTCGGCAGCCGCATCAACCGCGCCTGGGGCCTGGCCCTGCGCAAGCGCTTCTGCCGCACCTTCAACTTCGAATTGCAGGCCGCCGCCAGTGAAGATGCGATCGTGCTGTCGCTGTCCACCAGCCACAGTTTCGAACTCGACGAGGTCTGGCGTTATCTGCACAGCAACAGCGCCGAGCACATCCTCATTCAAGCCGTGCTGGATGCGCCGCTGTTCGGTGTGCGCTGGCGCTGGAATGCCGGGGTGGCGCTGGCCCTGCCGCGCTACACGGGCGGGCGCAAAGTCGCACCGCAATTGCAGCGGATGAAAAGCGAAGACTTGATCGCCAGCGTGTTTCCCGATCAGATCGCTTGCCTGGAAAACCTCGCCGGCGAGCGGGAAATTCCCGAACATCCGCTGGTGGAGCAAACCCTCGACGATTGCCTGCACGAGGCGATGGACAGCGAAGGCTGGCTGCAACTGCTGCGGCGCATGGAGCGCGGCGAAGTGCGTTTGATCGCCCGCGACCTGCCGGCGCCCTCGCCGCTGGCGGCGGAAATCCTCAGCGCCCGGCCCTACACCTTTCTCGACGATGCGCCGCTGGAAGAACGTCGCACCCAGGCCGTGCTCAACCGCCGCTGGAGCGATCCGCAATCCACCGATGACCTCGGCGCGCTGGACGCTGATGCGATCGAAGCCGTGCGCGAAGAGGCCTGGCCGACGCCGAACAGCGCCGATGAAATGCACGAAGCGCTGATGAGTCTGGCGTGCATCAGCGACCACGAAGTCGAGGCCAATCCGCACTGGCGCGATTGGCTGAATGCGTTAGCCGACACGGGTCGAGCCTGCCGATTGCAGATCGATGCCGTGCACTCGCTTTGGCTGGCACGGGAACGCCTGACCTGTCTGCAAGCGCTTTATCCACAGGCGCATTCGGCACTGCCAGCGTTGCCCGGTTTCGATGAGGTCTGGACCGCCGACGATGCCTTGGTGGAAGTCATCCGCGCACGACTGAGCGCCTTCGGCCCACTGCCACTGGAAGCCATCGCGCAACCGCTGTCATTGCCG
This sequence comes from Pseudomonas sp. R38(2017), assembly GCF_002112395.1. Lineage (NCBI taxonomy): Bacteria > Pseudomonadati > Pseudomonadota > Gammaproteobacteria > Pseudomonadales > Pseudomonadaceae > Pseudomonas > Pseudomonas sp. R38(2017). Next base: position 272,074 of record NZ_NEHN01000008.1, read on the forward strand.
CCCGCACGCGTCCATCAAGCCCTCGCCCAACTCGAACGCGAAGGCTATGTGCTGCGCGGTCGGTTCTCGCCCGGGCTGACGATTGAAGAATGGTGCGAGCGGCATCTGCTCGCACGTATTCACCGCTATACCGTCAAGCGCCTGCGCCGGGAAATCGAACCGGTGGCGTTGCAGGATTTCATGCGTTTCCTGTTCGACTGGCAGCATCTGTCCCCGTCCACCCGTGGTCAGGGCAGCGCCGTGTTGCCGGCGATTGTCGGCCAGTTCGAAGGCTACCCGGCTGCCGCCTCGGCGTGGGACAGCGACATTCTTCCGGCCAGGCTCAAGGACTATTCACCGATCTGGCTGGATGATCTGTGCCGCAGCGGCAAACTGGTGTGGACGAGGCTCAGCGCCCGGCAAAAAACCAGCGGCACGGCGTTGCGCAGCACGCCGGTTGTGTTGCTGCCGCGCAGTCAGGTCGGGTTGTGGAGTTCACTGGCCGAGCAGACGCCAATCAGTGAGCTGTCGCCCAAAACCCGCAAGGTTTTCGACGCCCTCAGCCAACACGGCGCGCTGTTCTTCGATGAGCTGATTCATGAAGCGCACCTGCTGCGCACGGAACTGGAAATCGCCTTGCAGGAACTGGTCGGCGCCGGTCTGGTGAATGCCGACAGCTTTGCCGGCCTGCGAGCGCTAATTACCCCGGCGAGCAAGCGCCAACAGCGCAGCAGTCGGCGCGGGCGCGGGGCGTTTGTCGGTGGCATGGACGACGCCGGGCGTTGGGCGTTGTTGCGTCGCGGGCCGGTCGTGGAAAACAGCCAAACGGCGTCGCCCGAGACACTCGAACACATCGCCATGACCTTGCTGCGTCGCTACGGCGTGGTCTTCTGGCGTCTGCTGGAGCGTGAGGCGGACTGGCTGCCGAGCTGGCGCGAACTCCTGCGTACCTTTCACCGGTTGGAGGCCCGGGGCGAGATTCGTGGCGGGCGGTTTGTCAGTGGCCTGGCGGGAGAACAATTCGCCCTGCCCGAGGCGATTCCGCTGTTGCGCGAAGTGCGCCGTCGGCCTCATGACGGCCGCCTGATCGCAGTGTGCGGCGTCGATCCGCTGAACCTCGCCGGCACCTTGTTGCCGGGGACGAAAGTACCGGCGCTGGCGAGCAATCGACTGGTGTATCGCGACGGATTGCCGGTCGCTGCGGAGATCGCCGGCAAGCAGCAATTCTGGGTGGATCTGGATCCCACCGCCATGAGCGATATCAGCAACAAACTGACTCGTCACTGAGTCCGCGCCTGCTCCGACAGCACCACCGAGGAATGCGCCGGCGCCACCTCCTCTTCCTGACGTTTGGGCAACAAAACCTGCTGTGGATAAGTTTGCGCGAAATGCACCCACGGGCTGTTATCCACAAGTTTTTTCAAACGCTGGTTGAACGCGCGGCTCACCGCGTATTGTCCGCCCGAAACCGTGCGGAATTGCGCGGTCAGCACCACGCCGTTCAGGTCCATTTTGTCCACGCCGAACACATCCAGCGGCCCTTGCAGGTTGTACTTGAGGAACGGGTCTTCGCGGATCGAGTCCCCGGTCTCACGGATCAACTCGATGGCTTTCTCGACATCGGTGTCATAGGTGAACTGCACCGAGAAAAACGCGAACGCAAACTGCCGCGATTGATTGGTCACCGCCTTGATCTGACCGAACGGCACCGAATGCACAAAGCCCTTGCCGTCGCGCAGTCGCAGGGTGCGAATGGTCAGGCCTTCAACCGTGCCGGCATGCCCGGAATCGAGCACCACCCAGTCACCGATCGACAGGGTGTCTTCGATGATGATGAACAGCCCGGTGATCACGTCCTGCACCAGTTGCTGCGAGCCGAAACCGATGGCCAGACCGACCACCCCGGCACCGGCCAGCAGTGGCGCGACGTTGATCCCGAGATTGGCCATGGTGGTGATCGCGCAGATCACCACCAGGATGATTTTGATCGCATTGCGCAGCAGCGGCAGGATGGTTTTCACCCGGGTGCTGGGCTGGCGCGCCGAGCGTTTGCTGACCGGCGGTTTCAGCGCTTCCTGAATCGCCGTGTCGAGCACCACCCACAGCAGCCACGTCACGAGGAAGATCAGGCCGATGCTGCTCAAGGCATTGCTGATCGCCCGGCCGACCGTGCTGCTTTGCGCAAAATCAATCAGCGACACGCCCCAGATTCGCCCGAGGATATCGATGAACGCAACGGCAATGACGATCCGCAGCAACGCATGCAACAGGCTGAGAAAACGCTCCTTGTAGGCGCTGCTGCGCTGGATCGCCTCGGCCCGGCGTGATTTGAACAGGTGCTGCAGCACAGTGCTGAGAAACACCGTGCCAATCAGTAGCACCGTGGTGAACAGCGCGCAGCGCAAGGCTTTTTGATTGTCCTCGCCGATGCCGATCAGATTGACCGCCGAGACCAACACCATCAACACGATCGGCCAGTACCAGAGCCCGGAAAAGATCCGCAGCGACTCCTGCAGTGAAGGTTGTTTCAGACGCTGGGCCAGCGGCCGGTTGCGGATCAGGTGCGCCACTGGCCGGCGCAGGCGAATCACCAGCAAGCCGAAGATGATCGACGCCAGCAGACCGGTGAACACCGCGATGCTGCTGGTGATATTGCCGCCCAGTTGCCGGGCGATCTGCGGACTGGTCAGCGCGTCACTCAACGCGGCGAGAAAGCCGATCAGAAACAGCGGTTTCGGGCAGTAGTCGCGAATGATCTGCACGGCGCGGCGCTTGTGGCCGGTGTTGAACATCACCACCACACACAACAGCATCGAGGTGGAAAAAATACCGCTGCTGGTAGCGTAGGCAAAACACAGCGCCAGCGCCCGGCCGACCGACGCTGGCAGGAAGTGGCTGACGTACAGGGTCAACGGCAGGCAGATCAACGCAGGCAATGTGTAGGGCAGCAAATAACCGATCAGGTCCTGACTGCGCTGGCGGGTACGCAGCCAGCGGCCCTCGCGCATCCGCTTGGCCAGCACGCTGCCAAGCACGGTCAACACGGCGAAGGTGCCGAGCCACACGCCGGATAGCATCATGAAATCCCCGGCGACGCTCCAGCCCGAGCGATCCGACGGCTGATTGACCAGCCTGTCGACTTCATCAGCCGCCCGGTCGGCGCGCAGGCGCCAGGCGTCGACCAGGTGCTCGTTGAGGTCGAGCTTGTCCTGCACGTCGTCGATGCTGGAACTGATGGCACCGAGCAGTCCACCCTGCACAAGTGGTTCGGGTTCGGCGGATTTTGCAGTGGCTGCCGGGACACCCGGCAGGCTGGCGGCCTGCACTGCATTGCCGCCGAACAACAGCAATGCCCCCAATAGAATCGCGATCCTGAACCTGGTCAAAACGCAAAGCTCCCTTGGTTGAACCTGTAAGGAACTGAGCGTTTTTTGCTCGGCAAAGTTCAAGAACGCCTTGACGGCGGCTTTTGATCTTTGCTCTCAGGTCAAATATCAAATGCCCCTCCCTGTATTTTTCCACCCCCACCAAACCCCGACACTGCGCTCCATTCAATCCCCCACCGGAGTGCCGTCATGCCCATTGCCTTGCTCGCGCTGACCCTCAGCGCATTCGCCATCGGGACGACCGAGTTCGTCATCGTTGGCCTGCTTCCCACCATCGGTGCCGATCTCGGCGTCAGTCTGCCGTCCGCCGGTCTGCTGGTCAGTCTCTACGCCCTGGGCGTAGCCATCGGTGCGCCGGTGCTGACCGCCCTCACCGGCAAGGTCCCGCGCAAACTGTTGCTGCTGTCGCTGATGGTGCTGTTCACCCTCGGCAATCTGCTGGCCTGGCTGGCGCCGAGTTACGAATCGCTGGTGCTGGCGCGGATCGTCACCGGTCTGGCCCACGGTGTGTTCTTCTCCATCGGCTCGACCATTGCCACCAGCCTGGTACCCAAGGAAAAAGCCGCCAGTGCAATCGCGATCATGTTCACCGGCCTGACCGTGGCGCTGGTCACCGGCGTGCCGCTGGGCACCTTCATCGGTCAGCATTTCGGCTGGCGTGAAACCTTCCTCGCGGTATCGGCACTCGGCGTGATCGCGTTCATTGGCAGCTTGCTGTATGTGCCGAACGACATCGCCCACAGCAAACCCGCATCGCTGTTGCAGCAATTGCAGGTGCTCAAGCAACCGCGCCTGTTGCTGGTGTACGCCATGACCGCCATCGGTTACGGCGGCTCGTTCATCGCCTTCACGTTCCTGGCGCCGATCCTTCAGGACATCTCCGGTTTCAGCGCCAGTACCGTCAGCCTGGTGTTGCTGGTGTATGGCGTGTCAGTGGCGGTCGGCAACATCTGGGGCGGCAAACTGGCGGACAAACGCGGGCCGATCAGCGCGCTGAAAATCATCTTTGCCCTGCTCGCCGCCGTGCTGTTCGCGCTCACCTTCACCGCCGGCAATCCTTGGCTGGCGCTGGCCACCGTGTTGGTCTGGGGCGCAGTCGCCTTCGGCAACGTGCCGGGCTTGCAGGTGTATGTGGTGCGTCAGGCTGAACATCACACACCGCACGCGGTGGATGTGGCATCGGGCCTGAACATTGCCGCGTTCAACCTCGGTATTGCCGGCGGCGCGTGGGGTGGCGGCCTGATCGTCGAACACATCGGCCTGATCCATACGGCGTGGATCGGCGGCCTGGTGGTGCTGGTGGCATTGGCTCTGACGGCGTTGAGCGGACGCCTCGATCGCCTGGGCCCGGTGTACGCCGAACCTGCCGAAGGCTCGGCCCGGATCGTCACCGGGCACTGATCAGGCACGGCCCGACCGTCCGTAATCCCGTCGAAACTTTCCCGAACCGCCCACAGTCATCCACAGACAGAGGCCGTATGGGGACTTTCGACGGGAGGGCGGCATGGCAACGATTCATATCGGTATTTCAGGCTGGCGTTACGCCCCGTGGCGCGGGGATTTTTACCCGAAGGGGCTGTCGCAGAAACGCGAATTGCAGTTCGCCTCACGGGCGGTCAACAGCATCGAAATAAACGGATCGTTCTACGCCCTGCAACGGCCCGAACGCTACGCCCAGTGGTACGCCGAAACACCGGATGACTTCGTGTTCAGCATCAAGGCGCCGCGCTTCATCACCCACATTCGCCGCCTGCGCGATATCGAAAAACCCCTGGCCAATTTCTTCGCCTCCGGGGTGCTGGAACTGAAGGAAAAGTTCGGCCCGATCCTCTGGCAATTCCCGCCCAACTTCACGTTCGACCCCGAACGCTTCGAAGGCTTTCTCGACCAGTTGCCCCACGACACCCAGGCGGCCGCCGAGCTCGCCCGCCAGCACGATTCGCACCTGCACGGCCACGCGAGCATGAAGGCTTACAGCAAAAAAACGCTGCGCCATGCCGTGGAAATCCGCAACGACAGCTTCATCGACCCCGACTTCGTGCGCCTGCTCAAACGCTACAACACCGCGCTGGTGATCGCCGACACCGCCGGGAAATGGCCGTACCGCGAAGACCTCACCAGTGATTTCGTCTACCTGCGCCTGCACGGTGCCGAGGAGCTTTACGCCAGCGGTTACACCGACGCCGCGCTGCAACGCTGGGCCGAGCGGATCGACGCCTGGCACCATGGCCGGCAACCGGACGACGCCCATTTGATCGCGCCGCGTCTGAAACCTCGGCCCCGTAAATCCCGCGAGGTTTTCTGCTACTTCGACAACGACATCAAGGTCCGCGCGCCTTTCGATGCCCGCAGCCTGTTGCAGCGTTTCGATCTGGATAAAAATCTCGAAACCATGCCCGGTGAACCGGCCGCCGATGGGGTACTCGCATGAGCATTCCCGAGCCGGTCGGCGTCACCGATGAACAGGCCACCGTCATCACCACGGTGCGCCGCTTCACCGTGCTGACGGTCAACACTCACAAGGGTTTCACCGCACTGAACCGGCGTTTCATCCTGCCGGAATTGCGCGAAGCGGTGCGCAGCGTGTCCGCCGATGTGGTGTTTCTTCAGGAAGTCCACGGCACCCACGAGCATCACCCCAAACGCTACGCAAACTGGCCGACGATGCCGCAGTACGAGTTTCTCGCCGACAGTCTCTGGCCGCAGTTCGCCTACGGACGCAACGCGGTGTATCCGGACGGCGATCACGGCAATGCCGTGCTGTCGAAATTCCAGATCGTGCGGCATGACAATCTCGACGTTTCGATCAGCGGCCATGAAAACCGGGGATTGCTGCACTGTGTGCTGCGCCTGGCGGGAGACGACCGTGAAGTGCACGCGATCTGTGTCCATCTGGGCCTGCGCGAAAGCCATCGCAACGATCAGTTGCGCCTGCTGCGAGAGCGCCTGGCCGAGCTGCCTGATGACGCGCAGGTCATCGTCGCCGGCGATTTCAACGACTGGCGCCAGCGCGCCGATGCCTTGCTTGAACCCTGTGGCCTGCGCGAAGTGTTTGCGACGCATCAAGGCAAACCGGCGCGCAGTTTCCCCGCCCGCATGCCGTTGCTGCGCCTTGACCGGATCTACGTGCGCAACCTCAAGGCCAGTCAGCCAAAAGTGCTGGCGAACCGTCCCTGGTCACACCTTTCCGACCATGCACCACTATCGGTGGAGATTGAACTATGAGCAGTGCACCGTTGGAGAAATCCGCCGTGGAGCCGGTCAGCATCACCCCGCCCGTACGCGAGCCGGGCACCGTCGATGTCGAGTATCGCTGGCAGGGAAACAACCGCGTCGAGCTGCTGGAAAACGGCGAGGAATTTTTCCCCCGGGTGTTCGAAGCGATGCGCGCGGCGAAAAGCGAAATCCTGCTGGAGACCTTCATCGTCTTCGAAGACAAGGTCGGCAAGCAATTGCAGGAAATTCTTATCGATGCCGCCCGGCGTGGCGTGCGCACCACCGTCAGCCTCGACGGCTTCGGTTGTGGGGAACTGAGCGCCGGTTATCTGACCGCGTTGAGCGATGCCGGCGTGCATCTGCAGATCTTCGATCCGGCACCCAGGCATCTGGGGATTCGCACCAACTGGTTCCGGCGGTTGCATCGCAAGATCGTGGTGGTCGACGGGTTGGTCGCGTTCATTGGCGGGATCAATTTCTCCGGCGATCACCTGGCCGATTTCGGCCCCGAAGCGAAGCAGGATTATTCGGTAGAAGTTCAGGGCCCGGCGGTGACCGACATCCATCATTTCGCCCTGCTGCAAAGCGGCCGACCGGGACGCGCAAGGTTTTGGTGGCAACGGCGTCGGCAGCGTCGCGCGGAGATGGCGTTCGATGATCACGACGGCCAGGTGCGTCTGGTGTTCCGCGACAACGACCAGCACAACACCGATATCGAAGACGTCTATTTGCAGGTGCTGCGCCGCGCCCAACGGCGGGTGGTGATCGCCAACGCCTACTTCTTTCCCGGCTATCGCCTGCTGCGCGAGATCCGCAACGCAGCCCGGCGCGGGGTCGAGGTGCGGCTGATTCTGCAGGGACAGCCGGACATGCTGGTGGCCAAACTCGCCGCGCGCATGACCTACGACTACCTGCTCAAGGCCGGTGTGCAGATTCATGAATATTGCGAGCGGCCGCTGCACGGCAAAGTGGCGCTGGTGGATGAAGAATGGAGCACCGTCGGCTCAAGCAATCTCGACCCGTTGAGCCTGTCGCTGAACCTGGAAGCCAACGTGCTGATTCGCGACCGAGCCTTCAATCGTCTCCTGTTCGAACGCCTCGAAGACCTCAGCCACAACCACTGCAAGGCGATGGACGCCACGAAGTCACCACGCGGGCGAATCTGGCACATGACCGTGGGTTTTCTGGTGTTTCACTTCCTGCGGCATTTCCCGGCAATGGCCGGCTGGCTGCCGGCACACAAGCCACGACTCAAACCCTTTTTCCAGGCCGCCGGGAGTGATCCTTCATGAGCCATTCCCAAGCCCACGCGGCGGTGCATCCGGCACCGGCGGGCAAGTCTCGCTGGAGTCGCTGGAAACGTCCGCTGACCCTGCTGTTTTTTCTTGCGCTGATCGTCCTGCTGACGATGTTCGCCAGCCGCATCGAATGGGCCGAGGTGCTGCAAACCCTCGCCGACTTCAAGGTGCGAACGCTGATCATCGCCTCCAGCCTGACCTTGCTGAGCTTTCTGGTGTACGCCAGTTTCGACCTGATCGGCCGCACTTACATCCGTCAGGATCTGACGTGGAAACAGATCCTGCCGGTGGGCGTCATCAGCTATGCGTTCAACCTCAACTTGAGCGCATGGGTCGGCGGGATTGCCATGCGTTACCGGCTGTATTCGCGACTCGGGGTGAGTAAAAGCAACATCGCCAAGATCCTCGGCCTGAGCCTGGCGACCAACTGGTTCGGCTACATGACCATCGCCGGCGCGGTGTTCAGCAGTGGGCTGGTCAGCATGCCACCGGGCTGGAAAGTCAGCAGCGATGCGTTGCAGGGCATTGGTGTGTTGCTGCTGGTGATCAGCTTCGGTTATCTGGTCGCCTGCCGTTTTTCCAGGCGTCGCGAGTGGTCGATTCGCGGGGTGGAAATCAACCTGCCGTCGCTGCGCATGGCCGTTCTGCAACTGCTGCTCGGCGCGCTCAACTGGTCGTTGATGGCGGCGGTGATTTTCACTTTGCTGCCGGGCAAGCTCGACTATCCGCTGGTGCTCGGCGTGCTGCTGATCAGTGCGATTGCCGGGGTCATTACTCACATTCCCGCCGGGCTCGGGGTGCTGGAAGCAGTGTTCGTCGCCCTGCTGCAGCACGAGGCTTCGCGCGGCAGTCTGGTGGCTGGGTTGCTGGCCTATCGGGCAATCTATTTTCTGCTGCCGCTGCTGATCACCGTGGTGATGTACCTGGTGGTGGAAGCCAAGGCCAAGGCGCTGCGGATCGAGAAAAAGCCCAAGTCCTGATCAGCGCGATTGAATGATGCTCAACCGTTCGCCCACCACCATCTCGGTGATCCAGTCGACCAGGATCGAGGTGTAGGCCTGCTGCGAAGTCGGATCGCTCAGGGCATGGTCAGCACCATCGATGATCCGGTGGGTGAGCGAGTGAGTCTGCTGGCACGCAGCGCGATAACTCATGATCGTCGCGTGAGGCACATAATCGTCGGTTTCCGATTGCACCAGCAGCACATCGCCGGTGAATTGCGAGCAGGCATGCAGCGCCCGGTTGCTGTCAGCACGTACCAGAGTGCCGCGATAATCGCGCAGGTCAGCCTTGTCCAGATCGCGCTTGGGTGTGTGCCATTGCTCATCGCGATACAGCGCCGGGACGCGCAGCGCCAGCCAGCGCACCGGGCGCAATGAGGTGAGGATCGAGGCGAGATAACCGCCGTAACTGGTGCCGACCACCGCGATGGCCGAGGTGTCCAGCGCCGGGTGCGCGAGCAGTCGGTCGTAGGCCGCCAGCAAGTCGCGCAGGTTGTCTTCACGGGTGACCCGGCTCAGCGGAATGCCAGTGCCGCCGGTGTGCCCGCGCAAGTCGAATGTCAGGCACACGCAGCCCAGGCCGGCGATGCCTTTGGCCCGTTCCAGGTCCCGCTCCTGACTGCCGCCCCAGCCGTGCACGAACAACACGCCGGGGACTTTCGATTTGGGACTGAGGAACGTCCCGCTCATCTGTTCGTCATCAATGTCGATTTGAATGCTTTCGCTTCTAGCCGTCATAGGATTTGACCGTTACGTATTTGAGGAGAAAATCGCTGTTCTCGGCCGGGCCGCGATAGACCTCGATGGCATCCGCCGGCAGGGCCTGGTCGATGTAGGTTTCCACCGACGAGACGCGGATCGCGCGCATCGACGGATCGTTGACGAAACTCTGCAACGCCGCCACTTCGGCACTGCTCGCACCGCCCATACGCCAGGATTGTTCGAGCACGCCACTGCGTGGCTGGCCTTCGCTGTCCAGTCCCTGGGCGATGTCGTAGTTACGCCGCGAAGCGTAGAACCGTGGATAAGCTTCATCCGCCGCGCTATCGAAAACCTGCGCCTGTTCGATGGCCAGCCGCACATCGTCCGCCAGGTCCAGTTTCAGCAGTTCCTCGTAACCACCCTGCACCACCAGCAGGTTAGAACCGCTGTACACTTCCTCGCCATGGGCGTCCTCGGTCAAGTATTGATCACCGCAGTAACTGAGCACCCGGTCGCCGATGAATGACTGACCGACGCTGTGTGTAACTACATGGCTCAAGTCCTGCTCCAGCACCACGCCTTCGTTGAACTGTTTGGCAATATCGGAACGCGCAAGGATTTCGTCGAATGCGTCGAGGCTTTTGATCACTTCTTGACCGCGTCCGGCACAGGCGTGAATCGGCTTGAGGCGAATCGGGCCGCTGTACAAGAGATGTTCAGCAGCGGGTCGCGCATCCTCGTGGGCAAATACACTGAACCCGTCGAGCACGACATTGCGAATGCGTTCGGAAAACAGCGGCGACCAGCCTTGCGGCGCGCGGGCCTGATGGCTGCGCAAGCCATGGCTGATGGCTTTGGTGCAGATGAAATCGTGCTCGACGAAACCGCCCCAAAGATCGTCCGGGCCTTTGATACCCAGTTCATGGGCCTTGGCGGCGCCGACAATGGTTTGGGTCGGCAGCAGATACAGGTCGCGACCGTGGTGCTTTTGCGCGTCGTAGCTGCCGCCGAATTTCAGTCCGAGAATCTGCGCCAGCCATCGGGCCAGCGCCTTGTTGGTCTGCACTTCGTGTTGCGGCGCGTCGGGCCGTACGGAATGGGCGACCACTATTTTGTTGCGGGATGTCGGGGTCATGCGTCCCCCTTACAGCGGCTCGGTGAATGTAGGTCAGAGGGTGCAGAGATCAGGCCAAACGATGACGATGCCAAAACCTTTGCGGATCAGTCGATTAGCCTTTTCGTAATGGCGTTGCGCCCGTTTCAATCTGCACGATGGCCGCCGCGGCCACGGCATTTTGCCCGACAGCGAGGGTTATCTCGCCAGCGCGGTCGGTGGGGTCACGCCGAACCGATTGCGATAGTCACTCGGCGCCAGCCCGGTGATTTTCTTGAAGATGGCGCGAAAGGCTCCCGGATCCTGATACCCCACCGTCCACGCAATGTGATCGATGGTGCCGTTGCTGAACTCGAGCATTTCCCGGGCCTTGCCGACCCGCAGGTGCTGGCAGTATTCGGTGGGTTTCAGGCCCGTCGCGGCACGGAACCGGCGCAGGAACGTGCGCTCCTCCAGCCCCGAGCGTTCGGCCATGGAGGCCAGCGAAACGTCGGTCGCACCGGTGCTTTGCAGCCAGTGCTGGACCTTGAGAATCGACGCGTCGCCATGGTTGAGGATCGGCGCGAAATTGCTGCCGCAGGCACTGGCGCTGTCGCTGTGCTCCATCACCAGGAAACGCGCAGTGGCGCTGGCGATGCTCGGCCCGAGCAGGCGATCGACCAGCCGCAGCCCCAGTTCCGACCAGGCCATGAGCCCGGCGGTGGTGATCAGGTCGCCGTCATCGACAATCGGTGTGTCGGCGTTGAGCCTGATCTGCGGATAACGCTCGGCAAAGGCCTTGGCCGAGGTCCAGTGAGTGGTGGCGCTGCGACCGTTGAGCAGACCGCTTTCGGCCAGCAGCCACGAGCCCACGCAGACGCCGCCCAGCGTCGCGCCACGGCCATGCTGGTCGCGCAGCCATTGCAGCAATCCTGGCGATGCCTGCTCTGCACTGAACCCGGCGATCGACGGCGGAATCAGCACCGCCAGCAAACCCGTTTCTGCAGCGGGATGACTGTCGTAAATCCTGACCGGTGCCTGCTCGTTCTCGACCTGCCAGTGACTCACCCGCAGTCTCGGTAATTGCGCGGCCTGATGCTCGACGGCGATCCGGTCGGCCACGCCGAACAAGTCGGTCAAGCCATGCACCGCCGCCAGTTGCGCGCCGGGATAAATCAGCACGCCCAGCTCGGCAACGGCCCTTTCAACACCCATTGTCAGTTTTCCCCTGTCTATTGTCGGTGCGGCCAATCCTCGAAGACATAGCGGGCGCGGATACTGATTCCACTCCCAACAAACACTTCGAGGAAACTCCCATGGCCAGGCAAGCGCTCATCGTAGTCGATATCCAGAACGACTACTTCCCCCAAGGCAAGTGGCCGCTGGCTGGCGTCGACGCCGCCGCCGACAATGCCGCCCGACTGATCGCCGCGTTCCGTGAAGCGGGTGATCCGGTGATCCATATCCGTCACGAATTCACCTCGGCGAATGCCCCGTTCTTCACCCCGGGCTCTGAGGGCGCAAAATTGCATTCCAAGGTGCTCAACCGCGCCGATGAACCGGTAGTGCTCAAGCATTTCGTCAACGCGTTCCGCGAAACCGAGCTGCAATCGATCCTCGATGAGCAAGACATCAAGGAACTGGTGGTGGTCGGCAGCATGAGCCACATGTGCATCGACGGCGTTGTCCGGGCTGCGGCGGATCTGGGCTACACCGTCACGGTGATCCACGATGCCTGCGCCACCCGCGACCTGGAATTCAATGGTTTGATCGTGCCGGCGGCTCAAGTGCATGCGGCGTTCATGTCCTCGCTGGGTTTTGCCTACGCCAGTGTGGTCTCGGCAGACGAATTCCTCGCGGCCACCCGTTAATCCTCCTACATGAACGTCCGCAAGAAAGACCGGCCCGCCCTCTTGCGGGCCTTTTTTCGTGCGCTGAAAAAATCTCACGCGTGAGCCATTGATGGCACTTTGAATTGGTTGTAGTGTGGCTCACGCGTGAGATGTTCATAACGGAGTCATCGCCATGAAAAGCAACTCCCCTGCAACAAAATCGGAGAGCCCGAAGGGAGTGCGCTCGACAACGTCCGCGAAAAAACCGTCGAGCTTCTATATGAAGCAGATGCGCGCGGGCCTGGCTGCCGCCGGTTATGTGAAACACGAAACTTGGGTGCTTCCCGAAAACCGAAGCTTGCTCAAGCAAATGGAGCAACAGCTACGCCAACCGATTCTGGCTGGCTCTTTCATGTCGGAGAATTACATGAGCGCAGGCAACAACTGGAACATCGATAGCCTCTACAACGCTTTCAAGGCACTGGACGAGGTGGCTTCCCACGAGATCACGCTGTCCCTGATCCAGAGCGCCGAACCCAGCCTCAAGCTGGAAATGAACGAATTCGGCGGCCTGCCGATTCACATCGCCATCGCGGGTCAGCAGATCATCGTCGATACCGTGCTGGTGGACATCGATTCGATCACCGACGTGCGCACCTTCAATGACGCGGTGCTGCGCAGCCGGGAAATGTTCCCGCTGTCGTCGATCGGCATCGAGACCATGCCCAACGGTCAGACCGTCTACAACATGTTCGGCGCGCTGAGTGCGGATTCGAGCCTGACCAACGTGGTCACCGAGGTGAAAACCCTGGTCGACAACGTGCAGCGCGCCAGCGAAGCCTTCGAACACTTCTTCAAGTAATCAACAGGGAAAATCCAATGACTCAGTCCATCTGGAGCAAGTTGTTCACCGCTCTGCGCGGCGGCGCCAATGAAGTCGGCGAAGCGATCGTCGACCAACAGGCCCTGCGCATCCTCGACCAGGAAATCCGTGACGCCGACAGCGCCCTGTCCAACGCCCGTCGCGAACTGGTCACCATCATGGCCAAGCACAAGCTGTCCGCCGACCGCGTGAGCGAGTACGACGCCAAGATCAAGGACCTGGAAGCCAAGGCTGTTTCGGCCCTGAACGCCGGCCGTGAAGATCTGGCGATGGAAGTCGCCGAAGCGATTTCGACCCTGACCAACGACCTGACCACCGAGAAGGCCCAGAGCGACGAATTCGGCACCTACGCCGAAAACATGCGCAAGGACATCAACAAGGCCGAAGCGCGGATCAAGAGCCTGCGCCAGCAAGTGGACATGGCCAAGGCCCGTGAAAGCGTGCAGAAAGCGCAGGTCAGCGCATCCATCGCCAGCGGCGGCGCCAATGGCAAGCTGGAAACAGCAGTCGGCACCTTGAACCGTCTGCAGGAAAAGCAAAAGCAACGCGCCGCCGAGCTGAACGCTCAGGACGAACTGGCCGATGCCACGACCGGCAACGATCTGGAACGCAAGCTGCGTGAAGCCGGCATCACGCCGAACGAGGGCAGCGCCAACGCGATCCTCGAACGACTGAAGCAGAAGTCGGCCCAGTAAGGGCACCCAGAGAAAAGAAGGGCACCGGGTGCCCTTCTTTTTTGCCTGCTCGTTTGTCACGAGGCCGGTACACTAGCGGCGTTTTGCCAACGAACACCTCCACCCGCTTCAAGGAATGTACCCATGGGATGGTTAAAGAACTTGCTGGGGAGCCCGGCTCCAATACCTGAAGCTGTCGGCGGCCCGCTTGGCCTGGCGCAGGGCAAAGGCATCCGGTTCGATACGACGCTCGGCCTGCTGCTCGATGGCAGCACCTCGGTACGAGTTCCCGATGCCCAGGCCATCTGGAGCGCCGGCTGGATCGACCTCGGCCAGTCGAACAAGCTGTATCGCTACTACCTGGACAACGAAGATTTCTGGCTGCAGGTCCACGTCACCGGCGACGATCAGATCGAATCGGTGACGCTGTTCAATTACGTCAGCTATGTCACGGTCAACAGTGACGCCGAGCTGCAGCGCCTGGCCGGCCCGAACAGCCTGATCGGCCTGCCGGCCTACACCCATGACGGCGTGTCCTACACCCGCGAATGGGGCACCGAACGCGGCCAGACCGAACTGGTCCCGCTCACCGAACAAGTGATCAATCCCGACGAGTCCTACACCATCGAGCACCATTCGATGCTGTACGCCCGGGAAACCGGCCTGACCGACCGTCGTGAGCTGCTGCTGTTCTCCGTCGAACAGGACGAAGAAGGCACCGTCAGCCTGAGCACATCGCTGGGCATCTCGCTGTACACCACCGATCTGAGCACCATTTAAAAGGAAGTTCCCCATGCTGGAAGTGCTGTCCGTTTCCCTGAACAAGGCCGCGCTGGTCGGTTTCGCCGCCTACCTGATCGGCGCCGTGCTGCTGTTCATGCTGTTTCAGTTCGTCTACACCCGCATCACGCCGCACAAGGAGTTCGAACTGATTCGCGGCGGCAACAACGCGGCTGCCATCGCTCTGTCGGGTGCGATCATCGGTTTCGCGATTCCGGCGAGCAACATCATCGCCCACTCGATCAACGTCCTCGATTTCGTCCTGTGGGCCGTGATTGCAGCGGCGGTGCAATTGCTGGCATTCCTGGCGACCGGCCTGGTGCTCAAAGGCACGTCCCAACGCATTGCCAACGGTGAAGTCGCCGCCGGTATCTACGTCGCTGCGGTGGCGATCAGCGTCGGCATGCTCAACGCTGCGTGCATGACACCGTCCTACTGACCGGCAGGAAGCCTGAGATGAAACGAAGCAAGTACGTTCAACTGTCCCTGGCGGCCTCGGTGGCGCTGGCGATTTCCGGCGAATTGGCCGCCGAGGAACAACAGCGCAACTTCCAGAGCGTGGAACAGTGCGTCGACGCCGAAGTCGCAGCCGACGCCTGCTCTAACGCCTACGTAGCGGCCCTGACCAAACATCGGCGCCTCACCCCTGTCTATGACGACAAAGAGAAGTGCGACGCGGACTTTGCCGCCGGCTGGTGTCAGAAAAATTCCGACGGCCGCTTCATACCGAAAATGAGTGGCTTCAAAGTACCGCAGAATGTTGAGGCGCCACAGGATCTCGACGCACTGGCCAATGCCCAGATGCCGGCCGGTGAAGCCGCACCTGTGCAGACCACGCAGAGCACATCGCACAGTTCCGGTGGCTCAAGCAACGGCTGGCTCAGCGGATGGCTGATCGGCAATGCCATGAGCAATAACCGCTCGAACGATTCGCGGCCGGTCTACCGCGAGCGCGATACGCGTACGACGTACGAAACCTCGACACTGAACCGACGAATCGAATCGGCTCCGACAACTCGAAGCGATTCGGACTACACAAGCTCCCGGAGTAAACCAGTCAACGTGGCCTCTTCGACTTCCCGCGGCGGCTTCGGCAGCCAGTCCAGTGCGCGCAGCGGTTGGGGCGGCTGGGGCAGTTCGAGCAGCTGACCATGAAGAAGATCCATTGCGCCGAGCGCCACGACTGGAAACAGACTGCCGAAAGCCTCGGCTTCATGTTTCACACCATCGACGACCAACCCTACTGGGATGAACGCGCGTACTACCAGTTCACGCTCGCGCAGATCGAAAACGATCTGGAGGATCCGACCACCGAACTGCACGAGATGTGCATGGATCTGGTCGACCGTGTCGTGCACAGCGAGGAATTGCTCGATCGCCTGAGCATTCCACCGGCGTACTACGACATGGTCAGAACGTCCTGGCTGGAAGGCCATCCGCATCTGTACGGACGCATGGACTTCTCCTACAGCGGCAACGGCCCGGCGAAACTGCTTGAACTCAACTACGACACGCCCACCAGCCTGTACGAAGCGGCGGCGTTTCAGTGGGGCTGGCTGGAACAATGCATCGAGCGTGGGATGCTGCCGCGCCATGCCGACCAGTTCAACAGCATAGACACCCGTCTGCATGAGGCTTTTGCTCAGTTGAAGCTCAAGCGCCCGTTCTACTTTGCGTCGATGAAAGACTCGGTTGAGGACAGGGGCACCACGGACTATTTGCGACTGATCGCGGAAAAGGTCGGCATCGAATCACGGCACATCGATATCGAAGACATCGGTCTGACTGCCGAAGGGCGCTTCGTCGATCTTGAAGATCGCTGGATTCCTCACTTGTTCAAACTGCACGCCTGGGAGTTCATCTTCCATGAGCCGTTCGGCGCAGCCATTGCCGAATGCGACACGCAGTTTTTCGAGCCTGCCTGGAAATCCATCCTCTCCAACAAGGGCGCCCTGCCCCTGCTCTGGGAAATGCACAAGGGCCATCCGAATCTGCTGGCCGCTCATCTCGATCCGAACCCGGGCAGCGCAGTGCCGAAAGGCTGGGTACGCAAACCGTACTTCTCCCGGGAAGGTGCCAACATCGAGCTGCAAACTGCTGACGGTCTGATCGTCAAAGAGGATGGTCCCTACACGGATGCGCCCTTCATCCTGCAGGAATTTGCGCCGCTGCCGAAGTTCGATGACAGCTACACGCTGATTGGCTCCTGGGTGATCGGCGACCAGGCCGCAGGGATTGGCGTGCGGGAGGACAACAGTCTGATCACCAAGGATTCGAGCCGGTTCTTGCCGCATCTGATTCTTGACTGAAAAACCTGCGTACATGAAAAAGGCCCGTCGTGTTCAGCGACGGGCCTTTTTATTTAAAGCGGGTACAGCAGCGAATCAGAACGGGATATCGTCATCGAAGCTGTCGAAATCCGGAGCTGGCTGCGGCGCGGCCTGCTGTGGAGCCGGGGCCGGACGCTGCTGAGGAGCCGACTGCTGCGGACGCGGAGCCTGCTGGCGTGGCGCCTGCTGCTGGTAGTTGTTGCCACCGCCTTGTTGGTCGCCCTGTTGTGGACGGCCGCCCAGCAGTTGCATGGTGCCTTGCATGTCGACCACGATTTCGGTGGTGTAACGCTTGATGCCGTCTTTTTCCCACTCGCGGGTCTGCAGTTTGCCTTCGATGTACACCTGCGAACCCTTGCGCAGGTATTCGCCGGCGATTTCGGCAACCTTGCCGAACATCGATACGCGGTGCCACTCGGTCTTCTCGACCTTCTGACCGGTCTGCTTGTCGGTCCACTGTTCGCTGGTTGCCAGACTCAGGTTGGTCACGGCGTTACCGTTAGGCAAGTAGCGAACTTCGGGATCCTGGCCGCAAGTGCCGACCAATATGACTTTGTTAACCCCACGGGCCATAACGTTCTCCTAGGCTTCGCAAGCAGCCTCGGCCGGGTTGTTCACCAGGCGTTCGAGGGTGTCGCGATCCACTAATTCTTTATCCAGTTTGATGTAAACAGCCGCTTCATCGGCGACTATCACTGCATCTGTTACCCCTACGAGGGCCCTGAGGCGCTCGACCAGACCCGCTTCGCGGATCGCCTCGGGCGACAACGGCAGGCGCAGGCTCGTCACGTAGGGTGGTTCGCGCATGGTAACAGCAAAGGCCAGCCAGATGGCAGCCAGCCCGGCACATCCGAGGAACACAACCGACAGACCGCCATGCTGGAACATCCAGCCGCCGAGAATCCCGCCGAGTGCCGAACCGAGGAACTGACTGGTGGAGTACACGCCCATGGCCGTGCCCTTGCCACCCGCCGGTGAAACCTTGCTGATCAGCGACGGCAACGAAGCTTCCAGCAGATTGAACGCGGTAAAGAACACCACCGTCCCGATCACCAGAGCCCGCAGGCTGTCACCGAACTGCCAGAAGAATAGCTCAGTGAGCATCAGCGTCATGACGGCGCCGAGCAAAACTCGTTTCATTTTGCGTTTCTTCTCGCCGTAGATGATGAACGGGATCATGGCGAAGAAAGAGATCAACAGTGCCGTAAGGTAGACCCACCAGTGCTGTTCCTTGGGCAGCCCGGCTTTTTCCACCAGGGCCAGGGGCAGCGCGACGAAGCTCGACATCAACATCGCATGTAACACAAAAATGCCCAGATCCAGGCGCAGCAGGTCCGGGTGCTTGAGCGTCGGCATCAACGCCTGACGTGCCACGCCGGACTCGCGATGGCTCAGCGGCCCGGTGGATTTCGGCACCATGAACAGCACGATCACGATCCCCACCAGCGCCATGCCGCCGGTGGCGAGGAACAGGCCGGAAAGACCGAACGCGCGAGTCAGCAACGGACCGACCACCATGGCCACAGCGAACGATAGGCCGATGGTCATGCCGATCATCGCCATGGCCTTGGTGCGGTGCTGTTCGCGGGTCAGGTCGGAAAGCAGTGCCATGACCGCTGCGGAAATCGCGCCGGCACCCTGCAGGATCCGGCCGGCAATCACGCCCCAGATCGAGTCGGCCTGAGCCGCCAGCACGCTGCCGAGGGCAAAGACGATCAGCCCCAGGTAAATCACCGGGCGACGGCCGATACGGTCGGAAATGATCCCGAACGGAATCTGGAAAATCGCCTGGGTCAGGCCGTAAGCGCCAATCGCCAGCCCGATGAGGGCCGGGGTCGCTCCCGCCAGATCCATGCCATAGGTCGCCAGTACCGGCAGCACCATGAACATGCCAAGCATACGGAAGGCGAACACCAGGGCCAGACCGCTCGCCGCGCGGGTCTCGCTGCCACTCATGCGTTCGCTGTGGGGATCGTGCATGGAAAAACCTCGTGTGAACCGGCGGCGATTCTACCAGTCCCATCGAAAGACGGGGTATATCGCGACGCTTTGCCACGTACAGATGAAACTCTCTTCATGTAAGGCGAAAAACCCTTCATTCGATAGTGTGCATCCATCCAGTATTTGGCCGTATACTCCTGTGTTTTCGACGCCCGCCGAGCGAGGCCATTTTGGACAAGATCCTGATTCGTGGGGCCCGCACCCACAACCTGAAGAACATCGACCTGACCCTGCCACGGGACAAACTGATCGTCATCACCGGCCTGTCCGGATCCGGCAAGTCGTCCCTGGCCTTCGACACGCTGTACGCCGAAGGTCAGCGCCGCTATGTCGAATCCCTGTCGGCCTATGCCCGACAGTTCCTGTCGATGATGGAAAAACCCGACGTCGATACCATCGAAGGTCTGTCGCCGGCCATCTCCATCGAACAGAAGTCGACCTCGCACAACCCGCGCTCCACGGTTGGCACCATCACCGAAATCTACGACTACCTGCGCCTGCTTTATGCACGCGTCGGTACGCCGCGTTGCCCGGATCACGACATCCCGCTGGAAGCCCAGACTGTCAGCCAGATGGTCGACCTGGTGCTGGCTCAGCCGGAAGGCAGCAAGCTGATGCTGCTGGCGCCGGTGATTCGCGAGCGCAAGGGCGAGCACTTGTCGGTGTTCGA
Organism: Pseudomonas sp. R38(2017); assembly: GCF_002112395.1. Taxonomy (NCBI): domain Bacteria; kingdom Pseudomonadati; phylum Pseudomonadota; class Gammaproteobacteria; order Pseudomonadales; family Pseudomonadaceae; genus Pseudomonas; species Pseudomonas sp. R38(2017). The sequence continues at coordinate 291,919 of NZ_NEHN01000008.1, forward strand.
AGAACTGCGTGCCCAGGGCTTCGTCCGTGCCCGGGTCAACGGCCGGCTCTGCGAGCTGGACGAACTGCCGAAACTGGATAAACAGAAGAAGCACACGATTGAAGTCGTGGTCGATCGCTTCAAGGTACGCGCCGACCTGCAGCAGCGTCTGGCGGAATCCTTCGAGACCGCGCTGAAGCTGGCCGACGGCATCGCCCTGGTGGCGCCGATGGACGACGAGCCGGGCGAAGAAATGATCTTCTCCGCGCGTTTCGCCTGCCCTATCTGCGGCCATGCGATCAGCGAACTGGAACCCAAGCTGTTTTCCTTCAACAACCCGGCCGGCGCCTGCCCGACCTGTGACGGTCTGGGGGTGAAGCAGTTCTTCGACATCAAGCGTCTGGTCAACGGTGAGCTGACGCTGGCCGAGGGCGCAATACGTGGTTGGGACAGGCGCAACGTCTATTACTTCCAGATGCTTGGCTCACTGGCTGCGCATTACGGCTTCAGCCTGGAAAAACCCTTCAACGAACTGCCGGCGGATCAGCAGAAATACATTCTGCATGGCAGCGGTTCGCAGAATGTCGACTTCAAGTACCTCAACGACCGTGGCGATATCGTCAAGCGTTCGCACCCGTTCGAAGGCATCGTGCCGAACCTCGAGCGTCGCTACCGCGAAACCGAGTCGGCCAGTGTGCGCGAAGAACTGGCGAAGTTTCTCAGCACCCAGTCCTGCCCGGATTGCCGCGGTACCCGCCTGCGTCGCGAAGCGCGGCACGTGTGGGTTGGCGAGAAAACCCTGCCGGCGGTGACCAACCTGCCGATCGGTGATGCCTGCGACTACTTCGGCGATTTGAAGATGACCGGCCGCCGTGGCGAAATTGCCGACAAGATTCTCAAGGAAATCCGTGAGCGTCTGCAGTTCCTGGTCAACGTGGGGCTGGATTACCTGTCGCTGGATCGCAGTGCGGACACGTTATCTGGTGGCGAAGCCCAGCGGATTCGTCTGGCCAGCCAGATCGGCGCCGGACTGGTCGGGGTGCTTTACATCCTCGATGAGCCGTCCATCGGCCTGCACCAGCGTGACAACGACCGTCTTCTCGGCACCCTCAAGCACCTGCGCGATATCGGCAACACTGTGATTGTGGTCGAGCACGACGAAGATGCGATTCGACTGGCCGACTACGTAGTGGATATCGGCCCGGGTGCCGGGGTTCATGGCGGACAGATCGTCGCCGAAGGCACGCCGGCCGAAGTCATGGCGCACCCGGACTCGCTGACCGGCAAATACCTGTCGGGCCGGGTCAAGATCGAAGTGCCGGCCAAACGCACACCGCGCAACAAGAAGCAGGTGCTGTCGCTCAAGGGCGCGCGTGGCAACAACCTGCGCAATGTCGACCTGGAGATCCCGATCGGCTTGCTGACTTGCGTGACCGGTGTCTCTGGCTCCGGCAAGTCGACGCTGATCAACAACACGCTGTTTCCGCTCAGCGCCACAGCCCTCAATGGCGCGACGACACTGGAAGCGGCAGCCCACGACAGCATCAAAGGCCTGGAGCATCTGGACAAGGTCGTCGATATCGACCAGAGCCCGATCGGTCGTACACCGCGCTCCAACCCGGCGACCTACACCGGGCTGTTCACGCCGATTCGCGAACTGTTCGCCGGCGTGCCCGAGTCCCGCTCCCGTGGTTATGGCCCGGGGCGTTTCTCGTTCAACGTCAAAGGCGGTCGCTGCGAGGCTTGCCAGGGCGACGGCCTGATCAAGGTGGAAATGCACTTCCTGCCGGACATCTATGTACCGTGCGACGTGTGCAAGAGCAAACGCTACAACCGTGAAACCCTGGAGATCAAATACAAGGGCAAGAGCATCCACGAAACCCTCGAGATGACCATCGAGGAAGCGCGGGAGTTCTTCGACGCAGTGCCAGCGCTAGCGCGCAAGCTTCAAACACTGATGGATGTGGGCCTGTCGTACATCAAGCTGGGGCAGTCGGCGACTACGCTGTCTGGCGGTGAGGCGCAGCGGGTCAAGTTGTCTCGCGAGCTGTCCAAGCGCGATACCGGCAAGACCCTGTACATCCTCGATGAACCGACCACCGGTCTGCACTTCGCGGACATCCAGCAACTGCTCGACGTGCTGCATCGCCTGCGTGACCACGGCAACACCGTGGTGGTGATCGAACACAACCTTGACGTGATCAAGACCGCCGACTGGCTGGTGGATCTCGGCCCTGAAGGTGGCTCGAAAGGCGGGCAGATCATCGCTACCGGCACGCCGGAGGAAGTGGCCGAGATGAAGCAATCTCACACTGGCCATTACCTCAAGCCGCTGCTGATTCGCGATCGGGCCTGATTGCCGGGCATGAAAAAGCCCCTGTCACTTCAACAGTGACAGGGGCTTTTTTGTAGCACCTGCGATCAGGACGTGTGGGATTGCAGGTAGTTCTGAATGCCGATCAGCTTGATCAGGCCCAGCTGCTTTTCAAGCCAGTAGGTATGATCTTCTTCAGTGTCGTGCAACTGAAGCTTGAGGATATCGCGGCTTACGTAATCGCCATTCTTTTCGCACAGCTCGATGCCTTTGCACAGTGCAGCACGTACCTTGTACTCAAGGCGCAGATCCGCTTCGAGCATGGTCTCCACCGTCGTACCGACGTCCAGATCGTCAGGACGCATGCGCGGCGTGCCTTCCAGCATCAGAATCCGGCGCATCAGCGCATCGGCATGACCGGCTTCTTCTTCCATCTCGTGGTTGATTCGTTCGTAGAGCTTGGTGAATCCCCAGTCCTCATACATCCGCGAGTGAACGAAATATTGGTCACGCGCGGCCAGTTCGCCGGTCAGCAACGTGTTGAGGTAATCGATAACGTCTGGGTGGCCTTGCATCGCCCTACATCTCCCTTCTTGAAAGTCTGTAGTTTGAACCAACATGACTGCAAGGTCACTTACTTCGCGCAATAAAAGCGAAGATATTCTGAGAAAAGCAGGCTAAATAACGCAAAAACCGCCCTAATGAGGGCGGTTCTGCTTCTCGTTTAGACTTCGTTAAGCTGTACGTTGAGCAGTTTTGCGATTGCTTCTCCGTACGCCGGGTCGGCCTTGTAGAAATGCTGCAACTGACGGTCGACGACATCACTAGACACACCTGCCATCGCGCCGGCGATGTTGCTGACCAGCAACGCTTTCTGTTCCTCGCTCATCAAGCGGAACAGCGCACCGGCGTGGCTGTAGTAGTCGGTGTCTTCGCGGTGATCGTAGCGATCAGCTGCACCGCTCAAGGCCAGTGCAGGCTCGGCGTAGTGTGGAGCTTGTTTCGGCGACTCTACGTAGCTGTTCGGCTCGTAGTTCGGGGCCGCGCCACCATTGCTGCCAAAAGCCATCGAACCGTCACGCTGGTAAGTGTTGACCGGACTGCGCGGCGCGTTCACCGGCAGTTGCTGGTGATTGGTGCCTACGCGGTAGCGGTGGGCATCGGCGTATGCGAATACACGCCCCTGCAGCATGCGATCCGGAGACAGACCTACGCCAGGCACCATGTTGCTCGGGCCGAACGCAGCTTGCTCGACTTCAGCAAAGTAGTTCAGCGGATTGCGATTCAACTCCAGCTCACCCACTTCGATCAGTGGAAACTCCTTCTGCGACCAGGTTTTGGTTACGTCGAACGGGTTCTCGTAGTGAGCAGCAGCCTGGGCCTCGGTCATGATCTGGATGCACACGCTCCATTTCGGGAAGTCACCACGCTCGATGGCTTCGAACAAATCGCGCTGGGCGTAATCGGGATCTGTCCCCGCCAAACGTGCCGCGTCTGCCGGCGCGAGGTTTTTGATCCCTTGCTTGGTCTTGTAGTGCCACTTCACCCAGTGACGCTCGCCTTGAGCGTTGATAAGGCTGTAGGTGTGACTGCCGAAGCCGTGCATGTGGCGATAGCCGTCCGGGATCCCGCGATCAGAAAACAGAATGGTGACCTGGTGCAGCGCTTCAGGCGAATGCGACCAGAAGTCCCACATCATCTGTGCGCTTTTCAGGTTGCTTTGCGGCAGGCGTTTCTGTGTATGGATAAAATCAGGAAACTTCAGCGGATCGCGAATGAAGAACACCGGCGTGTTGTTGCCAACGATGTCCCAGTTGCCTTCTTCGGTGTAGAACTTCAGGGCAAAGCCACGAGGATCGCGCTCGGTGTCAGCCGAGCCACGCTCACCGCCCACCGTGGAGAATCGCAGGAAAGTCGGCGTCTGCTTACCCACAGCAGAGAACAGTTTGGCGCTCGTGTATTGCGTGATATCGCGAGTGACGGTGAAGGTACCGTAGGCGCCTGAACCCTTGGCATGCACACGGCGCTCAGGAATGTTTTCGCGGTTGAAGTGAGCAAGCTTCTCGATCAAATGAAAGTCATCGAGCAGCAACGGCCCGCGCGGCCCGGCGGAGCGAGAGTTCTGGTTATCGGCGACTGGCGCACCGCTGGCAGTCGTAAGCGTCTTGTTCTGGCTCATGCGATCTTCTTCCTCTGTCAGTCTTGAACTGCCGGCTAATCGGCTTGTCAGGGAGTATCAATCATCAATATGACAGCCACAAATTCATTAACTCATGGTCATCAATAGAGAATAACTAACGATAAAACCCAAACACATAGTGCAGACCCAAACAGGGTAGAAGCTTGTACGAACAACGCATTTCTTACAGGCACAAAAAACCGGGCACTAGGCCCGGTTCTCTGTTTCAGACTGACGTCTTACTCAGCGGATACAGCTTCACCGCCGACAGCACGATCAACCAGTTCGACGTACGCCATAGGCGCGTTGTCGCCAGCGCGGAAGCCGCACTTGAGGATGCGCAGGTAGCCACCCTCACGGGTAGCATAACGCTTGCCCAGGTCGTTGAAGAGCTTACCAACGATAGCTTTCGAACGAGTACGGTCGAAAGCCAGACGACGGTTAGCAACGCTGTCTGTCTTGGCCAAAGTGATCAGCGGCTCGGCAACGCGGCGCAGTTCTTTGGCTTTTGGCAGAGTAGTTTTGATCAGCTCGTGCTCGAACAGCGACACTGCCATGTTTTGGAACATGGCCTTGCGGTGCGAGCTGGTGCGGCTCAGGTGGCGACCACTTTTACGATGACGCATGGTTCATTCCTTACCAAACACTACGTTCGGTGATTACGACGATCAGGCAGTCGCCTTGTCGTCCTTCTTAAGACTTGCAGGCGGCCAGTTGTCGAGGCGCATGCCGAGGGACAGACCGCGGGAGGCCAGAACGTCCTTGATTTCAGTCAAGGATTTCTTGCCCAGGTTCGGAGTCTTCAACAGCTCTACTTCGGTGCGCTGAATCAGGTCACCGATGTAATAGATGTTTTCCGCCTTAAGGCAGTTAGCCGAACGTACAGTCAGTTCCAGATCGTCAACCGGGCGAAGCAGGATCGGATCGATCTCGTCTTCCTGCTCGACAACCACTGGCTCACTGTCACCTTTGAGGTCGACGAACGCAGCCAACTGCTGTTGCAGGATGGTTGCTGCACGACGGATAGCCTCTTCAGGATCCAGAGTACCGTTGGTTTCCAGATCAATAACCAGCTTGTCCAGGTTGGTACGCTGTTCGACACGGGCGTTTTCCACCACGTATGCGATACGGCGAACCGGGCTGAACGAAGAGTCAAGCTGCAAGCGACCGATGCTGCGGCTTTCGTCTTCATCGCTCTGACGCGAGTCTGCTGGCTCATAACCACGACCACGAGCTACGGTGAGCTTCATGTTCAGGGCGCCGTTAGACGCCAGGTTAGCGATTACGTGATCGGGATTAACGATCTCGACATCATGATCCAGCTGAATATCGGCAGCGGTAACCACCCCCGAACCCTTCTTCGACAAGGTCAGCGTAACTTCGTCACGGCCGTGCAGCTTGATAGCCAGACCTTTAAGGTTCAACAGGATTTCAATTACGTCTTCCTGTACACCTTCGATGGCGCTGTACTCGTGGAGCACACCGTCAATCTCGGCCTCGACTACTGCGCAGCCGGGCATTGAGGACAACAGGATGCGGCGCAGCGCGTTGCCCAGGGTGTGGCCGAAACCACGCTCGAGAGGCTCGAGAGTGATCTTGGCGCGGGTTGGACTGACAACCTGCACATCAATATGGCGGGGTGTCAGGAACTCATTTACCGAAATCTGCATGGATGCACCTATTTTCTAGCCCTTACTTGGAGTAGAGCTCGACAATCAGGCTTTCGTTGATGTCGGCGGACAGATCACTGCGAGCAGGAACGTTCTTGAAAACGCCCGACTTCTTCTCAGTGTCTACTTCTACCCACTCTACGCGGCCACGTTGAGCACACAGATCGAGAGCTTGGACAATGCGAAGTTGATTTTTTGCTTTCTCGCGAACAGCGACCACGTCACCAGCACGAACCTGGTACGAAGGAACGTTTACGGTCTGACCGTTAACGCTGATCGACTTGTGCGATACCAGCTGACGGGATTCGGCACGAGTCGAACCAAAGCCCATACGGTATACGACGTTGTCCAGACGGCATTCGAGCAGTTGCAGCAGGTTTTCACCGGTTGCACCTTTCTTGCCAGCCGCTTCTTTGTAGTAGCCGCTGAACTGACGCTCGAGAACGCCGTAGATACGACGGACCTTCTGCTTTTCACGCAGTTGGGTGCCGTAGTCGGACTGGCGACCGCGGCGTTGGCCGTGGATACCAGGTGCTGCTTCAATGTTGCACTTCGATTCGATCGCGCGCACGCCGCTCTTCAGGAAGAGATCGGTGCCTTCGCGACGAGCGAGTTTGCATTTTGGACCAATGTAACGAGCCATTCTTTACAATCTCCTGGATTACACGCGGCGCTTCTTCGGCGGACGGCACCCGTTGTGCGGGATTGGCGTCACGTCGGTGATGCTGGCGATCTTGTAGCCACAGCCGTTCAAAGCGCGGACTGCGGATTCACGACCTGGACCTGGGCCCTTGACGTTTACGTCGAGGTTTTTCAGGCCGTATTCCAGCGCAGCTTGACCAGCACGCTCAGCAGCTACTTGAGCAGCGAACGGGGTGGACTTGCGGGAACCGCGGAAACCCGAACCACCGGAGGTAGCCCAGGAAAGAGCGTTACCTTGACGGTCGGTAATGGTCACGATGGTGTTGTTAAAAGAGGCATGGATGTGGGCGATGCCATCAACCACTGTCTTTTTAACTTTTTTACGAGGACGAGCAGCAGGTTTTGCCATGATTAAATTCCTGTCGATTCGCTGGGGCGATTACTTGCGGATCGGCTTACGCGGACCTTTACGGGTACGCGCGTTGGTCTTGGTACGCTGACCGCGTACTGGCAGACCACGACGATGACGCAGACCGCGATAGCAACCGAGGTCCATCAAGCGCTTGATTTTCATGTTGATTTCGCGACGCAGGTCACCTTCAGTGGTGAACTTCGCCACTTCGCCACGCAGCTGTTCAATTTGCTCGTCGCTCAGATCCTTGATCTTTGCTGCTGGGTTTACCCCAGTCACTGCACAGATTTTCTGCGCAGTAGTGCGACCAACACCATAGATGTAGGTCAGCGAGATAACAGTATGCTTGTTATCTGGAATGTTAACGCCTGCAATACGGGCCATTCAGTGGGACTCCAATTGACAGCTACCTACGCCCCGGAAGCCAAGAAATAGGGCGCGAGATAATATCGCTGTAATAACAAATAATCAACCCGGCAGCGCACTAGCTGCCGGGCTTGAAGCACAATCACACTCAGCCTTGGCGCTGTTTGTGACGCGGTTCCGCGCTGCAAATTACTCGAACAACACCTTCGCGGCGAATAATCTTGCAGTTACGGCACAGCTTTTTCACCGATGCACGAACTTTCATCACCAACTCCTCGAACCTTATGGGTACTCAGCGCAACATGCCGCTGCCGTAACCCTTCAGGTTGGCTTTCTTCATCAGGGATTCGTACTGGTGCGAAACGAGGTGCGATTGTACTTGGGACATGAAGTCCATCACAACCACGACCACGATCAGCAACGAGGTCCCGCCAAGGTAGAACGGAACGTTTGCTGCAACCACCAGGAACTGGGGCAACAGGCACACGGCCGTCATGTAAAGAGCACCGAACATGGTCAAGCGAGTCAGAACGCCATCAATGTAGCGCGCAGACTGCTCACCTGGACGGATGCCCGGAATAAAGGCACCGGACTTCTTCAGGTTTTCCGCTACGTCTTTCGGATTGAACATCAACGCCGTATAGAAGAAGCAGAAGAAAATAATCCCTGCACTAAACAGCAGAATATTCAACGGCTGACCAGGAGCGATCGACTGCGAGATGTCCTGCAACCAGCCCATACCTTCAGACTGACCAAACCAGGCACCCAACGAAGCCGGAAACAGCAGAATGCTGCTCGCGAAAATAGCCGGAATAACGCCGGCCATGTTCACCTTCAGCGGCAAGTGGCTAGTCTGCGCAGCGAAAACCTTGCGGCCTTGCTGACGCTTGGCGTAGTGAACAGCGATACGACGCTGACCACGCTCAATGAACACCACGAAACCGATAATCGCTACTGCCAGCAAACCGATGGCAACCAAGGCGAAGATGTTGATATCACCCTGACGCGCAGACTCGAAAGACTGCCCGATTGCTCTCGGAAGACCGGCGACGATTCCCGAAAAAATCAACATCGAGATACCGTTGCCTACACCACGCTCAGTAATCTGCTCACCCAGCCACATCATGAACATCGCACCAGCCACAAACGTGGATACCGCGACGAAATGGAAGCCAAAGTCACCAGTGAACGCAACGCCCTGCCCCGCCAGACCAATGGACATGCCAATGGCCTGGACGAGAGCGAGGACGACGGTGCCGTAGCGGGTGTACTGGCTGATCTTGCGACGGCCAGCTTCACCTTCCTTCTTCAACTGTTCCAGCTGCGGGCTGACGGCGGTCATCAGTTGCATGATGATCGATGCCGAAATGTACGGCATGATCCCCAGTGCAAAGATGCTCATCCGCTCCAGCGCGCCGCCGGAAAACATGTTGAACAAGCTAAGAATGGTCCCCTCATTCTGTCGAAACAGGTCCGCGAGTCGGTCCGGGTTGATACCTGGAACCGGGATGTGTGCGCCTATTCGGTAGACGATAATCGCCAGGAACAGAAAACGCAGACGAGCCCAGAGTTCAGACATACCGCCTTTGCCGAGCGCAGAGAGAGCACCTTGCTTAGCCATTTATTCCTCGAACTTGCCGCCAGCTGCTTCGATAGCCGCACGCGCACCTTTGGTGGCGCCGATTCCCTTGCCGATAGTGACAGCGCGAGTCACTTCACCGGACAGCATGATTTTCACACGCTGTACGTTGACGTTGATCACGTTGGCATCTTTCAGGGACTGCACGGTGACGATGTCGCCTTCCACTTTAGCCAGCTCGGACAGACGCACTTCTGCGCGATCCATGGCTTTCAGGGAAACGAAACCGAACTTCGGCAGGCGACGATGCAGCGGCTGTTGACCGCCTTCAAAGCCTGGAGCAATGGTGCCACCGGAGCGGGAGGTTTGACCTTTGTGACCACGGCCACCAGTCTTACCCAAACCACTACCGATACCACGGCCCGGACGATGCTTTTCGCGACGGGAACCCGGCGCTGGACTCAGATCATTGAGTTTCATCGATTAACCCTCGACACGCAGCATGTAGTAAGCCTTGTTGATCATCCCGCGATTCTCGGGAGTATCCTGGACCTCTACAGTGTGACCGATGCGACGCAGACCCAGACCCTTAACGCACAGTTTGTGGTTAGGGATGCGGCCGGTCATGCTTTTGATCAGCGTAACTTTAACGGTAGCCATGATTACTTGATCTCCTCAACACGCAGACCACGCTTGGCTGCAATGGATTCAGGAGACTGCATGGCTTTCAGACCCTTGAAAGTGGCGTGAACCACGTTTACAGGGTTAGTCGAGCCGTAGCACTTGGCCAGAACGTTCTGAACGCCAGCAACTTCGAGGACAGCACGCATAGCGCCGCCAGCGATGATACCGGTACCTTCAGAAGCAGGCTGCATGTACACCTTCGAAGCGCCGTGAGCGGACTTCATTGCGTACTGCAGGGTAGTACCGTTCAGATCAACCTGGATCATGTTGCGGCGAGCAGCTTCCATTGCCTTCTGGATCGCAGCAGGCACTTCACGCGACTTGCCACGGCCGAAGCCAACACGGCCCTTACCATCACCAACCACGGTCAACGCAGTGAAAGTGAAGATACGGCCGCCTTTAACGGTTTTGGCTACGCGGTTAACTTGAACCAGCTTCTCGATGTAGCCTTCGTCGCGCTTTTGGTCGTTATTTGACATAACTTAGAACTCCAGCCCAGCTTCACGAGCAGCATCAGCCAGCGCTTTTACGCGGCCGTGGTACTTGAAGCCAGAGCGGTCGAAAGCCACCTGCGAGACGCCAGCGGCCTTAGCACGCGAAGCGACCAGCTGGCCAACCTTAGTGGCCGCGTCGATGTTGCCAGTGGCGCCATCACGCAGTTCTTTATCCAAAGTCGAGGCGCTTGCCAGGACTTTGTTGCCGTCGGCCGAAATGACCTGGGCGTAGATGTGCTGCGAAGAGCGGAACACGCAGAGACGCACGACTTCGAGTTCGTGCATTTTCAGGCGTGCTTTGCGAGCGCGACGCAGTCGAGTAACTTTTTTGTCGGTCATTTGCTATGCCCTACTTCTTCTTGGCTTCTTTACGACGGACGACTTCGTCCGCGTAGCGCACACCTTTGCCTTTGTACGGCTCTGGTGGACGGAAGTCGCGGATCTCGGCGGCCACTTGACCTACCAGCTGCTTGTCGATGCCCTTGATCAGGATATCGGTCTGGCTAGGAGTCTCAGCGGTGATGCCTTCCGGCAGTTCGTAATCCACTGGGTGCGAGAAGCCAAGAGCCAGGTTCAGCACCTGACCTTTTGCTTGCGCTTTGTAACCAACACCGACCAGCTGGAGCTTGCGCTCGAAGCCTTGGCTTACGCCCTGGACCATGTTGTTTACCAACGCACGAGTGGTACCGGCCATTGCGCGAGTCTGCTGATCGCCATTGCGAGCAGCAAAACGCAGCTCACCGGCTTCTTCAACGATCTCAACGGACGAATGGACGTTCAGTTCAAGAGTACCCTTGGCACCCTTCACCGAAAGCTGTTGGCCTGCGAATTTTACTTCGACACCGGCTGGCAGCTTAACGGGGTTCTTAGCGACGCGAGACATGCTTATCCCCCCTTAGAACACAGTGCAAAGAACTTCGCCGCCGACACCGGCAGCGCGCGCAGCACGATCAGTCATCACACCTTTGTTGGTGGAGACGATAGACACGCCGAGACCGCCACGTACTTTTGGCAGCTCTTCGACGGACTTGTACTGACGCAGGCCTGGACGGCTAACGCGCTTGACTTCTTCGATAACCGGACGGCCTTCGAAATATTTCAGCTCGATAGACAGCAGTGGTTTGGTTTCGCTGCTGATCTGATAACCCGCGATGTAACCTTCGTCCTTCAGGACTTTAGCTACAGCCACCTTCAACGTGGAAGAAGGCATGCTTACGACGGACTTTTCAGCCATCTGGGCATTACGGATTCGAGTTAGCATGTCCGCTAACGGGTCCTGCATACTCATGGGCTAGACGCTCCTAATACAGAAAAATTAGCCTTGCGGCTACTACTTGTCGCCGAGAAATTCCGGGCAGAAAAACACGGGCTCAGGCGAGCCGGTCATTCTAGACACACCCCAGAAATGAATCAAGCCCCAAAAGGGGCTTGATTCATGTTCAAGGCCACCGATGGTCAGGTTCTTGCGATCCCGACCATCGAGACTTTGACAGCAATTACCAGCTGGCTTTAACCAGACCTGGAACGTCACCACGCATTGCAGCTTCACGCAGCTTGTTACGGCCCAGGCCGAACTTGCGGTAAACGCCGTGCGGACGACCAGTCAGGCGGCAGCGGTTACGCATGCGCGAAGCGCTTGCGTCACGTGGCTGCTTCTGCAGAGCTACAGTAGCTTCCCAACGCGCTTCTGGACTTGCGTTCAGATCGACGATGATAGCTTTCAGCGCTGCACGCTTGGTGGCGTACTTGGCAACGGTGAGCTGACGCTTCAGCTCACGGTTTTTCATGCTCTTCTTGGCCATTTTCCTACTCCAATCAGTTGCGGAACGGGAATTTGAAAGCACGCAGCAGAGCGCGGCCTTCGTCATCGTTCTTGGCAGTGGTGGTCAGGGTAATGTCCAGACCGCGGAGAGCATCGATCTTGTCGTAGTCGATTTCCGGGAAAATGATCTGCTCTTTCACGCCCATGCTGTAGTTGCCACGACCATCGAAGGACTTGGCATTCAGGCCGCGGAAGTCGCGAACCCGAGGCAGGGAGATCGACAGCAGACGATCCAGGAACTCGTACATACGCTCACGGCGCAGGGTCACTTTGACGCCGATCGGCCAACCTTCACGGACTTTAAAGCCAGCGATGGATTTGCGAGCGTAGGTCACAACGACTTTCTGGCCGGTGATCTTTTCCAGGTCAGCAACAGCGTGCTCGATGACTTTTTTGTCGCCGATCGCTTCGCCCAGACCCATGTTCAGGGTGATTTTGGTAACGCGCGGAACTTCCATCACGTTCGAAAGCTTAAGTTCTTCCTTAAGTTTCGGAGCGATTTCCTTCCGGTAAATCTCTTTTAGTCGTGCCATGGTCTTCTACCTAGCAGTGTTCAAGCATCAACCGCTTTTTGGGTCGACTTGAAGACACGAATTTTTTTACCGTCTTCTACTTTGAAACCAACGCGGTCAGCCTTGTTGGTTTCGCCGTTGAAAATGGCGACGTTAGAAGCGTGCAGTGGCGCTTCTTTCTCGACGATACCGCCCTGTACGCCCGACATCGGGTTAGGCTTGGTATGACGCTTGACCAGGTTCAGACCACCAACAACCAGACGGTTATCAGCAAGAACCTTCAGCACCTTTCCGCGCTTACCTTTGTCTTTGCCGGCGATCACGATGATCTCGTCGTCACGACGAATCTTTTGCATGTCGGATCTCCTTACAGCACTTCTGGGGCGAGCGAGACGATCTTCATGAACTTCTCAGTACGAAGCTCACGGGTCACTGGCCCAAAGATACGGGTGCCGATCGGCTCTTGCTTGTTGTTCAGAAGAACAGCAGCGTTGCCATCAAAGCGGATAATGGAGCCATCAGCACGACGTACGCCGTGACGAGTGCGGACTACAACAGCAGTCATCACTTGGCCTTTTTTCACCTTACCGCGAGGAATTGCTTCCTTCACGGTAACTTTGATGATGTCACCGATACCAGCGTAACGACGATGGGAGCCACCCAGCACCTTGATGCACATAACGCGGCGAGCGCCGCTGTTATCGGCCACATCGAGCATGGATTGAGTCTGAATCATATAATTTCTCCGACCCCTAGCCCTTAGACTTCCACAGCGCGTTCGAGAACATCAACCAGCGCCCAAGACTTGGTCTTGGCCATCGGACGAGTTTCACGAATAGTGACTTTGTCGCCGATGTGGCACTGATTGGTTTCGTCGTGCGCGTGCAGCTTAGTCGAACGCTTAACGTATTTACCGTAGATCGGGTGCTTAACGCGACGCTCGATCAGAACGGTGATGGTTTTGTCCATCTTGTCGCTGACAACACGGCCAGTCAGCGTACGGACAGTTTTTTCGGCTTCAGCCATGATCACTTACCTGCCTGCTGGTTGAGCACAGTCTTCACGCGAGCGATGTCACGCTTAACTTGCGAGAGCAGATGAGACTGCCCCAACTGGCCAGTTGCTTTCTGCATGCGCAGATTGAACTGGTCGCGCAGCAAGCCGAGCAGTTGCTCGTTCAGCTGCTGTGCGGATTTTTCACGAAGTTCATTCGCTTTCATCACATCACCGTCCGTTTAACAAAGGAGGTGGCGAGCGGCAGCTTTGCAGCAGCCAGGGCGAAAGCCTCACGCGCCAGCTCTTCAGAAACACCCTCGATTTCATACAGGACTTTGCCTGGCTGAATCTGGGCAACCCAGTATTCCACGTTACCCTTACCTTTACCCATACGAACCTCAAGAGGTTTCTTGGAGATCGGCTTGTCCGGGAATACACGGATCCAGATCTTGCCACCACGTTTTACGTGACGGGTCAGAGCACGACGCGCTGACTCGATCTGACGAGCGGTGAGACGACCACGAGCAACAGACTTCAGCGCGAACTCGCCGAAGCTGACTTTGCTACCGCGCAGTGCCAGACCACGGTTGTGGCCGGTCATCTGCTTGCGGAACTTCGTACGCTTTGGTTGCAACATTTGGCGTACCCCTTACTTAGCAGCTTTTTTACGAGGCGCTGGTGCTTGTGGTTTCAGTTCTTCTTGGCGACCACCAATTACTTCGCCTTTGAAGATCCAAACCTTTACACCGATCACACCGTAGGTGGTGTGAGCTTCGTAGGTGGCATAGTCGATATCGGCACGCAGGGTGTGCAGTGGCACACGACCTTCGCGATACCATTCAGTACGTGCGATTTCAGCACCGCCGAGACGACCACTCACTTGGATTTTGATGCCTTTGGCACCAATGCGCATGGCGTTCTGTACGGCGCGCTTCATGGCGCGACGGAACATCACACGACGCTCCAGCTGCTGAGCTACGCTCTGGGCAACCAGCATACCGTCGAGTTCCGGCTTGCGGATCTCTTCGATATTGATGTGCACAGGCACACCCATTTGCTTGGTCAGGTCCTGACGCAGTTTCTCAACATCTTCACCTTTCTTCCCGATAACGATACCTGGACGAGCGGTGTGGATGGTGATGCGTGCAGTTTGGGCCGGACGATGGATATCGATACGGCTTACGGACGCGCTTTTTAGTTTGTCTTGGAGGTATTCACGCACCTTCAGATCAGCGAACAAGTAGTCCGCATAAGTCCGACCGTCTGCGTACCAGACGGAGGTGTGCTCCTTGACGATTCCCAGGCGAATGCCAATGGGATGTACTTTCTGACCCATCTCTTCGACTCCGTTACTTGTCAGCAACCTTGACAGTGATATGGCAAGACCGCTTGACGATGCGATCAGCACGGCCTTTGGCACGTGGCATGATGCGCTTCAGCGAACGCCCTTCGTTGACGAAAACGGTGCTGACCTTCAGGTCATCAACATCTGCGCCTTCGTTATGCTCGGCGTTGGCTACGGCCGACTCCAGCACTTTTTTCATGATCTCGGCGGCTTTCTTACTGCTGAAAGCCAACAGGTTGAGCGCTTCGCCCACCTTCTTCCCGCGGATCTGGTCGGCGACCAAGCGGGCTTTCTGGGCGGAGATTCGAGCGCCCGACAACTTAGCGGCTACTTCCATTTCCTTACCCCTTAACGCTTGGCTTTCTTGTCTGCCACGTGCCCGCGATAGTTGCGGGTACCGGCGAACTCGCCCAGTTTGTGGCCGACCATGTCTTCGTTAACGAGAACTGGGACGTGCTGACGACCGTTGTGTACTGCGATGGTCAGACCGACCATTTGTGGCAGGATCATCGAACGGCGCGACCAAGTCTTAATTGGTTTGCGATCGTTCTTTTCCGCCGCCACTTCGATCTTCTTCAGTAGGTGAAGATCAATAAAAGGACCTTTTTTCAGAGAACGTGGCACTGTCGTATCCCTCTATTTACTTGCGACGACGGACGATCATTTTGTCGGTACGCTTATTACCACGAGTCTTCGCGCCCTTAGTCGGGAAGCCCCATGGCGATACCGGATGACGACCACCAGAGGTACGACCTTCACCACCACCATGTGGGTGGTCAACCGGGTTCATGGCAACACCACGAACGGTTGGGCGAACGCCACGCCAGCGCTTGGCACCAGCTTTACCCAGCGAACGCAGGCTGTGCTCGGAGTTCGAGACTTCACCCAGGGTCGCACGGCACTCAGCCAGTACTTTACGCATTTCACCGGAACGCAGACGCAGGGTAACGTACACACCTTCACGAGCGATCAGCTGAGCCGAAGCACCAGCGGAACGAGCGATCTGTGCGCCTTTACCTGGCTTCAGTTCGATGCCGTGTACGGTAGAACCGACTGGAATGTTGCGCAGTTGCAGAGCGTTGCCCGGCTTGATTGGAGCCAGAGCGCCTGCGATCAACTGGTCGCCAGCACTCACGCCTTTAGGGGCGATGATGTAGCGGCGCTCGCCGTCTGCGTAGCACAGCAGTGCGATGTGAGCAGTACGGTTTGGATCGTATTCGATACGCTCGACAGTGGCGACGATGCCATCTTTGTCGTTGCGACGAAAATCGACCATACGGTAATGCTGCTTATGACCACCACCGATGTGACGAGTGGTAATGCGGCCATTGTTGTTACGACCACCAGACTTCGATTTTTTCTCGAGCAGCGGTGCGTGAGGAGCGCCTTTATGCAGCTCCTGATTGACCACCTTGACCACAAAACGGCGGCCAGGGGAAGTCGGTTTGCATTTAACGATTGCCATGATGCACCCCTTCCTTACTCAGCACTGCTGCTGAAATCGAGATCTTGGCCTGGCTGAAGGGAGATAACTGCCTTCTTCCAGTCATTACGCTTGCCCAGACCGCGAGCGGTGCGCTTGCTCTTACCCAGAACGTTCAGGGTAGTAACACGCTCAACTTTCACGCTGAACAGGCTTTCGACGGCCTTCTTGATTTCCAGCTTGGTTGCATCGGTAGCAACCTTGAAAACGAACTGGCCTTTCTTGTCTGCCAGAACCGTAGCCTTCTCGGAAACGTGCGGGCCAAGCAGAACTTTAAATACGCGTTCCTGGTTCATCCCAGCAGCTCCTCGAATTTCTTCACGGCCGACACGGTGATCAACACCTTGTCGTATGCGATCAGACTAACTGGATCGGAACCTTGCACGTCACGTACATCTACGTGCGGCAGGTTGCGAGCAGCCAGGTACAGGTTCTGATCAACAGCGTCGGACACGATCAGAACGTCGGTCAGGCTCATGTTGTTCAGTTTGCCCAGCAGGTCTTTGGTTTTCGGAGTTTCAACTGCGAAATCCTGAACCACAACCAGACGATCAGTACGCACCAGCTCAGCAAGGATGGAACGCATTGCTGCGCGGTACATCTTCTTGTTCAGCTTCTGGGAGTGATCCTGTGGACGAGCTGCGAAAGTGGTGCCGCCGCCGCGCCAGATTGGGCTACGGATAGTACCGGCACGAGCACGGCCAGTACCTTTCTGACGCCATGGGCGCTTACCGCCACCACGAACGTCGGAACGGGTCTTTTGCTGCTTGCTACCTTGACGGCCGCCAGCCATGTAGGCCACGACTGCTTGGTGAACCAGCGTCTCGTTGAACTCGCCGCCAAATGTCAGTTCGGAAACTTCGATCGCTTGAGCGTCATTTACATTTAATTGCATGTCAGCTTCCCCTTAACCGCGAGCCTTGGCTGCTGGACGTACAACCAGGTTGCCGCCAGTAGCGCCAGGAACAGCACCCTTGACCAACAACAGATTGCGTTCAGCGTCCACGCGCACTACTTCCAGGGACTGCACGGTCACGCGCTCAGCGCCCATATGACCGGACATTTTTTTGCCCTTGAATACACGACCAGGAGTCTGGCACTGGCCGATAGAGCCTGGGACGCGGTGGGATACGGAGTTACCGTGGGTGTTATCTTGCCCGCGGAAGTTCCAACGCTTGATCGTACCCTGGAAGCCTTTACCTTTGGACTGACCGGTTACATCAACCAGTTGACCAGCAGCGAAGATTTCAGCGTTGATCAGATCGCCGGCCTGGTACTCGCCTTCTTCAAGACGGAATTCCATTACGGTACGACCAGCGGCAACGTTCGCCTTGGCGAAGTGGCCAGCCTGAGCAGCTGTAACACGGGAAGCACGACGCTCGCCGACAGTGACTTGCACTGCACGATAGCCATCGGTTTCTTCAGTTTTGAACTGGGTGACGCGATTCGGCTCGATCTCAATGACCGTGACCGGAATGGAGACACCTTCTTCGGTGAAAATACGGGTCATACCCGCTTTACGACCGACTACACCAATAGTCATGTTGTAAACCTCATGAGTGTACGGGGCTTTCACCCGCTATGGCCGCCCATTTCAGAGCGTTACACGACCAAGACCGAGTCTTAGCCGAGGCTGATCTGCACTTCCACACCGGCCGCAAGATCAAGCTTCATAAGAGCATCAACGGTTTTATCCGTTGGCTGGACGATGTCCAGAACGCGCTTATGAGTGCGGATTTCGTACTGGTCACGCGCGTCTTTGTTGACGTGCGGGGAAACCAGAACGGTGAACCGCTCTTTACGGGTAGGCAGTGGAATTGGACCACGCACTTGAGCACCAGTACGTTTCGCGGTTTCCACGATTTCCTGGGTTGATTGGTCGATCAGGCGATGGTCAAAAGCCTTCAACCTGATACGGATTTGCTGATTTTGCATTGGATTTCAGACTCCGGCTGCTATTCCCACCGGGCGCAATACGCCCGTTAAAAGGAGGCGCAATTCTATAGACGCCCCAGATAGGTGTCAACCCAATAAAAAAGCCCCCGCTAAGCGGGGGCTTTTCAACTCATCAAAGTTATCTCAAAAAAGAGATTACTCGATGATTTTGGCTACGACGCCAGCGCCGACGGTACGACCGCCTTCACGGATAGCGAAACGCAGACCATCTTCCATCGCGATGGTTTTGATCAGGGTAACAGTCATCTGAATGTTGTCACCTGGCATTACCATTTCAACGCCTTCTGGCAGCTCGCAGTTACCAGTCACGTCAGTAGTACGGAAGTAGAACTGTGGACGATAGCCTTTGAAGAACGGAGTGTGACGACCGCCTTCTTCCTTGCTCAGAACGTAAACTTCTGCGGTGAACTTGGTGTGAGGCTTAACCGAACCCGGCTTAACCAGAACCTGACCACGCTCAACGTCGTCACGCTTGGTACCACGCAGCAGAACGCCGCAGTTCTCGCCAGCACGACCTTCGTCCAGCAGCTTGCGGAACATCTCAACACCAGTGCAGGTGGTGGTGGTAGTGTCACGCAGACCAACGATTTCCAGCGGATCCTGTACGCGAACGATACCACGCTCGATACGACCAGTTACCACGGTACCGCGACCCGAGATCGAGAACACGTCTTCGATTGGCATCAGGAACGGCTTGTCGATAGCACGCTCTGGCTCTGGGATGTAGCTGTCCAGAGTTTCCACCAGCTTCTTGACAGCAGTGGTGCCCATTTCGTTGTCGTCTTTACCTTCCAGCGCCATACGAGCCGAACCGATAATGATCGGAGTGTCGTCGCCTGGGAAGTCGTAGGTGGACAGCAGGTCGCGAACTTCCATTTCAACCAGTTCCAGCAGCTCTGCGTCGTCTACCAGGTCAGCCTTGTTCAGGAAAACCACGATGTACGGAACGCCTACCTGACGGGACAGCAGGATGTGCTCACGAGTTTGTGGCATCGGACCATCGGCAGCCGAGCAAACCAGGATCGCGCCGTCCATCTGGGCAGCACCGGTGATCATGTTCTTCACGTAGTCAGCGTGACCTGGGCAGTCAACGTGAGCGTAGTGACGAATGTTCGAGTTGTACTCAACGTGCGCGGTGTTGATGGTGATACCGCGAGCTTTTTCTTCTGGAGCGCTGTCGATCTTGTCGAATTCAACTACGGCCGAACCGAAAACTTCGGAGCAGACGCGAGTCAGAGCAGCGGTCAGAGTGGTTTTACCGTGGTCAACGTGACCGATGGTGCCAACGTTTACGTGCGGTAGGGAACGATCAAATTTTTCTTTAGCCACGACAATTAACTCCTAGCCTAAAGGGGCTGAATCAGCCTTGTTTTTTGGTAACGGATTCGACGATGTGCGACGGAGCCGTATCGTATTTTTTGAATTCCATAGAGTAGCTTGCGCGACCCTGAGACATGGAACGAACGTCGGTCGCATAACCGAACATCTCACCCAGTGGAACCTCGGCACGGATAACCTTGCCGGACACTGTGTCTTCCATACCCTGGATCATGCCGCGACGACGGTTAAGGTCGCCCATCACGTCACCCATATAGTCTTCAGGCGTAACAACCTCTACCGCCATGATCGGCTCGAGCAACTCACCACCACCCTTCTGGGCCAGTTGCTTGGTCGCCATGGAAGCAGCCACTTTAAACGCCATCTCGTTGGAGTCGACGTCGTGGTAAGAACCATCGAACACGGTAGCCTTCAGGCCGATCAGCGGATAGCCGGCAACAACGCCGTTCTTCATCTGCTCTTCGATACCCTTCTGGATAGCCGGGATGTATTCCTTAGGAACCACACCACCTACTACTTCGTTCAGGAATTGCAGACCTTCCTGACCTTCGTCAGCAGGAGCAAAGCGAATCCAGCAGTGACCGAACTGGCCACGACCGCCGGACTGACGAACGAACTTGCCTTCGATTTCGCAGTTCTTCGTGATGCGCTCACGGTACGAAACTTGAGGCTTGCCGATGTTGGCTTCGACGTTGAACTCACGGCGCATCCGGTCAACCAGGATGTCCAGGTGCAGCTCGCCCATGCCGGAGATGATCGTTTGACCAGTCTCTTCATCAGTTTTAACGCGGAAAGACGGGTCTTCCTGAGCCAGCTTGCCCAGAGCGATACCCATTTTTTCCTGGTCATCCTTGGTCTTAGGCTCTACGGCAACCGAAATAACCGGCTCCGGGAAGTCCATGCGAACCAGGATGATTGGCTTGTCAGCGTTGCAGAGGGTTTCACCAGTGGTGACGTCCTTCATGCCGATCAGGGCCGCGATGTCGCCAGCGCGCACTTCCTTGATCTCTTCACGGGCGTTTGCGTGCATTTGCACCATACGACCCACGCGCTCTTTCTTGCCTTTGACCGAGTTGATCACGCCGTCGCCGGAGTTCAACACACCCGAGTAAACGCGGACGAAGGTCAGAGTACCCACGAATGGGTCGGTAGCGATCTTGAACGCCAACGCCGCGAACGGCTCGTCGTCGCTTGCATGACGCTCCATCTCTTCTTCCTCGTTATCAGGGTTGGAACCCTTGATAGCAGGAATGTCGGTCGGAGCAGGCAGGAAGTCGATAACGGCGTCAAGAACCAGGGGAACACCCTTGTTCTTGAAGGACGAACCGCAAACAGCCAGAACGATTTCGCCAGCGATAGTACGCTGACGCAGAGCAGCCTTGATCTCGGCGATCGACAGCTCTTCACCTTCCAGGTACTTGTTCATCAGCTCTTCACTGGCTTCAGCCGCAGCTTCAACCATGTTGCTGCGCCACTCAGTGGCCAGCTCGAGCATGTCCGCAGGGATTTCCTTGCGAACCGGAACCATACCCTTGTCAGAGTCGTTCCAGTAAACAGCTTGCATGTTGATCAGGTCGATCTGGCCCTGGAAGTTATCTTCCGAACCGATGGCCAGCTGAATCGGCACCGGAGTGTGACCCAGACGCTGTTTGATCTGACCGATCACGCGCAGGAAGTTGGCACCAGCACGGTCCATCTTGTTTACATAAACAAGACGTGGAACGCCGTATTTGTTGGCTTGACGCCATACGGTTTCCGACTGAGGCTCAACACCCGAAGTACCGCAGAACACAACGACAGCGCCGTCGAGTACGCGCAGGGAACGTTCTACTTCAATGGTGAAGTCTACGTGGCCCGGGGTATCGATTACGTTGAAGCGATGCTCGTGCGGGTACTGCTTCTCGGAACCTTTCCAGAAGGCGGTAATGGCAGCAGAAGTAATGGTAATACCACGCTCCTGCTCCTGAACCATCCAGTCTGTGGTCGCGGCGCCGTCATGCACCTCGCCCATTTTGTGACTTTTGCCAGTGTAAAAAAGGACGCGCTCGGTGGTGGTGGTTTTACCAGCATCCACGTGAGCGACGATACCGATGTTACGGTAGCGACTAATCGGAGTAGTACGAGCCATAAAGCCCTCGCAAAATTAGTGAAGCTAAAATTAGAAGCGGTAGTGCGAGAAAGCTTTGTTAGCTTCGGCCATACGGTGCACGTCTTCACGCTTCTTAACAGCAGCACCTTTACCTTCAGCAGCATCCAGCAGCTCGCCAGCCAAGCGCAGAGCCATAGACTTCTCGCCACGCTTGCGGGCGAAGTCTACCAACCAGCGCATTGCCAGAGCGTTACGACGGGACGGACGAACTTCGACCGGAACCTGGTAAGTAGCACCACCAACGCGGCGCGACTTCACTTCGACCAGCGGAGCGATGGCGTCGAGTGCTTTTTCGAAGAGTTCCAGGGGATCGGTGCCGGTCTTGCGAGCCGCAACGGTTTCCAGGGCACCATAAACAATACGCTCGGCAACGGCTTTCTTGCCGCTTTCCATAACGTGGTTCATGAATTTGGCGAGGATTTGGCTTCCGTATTTCGGATCGTCCAGAATCTCACGCTTTGCTGCTACGCGACGTCTTGGCATTGATAAGCCCTCAAACGGTCTTCAGGTTAGTTCGGGACAGATCCTTGAGGATTCGCGCCCGACCTTACTCTTATCGACTCAATAAAATGAAAATCTGCAAAACGGCCGATTACTTCGGACGCTTGGTACCGTACTTCGAACGACCCTGGTTACGGCCTTTAACGCCGGAAGTATCCAAGGAGCCGCGAACGGTGTGGTAACGAACACCTGGCAAGTCTTTTACACGACCGCCGCGGATCAGTACCACGCTGTGCTCTTGCAGGTTGTGGCCTTCACCACCGATGTACGAGGAAACCTCGAAACCGTTGGTCAGACGCACACGGCATACTTTACGCAGTGCCGAGTTAGGTTTTTTCGGCGTAGTGGTGTACACACGGGTGCACACGCCACGACGTTGCGGGCAGTTCTGCAGCGCAGGCACGTCGGATTTCTCGACGATACGCTTACGCGGCTGACGTACCAGCTGGTTGATAGTTGCCATCTACTAGCTCCACTGTTGTCTTGCGACGCTATTGTCTTGCAAGAAAAGCAAAATGGCAGGAACGGATTCCCGCCAAATTTAGGGGATCAAGAGTCTAAAGAGGATCTTGCCCCCAGTCAAGGCAAGGCCCCGACCTCCCCGCTCGTCGAACCTCGACAAATTGTCTCGATTCGATGAACGGTTAGATCAGGGCCTCAGCTCATTTTTCGCAGAACTCAGTTACCGCTCGAGTTCAGCGCTTCGGTCAGTGCAGCTTCCACTTCACTGGCGCTAACGCGCAACGGCTTGTCTGCATCACGGCGACGCTTGCGCTCGCTGTGATAAGCCAGACCGGTACCGGCCGGGATCAGACGACCCACAACCACGTTTTCTTTCAGGCCGCGCAGGTAATCGCGCTTGCCGGTTACGGCCGCTTCGGTCAGTACGCGGGTGGTTTCCTGGAAGGAAGCCGCCGAGATGAACGATTCGGTCGACAACGACGCCTTGGTGATACCCAGCAGAACGCGGGTGAACTTGGAGACAAACTTGTCTTCCGCGTTCAGACGCTCGTTTTCTACCAGAACGTGAGTCAGCTCCATCTGGTCGCCCTTGATGAAGCTGGAGTCGCCGGACTCGGAGATCTCAACTTTACGCAGCATCTGACGCAGGATGGTCTCGATGTGCTTGTCGTTGATCTTCACGCCCTGCAGACGGTAAACGTCCTGGATCTCGTTAACGATGTACTTGGCCAGCGCGCTCACACCCAGCAGACGCAGGATGTCGTGCGGATCGCTCGGACCGTCGGAGATAACTTCGCCGCGGTTTACCTGCTCGCCTTCGAACACGTTCAGGTGACGCCACTTCGGAATCAGCTCTTCGTACGGATCGC
Organism: Pseudomonas sp. R38(2017); assembly: GCF_002112395.1. Lineage (NCBI taxonomy): Bacteria > Pseudomonadati > Pseudomonadota > Gammaproteobacteria > Pseudomonadales > Pseudomonadaceae > Pseudomonas > Pseudomonas sp. R38(2017). Next base: position 315,671 of record NZ_NEHN01000008.1, read on the forward strand.
TACCGTCGTTCGGGGTGATGACCAGACGGCGCTTGCCCTTGGTCTCTTTACCGAACGCGATGGTGCCGCTGACTTCAGCCAGAATCGACGCTTCTTTCGGACGACGGGCTTCGAACAGGTCGGCAACACGCGGCAGACCACCGGTGATGTCACGGGTCTTCGAAGTCTCCTGCGGGATACGAGCGATAACATCACCGATCGCAATCTTCGCACCGTCCGCAACACCGACCAGGGCGTTGGCTGGCAGGAAGTACTGAGCAATAACGTCAGTGCCTGGCAGCAACAGATCCTTGCCGTTGTCATCGACCATCTTCACAGCAGGACGAATGTCCTTGCCGGCAGCCGGACGATCTTTCGGATCAAGTACTTCAATGTTGGTCATACCGGTCAATTCGTCAGTCTGACGCTTGATCGTGATGCCTTCTTCCATGCCCACGTAGGTCACGGTACCTTTCATTTCGGTAACGATCGGGTGAGTGTGCGGATCCCACTTGGCCACGATGGCGCCAGCGTCGACCTTGTCACCTTCTTTAACCGAAATCACAGCACCGTACGGCAGCTTGTAACGTTCGCGCTCACGACCAAAGTCGTCAGCAATCGCCAGCTCACCGGAACGGGACACGGCAACCAGGTTGCCATCCACACGCTCAACGTGCTTCAGGTTGTGCAGACGGACGGTACCGCCGTTCTTCACCTGAACACTGTCGGCTGCGGAAGTACGGCTTGCCGCACCACCGATGTGGAACGTACGCATCGTCAGCTGGGTACCCGGCTCACCGATGGACTGAGCAGCGATTACGCCGACCGACTCACCGATGTTCACCTGGTGACCACGAGCCAGGTCACGGCCGTAGCACTTGGCGCAGATTCCGTAGCGGGTTTCGCAGCTGATCGGCGAACGCACGATCACTTCATCGATGCTGTTCAGCTCGATGAATTCGACCCACTTCTCGTCTACCAGAGTGCCGGCAGGAACGATGACGTCCTCGGTACCTGGCTTGAATACGTCGCGGGCGATGACACGACCCAATACGCGTTCACCCAGCGGCTCTACAACGTCACCGCCTTCAATGTGCGGAGTCATTACCAGGCCATGCTCGGTGCCGCAATCGATCTCGGTCACGACCAGATCCTGCGCCACGTCTACCAGACGACGAGTCAGGTAACCGGAGTTCGCGGTTTTCAACGCGGTATCCGCCAGACCTTTACGAGCACCGTGAGTCGAGATGAAGTACTGGAGTACGCTCAGACCTTCACGGAAGTTCGCGGTAATTGGCGTTTCGATGATGGAACCGTCCGGCTTGGCCATCAGACCACGCATACCGGCCAGCTGACGAATCTGTGCTGCGGAACCCCGCGCACCCGAGTCAGCCATCATGTACATCGAGTTGAACGATTCCTGCTCGACTTCGTCGCCGTGACGGTCGATGACCTTCTCTTTCGAGAGGTTGGCCATCATCGCCTTGGAGACTTCGTCGTTCGCTTTCGACCAAAGGTCGATCACTTTGTTGTACTTCTCGCCCTGGGTTACCAGGCCGGACGCGTACTGGCTCTCGATCTCTTTCACTTCGTCGGTGGCAGCACCGATGATGCGGGCTTTTTCATCCGGGATAACGAAGTCGTTAACACCGATGGAAACGCCGGAAATGGTCGAATAGGCAAAACCGGTGTACATCAACTGGTCAGCGAAGATCACGGTCTCTTTCAGACCAACCACGCGGTAGCACTGGTTGATCAGCTTGGAGATCGCCTTTTTCTTCATCGGCAGGTTGACGACGTCGAACGACAAACCTTTTGGCACAACCTGGAACAGCAGCGCACGACCGACAGTAGTGTCGACGATGCGGGTGTTATTCACGCTGTTGCCGTCACGATCGTTCACGGTTTCGTTGATACGAACCTTGATCTTGGCGTGCAGTGCGGCTTCGCCGGCACGGAACACACGGTCAACTTCCTGCAGATCCGCAAACACACGACCTTCGCCCTTGGCGTTGATCGCTTCACGAGTCATGTAGTACAGACCCAATACAACGTCCTGCGACGGAACGATGATTGGCTCACCGTTGGCTGGCGACAGAATGTTGTTGGTCGACATCATCAACGCACGCGCTTCGAGCTGGGCTTCCAGCGTCAGCGGTACGTGCACGGCCATTTGGTCGCCGTCGAAGTCAGCGTTGTACGCAGCACAGACCAGAGGGTGCAGCTGGATAGCCTTACCTTCGATCAGTACCGGCTCAAACGCCTGGATACCCAGACGGTGAAGGGTCGGTGCACGGTTGAGAAGAACCGGGTGTTCGCGAATCACTTCAGCGAGAACGTCCCAAACTTCCGGCAGCTCGCGCTCGACCATTTTCTTGGCCGCTTTGATGGTGGTCGCCAGACCACGCATTTCCAGCTTGCCGAAAATGAACGGTTTGAACAGCTCGAGAGCCATTTTCTTCGGCAGACCGCACTGGTGCAGACGCAGGGTCGGGCCTACGGTAATTACCGAACGACCGGAGTAGTCAACACGCTTACCGAGCAAGTTCTGACGGAAACGACCCTGCTTACCCTTGATCATGTCAGCCAGGGATTTCAGAGGACGTTTGTTGGAACCTGTGATAGCGCGGCCACGACGACCGTTGTCGAGCAGTGCGTCGACAGCTTCCTGCAACATACGCTTTTCGTTGCGCACGATGATGTCCGGAGCGGACAGATCCAGCAGGCGCTTCAAACGGTTGTTACGGTTGATCACTCGACGATACAGATCGTTGAGGTCGGAAGTCGCGAAACGACCGCCATCCAGCGGAACCAGTGGACGCAGATCCGGCGGCAGAACCGGCAGAACGGTCAGCACCATCCACTCTGGCAGGTTGCCGGAACCCTGGAAGGCTTCCATCAACTTCAGACGCTTGGACAGCTTCTTGATCTTGGTTTCGGAGTTGGTTTGCGGAATTTCTTCACGCAGACGGCCAATCTCGTGTTCCAGGTCGATAGCGTGCAGCAGTTCACGGACAGCTTCAGCACCCATGCGGGCGTCGAAATCGTCACCGAACTCTTCCAGCGCTTCGAAGTACTGCTCGTCGTTCAGCAGCTGACCTTTTTCAAGAGTGGTCATGCCTGGATCGATAACGACATAGCTCTCGAAGTAGAGAACGCGTTCGATATCACGCAGGGTCATGTCCATCAGCAGGCCGATACGGGACGGCAGCGATTTCAGGAACCAGATGTGGGCAACCGGCGAAGCCAGCTCGATGTGCGCCATGCGCTCACGACGAACCTTGGCCAGTGCAACTTCAACGCCGCACTTCTCGCAGATCACACCACGGTGCTTCAAGCGCTTGTACTTACCGCACAGGCACTCGTAATCCTTTACCGGGCCAAAGATCTTGGCGCAGAACAGACCGTCACGCTCGGGTTTGAACGTACGGTAGTTGATGGTTTCCGGCTTTTTAACTTCACCGAACGACCACGAGCGGATCATCTCAGGCGAGGCCAATCCGATACGGATGGCGTCGAACTCTTCGACTTGACCCTGGTTTTTCAGCAAATTCAGTAGGTCTTTCAAGGCCTTTCCTCCTGGCGGAGCAGAGAGCGGGCAATCCTGCCCCGCTCTCGATCGCGTCACGTGTTATTCGGTTTCCAGATCGATATCGATGCCGAGGGAACGAATTTCCTTGATCAACACGTTGAAGGACTCGGGCATGCCCGGCTCCATACGGTGATCGCCGTCCACGATGTTTTTGTACATCTTGGTACGGCCGTTCACATCGTCCGACTTCACTGTGAGCATTTCTTGCAGAGTGTAAGCAGCACCGTATGCTTCCAGTGCCCAGACCTCCATCTCCCCGAAACGCTGACCACCGAACTGCGCCTTACCACCCAGCGGCTGCTGGGTAACCAGGCTGTACGAACCGGTAGAACGCGCGTGCATCTTGTCGTCTACCAAGTGGTTCAGCTTCAGCATGTACATGTAGCCAACGGTAACTGGACGCTCAAACTTGTTGCCGGTACGGCCGTCGGTCAGCTGCATCTGGCCGCTTTCTGGCAGGTCTGCCAGTTTCAGCATGGCCTTGATTTCGCTTTCCTTGGCACCGTCGAACACTGGAGTGGCCATTGGAACACCGCCACGCAGGTTCTTCGCCAGATCCAGGATTTCCTGATCGGAGAAGCTGTCCAGATCTTCGTTACGACCGCCGATCTGGTTGTAGATCTCGTCCAAGAAGGTACGCAGTTCAGCGACTTTACGCTGCTCTTCGACCATCCGGTTGATCTTCTCGCCCAGACCTTTGGCCGCGAGGCCCAGGTGGGTTTCAAGGATCTGACCAACGTTCATACGCGAAGGTACGCCCAGCGGGTTGAGGACGACGTCGACCGGGGTGCCATTGGCATCGTGCGGCATGTCTTCAACCGGCATGATCACGGAGACCACACCTTTGTTACCGTGACGACCGGCCATCTTGTCGCCCGGCTGGATGCGACGACGGATTGCCAGGTAAACCTTGACGATCTTCAGCACGCCTGGCGCCAGGTCATCGCCCTGCTGCAGTTTGCGCTTCTTGTCTTCGAACTTGTCGTCCAGCAGACGGCGACGATCAACGATGTAGGCCTGAGCCTTCTCGAGCTGCTCGTTCAGAGCATCTTCAGCCATGCGCAGCTTGAACCACTGACCATGCTCAAGACTGTCGAGTACTTCGTCGGTGATGTCCTGACCTTTCTTCAGGCCTGCGCCGCCTTCAGCCTTGTGGCCAACCAGAGCGGAACGCAGACGTTCGAAGGTCGCGCCTTCAACGATGCGGAACTCTTCGTTCAGATCCTTGCGGATCTCGTCCAGCTGGGTCTTCTCGATCGACAGGGCACGAGCATCACGCTCAACGCCGTCACGAGTGAAGACCTGCACGTCGATGACAGTACCTTTGGTACCGGTAGGTACACGCAGGGAGGTGTCTTTAACGTCGCTGGCTTTTTCACCGAAGATCGCGCGCAGCAGTTTTTCTTCCGGAGTCAGCTGAGTCTCGCCTTTCGGAGTGACCTTACCTACCAGAATGTCGCCTGCGCCAACTTCAGCACCTACGTAAACGATACCGGCTTCGTCCAGCTTGTTCAGTGCAGCTTCACCCACGTTCGGGATATCCGCAGTGATTTCCTCTGGCCCAAGCTTGGTGTCACGAGCCACACAGGTCAGTTCCTGGATGTGGATCGTGGTGAAGCGGTCTTCCTGAACCACGCGCTCGGACAGGCAGATGGAGTCTTCGAAGTTGAAGCCGTTCCATGCCATGAAGGCGATGCGCATGTTCTGACCCAGAGCCAGTTCACCCATGTCGGTGGACGGGCCGTCGGCCATGATGTCGCTACGCTGAACGCGATCACCCTTACTCACCAGCGGACGCTGGTTGATGCAGGTGTTCTGGTTCGAGCGGGTGTATTTGGTCAGGTTGTAGATGTCGACACCGGCTTCACCGGTTTCAACTTCGTCGTCGGCAACACGGACCACGATACGGCTGGCATCGACAGAGTCGATCACGCCGCCACGACGAGCCACGACGCAAACGCCGGAGTCGCGAGCCACGTTACGCTCCATGCCGGTACCTACCAGCGGCTTGTCGGCACGCAGCGTTGGTACAGCCTGACGCTGCATGTTCGAACCCATCAACGCACGGTTGGCGTCGTCGTGCTCGAGGAACGGAATCAGCGACGCTGCAACCGAAACTACCTGCTTCGGCGAAACGTCCATCAGGGTGACTTCTTCAGGCGCCTTGACGGTGAATTCGTTCAGGTGACGTACAGCTACCAGTTCGTCGATCAGGACTTTCTGGTCGTTCATGGTCGCCGAAGCCTGCGCGATCACGTGATCGGCTTCTTCAATAGCGGACAGGAACACGATCTCGTCGGTAACCACACCCTCTTTCACCACACGGTACGGGCTCTCGAGGAAGCCATACTGGTTGGTGCGAGCGTAAGCTGCCAGGGAGTTGATCAGACCGATGTTCGGACCTTCCGGCGTTTCGATCGGGCAAACACGACCGTAGTGAGTCGGGTGTACGTCACGAACTTCGAAGCCCGCGCGCTCACGAGTCAGACCACCAGGGCCGAGTGCGGAGACACGACGCTTGTGGGTAATCTCGGACAGCGGGTTGTTCTGGTCCATGAACTGCGACAGCTGGCTGGAACCGAAGAACTCTTTCACCGCCGCAGCCACTGGCTTGGCGTTGATCAGGTCTTGCGGCATCAGGCCTTCGCTTTCAGCCATCGACAGACGCTCTTTGACCGCACGCTCAACACGTACCAGGCCAACGCGGAACTGGTTCTCGGCCATTTCGCCTACGCAGCGAACACGACGGTTACCCAGGTGGTCGATGTCGTCGACAATGCCTTTACCGTTACGGATGTCGACCAGAGTCTTCAGTACCGCGACGATGTCTTCCTTGCACAGCACGCCCGAACCTTCGATCTCGGTACGACCGATACGACGGTTGAACTTCATCCGGCCGACCGCAGACAGGTCATAGCGCTCAGGACTGAAGAACAGGTTGTTGAACAGGGTTTCGGCAGCGTCTTTGGTTGGCGGCTCGCCTGGACGCATCATGCGATAGATTTCGACCAGCGCTTCCAACTGGTTGCTGGTGGAGTCGATCTTCAGAGTGTCAGAGACGAACGGACCGCAGTCGATATCGTTGGTGTACAGCGTTTCGATGCGAACGACACCAGCCTTGGCGACTTTAGCCAGGACTTCGGCCGTCAGCTCGGTGTTGCACTCTGCCAGGATTTCGCCGGTTGCCGGATGCACGATGACCTTGGCGGTGGTGCGGCCCAGGACGTAGTCCAGAGGCACGTCCAGCTCTTTGATCCCGGCTTTTTCCAGCTGGTTGATGTGACGGGCAGTGATACGACGACCCTGCTCGACAATTACCTTGCCTTTGTCGTCCTGAATATCGAGGACTGCAACTTCACCACGCAGGCGCTGAGGCACCAGTTCCAGGCTCAGGGTCTCGCCCTTAACGTGGAATACGTTGGTGGTATAGAACGCGTCCAGCACTTCTTCGGTGGTATAGCCGAGCGCGCGCAGCAGAACCGAGGCCGGCAGCTTGCGACGACGGTCGATACGTACGAATACGCAGTCCTTCGGGTCAAACTCGAAGTCCAGCCACGAACCGCGGTAAGGAATGATGCGTGCGGAGTACAGCAGTTTGCCGGAGCTGTGCGTCTTGCCACGGTCGTGGTCGAAGAACACGCCCGGAGAGCGGTGCAACTGGGAAACGATCACACGCTCGGTACCGTTGATTACGAAGGTACCGTTCTCAGTCATCAGGGGGATTTCACCCATGTAGACTTCTTGCTCTTTGATGTCCTTGATCGCTTTGTTCGACGATTCTTTGTCGAAAATGATCAGGCGCACTTTTACCCGCAAAGGTACGGCGAAAGTTACACCGCGCAATACGCATTCTTTGACATCAAATGCCGGTTCGCCCAGGCGATAACCGACGTACTCCAGCGCAGCATTGCCGGAGTAGCTGATGATCGGGAAAACGGATTTGAAGGCCGCATGCAGGCCCACGTCGCGGAACTGATCTTTAGTCGCTCCCGCTTGCAAGAATTCACGATACGAATCCAGCTGGATGGCCAGGAGGTAAGGCACATCCATGACGTCCGGCAACTTGCTAAAGTCCTTGCGGATACGTTTTTTCTCAGTATATGAGTAAGCCATCAGCGTTCCCCAGCTTGGTCACCTGCTTGTTTGGCCCCTCCCGACGGGAGCAGCCAGAAAATCGTGCAAACCCCATGGTTTGCGCCATCACATCGGATGGTTACAGCTCGTTATCGGCACCGACCGAGTCGGCTGCCAATAACGGAAAAAGGCCGGTGGCAAGAGCCACCAGCCATCAGCCTGTCGCTTGACGCTCGGGCTGGAGGAGCAAAGTCGATGCTTACTTCAGCTCGACTTTAGCGCCTGCTTCTTCCAGCTTCTTCTTAGCGTCTTCAGCAGCTTCTTTCGAAACGCCTTCAGCTACAACCTGAGGAGCGCCGTCGACTTTCTCTTTGGCTTCTTTCAGGCCCAGACCGGTCAGTTCACGAACTGCCTTGATCACGTTTACTTTCTTCTCGCCGGCTTCAACCAGAACAACGTTGAACTCGGTTTGCTCTTCAACAACAGCGGCAGCAGCAGCTGGACCAGCAGCAGCAACAGCAGCGGTCACGCCGAAGGTTTCTTCCATTGCTTTGATCAGCTCAACAACTTCCAGAACGGTTTTCTGGCCGATTGCTTCGATGATTTGTTCGTTAGTCAGAGACATGACTCAATTCCTGATTTGGTGGACAGCCTGTACGGCCGTCGAAATAAACAAAAATACGCGAGATTGGAAACGCTCAGCCTCAGGCTGCAGCTGCTTCTTTCTGATCGCGAATTGCCGCCAGAGTACGAGCCAGCTTGCTGGTAGCGCCTTGAATCACGCTCATCAGTTTCGCAATAGCTTCGTCGCGAGTTGGCAGGCTTGCCAGCACGTCGATCTCATTCGCTGCGAGGAACTTGCCCTCGAACGAAGCTGCCTTGATCTCGAACTTATCCTGACCCTTGGCAAATTCCTTGAACAGACGAGCAGCAGCGCCCGGGTGTTCGTTGGAGAATGCGATCAGGGTCGGGCCGGTGAACGCGTCGTTCAGCACTTCATACGAAGTGCCGGCAACAGCGCGCTTGAGCAGGGTGTTACGTACAACACGTACGTAAACGCCAGCTTCACGAGCCTCTTTACGGAGTCCGGTCATTGCGCCTACTGTTACGCCACGGGCATCAACCACGACAGCGGACAGAGCGACTTTGGCAGCCTCGTTGACTTCAGCGACGATGGCCTTCTTGTCTTCGAGATTAATTGCCACGGGTTCAACTCCTGCTTGTTACCGTTTCATTCGATCGAAACCGAATGTCGTTTTGGTGTCTGATTCGGTAAGGAACCGGGAGCACCATCTGCGTAGGCTTGAGGTTTAAGACTTGCGTCGCCTACGGTCTTGGATAGCCCCCGCCAGGCAGGGACCCCAATCTTTCAATTGGCGCAGTCAACTGCGCCAATTTTTGTCTTACGCGTCCAGCGAGCTCTGGTCGATAACCAGACCTGGGCCCATGGTGGTGCTCAGGGTAACGCGCTTGACGTAGATACCTTTCGAGGAAGCTGGCTTGATACGCTTCAGATCAGCGATCAGGGCTTCAACGTTTTCCTTCAGCTTGACGGCATCGAAGCCGATCTTGCCAACGGAAGTGTGGATGATACCGTTTTTGTCGGTGCGATAACGAACCTGACCAGCCTTGGCGTTTTTAACCGCGGTGGCTACATCTGGAGTAACGGTACCAACTTTCGGGTTAGGCATCAGACCACGCGGACCGAGGATCTGACCCAGTTGACCCACAACGCGCATGGCATCCGGTGATGCGATCACTACGTCATAGTTCAGGTCGCCGCCTTTCATTTCGGCAGCCAGTTCGTCCATACCTACGCGGTCAGCGCCGGCAGCCAGAGCGGCCTCGGCAGCTGGACCCTGGGTGAACACAGCAACGCGAACGGTCTTGCCAGTGCCGTGTGGCAGCACAGTAGCGCTACGAACGACCTGGTCGGATTTACGCGGGTCTACGCCCAGGTTAACGGCCACATCGAACGACTCGACGAACTTGGCAGCTGGCAGCGAAGCCAGCAGAGTTGCGGCCTCTTCGAAGTTGTAGGACTTGCCCGCTTCGATCTTTTCAGCGATAGCCTTTTGGCGCTTGGTCAGCTTAGCCATTACACACCCTCCACGTTAAGGCCCATGCTACGAGCAGAACCGGCGATAGTGCGCACGGCTGCATCCATATCAGCTGCAGTCAGATCCGCGTTTTTGGTTTTCGCGATTTCTTCCAGCTGAGCACGGGTAACAGTGCCAACCTTAACGGTGTTCGGACGAGCGGAACCGCTGGTCAGACCGGCCGCTTTCTTCAGCAGAACCGAAGCAGGGGTGGATTTGGTTTCGAAAGTGAAGCTACGGTCGCTGTAGACAGTGATGATCACTGGAGTCGGCAGACCAGCTTCCAGACCCTGGGTACGGGCGTTGAAAGCTTTGCAGAATTCCATGATGTTCACGCCGTGCTGACCCAGAGCAGGACCAACAGGTGGGCTTGGGTTAGCCTGAGCGGCCTTCACTTGCAGCTTGATGTAAGCGGTAATCTTCTTGGCCATGAGGCACTCCAATTACGGGTTCGAACGCCTCGAAAGGCTCCCCGGTTACTTGCGCGTTTATCCCAGTGACGACAAAACCCCACAGCCTAGGGCTGCGGGGTTGGGATGCTTGTCCAGTTAGACCTTTTCGACCTGACTGAACTCCAACTCTACCGGAGTAGAGCGACCGAAAATGAGCACTGCCACTTGGATCCGGCTCTTTTCGTAGTTAACTTCTTCAACAACACCGTTAAAGTCCGCGAAAGGACCGTCATTGACACGAACGGTTTCACCTGGCTCGAACAACGTCTTCGGCTTCGGCTTGTCGCTACCGTCAGCAACGCGACGCAGAATCGCCTCTGCTTCTTTATCAGTGATTGGCGCAGGTTTGTCAGCAGTACCGCCGATAAAACCCATCACCCGAGGAGTATCCTTGACCAAGTGCCAAGTACCCTCATTCATATCCATCTGTACCAGCACATACCCAGGGAAGAACTTGCGTTCGCTTTTGCGCTTCTGGCCATTACGCATTTCAACCACTTCTTCAGTGGGAACCAGAATTTCGCCGAAGCCATCTTCCATGCCAGCCAGCTTTACACGCTCGATCAGCGAGCGCATGACATGCTTCTCGTAACCCGAGTAAGCATGCACAACGTACCAACGCTTAGCCACGGGACACCCTTAGCCGACAATCAAGGAAACAAGCCAGCCGAGCAGGGAATCAAGACCCCACAACAGCAACGCCATAACCAGAACAACAGCCACTACAATCAGAGTGGTCTGCGTGGTTTCTTGGCGAGTTGGCCATACGACTTTACGAATTTCGGTACGAGCTTCCTTAACCAGTACAAAGAAAGACTTGCCCTTGGCAGTCTGCAGGCCTAAAAAGGCAGCTACAGCAGCAATGACAAGCAAAGCGAGTACACGGTACAGGATCGGCGAAGCAGAGTAATACTGATTGCCTACAACGCCAACCACCACCAAAGCGACTACTACAAGCCACTTGAGCAGATCGAAGCGAGAGCCTTGAGCTTCAGCCTTAGGAGTCATCTATGAAGATCCTGTGAAAAGAAAGCCAGACACACCGAGTGAATCTGGCAGGTCAGGAGGGAATCGAACCCCCAACCTACGGTTTTGGAGACCGTCGCTCTGCCAATTGAGCTACTGACCTAAAACAAAATCAGGCCGACCATTATGCCGGCCCGAAAAATACATTACAACTACTTACTCGATGATTTTGGCTACGACGCCAGCGCCGACGGTACGACCGCCTTCACGGATAGCGAAACGCAGACCATCTTCCATCGCGATGGTTTTGATCAGGGTAACAGTCATCTGAATGTTGTCACCTGGCATTACCATTTCAACGCCTTCTGGCAGCTCGCAGTTACCAGTCACGTCAGTAGTACGGAAGTAGAACTGTGGACGATAGCCTTTGAAGAACGGAGTGTGACGACCGCCTTCTTCCTTGCTCAGAACGTAAACTTCTGCGGTGAACTTGGTGTGAGGCTTAACCGAACCCGGCTTAACCAGAACCTGACCACGCTCAACGTCGTCACGCTTGGTACCACGCAGCAGAACGCCGCAGTTCTCGCCAGCACGACCTTCGTCCAGCAGCTTGCGGAACATCTCAACACCAGTGCAGGTGGTGGTGGTAGTGTCACGCAGACCAACGATTTCCAGCGGATCCTGTACGCGAACGATACCACGCTCGATACGACCAGTTACCACGGTACCGCGACCCGAGATCGAGAACACGTCTTCGATTGGCATCAGGAACGGCTTGTCGATAGCACGCTCTGGCTCTGGGATGTAGCTGTCCAGAGTTTCCACCAGCTTCTTGACAGCAGTGGTGCCCATTTCGTTGTCGTCTTTACCTTCCAGCGCCATACGAGCCGAACCGATAATGATCGGAGTGTCGTCGCCTGGGAAGTCATAGGTGGACAGCAGGTCGCGAACTTCCATTTCAACCAGCTCCAGCAGCTCTGCGTCGTCTACCAGGTCAGCCTTGTTCAGGAAAACCACGATGTATGGAACGCCTACCTGACGGGACAGCAGGATGTGCTCACGAGTTTGTGGCATCGGACCATCGGCAGCCGAGCAAACCAGGATCGCGCCGTCCATCTGGGCAGCACCGGTGATCATGTTCTTCACGTAGTCAGCGTGACCCGGGCAGTCAACGTGAGCGTAGTGACGAATATTCGAGTTGTACTCAACGTGCGCGGTGTTGATGGTGATACCGCGAGCTTTTTCTTCTGGAGCGCTGTCGATCTTGTCGAATTCAACTACGGCCGAACCGAAAACTTCGGAGCAGACGCGAGTCAGAGCAGCGGTCAGAGTGGTTTTACCATGGTCAACGTGACCGATAGTGCCGACGTTGACGTGCGGTAGGGAACGATCAAATTTTTCCTTAGCCATCGATATCACCCCTCACAGAAGAAATAAGCAAACAACCCTAGCCATTAAAACAAAGGCAGATATTTTCATATCTGCCTTGTCATATGGAGCTCTTGAGCGGACTTGAACCGCTGACCTCACCCTTACCAAGGGTGTGCTCTACCAACTGAGCTACAAGAGCGTAACACTTTGCACAACCTGCAAACTTGGAGCGGGTAGCGGGAATCGAACCCGCATCATCAGCTTGGAAGGCTGAGGTTCTACCACTAAACTATACCCGCGGAGCCTGCAGCTCACGCCAAAATCTGGTGGAGGGAGAAGGATTCGAACCTTCGAAGTCGTAGACGTCAGATTTACAGTCTGATCCCTTTGGCCGCTCGGGAACCCCTCCTAATCAGGCCGGCATTTTATACTACACCAAACCCTTGTCAAGCATTTTCTCATTTAAAAACCTGAGGTTAGCTGCTTTGACGTCGCCCTGCTGCTTCAACCTTTTCAGGTCTTCGCTGTGGAGCGGGCGCCATTCTATGCAAACTATTCCGCAGGTGCAACCCCCTCGCACAGCATTATTTTGTGTTTTAACTCATTGAATTCCTTGGAAAGGTTTTGCAACTGAGCATCGCCCAGGAAATGCTGGGTTTCAGGCGTGATTCGGAACCAATATGCATTGCTGGAAAGGTCTTTCGGCAAGGGCTGAGCTTTCACCCCAAGCTCACTCAGGCGCTGTTCCAGTGCCTGTGCAGTTTCAGGACGACCCGAACCGCCTATATATAGACACTGCCCATCAGCCTTCGCACCTCGCGAGGCATCACCAGCCTCACTCAGCAAACGGATATCCTGCTGCGAACCACGATAAAGACTGAGAGGCGTGACGTCCTTTGCACGCAACGGAGCCTCCTGCTGATGCCAGACGTAATAAAACACATTGAGTACCAGAAGCAGGAGAAACAACCAACGCATACAAACCTCAGGACAAAGGACATGCCATAGCCAAACCTACGAACACCAAATCGGAAACGACCCGAGCCTCAGGCGCGACATCAGACACCAACTCGGCATCACCACCTGTGATGAAGACACTAAAGCTTTCACCCCAGTAGGAGCGCGCCATCTCCAACTGCGTCAACACGAATCCTCTGAGCATCAACGAACAGCCACGCTCCACTGCCTCGACTGTATTGCGCCCAGGAGCGTGACTCGTCAATGCCCGTTCCGCCGCCAGATCGCCATAGCGAATCTTTCGAGTATGCGTACGCAATTGATTGCGCATTAGCGGCATGCCAGGACCAATGAAGCCTCCCAGGTGCTCACCGTCCGACGAGATGAAATCAGCAGTCACCGCTGTCCCGAAATCGAGAACCAGGCAAGCCCCACCAGCCAGATGAAAACCACCGAGCATCGCCAACCAACGATCAAGGCCAAGACGTTCGTAGTCTTCGTAACCATTTTTGACGCCGGACATTTCGCGAGCAGGCGTCGCACAGACAACGGAAATATCGAACTCACGCTTGAGAAAACCAATCAGCAAATTGGTCTCATCTTCAGTTCTCACACTGACAAGGCGGCATTTGCCGAGAGACAATTTATCGAGCGAACGAAGGCCGCTGACCAATGCCTCATCGGAGTCGACCACCCCTTCCGCGACCAAGGCACCCGCTTCGCCATCCAGCACCCGCCACTTGATAAAACTGTTTCCGCAATCAAGCTCAAGAATCATCACGCAACCTCAAGCTGAGCTCACCACCACTAAAGACTTTCTCCACGCCATCCACCTTCAGCCGTAGCGCACCTTGATTATCGATCCCCAGCACCACGCCATCTATCTGGTTGACACCCGCCGTGAGAGAAACCGGCAGTCCCTGCCATAAGTGATTCGCTTCCCACTCCGCCTGAAGCGCAGAGAAACCCCCTGACTGATGACGCTGCAGATAAAGCTGCAACTGCTTGCTCAGCTCAACCACCAGAATATTGCGATCACAACTTTTTCCCGACTCAAGCCGTATCGAGGTCCACTGCTGATCAACCTCGTCAGTAGCTTGCATGTTCACGTTAATGCCAACACCCAGCACTACATGACACACGTCCGCCGGGTCTCCGACCAGCTCCAGCAAGATCCCGGCGATTTTTTTTCGCCCAGCCAAAACGTCATTGGGCCACTTCAACCCCGCACCTGGCACCCCAAGCACGCGAAGGGCTTGCATGACCGCGAGACCGACAACAAGACTTAGCCCTTCAAGCTGACGCATCCCACCATCAATGCGCAATACGAGACTGTAATAGAGGTTCTCGGCAAACGGACTTACCCATTTTCGCCCCCTACGACCACGTCCGGAGATTTGCCGTTCAGCCAGTACCAGAAAGGGCGCCATTTGACCCCGATCAACGGCACGCAGCGACTCTGCGTTAGTAGAGTCGATAGAGTCGAAGACACTCACAGGCCAGCCGGCAAGACTTTCCTCTATCTTGAGCGAGTCAAGCAACTCCAGTGGCGAGGCCAACTGGTAGCCCCGCCCCCGGACTTTATGTATGGATAGCCCAAGCTCAGCCTCCAAGTGCTGAAGCTGCTTCCACACTGCACTTCGACTAATTCCCAGGGCAACTCCCAGAGCCTGACCGGAATGGAATCGCCCATCCTTCAGAAGGTTCAACAACGTCAGCATGCAGGTCTCGCCTCGGAATGAGGCCCGAATAATAGCCATGCACCGAGCCGTTGCATAGAATTCAAACAACCCACTTTCCTGCGGGCAAAACAAAACCCCAACTGCTTTCGCAATTGGGGTTTCGGAATTTAATCTTGACGATGACCTACTCTCACATGGGGAAACCCCACACTACCATCGGCGATGCA
>NZ_NEHN01000009.1:0-305269 GCF_002112395.1 Pseudomonas sp. R38(2017)
CTGTTTCCGCCAAGATGCGCTGTATCGATGAATGGTTTCGATCAAAAAGTTGGGCGATGTGCTGGAGAGAGTCGCCTTTCTGCCAGTGATCCCACATCAACTTTTTCTGGCTTTCGGTGTAATAGATCCGCGGTCTCTGCTTCATCTGCAACACTCCTTCTGCTTACACAGAATTTAGTTGTGTTGCATCGACCGGTTGAATCCACAGCCGATAGCAGACATTCGTGGCCGCCGAAACCGGCCCTCATTAAAACACTCCCCCCTCAAGAATTTGCCCCGAAACCCAAGCCCGACCATACCCAACCACCCTCCCCGCCAACCCCAACGGAAAATGAATCACCCCATGCGCCGTTTCCGGCAGCAAATGCACTTCAACCTCCGCCGCCCTGCCCCAACGCTCAGCCAGTTCAAGCGTGTCATCCCTGAGCGGATCCAGCTCCGCCGCAAACATCAACGCCGGCGGAAACCCGGTGACGTCGCCGTACAGCGGAGACAACGGCGGCTGCCGGCGTTCTTCGTCGTTCAATCCCGGCGTGAGCATTTGCAGCGCTTCAACCATCCCCGGCCCATCCAGCAGCAAGGTCTCGGGCCCGGCATTGCGTACGCTGGGGGTTCCGGTCAGGTCGTAGACGCCGTAGTACAGCAGCGCTCCGCTCACCCGTTTGAGCATGTCCGGCCATTGTTTGAGTTGCAGCAGGGTCGCGGCGGCGAGGTGGCCGCCGGCGGATTCGCCCACGACGATAACGGGCAGGTTCGCAAATTCGTGGCATTCATCGCTCAGCAGCCAGCGGGCCGCCGTGAGGCAGTCCTGCATGACGCCTTCGATCGGGGTCGAGACCACAAGCCGATAATCGACCGAGACCACGGCCACGTCGCAGGCGTTCACCATGCCGATGTTGAGGTGGTCGTTCATTTGCGCATTGCCGATGACCCAGCCGCCGCCATGAAAATCCAGTACCACGCCTTTGGCCTTTGTCTTGGGTCGGATGATCCGCACCGGCACCGATGCGCCGTCGACGCCCACCACTTTGCGTTCGGCCTCGAGCCCGTGCTTGCGCAACTTTCTCGCGCCGCCCAATTGGCTGAGGCGCAGCAGCATCTGAATCGCTCGCGGCATGATGCGATTGCGGATGCGAAAGCGCGGCAGCCGGGCGAGCTTCTTGTTGAAGGCGCGTAATTGCGCCAACTCGTTTTCGTCTGCGTGCCAGTCCATTGATGTCTTCATTGCGTCCTTTTTATTCGCGGTTGTTGCGCAGAATAGAGAAATTCAACGCCGCCGCGACACACAGCCATGCCAGGTAAGGGAACAGGATCAAACCGGTAATCACGTCCAGGCGCAAGGCCAACACCACCATCGCGGCGACCACCAGCCACAGCAGCGTGATGATCAGCATGCCGGCAAAGAGGCGATGGGCGCCGAAGAATACCGGTGTCCACAAGGTGTTCAACGCAATTTGCGCTGCCCACAGGGCGAGGATCGTTTCGCTGCCGGGTGTCAGGGTCAGGCGATAACCGACCCACGCGAGCAACAGGTAGATCGTTGTCCAGGCAACGGGAAACACCCAGTTGGGCGGAGTGAAGCGTGGTTTGACCAGCGATTGGTACCACGGGCCCGGCTGGAAAATCATCCCGGTGCTCGCTGCCGCACCGCAGGCCAACAGGAAAATTAGAAAGGTCATCGTCTGTCCTTGGCTGATATCAGCGCGTTGGGTCTGTTCCAGCTTGGATGCCCGGAGCCATGCAAAAAGTTCATCGGGCGTTATCTCGCCTCCTTGATAGGAATAGGCAATGCTCAAAGACAAACCGACATAGGTGGGCGTTTCTTCGATGGATACCATGAGCTGAAACCCCATTCACCGGAGCCCGTCATGTCCACCACCAAAACCCTTTTCATTACCGGCGTCAGCAGCGGCTTCGGCCATGCACTGGCCAAAGAAGCACTCGCTGCCGGCCACCGCGTTATTGGCACCGTGCGCAAGGAAGCCGACTTGCACGCCTTTCAAGCGCTCTCCGTGGATAACGCTTACGGGGTGATGCTGGATGTCACGGACTTCGACCGGATCGACGGCGTCATTGCCGAAGTTGAGGCGACTCATGGCCCGGTCGATGTGTTGATCAATAACGCCGGTTACGGTCACGAAGGCATCTTCGAAGAGTCGCCGCTGGAAGACATGCGCCGTCAGTTCGACGTGAACGTGTTCGGTGCTGTCGCCGTGATCAAGGCGTTCCTGCCCTTCTTTCGCAAGCGCCGTGCGGGCCACATCATCAATATCACCTCGATGGGCGGCACGATCACGATGCCGGGCATCGCGTACTACTGCGGCAGCAAGTTTGCGCTCGAAGGCATCTCCGATACGCTGAGCAAGGAACTGGCGCCCTTCAATATCTTCGTGACTGCCGTCGCGCCGGGTTCATTTCGAACCGACTGGGCCGGTCGCTCGATGCAGCGCACACCGCGCAGCATTGCCGACTATGACGCCAGTTTCGATCCGGTGCGCAAGGCCCGCGAAGAAAAGAGCGGCAAGCAGCTCGGCGACCCGCAAAAAGCGGCTCAAGCGATGTTGCAGATCATCGCCAGCCCGTCACCGCCGGCGCACCTGCTCCTGGGCAGTGACGCGTTGCGCCTGGTGCGTGAAAAGCTCGAACACGCCGCCAGCGAGATCGATCAGTGGGAAGCGTTGACTCGCTCCACCGACCATTGAGCGGCCAATAGAGAGAACGCAATGAAGCAGGCCGACGCAGGCACCTCGCGCATGGTGCAGCTCATGGAAACCCTCGCACCAGTTGAGGGCTATAACCTCAGTGCGCTTGAAGGCGTGCGCTTCCTGCGTTCGAACCGGCCGCTGACCCGCACACCGGTGCTGTACGACCCGGGCATCGTGATTCTTTGCCAGGGCCAGAAACGCGGTTATCTGGGCGATGACGTCTACGTTTACGACGCCCAGCATTATCTGGTGGTGTCCGTGCCGATCCCCTTCATCATGGAAACCGATGCCACCGAGGCCGAGCCGATGCTCGCGATCTACATGCACCTCGACTTCCAGTTGGCCAGCGAGCTGATGCAGCAAGTGGATGACCTTCACGGCGCAAACGATGCGCAACCCAAGGGCATGTACGCCTCACCGATGGACGACAAGCTCCGTGCTTCGACGTTGCGTTTTCTCGAAGCCATGAGCATTCCGGGGGACGCGCAGATACTGGGGCCATCGCTGCTGCGGGAAATCTACTACCGCATTCTGACGGGCGAACAAGGCGGATCGATGCGTGCCGCGCTCAATCGGCAGGGGCACTTCGGCAAGGTGACCCGGGCGATCCGCAAGATCCACAGTTGTTATCAGGAGCGCCTCGACGTCGAGCAACTCGCCCACGAAGCCAGCATGAGCGTGCCGAATTTTCACCTGCACTTTCGCGGTGTGACGGACACCTCACCCATGCAATATCTGAAGTCGACACGTTTGCATCAGGCGCGGCTGTTGATGCTGCGCAATGCCATGACCGCTTCGGCAGCGGCGTTCAACGTGGGTTATGAGAGCGCCTCGCAATTCAGTCGCGAGTTCAAACGCTTCTTTGGCAGGACGCCGCAGGCGGAGATCGAATGGATGAAGGCGACGTACGCCTTGCCTGCGCCGACGACGCCCTCGGAATATGTTTCGTCGCATTAACTGGCGGGCAGGTTTTCCACACTCGCCAACAACTGAAGAAAATGCACTTTCAGTACATCGTCCGCCAGCCTTGCGCTGGCGTATTCCCGCAAGCGCTCCAGATCCCCGCTCGCGACTGCAAAGCCCTGCTGACCTTTCAGTTGCTGCGCGTAGTCAGCCAGCACGGCGGCAGTTTCGTTGCACAGTTCAAGGGATGTCAGCCAGGCTTCGCCTTGCGACTGACCGTGAGCCAGTTCCACCTGAAGCGCATCGATTGTCATGGCGATGGTTCTGAGTCGCACCAGCAATTCCTGCATACGAAAAACCAGCACTTCCTGATGACTCTCGGCGACCTGCCAACCGGGCTCAAGTGCAACCCGGGCCACCATCGCCTGGCAATCGGCCAACTCACTCCACACCCGCAAGTCACGGCGTGCCTCATCGGGTGTTCGCCTCGTTTTCAGCGAATCCGCGAGCCGGCCAACCAGCGTCGCCAATCGCTGGCGCAGCGTTTCACCCTCCGCCTCGGGCCATAGAAAGGCGTGAATCAACAGGGAGATCCCGACACCCAGCAGCACACCGATGATGCGATCACGAATCTCCGTCAGGTTGGTGCTGGGTTCGAACTGCTCCAGTAACGCCAGCGCAAAGGTGAATACGATCTGCACACCGGCGTAGCTGATTCGCTCGGAGCCAGCGGCGATCCAGGAGCCGAGCGCGATCACCGGCAATGACATGAACAACAGGCCGACGATCCCGTCGATGTGCGGAACCACCAGAATCACCATCGCCAATGCCAAAGCGCTGCCCACCAGCGCACCACCGACACGCAACGTCGCGCGCATCCCGGTGGCGCCAAGGCTGGGTTGAGCGACGATCAGGCAGGTCAGCATGATGGTGTGGATGCCTTGCCAGTCCGTGCCCATGTAGAACAGATAGCAAAGCGATGCGGCCAGCAGCGTCTTGACGGCAAACTGTGTGTACACCGGGTTTTCGAAGGCATCCGGCACCCACATCGGCGGCCCCTTCGCCTTGGTTTCCGGGGCGCTGTCAGCCGCCTGCACATTGAGAAAAGACAACAACTCCAGGCGCATTTCCTCGTACACGCCGGGCAGACCGGACGTATCGATCTGATCAAGGGCAGACAATCCTTCAGGCGCTTGACCCGTTCCCAGAGAAGCCTCCAGATCAAGCACTGCCTGATGCAACAACTCGGTGGCCCGTGCATTCGCTGTGGGCGGCGGCAGGTGAGCCGCCAGCGTCAGCAGTCGGGAAATACTGCTGATGCGCGCCAGATGTGCGGCCTGCTGACTGCGATAATCGGCGTCGCGCATGCAGGCGAATCGCAACAGTTGTTGCGACGCCAATACGCTGCGCTGAATCGCGGCGGCACCCAACGCCGCCCCGCTCTGCTCGCCACTCAGACACCGGGCAACCGTGAGCAACTGGGAGCGCAGATGATTCTGCAATTGCCTGACAGGCTCCGCCGGCAACAGCAATGTGTTGACCAACAGCGTCAGGCCGATGGCGTAACTGACCGCCACCCACACCCAGAGCACTAGACGCAAAACGGCCTCGGCCTGATCGGTCAGGTCGACGAAGGTCTGGGCATAGATCACCACAATGCCGACCACGAAAAACACCACGCCAATCCGCGTGACCCGTATCAGATACGCACTGCAGAAAAACAGCACGCTCGCCCCCAGAATTCTCAGCAGCGGGTATCCATAGGTGAACTTCAGAAGCAGGATGGTCAGGCCGATCGCCAGCGTCGCACCGACCAGGAACAGCACCCCGACCATGCGGGTCAGCACCACGTTGGTCTGCGTCACGTAGAAGACCACGATCAGCGATAACGCCAGCAACGGAACCTGCAGGGTCATCGAAATGATGATCACCAGCGCACTGCCCAGCAGCGTGCGCAACAGAAGGTTCATACGACCGGGATAGGGCTGAAGCTCATCGACCAGAAACCGGTACAGGCGCTCCAGACCGCTCCGGTTCCAGTCTTCCGCCGAGCGACTCATTGGCCGGTCTTGGCCGATTCGTCAGGGCGCAGCACCGCGACGGCCGAGGCGCCGATGCGGAACAGTTCCGGGTCGGGATCCTGCACCGAGATCTTCACCGGAAACCGTTGCGAAACCCGGACCCAGTTGATGGTGCGCTGGACACGCGGCAGGCCTTCGACCACGGTTCCGCCGTCATCCGGCAGCACACCGAAACTGAGCGAATCCACCCGGCCCTGAAAGCGCTTGCCGGTGTCGCCCAACAGATAAAGCGTGGCGGACGTGCCGGCCTTGATGCCTTTCAGATCGGTCTCGCGAAAGTTCGCCACCACGTACCAGTGGCGTGTATCGATCAGTGTGAAGATCGGTTTGTAGGCCGAGGCGAACTGGCCGACGGTGGTGCGCAAGGAGGCGATTCGCCCGTCGAAAGGTGCGCGCACTTCGGTGAATTCCAGGCTCAGTTCGGCCAGGGAAATCTGCGCCTCGACTTCGGCCCGCTGCGCCACCAGCGCATCCACGCCACTGACGGCGGCTCCGGCTCGTTGCGCCTGCAATCGGGAGGCGTTGAGTTCGGCAGCCGTCGAACGCTGGGCCGTCCGCGCCTGGTCCACCGCTTCCACGGACACGTAGCCCTTGGCGAGCAATTTCTCCAGACGTTGAAGGGTGTCGTTGGACTGCGTGGCCTGCGCCTTCGCCCGCTCGACCGATGCCACGGCCGATGCGGCTTCGTATTGCTGGGCGTTCACGCTGCGTTGAGTCAAACCGATTTGATGATTGAGGGTCACCAGCCGCGCCCGGGCCTGATCCAGTGCGTCCTGATACGGACGTGCGTCGATGCGGATCAACAGATCGCCCTGCTTGACCAACTGGTTGTCGCGCACCGGCATCTCGACGATCCGGCCGTTCACTTCCGGAACGACATCGATGGTGTCGGCATACACGTAGGCATCATCGGTACTGGGCCGGGTTTCGGTTTGCCAGAGCACGTAGCCCAGCAGCAGAAACGCCGCCAGCACGATCAGCAGCGCCGGCACACGGCTTGAATGCGGTTTTGCGTCGGGTTTATTCATGGCGGGCATTCATCCGTGGAAGACGACGAGCCACAACAGCATCGCCAGGAGACCGGTCAGTGCCGGGTAACTCAATGCCAGAGGAGAAATGCGTTCGCGCAGCGAATATTTGCCCAGTACCACATGGATCGCCGTGGTCGCCACAACGCCGCCGACAATGCAGAACAGCCAATCGGGAAAAGCCGCACCGAACAGTACAAGCGAGGGGGATGTCGAGCATCCACTGAGCAGGAGAACGACAGGTATCAGTGCCAGCCTGACGGGATCGGATGAAGGCATGTCTACCTTCGCAAGTGACGACTGACGCAAACCGGAACCTCTGGGCAAGGAATTGACCTGCGCACCTTACCGATCCGGCCACGGCCCCGATATTGGAAAAAAACATAACTTCGTTGTGACAGTAAACAACCGGAAAACCGGGCTAAAAGCGTTGTTGAACTGGCCTGGTGAACGTAAGAGTATAGAGCGCGCACAGACACTCGCCCGCGAGTGAAATCGACACTTTCAGGCGCCAAAAGGTGAACGCAATGACGCCCATTCCCACCCTCAGCGCTCGACTTGCAACGATCACCCGAGAGTTTGCGAACACCCCTTCCCTGCTCACCGCAAAGATCAACCACCAGCTCAACGGGATGGCAGGCTACAAAGACCTCACACCCGAAGCCCGCAAGGATCTGGAAAACTCCCTGAGCTACACCGCGCGCCTGTGGTGCGAAACGCTGCTGACCGGCGAGGGCTTGTCGCAGGACACTCGCCGAACGCTGAAGGAGATCGGTTGCCGGCGCGTCCATCAGGGTGTGCCCCTGCAATCGCTGATGCGCGGGTTCAGCCTTGGGGTGCGTGAAATCTGGAGCGGCTACCTGGAACTTGCCAGAGACGACGATGCGTTGAGCAAAGAGTTGTTGTTGCAGATTTCCGGCTACATGTTCGATTTCTTCGACGACATTGCCGAAGAAGTGGTCCAGGCGTATCTGGAAGAACAGATTCAGAAAGTTCGCTGGAGGGAGCATCTGCATCAGCGGCTTTATCACTTCCTGTTGCATTCACCGCACGATACCGAAGGATTCGAAGACACCCTGTTGGCACTCGGCCTGGACGCCAGCACGCCCCGCGTGGCGCTCGCGCTGGAACTGCCCTTGCGCCCTGTCCAGCCGTTGCAGCGCGAAGACGAATTCGACCGTATGACCCTGCAGATTGCCCGGCACCTGAAGATTCCCGTCAAGGAACTGATCCGCGTCTGGTACCGCGACAGACTGGTGATCTGGCTGCCGGGCATCAAAGGCGAAACCCTCACGCAATGCGACCAGCGCATGTGCGAAAGCGCCGCGTCACTGCCGGCGTTGCTGCCGTCGTTGCGTGGCATCGGCATCGGTCTGCTGAATCAGGGGATCGCCGGCTGGGTCGGCACGGCGGAAGAAGCGATCAAGGCCATCGACCTGTTCCCATTCAACGGGGCCGAAGTACGTGTCAGACGCTATTCAAGCGTGCTGATCGAAGACAGCGTGCGCAGCCACGACAACACTCTCAGATACCTGATGTCGCTCATCGAGCAGCTCAGCCATGAACCCGACCTGCTGCTGACACTGGAAGCGTTTTTCTCAAGCGGCCGTCACCGCGCCCAGACCGCCAAGACCCTCGGCATCCACCCGAACACCCTCAATTACCGGACAGGGCGCATCGAGAACCTGCTGGGCGCGGATCTGAATGACATCAACTGGGTGAGCCGGCTGGACACGGCTCTGAAACTTCGCCGGCATTCGATCAGCAAGGGACAAGAGCGCTGAAAGTTCAGGCGTCCAACAGTCGCCTGGTGGTCGTCATCGCCGTGTCCAGCGACTGCCCGGTCCGTTGCAACTTGTTCAACAAACTCGCCCCCAGCCACAGCTGATAGAGGGTTTCCGCCAGTTGCCGGGCATCGCCGTCGGGCAGGCATTGATCGGCCTGGCCCTGCTCGATGCAAGTGGTGATGCGCGCCACCACGCGCTCGGCGCCATCGCGCAAGGTCAGGCGCATGGCTTCGGACAGATCGGCCACCTCGGCACTGAGCTTCACCACCAGACACTCGTCACCATGCCCCTCCAGCGTGCAGCGGTCCTGCCAGCCTTGCCAGTAGTCCATCAGCCGCTCGCGGGCATTCAGGTCGGGCAGCGTCAGGCGCCGCTCCATGTCGGCCAGGTAACAGACGAAGTAATCCTCAAGCAGCGCCTGGCCGTACAGCTCCTTGGATTTGAAGTAGTGATAGAACGAGCCCTTGGGCACACCGGCGGTTTGCAGGATCTCGTTCAGGCCGACACTGGTGAAGCCCTTTTCGGCCATCATCCGGTGGCCGGTGTCGAGCAGGTGTTGGCGGGTGTCGTCGTAGGTCGGTTTCATCGGGGCGCAGATTACCAGGCAATAGACCAGTCGTTTAACTCGAAGGAACGGGAGTTTGCCACACCAGTCCATGAAAAACATGCGGATAAAAAATTACTAGACGACTGGTCTAATTGGAATCTATGCTGCGCCCCGACAAACCCTTTCCCCGGTGTCGATCGTGTGCGAATCCCTCGCACAGCCACGACACCCGACCCACCCAAGGTGCTCTATGAAAATCTTGATGGTTCTGACTTCCCACGATCAGCTCGGCAACACCGGCAAGAAAACCGGCTTCTGGCTCGAAGAGTTCGCCGCCCCTTACTACGCCTTCAAGGACGCCGGCGCCGATATCACCCTGGTCTCGCCCGCTGGCGGCCAGCCACCGCTGGATCCGAAAAGCGACGAACCCGACGCCCAGACCGCCGAAACCGACCGCTTCCGCAAGGATTCGGCGGCGCAACAAGCGCTGGCGAATACCGGGCGCCTGGCCGATGTCAGCGCCGAGGATTTCGATGCCGTGTTTTATCCAGGTGGCCACGGCCCGCTCTGGGATCTGGCCGAAGACAAGCATTCGATTGCCCTGATCGAAGCCTTCGCCCGCAGTAACAAACCTCATGGTTTCGTCTGCCACGCCCCGGGGGTGCTGCGGCATGTGCTCGGCGCTGACGGCAAAGCCTTGGTCAAGGATCGTGACGTCACCGGCTTCACCAATTCCGAAGAAGCGGCTGTCGGTCTGACGGATGTGGTGCCGTTCCTGGTCGAAGACGAGTTCCAGCGCCTCGGCGCCCGTTACTCCAAAGTCGCCGACTGGCAGGTGCACGTGGTGACTGACGGGAAACTGGTCACCGGCCAGAACCCAGCCAGCTCCGCCGCTGTCGCCGAGAAACTGTTGAAGCTGCTCGGCTGACATTTTCAGCCGTCATCCACCCGGACGCCGTGCGCGTGTTGCACGGCGTCTTTTTTGGCCCGACCACTAGTCGACTGGTCTAATAAACCCAATCCAAGGCACATCCATGAATCACAGCAGTTTCTTCAAACCCGGCACTTTGGGTCTGCACACCCTGAAAAACCGCATCGTGCTGCCGCCCCTCACCCGCCAGCGCAGCACCCAGCCGGGCAACGTTGCCAATGAATTGATGGCCGAGTATTACCAGCAACGCGCCGGCGCCGGTTTACTGGTAACGGAAGGCACGCAGATCGAGCCGCGCGGCCAAGGTTATGCGTGGACACCCGGCATTCATACCCCCGAGCAAGTCGCCGGATGGCGCAAAGTCACCGAGGCTGTCCACGCCCGGGACGGCGTGATCTTCGCCCAGCTCTGGCATGTGGGGCGCGTGTCCCATACGGCTTTGCAACCCGACGGTGCCGCACCGGTTTCGGCCTCTGCGGTAGCCACCGACCGGGTCAGCGTGTTCATCGAAACCGCGCCTGGTGCCGGCGCCCTGGTGCCACCGTCCGCCCCTCGCGCACTGACCACCGATGAAGTGCAGGAACTGGTTCAGCTGTACATCCAGGCCGCGCGCAATGCCATGGAGGCAGGTTTCGACGGGATCGAACTGCACTGCGCCAATGGTTATCTGGTGAACCAGTTCATCTCGGCCCACAGCAATCTGCGCACCGACCAGTACGGCGGCTCGCTGCACAATCGCCTGCGCTTTTTACGTGAAGTGGTGGCTGGAGTTGCCGAGTGCATCGGTCGTGAAAAAGTCGGTGTGCGTTTCGCCCCGCTGTTCACCACCACCGACGAGGCGCGTACCTACCTGGGCATGGTCGAGGAAGATCCGCACACCACTTACATCGAAGCGATCAAGGTGCTGCAGGACGTGGGCATCGCCTACCTGTCCATCGCCGAAGCCGACTGGGACGATGCCCCGGCGATGCCTCTAACGTTCCGTCAGGCAGTGCGCGACACCTTCAGCGGCGCGATCATTTACGCCGGGCGCTACACCGCAGCATCCGGTGCGCAGTTGCTCGATTCGGGGCTGGCGGATTTCGTGGCCTTCGGTCGCCCGTTCATGGCCAACCCGGACCTGCCGGCGCGCATCGCCAATGACTGGCCGCTGAATTCACTGAATCCGGCCACGGTCTACGGTGGCAATGCCGAAGGGTATGTGGACTACCCCGAGTACGCGTGATGACTGCCGATTATCGGTAAGGCGCAACACCCGACCGTTCAGCACTGCTCACACTGGCAGTGGTGAACGGGAACTGTCGCCGGGAGCCTGCCTTGCCATCCGGTTCCGCCCTGTGCTCTTCGCCTGATACAGCGCCTGATCTGCCGTCTCGATCAGCGCTTGCACCACGGCCAGTTGTGGACCCGCCGCCGCGGTGACGCCGATACTGACCGTCACCCGACCGAACGGGCTCGCCGGGTGAGCAATGTGCTCTTGCGTCAGTCGCTCCAGAATCAGTTGTGCCACGACCGACGCCCCCTCGCCATCGGTGTCGGGCATGATGATCGCCACCTCTTCCCCGCCATAGCGTGCCACCAGATCCGACGGTCGCCGCACACAGGCTTCAAGCACTTTTCCCACCCGTTGAAGGCAGGCGTCGCCGGCAACATGCCCCTGGGAATCGTTGAACAGCTTGAAGTAGTCGATATCGATCATCAGCAAGGCCAGCGATGTCCTGTCACGTTGAGCACGGCGCGCTTCCATGGCCAGTGTTTCATCGAAACAGCGGCGATTGGCGAGGCCCGTCAGCGCGTCCTTCATCGCCAGCAATTCCAGCTGCCGGTTTGATCCCAGCAACTGCTGTTGAGTGAGCCGCAACTCCCCTTCCACCTGGGTCCGTCGACGTATATCACGAATGAGAAACCAGCCGATCACGCCAGTGAGCCCCAGCAACGATGCGACCACCACGATCGACAGCAGCGCCTCCAGCCGCCACGCCGCCAGTGCTTCGCGCTTGCCGAGCGCGACCGTGGTGATCAGCGGCAGCTTTTCACTCTTGCGAAACGCGTAGAGCCGCTCCACCCCGTCGAGGCTGGACGTGAAGGACGCGGTGCCCACCGACTGATCCACCAGGTACTTCGCATAAATGGGCGACTTGGAGAAATTGCGCCCCATGTCCTGTTCGCGAAAGGGATAACGCACCAGCAGCGTACCGTCGGTGTAGGACAGACCGATGGCGCCTTCCTGCCCCACGTCGAGCTTGCCGAACAGTCGCAGGAAGTTTTCGACCCCCAGGGTGACCGCCACCACACCGGCGAACTCTCCGCGCGCGTCATTGAAGCGGCGACTGACGGTAATCACCCACTCCTGATTCGAGCGGCTACGGATGGGCGGGCCGATGAAGGGCTCGCGGGAAGGATCGTCACGGTGATGGATGAAATAGTCCCGGTCACTGCTGTTGACCCCGGCCGGAATCGGTCGGTTGGAGGACATCAGCCAGTGGCCGCGATTATCGTAGACGGTGATGCCACTGAGCTGCGGCATCAGCGGTTGCTGACGGTTGACCAGCGCATTCAGCCGTTCGATCTGCGCGGGGCCGCTGCCCTCGGTTTCCAGACGCTCGACGAGCCCGAGCAAGAGCAGCGAGCTTTGCCGGACGATGCCTTCGGAATAGGTCGCGAGCGCCTGGGTCAGGTTCAACCCGTGGACGTTCACCTCGTCCAGCGCCCGCTCCCGGGAGCTCAGCACCTTCCAGATGGTCAGCGACGCCAGGGAGCAACCGATGATAAACAGCAACAGCATCACGAGGTGGGTATCACGCTTCACATCAGTACCTTTTGGAAAGTCCGTTTTCCGTCACGGCCGTTGTCGGACCGGGGCCACAACAGCGACCGTATGTCCCGGGCTGCGCAGGATACAAGCAGTCCATCGAAGACGCAGCAACGGCGTGTCGGGCCCCCGATGAACTGTTCGCTGATCGGACGGCTCGATGAAAAAACCGGACCCCATAAGACTTTTTGCCGCTAGACGATTTTCAGCGCCTTGAGAATGATCAGCGACTGCCCGGCAAACGCCTCGGCCTGTTCGGTCAGCTCGGCAATATTTTCCTCGGCAGTCGTCAGCGCTTTGCCGTCCTTGAGCAGTCCTTCACCTTGGCCGCCAATGATGCCCCACGCCAGCAATGCCCACTCGGCTGGGCGGGTCTTGCCTTGTTTGATCGATATCAGGAACAACTGCTGGAATCGGCTGACTGTCACGCCACCACCCGTCACCGGACTGGCCAAGACCTGGATTTTGTGATCGAACAGCGAGCGTCTGCACAGTTGTAGATTGAGCGTATTGCAGCGTGTCTGCGCCAGCTTCTCGGCCGCTTCACTCTGGCATGGCGCCACGGCCCCCATAGCGATCAACACATTGATGGCCTGCTCCACATCGCCAAAACTCAGCGAAGGCGAAGCCTCCAGCAAGTGGCGCAGGGTTTTCGGCACGTAGCCGTCGTCCGCCAACGCATCGAGCACCGGGCCGTAAATCTCTGCCTGCAACGTGGCTGAGCCTGCGGGCCCCGTGACGCTGCCCGCGACACTTTCTGCCAGTTGCATCAGGACAAAACGGGTACTGAGCATGCGTTCGCGGTGCTCGCTGGCGGACAGCCGGTTGGCCCCGCGCACGTAGAGGTCCCGGCGGAAGTTCTGGTTGACGAAGTAATCACGCGCCTGCTCGCGCATGACCGGATGCTCGATGCCTTCCAGAAAGTCCATGCCTTCGGCGCTCAGGTTGAGCGGGTCCACCGTGTCCAGCGGAACGGCGGTGGTGGCGTAGTCGAGCTTGGCCGGGGCCAGGGCATCGACCACGTCGGTGAAATACATGCAATTCCAGTCGCGGTTGAAGTATTCATGGGCGACGTATTGGCGATTCTGGCCTTTGATGCTCTGGAGCTTGGCGTCCAGGTGAGGCGCCGAATTGGCATAGTTCGGTTTGGCCGCCAACAATGCTTCGGAGAACTGCAGCGCAGCATCGATACGCTGATCCGGGCGAGCAGACGTTTGTGTGGCGAAGCGGTCATGCAGGCTGAACAACTGGCGCAACGGTGCCAGCGGCGACCAGCCCGGGAAGCAGTTGTAGCTGATGTATACATGACCGCCCGGTTTGAGATGACGACGGGCAAACTCGACGATCAACTTGTGGTTGTCACGACTGACCCAGGTCCAGATGCCGTGCAGGCTGATGCTGTCGAACTGCGGCAGGTCATGGCGGGCCAGCAGTTGCTCGAAGCTGTCGTCATACAGCCGCGCATCGCTGCCCCAGTCGTTCGCCAGCCCGATGGCATGGGCGGCCTGGCCCGGATGGAAATCCGTACCGACGTAGGTGCCCGGATTACCCGCCGCATGGATATTGATCGAAACGCCCTGGCCAAAACCCAGCTCGCAGTGATAGCCGTCGGTGCTCTCCAGCGTGGCGAAACCACGCAACAACAAACAATAGCGCTGGAAAACCGGATTGATCTCCCGGCTATACCCGTAGGTGTAGCCTTCGTCGGTGAAATAACCTTCGTTCCAGGCTTTGCTCATGCGTGACACCTTTTTTATATCGAAAGTGAAAGTCGAACTTATAAGGGGTACTCAGGGCGAATCACAAGCGCAAAAGCGACGCCCGCAGCCAGCCGTCGTCTATCAGCCGATCACTCGCGCATACACCGACCGGTCGATGTTGCCTCCAGACAGAATCACCCCGACCTTTTTGCCCTGCATCCTGTCCCGCTCCTGCATCAATGCGGCCAGCGCGGCGGCGCCGGCACCTTCGGCGAGGTTGTGGGTATCGGTGTAATACACGCGCATGGCTTCGGCGATTTCGCTCTCGCTGACGGACACGATTCGTGCAGCACCGGCCCCATAGACATCGAACGCCTCGGCAATCGGCTTGCGCACGGCCAGCCCGTCGGCAAAGGTATTGGCCGAGGCGGTCTCGCAGATCGTTTTCGCCTCGAAGGACAACTTGGCGGCGGCCGCTTCGGTCGACACTACACCTACGACCTGGGTATCCCGCCCCAGCGCATCGCGGGCGGCGATCACGCCACAAATGCCTGAGCCGCAGCCGATGGGAACGTAGACGGTGTGCAGATCCGGTGTCGCGCTGAACAGTTCCAGCGCGTAGGTCGCCACGCCCTTGACCAGTTCGGTGTGGAACGGTGGCACCAGATAAAGTCCATGTTCCAGCGCCAGGCGCGCCGCTTCCTCACGGGCCTCGTCGAAATCACGCCCGTACTCGACCACTTCGCCGCCAAAGCCGCGCATGGCGTTGTTCTTTTCCAGCGAATTGCCCTCAGGCACCACGATCAACGCCTTCAATCCGACTGCACTGGCTGCCAGCGCAAGGCTCTGCCCGTGATTGCCACGCGTCGCGGAGACAATGCCTTTGACGTTGGGATGTTCGCGGCGCAGCCAGTGCATGAAGGTGATGCCCCCGCGCACCTTGAACGCGCCGGTGGGTGTGTGGTTTTCGTGCTTGACCCACACCGTGCAGCCCAGCCGCTCGGCCAGCAATGGCCAGCGGTATTGGGCAGTGGCCGGCATGACCTGGTAAACCTGGCGGGCAGCCTGTTCGATGTCTTCGCGAGTGAGTGAATGCATGGGAATCTCCTTGTGCGTGACCCCAGTCTAGGCACAGGCACATCACGTCGGCTTTCAAAAAACTGACCTGACTTTTGTCCCGGCTCTTCACTACTATGGCGTTCATGAGCCATCGCAACCGCCAGCCATCACCCGTTGCCCCGGAACCGGTCCGTCGTATCGAGGCCGGCCCGTGGGCAATCGAATTGCTGCCCGGTGCCGCGTACGCGACGCGCTATGTGGCGGCGCAGTCGGCCATCGGTTTTGCCTTCGACAGCCAGCGCGGCGTACACGCCATTGGCAGCGACCGGGTTCGCCCCTTCGATGCCATGCCCAATGGATTGGCGTTTGTGCCTGTCGGTTGTGACGTGATGTCCGAGTCACCCATGGGTGGTGAATACCTGCGGGTGGTCCGCACCGACGGCATTGCGCTGGCAGGTGAGCAAGCATTCAATAATCGCATCGACTCGCAGGCCATTCACCTTGCTTCGCGAATGCGCCGTGCCTTGTTGAATGCCTCAGTGGACGATGACTGGGAAACCTGGGCGCTCGCATTGGCCGAGCGCGTCGAAGGTAAAGACAGGTCACCGTGCCAAGTCGCGATGACTGGCAACCGAATGCGCCTGCTCGACGAATTCATCGACGCCGGCCTCGACGGTCCGCTCGGCATTCAAACCATGGCGCAACTGCTGGAATTGTCCGAAGGCTATTTCATTCGCGCCTTCAAACAGGCCACCGGCAAAAGCCCCCATAGCTACCTGATCGACCGGCGATTGGCCCGGGCTCGAGCGCTGATGCGCGACTCCACGGCCAGCCTGGCGGACATCGCCCTCGCCTGCGGTTTCAATTCCCAGGCGCACATGACCAGCGCGTTCAAACAACGACTTGGTGTAAGTCCGGCGCAAATGCGCGCAGGATCGCGTCACAATCCGGTCATTGGCAAAAATCCAAATCAGTGGTGAATTTTTTCGTGTCCGCCTGTATCTGATCTGAAAGAAGCCGTGCCATCAAAGAGATGGCATCGGCCAAGGCAAACCGCTCTGGCTCAACCCTCACCGGGTCTCGCGGTTTGCACTAAGACAGATCAGATGCAGAGTGAATCCCATGGAACCAAAGGAAAACGTCAGCCCGATCGGACTGAAAGACATCACCATTGTCGACGACGCCAAGATGCGCAAAGCCATTACGGCCGCTGCACTGGGCAACGCGATGGAGTGGTTCGACTTCGGCGTCTACGGCTTCGTTGCCTACGTGCTGGGCAAGGTCTTCTTCCCCGGCGCCGATCCCGGCGTACAGATGATCGCGGCACTGGCAACCTTCTCGGTGCCGTTCCTGATCCGGCCGCTGGGCGGACTGTTCTTCGGTGCGCTGGGGGACAAGTACGGACGGCAGAAAGTTCTCGCGGCGACCATCGTGATCATGTCGCTCAGCACCTTTGCCATCGGGTTGATCCCGTCCTATGCCTCGATCGGCATCTGGGCACCGATCCTTCTGCTGCTGGCGAAAATGGCCCAGGGATTTTCGGTCGGAGGCGAATACACCGGTGCTTCGATTTTCGTGGCTGAGTACGCGCCGGATCGCAAACGCGGTTTCCTCGGCAGCTGGCTGGACTTCGGTTCCATCGCCGGTTTCGTCCTCGGCGCCGGCGTGGTGGTGCTGATTTCCGCGATCATCGGCGAAGAAAAATTCCAGGAATGGGGCTGGCGCCTGCCCTTCTTCCTCGCCTTGCCGCTGGGCATGATCGGTCTCTACCTGCGCCATGCGCTCGAAGAAACCCCCGCGTTTCAGCAGCATGTCGAAAAGCTTGAACAAGGTGACCGCGAAGGCCTGGCCGGCGGCCCGAAAGTGTCGTTCAAGGAAGTCGCCACCAAACACTGGCGCAGCCTGATGACCTGCATCGGCGTGGTGGCGGCAACCAACGTCACCTACTACATGCTGCTCACCTATATGCCGAGCTACCTGTCGCACAACTTGCACTACAGCGAAAATCGCGGGGTGCTGATCATCATCGCGATCATGGTCGGCATGCTGTTCGTGCAGCCTGCGATCGGTTTCATCAGCGACAAGATCGGCCGTCGTCCCTTCATCATCTTCGGCAGCATCGGTCTGTTCATCCTCGCCATTCCCGCGTTCATGCTGATCAACAGCGGCAAGATCGGCCTGATCTTTTCCGGCCTGCTGATACTGGCCGTGGTACTCAACTTTTTCATTGGTGTCATGGCCTCTACGCTGCCGGCGATGTTCCCGACTCACATTCGCTACAGCGCGCTGGCCAGTGCCTTCAACGTCTCGGTGCTGATCGCCGGTGTGACGCCGACCGTCGTCGCCTGGCTGGTGGAAAGCACCCAGAACCTGTACATGCCGGCCTATTACCTGATGGTGACCGCCATCATCGGGCTGATCACCGGTGTGACCATGAAGGAAACCGCCAACAAACCGCTACGCGGCGCAGCACCTGCGGCCTCCGATATCGAAGAAGCCAAGGAACTGCTGCAGGAACACCACGACAACATCGAACAGAAGATCGAAGACATCGACGCCGAAATCGCCGCGCTGGAGGCCAAACGCGAGCACCTTGTGCAGCAGCACCCGCGAATCGAATAACGATATAAAGAGTTGATGGGACAACAGGGTGGAATTCAAACGCCCTTCTGTGGTGTTCTGTTCGTCAGGAGCCGGTGTTTTTTTCCGCCGGCTCACGCCCCTTCAGCAACCTGACGATGAGGTCCGTTTCATGAGCAAGGCGCCTTATGTACCACCCAAAGTCTGGAAACACAGCGCTCCGTCCGGCGGCCAGTTCGCCAACATCAATCGCCCGATTGCCGGACCGACCCATGACAAAATCCTGCCTGTCGGCAAGCATCCATTGCAGTTGTACTCGCTGGCCACGCCCAACGGCGTCAAGGTCACCATCCTGCTGGAAGAGTTGCTGGCCCTCGGGCACACAGGGGCCGAATACGATGCCTGGCTGATCCGCATCGGTGAAGGCGATCAGTTTTCCAGCGGCTTCGTTGAGATCAACCCGAACTCCAAGATACCGGCACTGCTTGATCGAAGTGTCGAGCCGGCCATCCGGGTTTTCGAGTCGGGCTCAATCCTGCTTTACCTCGCCGAGAAATTTGGCGCCTTCCTGCCCACCGATCTCGCCGGCCGCACCGAAACCCTGAACTGGCTGTTCTGGCAGATGGGCTCAGCGCCCTATCTGGGCGGCGGCTTCGGGCACTTTTATGCCTATGCGCCGGAGAAACTCGAATACCCGATCGACCGTTTCACCATGGAAGCCAAACGTCAGCTGGATGTGCTCGACCGACGTCTTGCCGAGAGTCCTTACCTTGCCGGCGACAGCTACACCATCGCCGATATCGCGGTCTGGCCGTGGTACGGGCAACTGGTGCGCAACAACGTGTACGGCGCGGCCGAATTCCTGTCGGCGCACGAATACACTCATGTGCAACGCTGGGCCGAGGACATCGCCAAACGGCCTGCGGTCATTCGTGGGCAACGCGTCAATCGGACCTGGGGCGATGAGGCGAGCCAGGTGCCGGAGCGACATGAGGCTGCTGATCTAGACTGATCGCTCGCACCCGATAACAAAAACCAAGGGGCGCCCACATGAACATTCTCTACGACGAACAGATCGACGGCGCCCTGCCGGACGTCGATAAAGCCGCGCTGTTGCAGGTGCTGCAAACCCGGTGGCCGGCACTGGAAATCCTGCATCAGCGCGAGGATCTCGCCCCGTACGAATGCGACGCTTTGTCCGCCTATCGCACCACGCCGCTGCTGGTGGTTTTGCCCCGGCATCTGGATGAGGTGCTGGGCATTTTGCGCACCTGCCATGAGATGAACGTGCCGGTGGTGGCCCGGGGTGCCGGCACCGGATTGTCCGGCGGCGCGTTGCCGCTGGAAAAAGGTGTGCTGCTGGTGATGGCGCGCTTCAACAACATCCTGCACATCGATCCGGCCGCCCGCACCGCGCGGGTTCAGCCCGGCGTGCGCAATCTGGCGATATCCCAGGCTGCCGCTCCGTTCGGCCTGTATTACGCGCCGGATCCTTCCTCGCAGATCGCCTGTTCCATCGGTGGCAATGTGGCGGAAAATGCTGGCGGCGTGCATTGCCTCAAGTACGGCCTGACCGTGCACAACCTGCTTAAGGTCGAGATCCTGACCGTCGAGGGCGAACACCTCACGCTCGGCTCCGATGCGCTCGACTCTCCGGGTTTCGACTTGCTGGCGCTGTTCACCGGTTCCGAAGGCCTGCTGGGTGTGATCACCGAAGTCACGGTCAAACTGCTGCCCAAGCCACAAACCGCCAAAGTTTTGCTGGCCGCGTTCGATTCCGTGGAAAATGCCGGCCGCGCGGTGGGCGATATCATCGCCGCCGGCATCATTCCTGGAGGCCTGGAAATGATGGACAACCTGGCGATCCGCGCCGCCGAAGACTTCATCCACGCCGGGTACCCGGTGGACGCCGAAGCCATTTTGCTCTGTGAACTCGATGGCGTGGAGGCCGACGTCCACGATGACTGCATCCGCGTGCGCCAAGTGTTGGAAAACGCCGGCGCGACGCAAGTACGTCAGGCCAGAGACGAAGCCGAGCGCATACGATTCTGGGCCGGCCGCAAGAATGCCTTCCCGGCCGTGGGCCGTTTATCGCCGGATTATTACTGCATGGACGGCACCATCCCGCGCCGCGAACTGCCCGGTGTGTTGCAGGCCATTGCGCAGTTGTCTGGCGAATATGGCCTTCGAGTGGCGAACGTGTTCCATGCCGGCGACGGCAACATGCACCCGTTGATCCTGTTCGACGCCAATCAACCCGGCGAGCTGGAACGCGCCGAAACCCTGGGAGGCAAGATTCTCGAATTGTGCGTAAAGGTCGGCGGCAGCATCACCGGCGAGCACGGCGTGGGCCGGGAGAAAATCAATCAGATGTGCGCGCAGTTCAACAACGATGAGCTGACCCTGTTCCACGCCGTCAAAGCCGCGTTCGACCCCGGCGGTCTGCTCAATCCGGGCAAGAACATCCCGACGTTGCACCGCTGCGCCGAATTCGGCGCCATGCATATTCATGCCGGGCAACTGCCCTTCCCCGAGCTGGAGCGTTTCTGATGGTCCGAGAAAAGGATGTCGACGACAGAGCTGCGTTGCTCGATCAGGTCAATCAGGCGTTGCAGGACGCCACGCCACTGCGGATTCAGGGCGCCAACAGCAAGGCGTTTCTGGGGCGCATCGTTGCCGGAGAAATCCTCGACACCCGCACCCATCGCGGCATCGTCAGCTACGACCCGACGGAACTGGTGATCACCGCACGTTGCGGCACACCGCTGAGCGAACTGCTGGCGGTGCTGGATGCGTCACAACAGATGTTGCCATGCGAACCACCGGCCTTCGCCGACGATGCGACGGTGGGCGGGATGATCGCCAGCGGACTGTCGGGCCCGCGCCGGCCGTGGTCGGGTTCGGTGCGGGATTTCGTGCTGGGTACGCGAATCATCACAGGGCATGGCAAACACCTGCACTTTGGCGGTGAAGTCATGAAAAACGTCGCCGGTTATGACCTGTCGCGGCTGATGGCCGGCAGTTACGGTTCGCTGGGAGTGATTACCGAGGTCTCACTCAAGGTCCTGCCCAAACCCCGTGAGTGCCTGAGCATCAGCCTGGAAATGGACAGCGAGCGTGCCTTGCAGCGCCTGGCGGAATGGGGCCAACAACCGTTGCCGATCAGCGCCGCCTGCCACGATGGGCAGCGTCTGCACTTGCGTCTGGAAGGTGGCGAAGGCTCGGTGGCGGCGGCCCGTGATCGGCTCGGTGGCGAACTGCTCGATGGGACTTATTGGGCAGATCTGAATGAACAGCGCCTGGACTTTTTCGACGAGGACCAGCCCCTGTGGCGCCTGTCGGTGCCGAACAACACCCCGCTGCTGGCCTTGGCCGGTGAACAAATGCTCGACTGGGGCGGCGCACAGCGGTGGCTAAAATCAGGCGCCGAAGCTGCTCTGATTCGCCAGGTGGTTTCGGCTGTTGGCGGCCATGCTACCTGCTACAGCCATGGTTTGATCGACGCGCCGTTTCATCCGCTGCCACCCGCCCTCCTGCACTATCACCGTCGCCTCAAGCAACAACTCGACCCCCGGGGCATCTTTAACCCCGGTCGTCTGTACGCGGAGCTTTGAGCCATGCAAACCACTTTCAGCGAAGAGGCTCGGCAACTGCCACGCGCCGAAGAAGCCGAAAGCATCCTGCGTACCTGCGTGCACTGCGGTTTCTGCAACGCGACCTGCCCGACCTATCAGTTGCTCGGCGACGAACTCGACGGCCCACGGGGTCGCATCTACCTGATCAAGCAAGTGCTGGAAGGCAACGAGGTCACCCGCAAAACCCAACTGCATCTGGATCGTTGCCTGTCCTGCCGCAATTGCGAAACCACCTGCCCGTCGGGGGTGGACTATCACAACCTGCTCGATATCGGCCGCGCCGTGGTGGATGCCGCTGTGCCGCGGCCCATCGGCCAACGCTTGTTGCGCGGAGGTTTGCGCGCAGTGGCGCCCGATGCTTCTTTGTTCAAGGGACTGCTCGGTGCTGGCCAGATCTTCCGCGCGCTGCTGCCCGAGACTCTGCAAACCAAACTGCCGCGCAGCACCTCTGCAACCGAGCGCCGCCCGGTAACCCGGCATGCCCGCCAGGTATTGATGCTTGAAGGCTGCGTGCAACCGGGATTGTCGCCCAACACCAATACGGCGGCTGCACGGGTGCTGGATCGACTGGGGATCGGCATTACTCCGGCGCTGAATGCCGGCTGCTGCGGCGCCGTGGACTATCACCTCGATGCCCAGGCCAAAGGACTTGAGCGCGCCCGCAAGAATATCGACGCCTGGTGGCCGGCCATCGAACAAGGCGCCGAAGCGATCGTGCAGACTGCCAGCGGTTGTGGTGCGTTCATCAAGGATTACGGGCACCTGCTGTGCAGCGACCCGGCCTATGCCGAGAAGGCGAAAGCCGTCAGTGCACTGGCGAAAGATCTGGTGGAAGTATTGCGTGAGGAACCGCTCGAGTCCCTTGGCATTCATGCCGATCAGCGCTTGGCTTTCCACTGCCCCTGCACCTTGCAACATGCACAGAGACTCGGCGGCGCGGTGGAGTCGGTGCTGACCCGGCTGGGCTTCAATCTCACGACCGTGCCGGACGCCCATCTGTGCTGTGGCTCAGCGGGCACCTATTCGATAACGCAACCGGCGCTGGCCCGGCAACTGCGCGACCAAAAGCTCAATGCACTGGAAAGTGGCCATCCGGATGTCATCGCTACCGCCAATATTGGCTGCCAGGCCCACCTCGACGGCGCTGGACGCACACCGGTCAGGCACTGGATCGAACTGGTGGATGCCGCGATGCCCTTGGTGAGCGACGCGTAGGATTGCTGGCAGTAGTCAAATGATGGGCGAAAAAAAACCGCCTTAGCGGGGCGGTTTTTCGGTAGGCCTCAGTTTGCGGCTGGGGCCTGTTTTGTCTCACGGACAGAACTGACGTGCCGGAATACTATTAATCTTTGGTCTTCGTTGCAACGTTATTTTGCGTGCTACACGAAGTCAAGGAAGATGCTGACGGACGTTAACCACCCCAAAACACGCTGACAGAAATAACGAATTACAAAACATATAAACCCTTTATCCATGATCCTCAAAATCCCGCCATAAGACAGGTTAATATGCCAGCGCTCATTCGCCAGTATGTCCATAAGGTTTGGCTGGAACCATAACGGTTTCATGCCCTTCGACACGGTTTTGCACCCGTGCCGGAATGATGGCTCGGAGGGATCACAACCGGCCACCTCATGGACAGAACTGACGTTTATGTCCGAAGGCACACATGGTCCGGTAAGTGCGCTGGAGGTCTGGCCCCCGACCTGGAGGCCAAAACGTATGAAGCTTATGCTGCGTACGCTGAGCCTCATATGGAGATCGTTTCAAGCGTTTCGCTTTTACGAGTTCCTGCGAGACCACTTTGACAACCTGAAGTAACGGTTGTCGATGCGGGAAAAAGCCCGTTTTGGCTTCGGCTGAAACGGGCTTTTTTTGTTCTTGAAAACTGTCACTTGTATGACTTTTTATAAAATTGATCCTGTTCTGCTGTAAGGCATTTCTCTGACATCTGTCATCCCGACATCCTCCTCACCGTCAGTTATGAGCTAATAGCACCTTCATTAAACCGTCGCTGAAACGTTGTACTAGGATAGGATCCAATTTCCTGATTCGCTGTCGCCGGGCATGGAGCTGTTTTCCGGTGGTTCAGGAACACGAGTACCACACTGCAACTCATGGATGAACGACATGAACTCACAGCTGTTTCCTCACATTGGCAAGGTCATCGCCAGCACTGGCAGCCGACATTTCCCACGGATGCTGCACGACCTGATCCTGACCCAACTGGCGGTGGACGCCACGCATATCCGGCAGATGCGCGTGGAACCGGTCGGACGCACGCAACCGCGCGGCGAACCCGAATGCATCAAGGAAGCGCCACTGCCGGCTGAAACGGTGTATTCCGAACTGAGCACCCTGCCGAGTGCCAATGATTTGCCCACTCCCGAACCCTCGACGGTCACCGACGCCTCGCAATTGCACCTGACCCGGCGCAAGGACGGTTATCGCTATGTGATCTCGGTCTACCGTTGTGGCCCGGCAAAACGCTTCTCCGCTCATGAGCGCAGTTTGTTGCAGGACATTTCCCCGGTGCTGCTGCCGATGGTGGAAAAACACATCAACGCCCTGCAACCGGCGAACACTGATGCCCAGGGGCAATCCCAGGAACAATCAGATTCCACCCTGCTGGGCCTGGAAACCCTGCGCCTGCGCTTTTGCGAACGAGTGGAGCAACTGGGGTTGAGCCTGTCGAACCGCGAGATGGAAGTGTGTGTGGGTCTGCTGGCCGGACGCACCGCGCCTGAACTGGCCGAACAGTTGCAACTGAAGGTCAACACAGTCGAAAGCTACCTCAAACGCGCAGCCATCAAACTGGGCATCAGCGGACGTCACTCGCTGATGCGCTGGATGTATTCGCCGAAGGACTGCCCGGCAGCCTGCGGCCCTTCGAACGCGGCCTGAAGGCTCACACACCTCTGACGAAACCGCCCTCCTGCAAAGGACGGCGGTTTTTTCGTGCTCGCTTCAATCCCGGGCCAGCGCCTCGATCGGATCGAGCCGCGACGCATTGCGGGCCGGCACGAAGCCGAACACGATGCCGATCAGGGTCGAGCAGATCACGGCAGTCAGCACCGAGGTCATCGAGAACACCATTTCCCATTCCTTGATGAACAGCGAGAACAGGTGGCCGATGGCATAAGACAGGGAAATACCGATAGCGCCACCCAGCAGACAGACCATCACCGCCTCCACCAGAAACTGCTGACGGATGTCCGACTGCCGCGCCCCGACCGCCATGCGGATACCGATCTCACGGGTACGCTCGGTGACCGACACCAGCATGATGTTCATCACGCCGATACCGCCCACCACCAGCGAAATCACCGCAATCAGCGACAGCAACAAGGCCAGTGAGCGGCTGGTTTTCTGCACGGTCTGCATCACGCTGTCGAGGTTGTTGGTGAAGAAGTCCTTGGTGCCGTGACGCTGCAGCATCAACTTGTTGACGTTGTCTTCCACCACTTTGCTCGGCTGGCCGTCCTTGATCCGTACACTGATGCTGTCCAGATAGCGCTGGCCCAACAGCCGTCCGGCTGCGGTTTCGTAGGGCACCCAGACGTTTAGCGACTTGCTCGACGAGAAGATGTTCTTGTTTTCAGCCGCCACACCGATCACGGTGCACGGCAGATTGCCGATCAGGATCACCTGCCCCAGCGGATCGACGCCCTCGCCGAACAACCGATGGCGGGTGTTGTGATCGATCACCACCACCTGCGCCTGACGCCGGGCATCGCTTTCACTGAACGGGATGCCTGACTCCATCTTGATTCCGCGCACCTGGAAGTACAGGTCGCTAACGCCGTTGACCTGCGCATCGAGGTCGATGTTGCGGTAACGCAGCAACAGATTGCGCCCGACCACCGGCGTAGCGCTGTCAACGTAATAGAGCTGATTGAGTGCCGTCACATCCGCCGGCACCAGGGTTTCGATGGCCGCCGATCGACTGTCACCGAAACTGGTGCCGGAATAGATATCGATGGTGTTGCTGCCGATGGCCTGAATGTCTTTCAAGACATAACGCTTGGCCCCTTCGCCGATGGCCGAAATCGACACCACCGAGGTGATGCCGATGACGATCCCGAGCATGGTCAGCAAGGTGCGCATGCGATGGGAGATCAGTGCGACCCAGGCCATGTTGAACGCTTCCTTGAACAACCCGAGACTGGCCACCAGACGCCGTGCTGCGGTGGACTTGGGCGGCACCGCGTCCTCATTGGTCAGCGCCGTGGTGTCGCGCTCGTTGCGGCGGTCACTGAGGATCTCGCCGTCGCTGACTTCAATGATGCGCTCGGCGTTGGCCGCGACCTTGGGATCGTGAGTCACCAGAATCACTGTGTGCCCGGCCGCGTGCAGCTCCAGCAGAATGCGCATCACCTCCTTGCCACTGGTGGTGTCGAGGGCGCCGGTGGGCTCGTCGGCGAGGATCACTTCACCGCCATTCATCAAGGCTCGGGCGATACTCACCCGCTGCTGCTGACCGCCGGAGAGCTGGCTGGGGCGGTGCGTCAGGTGCCCTTCCAGTCCCAGACGCGCCAACAGCTCACGGGCACGGGCGTGGCGCTGCGGCTCTGGCGTGCCGGCGTAGATCGCCGGCATTTCGACGTTGTGCATCGCGCTCAGATGCGGCAGCAAGTGATAGCGCTGGAAGATGAAGCCGAAATAGTCGCGACGCAGTTCGGCCAGCGCCTGATTGTCCAGATCACGGGTTTCCCGGCCGTTGATCTTGTAGCTGCCGGCCGTGGCGTAGTCGAGGCAGCCGAGGATGTTCATCAGGGTCGATTTGCCGGAGCCCGAGGCGCCGATGATCGCCACCATTTCCCCGGCATTGATCGTCAGGTCGATATTCTTCAACGCCAGAAATTCACGATCACCAGCGGTGAAACTACGGCTGATGCCGGTCAGTTGCAGCAGAGGTTCGGTCATGCTCATGCCCCTGCCACTTTCGCCACAGGATCACCGATCACCACTCGGTCACCTTCGGCCAGACCGTCGTTGACCTGCACCTTGACGTTGTTGTTGATCCCGGTCTGTACGTTGCGCGACTGCGCCTGGCCCTTGGCGTCCAGCACCCGCACCGGAAAACTGCCGTCGTTGTTGCGCGGGCCCAGCGCGGCCACCGGAATCGTCAACACCGATTTGGCGGTATCGAGCACCACCCGCACCTGAGCCGTCATGGAGATGCGCAAGCGGTGATCGGGATTGGGCACGTCGAACAGCGCGTTGTAGAACACCGCCGTGTTCTGTTTCGGCGTGCCGGCGGGCGGGGTTTCGAGGAAGTTCTGCGGCGCCGGCTCAGTGCCGCGCAGCTTGCCGTAATAACGCTTGTCCTCGCCGAGAATGGTGAAATAGACCTCCTGCCCCGGCGCAATGTGAATGACATCGGCCTCCGACACCTGAGCCTTGACGGTCATGGTGTCCAGGTCCGCCAGTTTCAACAGGATCGGCGCCAGTTGGTTGGCGATCACGGTC
This sequence comes from Pseudomonas sp. R38(2017), assembly GCF_002112395.1. NCBI lineage: Bacteria > Pseudomonadati > Pseudomonadota > Gammaproteobacteria > Pseudomonadales > Pseudomonadaceae > Pseudomonas > Pseudomonas sp. R38(2017). The sequence continues at coordinate 27,241 of NZ_NEHN01000009.1, forward strand.
TGGCCTTCCTGGGTGACGATACCCACCACGTCGCCGTCGATGGGCGCGACGATCCGCGTGTAGGCCAGATTGACCTTGGCAGTGTCGATCTGGATATGCGCGCTCTTGATTTGCGCATCCAGCGATAACAGGTTGGCCTGCTGTACCTCGTAGTTCGATTGCGCGGTTTCGAAATCCTGCCGCGAGATCGACGCGTCCTCCTGCAGGTTCTGATAGCGCTCGTAGATTGCCTTGGTCTGGCGCAACTGAGCCTGGGTCGCCCGGCGCTGGGCTTGCAGGTTTTCCTCGTCGACCTGCGCCTGACGCAAGGTGTTCTGCAGCACCAGCGGGTCGATTTCCGCCAGCCACTGGCCCTTCTTGACCTTGTCGCCGACCTTGACCTTGAGCGACTTCAACTGCCCCGAGACTTGGGCACCGACGTCCACCTGCTTGATGCCCTCCAGCAATCCGGTGGCCAGCACCGCATTTTCAATGTCACCGCGTTCGACCGTGGCGGTCAGGTACTGCGGTGCTTCGGCCGGTGCCTGCACCGTGTAGAACACCAACCCGGCCACCAGCGTCAACGCGATTCCCAGACCGACTTTGCGCAACTTCGACTGTTCCATAAATGACCACAATTCCGTTCAGGGTTGAGCCCGGCCAGCGGCCGGGTTCCAGGATAAAAACTTCAATCAGGACAACACTTGACCTGCCGCCACCGTCAGTCCGTCATGCCACCACGCCGCAAGACTGAAGACGTTGGGCGCCTTGAGAATCGTGAAGTGGTTGCCGGGGCCGTACCACACCGCCAGATCCCGGGCCTCGCGCTGCCAGCCTTGGAGCATCGCTGCCTGTTCGCGCTGGTTGCCCGAAGCGTCCAGCGTCGGGTCGTCCACCAGCGCCAGACGCACCGGTCCGGTATAGGCCAGCGCCGGCTGATAGACCGTGCGCAGCGCCGTGGCGAAGGTACGCACCGGGCCCTGCATCGCATCAGCTGACGAGCGTTCGGACAGCACACCGGCACGCACCATGCCGTCATGCAGCAAGCGCATTTGCGTGGCGTCATCGGCTTCAGCGAAGGCCAGCGCATCGATGCCCAAAGACTTGCCGCCGGACAGTTGCAGCGACTCGATAAGCCGCAACAACGCCGCCGTCGTGGTGTACGGTTTGCCCACAACGCTGTTGCCACCCGGCGATTCGCTATCGATCAGGGTCAGGGACGCCACCTCGCGCCCCGCAGCCTGCAACTGCGCCGCCATGGCGTAGGCCACCCAGCCGCCGAACGAATGCCCGATCAGATGCACCGGCCCTTGCGGGTACAACTGCTCAAGTGCCCGCAGGTAGAACGTCGCCGCACTTTCGACCCGGCTGTGGGGCACGGTCGCGCCGTCGAGGCCTCGGGGTTGCAGGCCGTAAATCGGCCACTCCGGCCCCAGCGCCTCGGTCAGATGGATGAACCCGGTGACACTGTCGCCAGCCCCCGGCACACAGAAAATCGGCGCATGCCCGGCGTGACCGGTCTGGATCGTCAACAACGGCTGATACGCCCGGGATTCGATCACTGCCGAGGCCTGAACTGCCTGACTGAGCGCCTGACCAAGCACCTGCACATGCGGCGCCTGCATCATGCTCTGGTGATCGCCCGGCACGTCGATGCAATGCAGGAGCGCAGCCGGCACTTCATCCGACCACCCCAGGGTCGGGTGACGACGAGACAGCTCCGTCGGATGCTCCTGAGCCCGGAACAGATGCAACGGGATGCCCAATGGATTGATCCGGTAATGCGCCAGCGCGTGCCCGTGGGCGACCTCGCGGTCGAGGTAATGCCAAAGGTCTTGCGGTGCGGCGGCGGCCATCTCCGGATGCAGCAATTGCTCGTCCCGGCAGCGCTGCAACAACGACTGGAAGTCGATCTGTTCCAGTTCGGTCTGCAACACCGCCAGATGCGCCAGTGCGGCTTGCCCCGCGTCACCAAGAGAAGCCCGGTACATCGTGCAGTGCTGCAACAACTGACGCTTGTGCGCATGCTCGTCGCTCCAGCGCGCCTTGCCCTGATCGGTCAGGCGCGGCACGAAACTGTCGATCAGGCCAACGAACGCCACCGTCTCATCCATGCCAAGCAACTGCATTGCCACTTCGTAGGCCAGCACCCCGCCGAACGACCAGCCGGCCAGACGATAAGGCCCCTGCGGCTGCACCGAGCGGACGATCTCCACCATGCGCGCCGCCAGGCATTCCATGGTGCGCAGCGGTGCCTGGCCGAACGGGATGCCCGGCAGCCCGTAGATCGGGAAATCGCCGTCGATGTGCAGGCCCAGCGCCGGGAAGTAGGCGTTCATCCCACTGAACTCATGGACCAGGAACAACGGAGTGTCTGCGCCACCGGCCCGCACCACGACCAGCCCGTCATCCTGCTCTTCAACGCCTGTGCGCTGGCCGAGCAAGGTGCCGAGTGACTCGATGCTGGCGTGCTGGAACAGCTCGGCCAGCGTCACTTCCAGCCCGCTCTGCTGCATCAGATTGACCAGACGAATCGCCAGCAGCGAGTGCCCGCCCAGTTCGAAGAAGTTGTCGTGACGTCCCACCTGCTCGACCTGCAACACCTCGGCCCACAACTGCGCCAAAGTCTGTTCCAGCGGATTGGCCGGGGCCTCATAGGCGCGGCTGAGCAGCGCGTCCTGCGCCGGAATCGGCAACGCCTTGCGGTCCACTTTGCCATTGTTGTTCAGCGGCAAGGCGTCGAGTTGCACCCAGGCCGAGGGCACCATGTATTCCGGCAGGCGTGCCTGCAATTGGCTGCGCAAAATAGTGCTGTCGACGCCCTCATCGGCTGTGAAATAGGCCACGAGACGCAGCGGTTCCTGGCCGTCCTTACGGGCCAGCACGATGGCTTCCCTGACCCCTTCACAGTTCAGCAGGCGGTTTTCGATTTCTCCCAGTTCGATACGGAAACCACGGATTTTCACCTGATCGTCGTTGCGGCCGATGCATTCCAGCTGACCCGGTGCCAGCCAGCGTGCGAGGTCGCCGGTGCGGTAAAGCAACGCGCCCGGCTGATCACCGAACGGGTCTTGCAGGAATTTCTCGGCAGTCAGATCCGGGCGATTCAAGTAGCCCAGCGCCACGCCTTGCCCGCCGATATACAACTCGCCGGTCACGCCCATCGGCACCGGTTGCTGACGGGCGTCGAGCACGTAGACCTGGGTGTTGGAGATCGGCCCGCCAATCGGCACGCTGTCGGCATCTTCTGCCACTTCACGCACTTCAAACGTCGTGGCGTAAGTGGTGGTTTCGGTCGGGCCGTAGCAGTGGACGATGCGCAGCTCCGGCGCCTCGGCCAGCAAGCGGCGGAAGGCGGCCGGGTCGGCGCGTTCACCGCCACACAGCACAATGCGCAAGCCTTTGAGGGCTTCGGGGATCAACTGCACGTACTGGTTGAACAGCGCGGTGGTGACGAACAGTATCGTAATGCCGGTGTTGGCCAGCTCACGTCCGAGGTCATGTGGATTGAGTAACGTTGCGTGATCGATCACCACCACGCGCCCGCCGTTGAGCAACGGTCCCCAGACATCCATGGTGCTCGCATCGAACGCCGGGTTGGAGGCGAACGCCACGCGATCCTGCGGATTGAAATCGGCATAACCGTTGTTGATTACCAGCCGGCCGATGGCCCGGTGCGGCACCATCACACCTTTCGGCGTACCGGTGGAGCCGGAGGTGTACATGATGTAGGCCACGGATTCCGAAGACTGCGGCAGGTCCGGGTTGTGCGTCGGTTGCGCCTCGAGTTTCAGCGCATCCAGATCGATCCGGCGCACGGTGTAGCCGACTGACTCCGTGCTCAAGGTCAGCAGCGCTTTCGCCCCGCAGTCCTCAACCATGAACGCCTGGCGTTCGGCCGGCGCGTTGATGTCCAGCGGCACATAAGCCGCCGCGCATTTGCCGATCGCCAGTTGCGCGACCAGCAGATCCAGCGAACGCGGCAGCAGGATCGCCACAGGGTCGCCCGGCTGTACGCCCTGCCCGATGAGATGATGGGCCAGGCGATTGGCCCGCTCATTCAACGCAAAGTAGCTCAGCGATTGCGCACCATGCACCGCCGCCACCGCTTGTGGGTGCTTCGTGACCTGCTGTTCGAACAGACGATGAACCGTCAACGTCGCCGAGTAATCCCGCTGAGTGGCGTTGAACTCGACCAGCAATTGCCGCCGCTCATCCCGCGGCAAAATCGACAACTGGTCGATGCCCAGTTGCGGCGTCCGCTCCAGCGCCTGCAACAAGCTCTCGACCGCAAGATCCATGTAGTCGCAGATACGCCCGGCGTCGATCCCGGCCGTGGTCAACGCGGTCAGGCTGAAGTCTTTGCCCAGATCATCGACGCTCAGGCTCAGGCGGTAGTTGCTGTGTTCTTCGGCATCAAGCAACTGCATACCCTGCCATGCCGCCACGACTTCGTCGGAGGGCGTGCCCCCGCCACCACTGTGGCGGTAATTGAACAACGCATTGAACAGCGGCACCCCCGGCGCCATGGCGCTGCAACGTTGCACCAGCGCCAGCGGCGCATGTTCGTGATGCAGCAAGCGGTTCAAGCGTTGATGGGTCGCCAACGCGGCTTCCTTCACCGATTGCCCGTCCAGATCGATGCGCAGCGGCAGCGTGTTGATGAACACGCCCAGCGCCCGTTCGGCGCCTTCACCACCGTGCAAACGGCCGAGCATTACCGTGCCGAACACCACGTTTTCACGCCCCGACAGTTGCCCCAGCACGCTGGCCCAGGCCAAGTGCATCAGGCTGGCAGCGCTGATACCCAGGCGCCTGGCCTTGGCCCTCACCCGTTGGCTCAGCGCCGTACTCAGCAGCCGCTGCACATGCCCGTTGCCGCCGTCTGCGACAGTGTCCTGACCATACGGCAGGGTCGGCTCGTCGATATCGACGAGCATGTCGCGGAAGAATGTCTCATGCTCCTCCTCGCTCAGCCCCGAGCGTGTGCGGGCGACGTAAGTGCGATACGGCACCGGTTCGGCCAGCTGCCGCACCTGGCCGAGCAGGACTGCCTGCATCTCGTGGCGTAGTACCTCCAGTGCAATGTGATCCATCACCAGGTGATGGAACAGCAGCAGCGCCACCACGCGCCGATTGACCGCATCCCAGCTGTGCACCACGCGCATCAGCGGCGCCTGAGTGACGGCCATGCGGTAGTGTCGGGTATCGAACCGGCTGCGCAACTGGCTCAATGCATCCGTTTCACTCTCGTCCAACTCTACCGTTTCACACACCAGCGACGCCTGACGCCAGACCACTTGCACCGGTTCTTCCAGCCCGTCCCAGAACAGCGACGTGCGCAGAATGTCATGGCGTTCAATCACGGTCTGCAAGGCTTCGACGAACACCCGCAGACGCGATTCATCGGCAAACGCGAACTGCGCCTGCAGCACATACGGATCACCCTGAGGCGCCGATAAGTGATGGAACAGGATGCCGGCCTGCAACGGTGCCAACGGATAAATGTCCTGCACATTGGCCGCGCCGCCGGGAATGCTGGCGACGATGCGGTCAATGGCCGACTGATCCAGTGCAACCAGTGGCAGCATGTCCGGGGTGATGTGTTTGCAGTCCGGTGCTATCCGGTTGGCCGGGATTTCAGCCTCCGTCTCATCGCCGACCGCCGCGGCCAGAGCGGCGAGCGTCGGCTGGCTGAACAGCACACGTACATCGGCCGTCAGCCCGACATGACGCATCCGCGCCACCAGGTTGACCGCCAGCAATGAGTGTCCGCCCAGTTCAAAAAAGTTGTCGTGGCGCCCTACCCGTTCCACGTTGAGCAGTTCGGCCCAGAGCCCGGCCAGCAGGATTTCCACCTCGCCGACTGGCGCTTCGTACTCGCGAGTGATGACCGAAGCCTGATCCGGCGCCGGCAAGGCCTTGCGGTCGAGCTTGCCGTTGGGGCTCAGCGGCAACGCATCGAGATGTACGAACACCGCCGGCACCATGTAGTCCGGAAGGTGCTCCAGCAGATGACCACGCAGCACGTCGATTTCCAGCCGTGCACCGGTGTAATAAGCGACCAGGCGCTTGTCTCCCGGCACGTCTTCCCGAGCCAGCACCGCCGCTTCCTGCACGCCGCCGATGTCGGTCAGGCGGGACTGGATTTCACCCAGCTCGATGCGTAGACCACGGATCTTCACCTGATCATCGTTGCGACCCAGGTATTCGATGTTGCCGTCCGCCAGGTAACGGGCGACGTCGCCGGTGCGGTACATCCTTCCCTTGGGCTGGAATGGGTCCTGAAGGAAACGTTCGGCGCTGAGTTCAGGACGATTGAGATAACCACGCGCCACCTGCACGCCGCCGATGTACAACTCGCCGACCACGCCTTGCGGCACCGGTTGCTGCTGGGCATCAAGGATGTACATGCGGGTGTTGGCGATCGGTTTGCCGATTGGCGTGTTGTCCGGGGTTTGCTCCAGCGGACCAGAGCAATCCCACGCTGTGACGTCCACGGCCGCTTCGGTCGGGCCGTAGAGGTTGTGCAATCCGCTGCCCGGCAATTGCTGTTTGAAGCGCCGTACCAGACTGCCCGGCAACGCTTCACCGCTGCACATCACCTGCCGCAGACCGCTGCAACGAGCGGTGTCGCCATGGGCCAGGAACACGTCGAGCATTGACGGTACGAAGTGCAGCGTGGTGATGCGTTCGGCTTCGATTACCTCGCTGAGGTACAGCGGATCCTTGTGACCGCCGGGACGGGCCATCACCAACCGGGCGCCGGTCATCAGCGGCCAGAAGAATTCCCACACCGACACGTCGAAGCTGAACGGAGTTTTCTGCAGCACCGAATCTTCAGATGTCAGGCGATAAGCGTCCTGCATCCACAGCAAGCGGTTGACCACCCCGCTGTGCTCGTTGATCACGCCTTTCGGCTGACCGGTCGAACCCGAGGTGTAGATCACGTAAGCCGTGTGTTGCGGGGTCAGCCCATCGACCGACGGGTTATCCGCCGAAAACGATTGCCAGGTGTCGTGATCCAGATCGACCACCGGCACCGCGACTTCACCCAGCAACAAGCGGGTCGAGCCCTGCACCAACACTGCCGACGGCACACTGTCCTCCAGCATGTAGGCCAGCCGCTCCAGCGGATACGCCGGATCCAGCGGCACATAACCGCCGCCAGCCTTCAGAATCGCCAGCAGCCCGACTACCATTTCCAGCCCCCGCTCGACGCAGATCGCCACCCGCGCATCCGGGCCAACGCCCAGCCCGCGCAAGTGATGGGCCAAACGGTTGGCCCGAGCGTTCAGCTCGGCATAGCTCAGCCGCTGTTCGCCTGAGACCACCGCCACAGCCTGCGGCGACTGCAAGACCCGCGCCTCGAACAAGCCGTGGATACTTTGCTGAAGGTCGTAATCAACGTCAGTGGCATTGAAGTCATGCAACAAGTGCCGACGCTCATCCTCCGCCAGCACATCGACCTGCTCCAACAACGCCTGATCATTACCGACCATGGCCTGCAACAGCTGCTGCAAGTAACCGACATAACGTTGAACCGTCGATTCATCGAACAGCGCCGTGGCGTATTCCAGTGAACCACGGATCACGCCTTGGGCCTCACCCAACGTCAGCGACAGATCGAACTTGGCGAAGTGACTCGGCTCGGCCACGCCTTCCAATGTCAGATCACCGAGAGCCAGCGTCGCACCGCTGCCGCTGTCCCAGCTCAACAGCGTCTGGAACAACGGACTATGGGACAGGCTGCGCACCGGCCGGGTGATTTCCACCACTTGTTCGAACGGCAGGTCCTGATGGGCCTGCGCCTCAAGCGTGCGGGCCTTGACCCGGGCCAGCAACGCCTCGACGGTGAGCGCGCCCGAAGTGTCGATGCGCACGGCAAGCGTGTTGACGAACAGACCGATCAACCCTTCGATTTCCGCACGGTTGCGGTTGGCGACCGGCGAGCCAATCACCACATCAGATTGCCCGGACAAGCGACCGAGCAACATCGCCCACGCGCTCATTACCGCCATGTACGGCGTCACGCCGTGGCGTTGGCACAGCGCCTTGAGGCCTGCGCTCAAACGCTCATCCAGCCGGATGTCGACACTGCTGCCTGCGTAGTCTTGCTGGGCCGGACGTGGACGGTCAGTCGGCAGCATCAACAAGGCCGGCGCACCGGCCAGCGTCTGCTGCCAGTAATCGCTCTGACGCTGCAAGACTTCGCCGCTCAGCCAGCGGCGCTGCCACACGGCGTAGTCGCTGTACTGCAACGCCAGCGGCGGCAGCGGATCGGCCTCGCCGTGGCTGAACGCCTGGTACAGCGCCATCAGCTCACGGGTCAGGACGCCCATCGACCAGCCATCGGAGACGATGTGGTGCAGGGTCAGCAGCAACACATGATGATCATCGGCCAGTCGTACCAAGCGCCCGCGAATCAGCGGATCATCCTGCAAGTCGAACGGTCCCGAGGCTTCGCCCTGAATCAGCGCCTGCAAGGCTTCGTCGGCCTGCGGATGCTGGCGCAGGTCTTCGACCCGCAGCAGCACTCCGCTGTCGAGCGACGCAATCAGCACTTGGGCTTCATTGTTGAACTGGGCAAAGCGGCTGCGCAGGGTTTCGTGACGCTCGACGATCCGTGCCAATGCCCGTTGCAGGGCCACTTCGTCGAGGCGACCGCGCAGGCGCAGGCCGAGGGGAATGTTGTAGGCAGTGTTCGCCCCTTCCAGTTGCGCCATGAACCACAACCGTTGCTGGGCAAACGACAACGGCAGCGTGCCGTCCCGCGGCGCCGGCATGATCGCCGGTTGCGTGCAGCGTCCGGCCTGGGCCAGCACCTCGGCGACAGCGGCGAGCTCGGCGTTGGCAAACAGTTCGGCGAGGGTCAGTTCCACCCCCAGCCGCTGGCGCACCTGAGACAGCATGCGCATCGCCAGCAGCGAGTGGCCGCCCAGTTCAAAGAAATGATCCTGACGCCCGACCTGCTCGACCTGCAGCACCTCGGCCCAGATCTGCGCCAGGGTGGTTTCCAGTTCACCTTGCGGTGCCTGATAGTTGCGGGTGAACAAGGCGCCGCGATCCGGCACCGGCAAGGCCTTGCGGTCGACCTTGCCGTTGGCGGTCAGCGGTAGCGCCTCGAGTCTGACGAAGGCCGCCGGCACCATGTATTCCGGCAGTTGACCGAGCAGATGCGCCCTCAGGTCGGACAACGCCAGCGCTTCGCTCTGCGCCTGTTCAGTGAAATACGCCACCAGCCGAACCTGCCCGGGTTCGTCTTCGCGGGCCACCAGCACCGCCTCCTGGATACCCGGCAAATGGTTCAGGCGAGTTTCGATTTCCCCCAGTTCGACACGCACACCACGGATTTTCACCTGATCGTCGTTGCGCCCCAGGTACTCGATGGAACCGTCGACGCGCCAGCGCGCCAGGTCGCCGGTGCGATACATCCGGCCGTGGTTGAACGGGTCGCGCATGAAACGTTCTTCGGTCAGGTCCGCACGATTCAGGTAGCCCCGGGCCACACCGGCGCCACCCACATACAGTTCTCCAGCCACGCCAACCGGCACCGGACGCTGCTGTTCATCGAGCAGGTACACCGTCGCGTTGGTGATCGGTTTGCCGATGTGCAGCGCCTGCCCCGCTTCGACAATGCCCGAGGTGGCAACCACCGTGGCCTCGGTCGGGCCGTAGTTGTTGACCACATCGAAAGACTGCTGACGATTGAACTGACGCAGACGGTCGCCACCGATCAGCAGCGTGCGCAGGGTCGGATGTTCGAGATTCTGGCTGAAGGCGTATTCGGCCACCGGTGTCGGCAGGAAGCTCACGTCCAGCGGTTGCGCACACCACCAGTCGAGCAACGCGTCCACGTCTTCGCTGCCATCACGGGCCGGTGCCAGGTGCAGGGTCGAGCCGGCGCACAGGGCCGGCCAGACTTCCCAGGCCATGGCGTCGAAACCGAATCCCGCGAGGCTCGACGTGTGGCGCCCGGCGCCCAGAGCGAATGCCTTGCAGTGCCAGTCGACAAGGTTGCTCAAGGTGTGGTGTTCGACCATCACGCCCTTGGGCAGGCCGGTGGAGCCCGAGGTGTAGATGACGTAGGCCAGGTGTTCGCTGGTCATGCCAGGCACCTGCGGATTGCCGGTCTCGGTGTCCGGCCAGGCCTGCAAATCGAGGTCGATCGCCGGCACGTCCAGCACCGGCAGTCGTTCACGCAAATCACTCAGGCACAGCACCGCCACGGGCGCACTGTCGCTCAGCAGATAGTTCAAACGCTCCGCCGGATGCGCCGGATCCACCGGCACATAACCGGCGCCGGCCTTGAGAATGGCCACCAGCCCGACCAGCGTATCCAGCCCGCGTCGGGCAACGATGGCCACGCGATCGTCAGGACGAACGCCCAGCCCGATCAGGTGATGAGCCAAGGTGTTGGCCTGCCGGTTCAGCTCGGCAAAGGTCAACGCCTGCCCCTGACAGACCGCCGCGACCGCTTCGGGCCGCTCGATCACTTGCGCTTCGAATCGCTGCGCGATGGTCTGCCCCGTCAAAAATTCCGCGTGCGTGGCGTTGAACGCAACCAGCAACTGTTCACGCTCGTGAGCCTGAACCATGTCCAGCTGTTCCAGAGGCGCCTGATCATTGGCGACCATCGCATGCAGCAGTTGCTCGAAGTAGCCAACATAACGCTGGATTGTCGATTCATCGAACAACGCCGTGGCGTATTCCAGCGCTCCGCGAATTCCGCTGCGGGTTTCCCCCAGGGTCAGCGACAGGTCGAACTTGGAAAACCGAGCCGGGCCGCCCACGCTTTCCAGCGCCAGATCACCCAGCGCCAGCTCCGGTCCCACGCTGTTTTCCCAGCTCAGGGTGGTCTGGAACAACGGACTGTGGGACAGGCTGCGTGCCGGCCGGGTGACTTCCACCACCTGCTCGAACGGCAAGTCCTGATGAGCCTGAGCCTGCAATGTGAGGGTCTTGACCCGGGCCAGCAGCGCCTCGACGCTGAGCCCGCCGGAGGTGTCGATGCGCAGGGCCAGGGTATTGATGAACAAGCCGATCAGCCCTTCGACTTCCGCGCGACCACGGTTGGCAACCGGCGAGCCGATCACAACGTCCGGCTGGCCGGACAAGCGACTGAGCAACAGTGCCCAGGCGCTCACCATCGTCATATACATCGTCACGCCATGGCGCTGGCTGAGTGCCTTGAGGCCAGCACTCAGCGGTTCGTCGAGCCGGAACTCGACACTGCTGCCGGTGTAATCCTGCTGCGCCGGACGCGGACGGTCGGTTGGCAGCACCAGCAAGGTCGGGGCACCGGCCAGCGTCTGCTGCCAGTAATCGCTCTGCCGCTGCAGCACTTCGCCGCTCAACCAGCGGCGTTGCCAGATCGCGTAGTCGGCGTATTGCAGCGCCAGCGGCGGCAGCGGATCGGCCTCACCCTGGCTGAACGCTTGATACAGCGCCATCAGTTCACGGGTCAGCACGCCCATCGACCAGCCATCGGAGATGATGTGGTGCAGGGTCAGCAGCAACACATGGTGATCGTCGGCCAACCGAACCAGTCGCCCTCGAATCAACGGATCGTTCTGCAAGTCGAACGGTGTCGAGGCCTGTTCACGGATCAACGCCTGCAAGGTTTCGTCGGCCTGTGGATGCTGACGCAGATCCTCGACCCGCAGCAGGCCGCTGTCGACCGCCGCAATCATCACCTGCACGTCATCGTTGTGCGGAACAAAGCGGCTGCGCAGGGTTTCGTGGCGGTCGACGATCCGTGCCAGTGCCTGTTGCAGCGCCGCCTCGTCGAGATGGCCGCGCAAACGCAGGCCCAGCGGAATGTTGTAGGCGGTGTTGACCCCTTCCATCCGCGCCAGGAACCACAGCCGCTGCTGGGCGAACGACAGCGGCAGCGCGCCGTCGCGTGGCACCGGCAACATGGCCGGCTGCGAGCTGCGTCCGGCTTGGGCCAGCATTTCGGCTACCGCCGCCAGTTCGGCATTGGCAAACAAGTCGCCCAAGGCCAGCTCGACGCCCAGACGTTGGCGAACCTGGGACACCATGCGCATCGCAAGCAACGAGTGGCCACCCAGTTCGAAGAAGTGATCCCGGCGCCCGACCTGCCCGACCTGCAGCACTTCGCCCCAGATCCGCGCCAGCGCGCTTTCCAGTTCGCCGTGCGGCGCTTCGTAATGGCGGGTGAACAACGCCGCTCGATCCGGCGCAGGCAGGGCCTTGCGGTCGACCTTGCCGTTGGCGGTCAACGGCAACGCATCCAGCCGGACGAACGCTGTCGGCACCATGTACTCGGGCAACTGCGCCAGCAGGCAGGCGCGCAGCTCAGCCACCGGTTGCGGTTCGACCTGAGCCTGTTCGGTGTAATAGGCGACGAGGCGCGGCTGGCCGGGCTCGTCTTCACGGGCCAGCAATACCGCTTCCTGAATGCCGGGGAGCTGGTTGAGACGGGTTTCAATCTCGCCCAATTCGATGCGCACGCCGCGAATCTTCACCTGATCGTCGTTGCGTCCCAGGTATTCGAGGGTGCCGTCGTCCTGCCAGCGCGCCAGGTCACCGGTACGGTACATGCGCCCGCCGTTGAACGGATCGTCGAGAAAACGCTCGGCCGTCAGGTCGGGACGATTCAGATAACCCCGGGCAACCCCGGCGCCACCGACATACAACTCCCCCGCCACACCAATGGGCACCGGACGTCGCTGATCATCCAGCAGATAGACCGTGGCATTGCTCACCGGCCGACCGATGTGCAGCACCTGCCCGGCTTCGACCTTGCCCGAGGTTGCCACCACCGTGGTTTCGGTCGGGCCGTAATTGTTGATCACATCGAAATGCCGGTGACGGCTGAACTGCCGCAGGCGATCCCCGCCGATCAGCAGTGTGCGCAGGGTCGGGTGTTCGAGGTTTTGACTGAAGGCGTATTCGGCCACTGGGGTCGGCAGGAAGCTCACATCCAGCGGTTGCGCGCGCCACCAGTCGAGCAAGGCGTCGATGTCTTCGTTGCCGTCGCGGGCCGGGGCCAGGTGCAGCGTCGCGCCGGCACACAGGGCCGGCCAGACTTCCCAGGCCATGGCGTCGAAACCGAACCCGGCAAGGCTTGACGTGTGACGACCGGCGCACAGGTCGAACGCGCCGCAATGCCAGTCGACGAGATTAGACAGGGTGCGGTGTTCGACCATCACGCCCTTGGGCAGACCGGTCGAGCCCGAGGTGTAGATCACGTAGGCCAGATGCCCGGTCGTCAGTCCCGGCACCTGCGGATCGAGGGCCAGGCTCAGTGGCCAGGTACGACGGTCGAGGTCGATCACCGGGACGTCCAGCGTCGGCAACCGATCGCGCAAATCGCTCTGGGTCAGCACCACCGCCGGGGCACTGTCGCTGAGCAAGTAGCCCAGGCGCTCGGGCGGATACGCCGGGTCAACCGGCACATAACCGGCCCCGGCCTTGAGAATCGCCAGCAGCCCAGCCAGCGTATCCAGCCCGCGGCGGGCGACGATGGTCACGCGGTCATCAGGGCGAACGCCCAGGCTGATCAGATGATGAGCCAGGGCGTTGGCGTGCAGGTTCAGCTCGGCATAGGTCACTTGCTCACCGAGGAACACCGCCGCCACCGCTTCCGGCCGTTCGACGACTTGCGCTTCGAAACGCTGATGAATCGTCAGCCCATGCGAATAGTCGGCCCGGGTGGCGTTGAAGCCGCGCAGGATCTGCTCGCGCTCTGCGTCTGGGAGGATCGGCACCTGGCTGACCGGTGAATCCGGCGCCTGCTCCAGCGCGGACACCAGACCGTTCAGGGCGCCGAGCATGTAATCGCACACCCGTTGCGGATCGACTTCAGTGGTGGCGAGCAGGGTCAGGCTGAAGGCGTCGCCCAGGTCGTCGATACTCAGGGTCAGCGGATAGTTGGTGCGCTCTTCCGAGTGCAGGGTAGTGATGCCTTCCCATGCCGACAGGGTTTGGGCGCTGACGGACGCAGCGCCATGGCTGTGGCGGTAATTGAGCAAGGCGCTGAACAGCGGCGTCGGCGCAGCCACGCTGCTGCAGCGCTGGGCCAGCGCCAGCGGCGCGTGTTCATGGCGCATCAACGTGGTGAGACGCGCGTGGGTTGCCTGCACGGCGTTGCGCACGCTCTGAGCATCGACGTCCACCCGCACCGGCAAGGTGTTGATGAAAATGCCCAGCGCCCGGTCGGTGGCTTCTGCACCTTGCAGGCGGCCCATCAACACTGTGCCGAACACCACGCGTTGCTTGCCGGCAAGCGTGGCCAGCACCTGTGCCCAAGCCAAGTGGAACAGACTGGCCGCACTCACTCCGAGCTGCCGTGCCTGCCCCCGCAGGCGTTGGCCCAAGGCCGGTTCGACCGGCACGCTCAGTTCGGTGATGCCGTGGCCGTCGCCCTGTACATCCTGCAGGCCGAACGGCAAGGTCGGTTCGTCGATATTGCCGAGCATGTCGCGGAAGAACGCCTCGTGCTCGCTCTCATTGACACCCAGCCGCGCCTGCGCCACGTAGTCACGAAACGCGACCGGCCGCCCCAGCAGATTGCCCTGCCCCGTGAGGAACGCGCGCATCTCATGGCGCACCACGTCGAGCGCCGAGTGATCCAGCGCCATGTGATGAAACAGCAGCGTCGCGACCACCCGTTGCCCGGCTTCGTCCCAGGCGTGGGCCAGACGCATCATCGGCGCCTGGCTCACGTCCATGCGGAATTCCCGGGCATCGAAACATTCGTGCAAATGCGTCAGCGCATCACCTTCGGCGTCGATCTCTTCCACCGGCAATTCGGCCTCACGCCAGACCACTTGCAGCGGCGTATCCAGCCCCTCCCAGACCACCGCCGTACGGAGAATGTCGTGGCGATCGATGACGGCTTGCAAAGCCTGAACGAACGCGTCCAAACGTCCGCGATCGGCAAAGGCGAAATGCGCCTGCATCACATAGGGATCGCCCTGGGTGGCGCTGACGTGGTGGTAAAGAATGCCTTCCTGCAACGGCGCCAGCGGGTAGATGTCCTGCACGTTGGCCGCGCCGCCCGGCACGTCGTCGACCAGACGGTCGATGGTCGCCTGATCGAGCTCGGCCAGGGTCAGCATCGCCGGAGTGATGCGCGTGGTGCCGGGTGCAATGACATTGGCCGGCACCTCGACCTGACCGCTCTTGGTCGCTGAATATTGCCCGGCCTTGATCAGCTCGATCAGCGCCGGTTTGTGCTCGCGCAGCAACGCCAGCACCGCCGGGTCGCTCAGCGCCTGTTTGTTGCCCTGTACGCGCAACTGGTCGTCGGTGACCGCTAACTGGATGTCTTTCGCTTTAAGTGTTGCCAACAGTTCGATCACGTTCACAGGACGATCTCCATTCTTTCCGTAATTGCGGCGTATCCGGCCAGGGTCGGTTGTTCGAACAACGCCCTGACCTCGGCTTCCATGCCTTCCTGACGTAACCGGCCGATCAGACTGACCGCCAGCAATGAGTGCCCGCCCAGTTCAAAAAAGTTGTCGTGGCGCCCTACCCGCTCTACGTTGAGCAGCTCGGCCCACAGTCCCGCCAGCAGGATTTCCACTTCGCCGACCGGAGCTTCGTATTCGCGAGTAATGAACGAAGCCTGATCCGGCGCCGGCAAGGCCTTGCGGTCGAGCTTGCCGTTCGGACTCAGCGGCAGCGCATCAAGGTGCACGAACACCGCCGGCACCATGTAGTCCGGCAGGTGCTCCAGCAGATGGCCGCGCAGCACATCGATTTCCAGTCGGGCGCCGGTGTAATAGGCCACCAGGCGTTTGTCCCCCGGCACATCCTCGCGAGCCAGCACCGCTGCTTCCTGCACGCCGCCGATGTCGGTCAGGCGGGACTGGATTTCCCCGAGCTCGATGCGCAGACCGCGGATCTTCACTTGGTCGTCGTTACGGCCCAGGTATTCGATGTTGCCGTCGGCCAGGTAACGGGCGACGTCGCCGGTGCGGTACAGGCGGCCGTTTGGCTGGAACGGATCGTTGAGGAACCGCTCGGCGCTGAGTTCAGGACGATTCAGATAACCCCGTGCTACCTGCACGCCACCGATGTACAACTCGCCGACCACACCTTGCGGCACCGGTTGTTGCTGGGCATCAAGGATGTACATCCGGGTGTTGGCGATCGGTTTGCCGATTGGCGTGTTGTCTGGCGTTTGCTCCAACGGCCCAGCGCAATCCCACGCCGTGACGTCCACGGCCGCTTCGGTCGGACCGTACAGGTTGTGCAATCCAGACCCCGGCAATTGCTGCTTGAAGCGCCGCACCAGACTGCCCGGTAGCGCTTCGCCGCTGCACATCACCTGACGCAAACCGTGGCAACGCGCGGTATCGCCATGGGCAAGGAACACGTCGAGCATCGACGGCACAAAGTGCAGCGTGGTGATGCGTTCTTGCTCGATCACTTCGCTCAGGTACAGCGGATCCTTGTGGCCGCCCGGACGGGCCATCACCAACCGGGCGCCGGTCATCAGCGGCCAGAAGAATTCCCACACCGACACGTCGAAGCTGAATGGCGTTTTTTGCAGCACCGAATCTTCAGCCGTCAGGCAATAGGCGTCCTGCATCCACAGCAAGCGGTTGACCACCCCGCTGTGCTCGTTGATCACGCCTTTCGGCTGACCGGTCGAACCCGAGGTGTAGATCACGTAAGCCGTGTGTTGCGGGGTCAGCCCATCGACCGACGGGTTATCCGCCGACAACGATTGCCAGGTGTCGTGATCCAGATCGACCACCGGCACCGCGACTTCACCCAGCAACGAGCAGGTCGAACCCTGCACCAGCACCGCCGACGGCGCACTGTCCTCCAGCATGTAGGCCAGCCGCTCCAGCGGATACGCCGGATCCAGCGGCACATAACCGCCGCCGGCCTTCAGAATCGCCAGCAACCCGACCACCATTTCCAGCCCACGCTCGACGCAGATCGCCACTCGCGCATCCGGGCCGACGCCCAAGCCACGCAAGTGATACGCCAAACAGTTGGCCCGCTGGTTCAGCTCGGCGTAGCTCAGTCGCTGCTCACCGGAAAGCACCGCCACAGCCTGCGGCGTGCGCAAGACCTGCGCCTCGAACAAGCCATGGATGCTCTGCTGAAGGTCATAACCGACTTCGGTCGCGTTGAAGTCGAACAACAGCCGCTGCCGCTCCGCCCTCTCAAGAACCGGCAAACGATTCATCGCTTGCGTCGGTGCCTGCTCGAGCGCCTCCACCAACGCCAACAACGCCGTCTGCATGTAGCCGCAAATCCGCTGCGCGCCGATGTCCGCCGGCACCATGGCGATCAGCGAGAAGCCGTTGCCCAGGTCATCGACGTTCAGGCTCAGCGGGTAGTTGGTGCGTTCTTCACTGCTCAGGGTCTCGATGCCTTGCCAGGCCTGAACCACGCTGTCCGCATGCTCGGAACCGTGGCTGTGTCGATAGTTGAGCATCGCGCTGAACAACGGCGACGGCGCCGCAATCCCGCTGCAACGCTGGGCCAGTGCCAGCGAAGCGTGCTCATGCCCCAGCAACGCGGTGAGACGCTGATGTGTCGCCTTGACCGCTTCGCGCACCGGGGTGTCGCCCAGATCGACCCGCAACGGCAAGGTGTTGATGAACATGCCCAGTGCACGGTCGGCGCCCTGGCCGCCCTGCATTCGGCCCATCAGCACGGTGCCGAACACCACGTTGTCCTGCCCGGAGGTCGCCGCCAATACCTGGGCCCACGCAAGGTGGAACAGGCTGGCCACGCTGATGCCCATCTGCCGTGCCTGACTGCGCAGGCGCAGGTTCAGGCCGCTGTCGAGTACCTGCTGCACTTCCTCGATGCCGCGTCCGTCGCCGCGCACATCGCGCAGGCTGAACGGCAGGGTCGGCTCGTCGATGTCACCCAGCATGTCGCGGAAAAACGCTTCATGCTCCGACTCCGTAACGCCCAACCGCGCCTGCGCCACGTAATTGCGATACGGCACCGCCGCCGGCAACGGCTCATCGGCACCACGCAAATACGCCTGCATTTCATGGCGCACCACTTCCAGCGCGGTATGGTCGAGCACGATGTGATGGAACAGCAGCATCGCCACCACCCGGCCACGGGCCGGATCCCGGGCATACACCAGACGCAGCAACGGCGCCTGGGCGATGTCGAGGCGGTAATGCCGGGCATCGAATCGGGCGTGCAACTGTTCAAGGATGTCGCCGGCCGCAGGGTCCAGCACGACCTCCTGCACCACCAGTTCAGCCTGACGCCACACAACTTGCACTGGCACGCTCAAGCCTTCCCACACCACACCCGTGCGCAGCACGTCATGGCGGTCGATGACCTGTTGCAATGTCGCACTGAAACGCTGCACACGTTCAAGACTGTCGAATGCGATACGCGATTGCAACAGGTAGGGATCGCCTTCTCCCGCACTCAAGTGGTGGTAAAGAATGCCTTCCTGCAACGGCGCCAGCGGATAGATGTCCTGCACGTTGGCGGCGCCGCCCGGGACGCTGGACACCACGCGGTCGATGGCGGCCTGATCCAGCGTGACCAGCGTCAGCATCTCTGGAGTGATGCGGGAGCAATCGACCGCGATGCCGTTGGCCGGCACTTCGATTTCGCGACCGCTGCCCACGGCCGCAGCCAGTGCGGCCAGGGTCGGCTGACTGAACAGCACGCGCACATCGGTACTCAGGCCGATCTGGCGCATGCGTTCGATCAGGCTCACCGCCAATAGCGAGTGACCGCCCAGCTCAAAAAAGTGATCGTGACGTCCAACCCGCTCGACGTTCAGCACCTCGGCCCACAACCGGGCCAGGGCGATTTCGGTTTCGCCAAGCGGAGCCTCGTAGTCGCGCACCAGCACCGACTCGGCGCCGGGAGCCGGCAGCGCCTTGCGATCCACCTTGCCGTTGGGGCTCAGTGGCAGGCTGTCGAGCGCCACGAAGGCCGACGGCACCATGTAGTCCGGCAGGCGTGCGAGCAAGTGTTCGCGCAACGCCTCGATCCCCGGTTGCCCGACCTCGGCGTGCCAGGTGAAGTACGCCACCAGACGTTCTTCACGCACCAGCACCACGGCTTCACGCAGGGCCGGATGGCTCAGCAATTGCGCTTCGATTTCACCCGGTTCAAGGCGCAGACCACGCAGCTTGACCTGGAAGTCGTTGCGCCCGATGAATTCGAGCTGGCCATCGGCGCGGTAGCGCACCAGGTCGCCCGTGGCATACAACCGATCGCCGGCCACGAACGGGCTCGGGATAAACCGTTCAGCCATCAACTGCGGCAGCCCCAGATAGCCCCGCGCAACCCCGGCACCGCCAATGAACAACTGACCGATGACGCCCATCGGCACCGGCCGCTCGGCGGCATCCAGTACATACAGACGGGTGTTGTTGATCGGCCGTCCGATCGGCAAGACGCCGTCCGGCACCGGCATCGACGGTTCCAGCGTCCACACCGTGCTGTCGACCGTAGCTTCGGTCGGGCCGTAAACGTTGTGCAAGCGCACCTGCGGCAGACGCTCGCGCACAAGGCGCGCCAGCGCCGGTGTCAGGTCGCCGCCACCACAGAACACATCGGTTAGACTGCTGCACTGGCTGACATCGTCCTGTTCAAGGAACTGTTGCAGCAACACCGGCACAAACTGGATCACGCTGATCCGCTGCTCACGAATCACCTGCACCAGATACACCGGCTCGCGGTGTCCTTCTGGACGCCCCAGCACCAGCCGCAGCCCGGTGCTCAACGGCCAGAACAGCTCCCAGACCGAGGCATCGAAACTGAACGGGGTTTTCTGCAACAGTGCGCCGTCCGTCACGACGGGACACAGCTGCGAACTCCAGTGCAGCAGGTTGCCGACGCCGCGATGCTCGACCATCACGCCTTTCGGCGCCCCGGTAGAGCCGGAGGTGTAGATCACATAGGCCAGGTTCGAACCACTCAGGCCCGGTACTTGCGGGTTGTCCTGCGGGTTGAATGTCCAGTGGTCCTGATCCAGATCAATCACCAGAGCGATGCTTTCGTCGAGCAATGCGCGAGTCGCCCCATGCACCAGCACCGCCACCGGGGCGCTGTCCTTGAGCATGTAGTCCAGACGCTCCGCCGGGTACGCCGGGTCCAGCGGCACATAGGCACCGCCCGCCTTGAGGATGCCGAGCAGCCCGACCATCAGTTCCAGCCCGCGCTCGACGCAGATTGCCACACGCGAATCCGGCCCCACGCCCAGTTCGCGAAGGTGATGGGCCAGACGGTTGGCCTGAGCATTGAGTTCGGCGTAGGTCAGCCGCTGTTCACCGGCCTGCAACGCAATGGCTTGTGGCGTGCGCCGTACCTGCGCTTCGAACAACCCGTGAACGGTTTGCTCCAGATTGTCTGCGGTGCCGGTGACGTTAAGGTCGTACAGCACCCGCTGACGTTCTGCGCCTTCAAGGATCGGCAAGCGATTCAGTGGCTGATCCGGCGCCTGTTCCAGGGCATCCGCCAGTTTCTCCAGCGCGATCTGCATGTAGTCGCAGATCCGCTGTGAACCAATGTTCGCCGGGGTCATGGCAGTGAGCACGAAACCGTTGCCCAAATCATCGACGCCCAGACTCAGCGGATAGTTGGTGCGCTCTTCGCTGCTCAGGGTCTCGATGCCTTGCCAGGCCTGACGCAGGTTTTGCTGCTGCGCCTCGTCGGCGCTGTGCCGGTAGTTGAGCATCGAACTGAACAGCGGCGACGGCGCGGCCACACCGCTGCAACGTTGGGCCAGCGCCAGCGAAGCGTGCTCATGACCGAGCAATGCGCTCAGGCGCGCATGCGTCGCCCGAGCCCCTTCGCGCACCGGGGTTTCACCAAGATCGACCCGCAGCGGCAAGGTGTTGATGAACATGCCCAGCGCCCGGTCGGCCCCTTCGCCGCCTTGCATCCGGCCCATCAGCACCGTGCCGAATACCACCCGTTCCTGCCCGGACGTCGCCGCCAGCACCTGCGCCCACGCAAGGTGGAACAGGCTGGCCACGCTGATGCCCAGTTGCCGGGCCAGGCTGCGCAGACGCTGACCGGTTGCAGCGGTCAGGGCCTGTTGCGTTTCCTCGATGTCGCGACCGTCGCCTTGCACATCCTGCAAGCCGAACGGCAGAGTCGGCTCGTCGATGTCGCCGAGCATGTCGCGGAAGAACGTTTCGTGGTCCTGCTCGCTGACACCCAGCCGCGCCTGCGCCACGTAATTGCGGTAAGGCACGGCGGCGCCCAGCGAGGCTTCGCGTCCCTGAAGGCAGGCGAGCATTTCGTGCTGCACCACGTCCAGTGCGGTGTGATCCATCACCACATGGTGGAACAGCAACATCGCGACCACCCGGTCATGGGCCGGATCACGGGCATACACCAGGCGCAGCAACGGTGCCTGGCTGATGTCGAGGCGGTAATGACGGGCATCGAAACGCCCGTGCAATTGCTCGAGGATGTCGCCCTGCGCAGGGTCGAGCACAATCTCCTGCACCACCAGTCCGGCGTGACGCCACACCACCTGCATCGGCGCGGCCAGTTCCTGCCAGATCACCGCCGTGCGCAGGATGTCGTGGCGGGCAATGACCTGGCGCAGCGCCGCCGCGAACGCTTCCACACGCTCGACGCTGTCGAAGGCCAGCCGCGATTGCAGCAAATAAGGATCGCCCTGTTCGGCACTCAAGTGGTGATAAAGGATGCCTTCCTGCAACGGCGCCAGCGGATAAATGTCCTGCACGTTGGCAGCGCCGCCGGGCACTGTGGCAACGATGCGGTCGATGCTCGGCTGATCCAGTTCCGCCAGGCTCAGCAAGTCCGGGGTGATATGGGTGCAATCAGCAGGAATGCGGTTTGCCGGTACTTCGATCTCACGACCGCTGCCCACCGCAGCGGCCAGCGCAGCCAGCGTTGGCTGGCTGAACAGCACACGCACGTCGGTGTTCAGGCCGATCTGGCGCAGACGTTCGATCAGGCTGACGGCCAGCAGCGAATGGCCGCCCAGTTCGAAGAAGTTGTCGTGGCGACCGACCTTTTCCAGTTTCAGGACGTCGGCCCAGATCTGCGCCAGTGCGGTTTCCACCGGGCCTTGCGGAGCTTCGTATTCACGGCTGAGCCAGGCGTTCTGATTCGGTTCCGGCAAGGCCTTACGGTCGAGTTTGCCGTTGGCGGTCAGCGGCAAGGCGTCGAGTCGCACGTAAGCTGCCGGGATCAAGGCTTGCGGCAGAAGCGTTTGCAGATGATTACGCAGGGCTTCGATATCGGCCGGTGCACGCTCGGTGAACCACGCCAGCAACTGCCCGTCGCGCACCAGCGCCACGGCGTCCTGCACCGTCGGATGGCTGGCCAGCGCGGCTTCGATTTCCCCCAGTTCGACCCGCACGCCGCGCAGTTTCACCTGATCGTCGTTGCGGCCCAGGTATTCGATATTGCCGTCCACGCGCCACCGAGCGAGGTCGCCGGTGCGGTACATCCGCGCCTGCGGCTGATCGCTGAACGGATCAGTGAGAAAGCGTTCGGCGGTCAGGTCGGGACGGTTCAGGTAACCCCGCGCAACGCCGGCACCGGCGACGTACAACTCGCCCGTCACCCCCACCGGCACCGGGCGCTGCTGATCGTCGAGCAGATAGATGCGGGCGTTGGCCATCGGCCGACCGATGTGCAGTGGTTGACCGATTTCAACAGGACCGGAAGTGGCGACCACCGTGGCCTCGGTCGGGCCGTAGTTGTTGATCACCGCGAAGGTTTGCGCACGATTGAACTGACGCAGTTTGTCGCCACCGATCAGCAAGGTGCACAGGGTCGGGTGTTGCAGCTCGCGGCTGAAGGCGTATTCGGCCACCGGAGTCGGCAGGAAGCTCACCTGCAACGGCTGCGCTTGCCACCACTCAAGCAGTTCATCGAGATGTTCATTGCTCACCGATTCCGGCGGCAGGTGCAGGGTCGCGCCGACGCACAGCGCCGGCCAGACTTCCCAGGCCATCGCATCGAAACCGAACCCGGCAACGCTGGCGGTGTGGCTGCCGGCGTGCAGGTCGAAGGCTTCGGCGTGCCAGTGCACGAGGTTTTCCAAAGTCGCGTGTTCGACCATCACGCCTTTCGGCTGGCCGGTGGAGCCCGAGGTGTAGATGACGTACGCCAGATTTGCCGGGGTCAGGTACGGCAGTTGCGGGTTGCTGGCGGGCAGATGTTGCCAGGCGTCGTTGTCCAGATCGATCACCGGCATCATGCCCGGCAGATCCCGGGTCGAGGCCTGGACCAGCACGGCCACCGGATCGCTGTCCTGCAACAGGTAGGCAATACGTTCCGCCGGATGCGCCGGATCCACCGGCACATAACCGGCGCCAGCCTTGAGAATCGCCAGCAGCCCGACCAGCATCTGCGGGCCGCGACGCACGCAAATGGCGACGCGGTCGTCCGCTTGCACGCCGAGGCCGATCAAGTGATGGGCCAGTTGGTTGGCGCGCTGATTGAGCTGCCCGTAGGTCAGTTGTTGTGCACCTTGAATCACGGCGAGGGCATTCGGGTTGCGCTGGGCCTGCGCCTCGACCAGTGCGTGAATCGTCGCACCACGAGGATAGGCCGTGACCGGAGGATTGAAACCTTCGACCAGACGTTCCAGCTCCGCAGTCGAAAGGATCGGCAAGCGGTTCAACGGCTTTTTCGGCGTCTGTTCCAACGCCTGCACCAGTTGCTCCAGCGCGGTGTGCATGTAACTGCAAATCCGTTGCGCACCGATCTGACTCACCGCCAGAACCGACAAGGCGAACCCTTCGCCCAGATCGTCCACGCTCAGGGTCAGCGGGTAGTTGGTGCGCTCTTCGCCACCGAGTTTCTGCACGCCCTCCCAGATGCCCTGGCCGTTCTGCGACGGCTGCGCGGGGGCGCTGTGACGGTAGTTGAACAAGGCGCTGAACAGCGGCGACGATGCCGCGACACCGCTGCAACGCTGGGCCAGCGCCAGCGAGGCATGTTCATGCCCCAGCAGCGCGGTCAGTCGCGCATGAGTTGCCTTGACCCCGTCCCGCGCACCGACGCCGACATCGATGCGCAGCGGCAGGGTGTTGATGAACACCCCCAGCGCCCGGTCGGCGCCGTCGCCGCCCTGCATCCGCCCCATCATCACCGTGCCGAACACCACATCGCGGCGGTTCGACAGCACGCCCAGCACTTGCGCCCAGGCCAGGTGCATCAGGCTGGCGGCACTCACGCCCAGTTGCCGTGCCTGTTCACGCAGACGCACATTGAGCTCGGCCGCTACCGGTTGTAGCGCTTCTTCGATGCCATGACCGTCGCCCTGCACATCCCGCAGCCCCAGCGGCAGGGTCGGCTCGTCGATGTCCCCGAGCATCTCGCGGAAAAACGCTTCGTGTTCCTGCTCGCTCAGTCCCAGGCGCGCCTGGGCCACATAGTTGCGATAGGGAATCGGCGCTGAAAGGTGGTCGATCTCACCGAACATCACACCGCGCATTTCATCGACGATCACTTCCAGCGCGGTGTGATCGAGGATCAGGTGGTGGGACAGCAGGATCGCCACCACGCGCTGCCGTTTCGGATCTTCGGCATACACCATGCGCAGCAGCGGCCCCTGGCTGATGTCGAGGCGGTAGTGACGGGCATCGAAGCGCTCGTGCAACTGTTCAAGGATGTCGCCGTTTGCTGAATCCAGCGCGACGTGCTGAACCACCAGCTCGGCGTGGCGCCACACCACTTGATGAGGCGTCGCCAGGCCTTCGTGGACAACGCTGGTACGCA
This sequence comes from Pseudomonas sp. R38(2017), assembly GCF_002112395.1. Classification (NCBI taxonomy): domain Bacteria; kingdom Pseudomonadati; phylum Pseudomonadota; class Gammaproteobacteria; order Pseudomonadales; family Pseudomonadaceae; genus Pseudomonas; species Pseudomonas sp. R38(2017). The sequence goes on from NZ_NEHN01000009.1 coordinate 51,919, forward strand.
GGATGTCGTGGCGTGCGATGACCTGCTGCAAGGTGTCGGTGAAGGTGCGCAGGCGCTCGACACTGTCGAAGGCCAGACGCGATTGCAGCAGGTACGGGTCGCCCTGCTCCGCGCTCAAATGGTGATAAAGGATGCCTTCCTGCAGCGGCGCCAGCGGATAGATGTCCTGCACGTTGGCGGCGCCGCCCGGCACCGTGGCGACGATCCGGTCGATACCGGCCTGATCCAGTTCGGTCAGGCTCAGCAGGTCCGGGGTGATGTGAGTGCAATCAGCAGGAATACGGTTGGCCGGCACTTCGATTTCGCGACCACTGCCCACCGCTGCCGCCAGCGCGGCCAGGGTTGGCTGGCTGAACAGTACGCGCACGTCGGTGCTCAGGCCGATCCGTCGCAGGCGCTCGATCAGGCTCACCGCCAGCAGCGAATGGCCGCCCAGTTCGAAGAAGTTGTCGTGGCGACCGACCTTTTCCAGTTTGAGGACATCTGCCCAGATTTTCGCCAGTGCGGTTTCCACCGGGCCTTGCGGAGCTTCGTATGCCTGGCTGAGCCAGGCGCCCGGAGCCGGCAGCGGCAAGGCTTTGCGGTCGACTTTGCCGTTGTTGTTCAGTGGCAAGGCGTCGAGCTGCACCCAGGCCGAGGGCACCATGTATTCCGGCAGGCGTGCCTGCAATTGTTCGCGCAGACTGGCGCTGTCGACGCCTTCATCGGCCGTGAAATACGCCACCAGACGCAGCGGTTCCTGGCCGTCCTGACGGGCCAGCACGATGGCTTCCCTGACCCCTTCGCAGCTCTGCAGGCGGTTTTCGATTTCTCCGAGTTCGATACGGAAACCACGGATTTTCACCTGATCGTCGTTGCGCCCGATGCATTCCAGTTGCCCCGGTGCCAGCCAGCGTGCGAGGTCGCCGGTGCGATACAGCAGCGCTCCTGGCTGATCACCGAACGGGTCTTGCAGGAATTTCTCGGCAGTCAGATCCGGGCGATTCAAGTAGCCCAGCGCCACGCCTTGCCCGCCGATATACAACTCGCCGGTCACGCCCATCGGCACCGGTTGCTGACGGGCGTCGAGCACGTAGACCTGGGTGTTGGAGATCGGCCCGCCAATCGGCACGCTGTCGGCATCTTCTGCCACTTCACGCACTTCAAACGTCGTGGCGTAAGTGGTGGTTTCGGTCGGGCCGTAGCAGTGGACGATGCGCAGCTCCGGCGCCTCGGCCAGCAAGCGGCGGAAGGCGGCCGGGTCGGCGCGTTCGCCACCACAGAGCACGATGCGCAGGCCCTTCAGTGCCTCGGGGATCAACTGCACGTACTGGTTGAACAACGCAGTGGTGACAAACAGGATCGTGACGCCCGAAGCCGCCAATGTCTGTGCGAACACGTTTGGATCAAGCAAGGTGTCGTGATCGATCACCACCACGCGCCCGCCATTGAGCAACGGTCCCCAGACATCCATGGTGCTCGCATCGAACGCCGGGTTGGAGGCGAACGCCACGCGGTCCTGCGGATTGAAATCGGCGTAACCGTTGTTGATCACCAGTCGACCGATGGCCCGGTGCGGCACCATCACCCCTTTCGGTGTGCCGGTGGAACCGGAGGTGTACATGATGTAGGCCACGGATTCCGAGGACTGCGGCAGGTCCGGGTTGTGTGTCGGTTGCGCCTCGAGTTTCAGCGCATCCAGATCGATCCGGCGCACGGCGTAATCAACCGTTTCAGTGCTCAAGGTCAGCAGCGCTTTCGCCCCGCAGTCCTCAACCATGAACGCCTGACGTTCAGCCGGCGCGTTGATGTCCAGCGGCACATAAGCCGCCGCGCACTTGCCGATGGCCAGTTGCGCGACCAGCAGATCCAGCGAACGCGGCAGCAGGATCGCCACAGGGTCGCCCTGCTGTACGCCCTGCCCGATGAGATGATGGGCCAGGCGATTGGCCCGTTGATTCAGTTCTTCATAGCTCAACGCGGTGTTGCCATGCGCCGCAGCCACAGCTTGCGGATGCCGTTTCACTTGCTGCTCAAACAGACCGTGAACCGTCGAGTCCGACGGATAATCCCGCTGGGTCGCGTTGAACCCGACCAGCAACTCCCGCCGCTCTTCCGGAGGCAAAATCGTCAACTGATCGACGCCCAGTTGCGGCGTCCACTCCAGTGCCTGCACCAGACTGTCGAAAGCAATATTGATGTACTCGCAGACCCGCGCACCATCGATGCCCGGCACCGCTTGCACACTTAGACGCAAACCTTCGCCAAGGTCGTCGACGCTGACCACCAACGGATAGTTGCTGCGCTCGCGGGAGCTGAGCAATTCAATGCCGTCCAGGGTCAGGCCGGCAGCCTGCGGTGCGCTGTGGCGATAGTTGAGCAACGTGCCGAACAGCGGCAACGCCCCCGAAATCCCGCTGCAACGCTGGGCCAGTGCCAGTGACGCTTGCTCATGCGCGAGCAATTGCGCCAGCCGTTCATGGGTGGCGAGCACGCTGTCGCGCACCGCCGTGGCGGTCACGCTGACGCGCAGCGGCAAGGTGTTGATGAACAGGCCCAACGCCCGGTCCGCGCCCTCGCCGCCCTGCATCCGACCCAGCAGCACCGTGCCGAACACCACCTCGTCCCGGCCGGAAATCTGCGCCAGGACCTGCGCCCAGGCCTGATGCGCCAGACTCGCCACGCTGATGCCGAGCCGCCGTGCCTGCTCGCGCAGACGCAAGGCCAGCGCGGTGTCCAGCGTAAGTTGGCTGTCGACCACCGCGCTGCCGTCGCCGTGCACGTCCTGCACGCCGAACGCCAGGGTCGGCTCGTCGATGTCGCCGAGCATGTCGCGGAAAAACTCTTCATGCACCTCGACATCCGCGCCGAGTCGGGCCTGTGCGACGTAGTTGCGGTACTGCACCGGGGTCGCCAGTTCGGCGGCGTGACCGTGCAGCACGCTGTTCATCTCGCTCACCAGCACTTCCAGCGCGGTGTGATCGAGCATCAGGTGGTGCATCAGCAGGATGCCGACCCAGCGCTTGTGCTGCGGATCCTCGGTGTAGGCAAAACGCATCATCGGTGCGCGGCCCAGATTCAGACGGTAGTGACGCGGGTCGAAACGCGCCTGCATCTGTTGCAACACGTCACCTTCCAGTGCTTTGTCATCCACCCGCTCAAGCGCCAGTGGCGCCGCACGCCAGACCACTTGCACTGGCTCTTCGAGGCCTTCCCAGACCACGCTGGAGCGCAGGATGTCATGGCGCGCGATCACCACGTTGACGGCACGGACGAACGCCTTGATCGACTTGATCCCGTCAAACACGAACTGCGCCTGCAACACGTAGGGATCACCGGTCGTCGCCGCCATGTGGTGATACAGAATCCCCGCCTGCAAAGGTGCCAGAGCGTAGATGTCCTGCACGTTGGCGACGCCACCGGGGACACTTTCAACGATCCGGTAGATGCCGGCCTGATCGAGTGAGGCCAGAGGCAGCATGTCTGGCGTGATGTATCGGCAATCAGGGGTGATGCGATTGACCGGTACTTGAACGCCGGACGACTCGCCCAGGGTTGCCGCCAGTCCCGCCACGGTTGGCCGGCCGAACAGGACCCGCACGTCGCAGCTCAATTCCTGCTGGCGCATGCGCTCCACCAGTTTCACCGCCAGCAAGGAATGGCCGCCCAGTTCAAAGAAATTGTCGTGTCGACCGACCTGCTCGACGTTCAGCAGGGTCTGCCAGATCTCGGCGATTCGGCATTCCACATCACCGACCGGTGCCTCGTACCTGCGCAGCAACTGGCCGCATTGATCCGGTGCCGGAAAGGCCTTGCGGTCAAGTTTGCCGTTGGGACCAAGGGGCATGGCGTCGAGATGGACGAATGCCGTCGGCACCATGTAATCCGGCAACTGCTCCAGCAGATGGTTGCGCAGTACACCGATGTCCAGCGGCTTACCGCTGTAATACGCCACCAGCCGTGGATCGCCGGCCAAGTCTTCGCGCACCAGCACTTCGGCGGTGAGCACGGTGTCGAGTTGCATCAGCCGCGCCTGGATTTCCCCGAGTTCGATACGCAAGCCGCGAATCTTCACCTGATCGTCGTTGCGACCGAGGTATTCGAGGTTGCCGTCGGCCCGATAGCGGCACAGGTCGCCGGTGCGGTACAGCCGCGCGTTCGGCTGATCGCTGAACGGATCGTCGAGGAAACGCTCGGCAGTGAGCGACGCAAGATTCAGGTATCCACGCGCCACCTGCACGCCACCTATGTACAGCTCGCCGGCCACGCCCAGCGGCAACGGTTGCAACTGCTCATCGAGAATGTACAAACGGGTGTTGCTGACGGGCCGTCCGATTGGCAACAACGCCTCTGGCAGCCGCATCGACGGCTCCAGCGTCCACACCGTACTGTCGACCGTGGTCTCGGTCGGGCCATAAACGTTATGCAAGCGCACCTGCGGCAGACGCTCGCGGACTTTACGGGCCAACGCAGGCGTCAGCTCGCCGCCGCCACAGAACACATCAGTGAGGCTGGTGCACTGGCTGACGTCCTCCACGTCGAGAAACTGTTGCAGCAGCGCCGGAACGAACTGGATCACGCTGATGCGCTGCTCGCGCACCACTTGCGTCAAGTACGCCGGTTCGAAGTGCGCGTCGGGGCGCGCCAGTACCAGACGCAGACCCGATGTCAGCGGCCAGAACAGCTCCCAGACCGAAGCGTCGAAACTGTAAGGAGTTTTCTGCAACAGGGCGCCGTCCGCCACGGGCGGGCACACCTGCGAACTCCAATGAAGCAGATTGCCCAGGCCACGGTGCTCGACCATCACCCCTTTCGGCGTACCGGTGGAACCCGAGGTGTAGATCACGTAGGCCAGGTTCGAAACATTCAGGCCCGGCACCTGAGGGTTTTGATCGGGGTAGTCCTGCCAGTGATCCTGATCGAAATCGAGCAACGGCACGCTACCCGCCTCGAACAGCGCCCGGGTCGCGCCGTGCGCCAGCAGCGCCATCGGAGCACTGTCCTTGAGCATGTAATTCAGACGTTCCGCCGGGTACGCCGGATCCAGCGGCACGTAAGCGCCGCCGGCCTTGAGAATGCCCAGCAGGCCGATCACCAGTTCCGGCCCGCGTTCGACGCAGATCGCCACCGGCGTATCCGGCCCGACACCCAGCTCACGCAACCGGTGAGCCAGGCGATTGGCCCGGGTATTGAGTTCAACATACGTCAGTGATTGGGCATCGGCCTGCAATGCAACGGCCTGCGGCGAACGCTCGACCTGAGCCTCGAACAGGCCATGAACGGTCTGTTGCAGATCGAGCTCGACGCGGCTGTCATTGAAGCCCAGCAACAATTGCTGACGCTCGGCCTCCGGCAAAATCGGCAACTGGTTGATCAGCGTCTGGGGCGATTGCTCCAGGGCATCGAGCAAGGCGTCGAGTGCGGTTTGCACATAGGCGCAGACCCGTTCGGCACCGATGCTGGTCGGGGCGATGGCGGACAACCGGAAACCACTGCCCAGGTCATCGACGCTCAGGGTCAACGGATAGTTGGTCGGTTCCTTGCCACTCAGAACCTGGACGCCGGGGGCCAGTTCGATCACCGCGGCAACATCACCGACAGCGCTGTGACGGTAATTGAGCATGGCGCTGAACAACGGCGTCTGCGCATTCAACGCGCTGCAACGCTGGGCGAGTGCCAGCGAAGCCTGTTCATGGGCGAGCAAGGCGCTCAGCCGTCGGTGCGTGGCGAGCACGCCGTCGTGGACGCTTTGCGCACCGACATCAACCCGCAGCGGCAAGGTGTTGATGAACATGCCCAGCGCCTGCTCACCACCGTCGCCCGCCTCCATGCGCCCCAGCAACACGGTGCCGAACACCACCGAGGTGCGCCCGGACAATTGGCCCAACACCCGCGCCAGTGCCAGGTGCATCAGGCTCGCCACGCTCACGCCCAGTTGCCGTGCCTGCGTGCGCAGTCGCAGGTTCAATTCGTCGCTGAGCGTAAGCTGCGCGTCTTCGAAGTCCTGTCCACCGCCCTGAACATCCTGCAATCCCCAAGGCAATGTCGGCTCGTCGATATCGCCGAGCATCTCGCGGAAGAACGTTTCGTGGGCCTGCTCATCGAGCGCCATGCGCGCCCGCGCCAGGTGATTGCGAAACGGCACCGCAGGCGCGACGTGTTCGCTTTGCCCTTGCAGCCAGGCCTGGATTTCCCGGCGCACCACGTCCAGCGCGACGTGGTCGATGATCATGTGATGGAACAGCAGCAACGCAACGATCCGCCCCTGCGCCGGATCCCGTGCATAGACCAGGCGCAGCAGCGGCGCCTGTTGCAGATCGAGGCGCAGGTGGCGGGCGTCATAACGCGCCTGCAACTGACTGAACACGTCCGTGGACGTGTCGGCTTCCACCTCTTCGCAGACCAGCGGCGCCTGGCGCCAGACCACTTGCACCGGTTCGTCCAGGCGCTCCCAGACAAACGAGGTGCGCAGAATGTCGTGACGATCGATCACCCATTGCAAGGCCTGGGCAAACGCGTCGAGGCGCTCGTGACTGTCGAACGTGAACTGCGCCTGTTGCACATACAGATCGCCTTCGCCAGCCGCGAGGTGCAGATACAGCATGCCCTCCTGCAACGGCGCCAGCGGATAGATGTCCTGCACATTCGCCACGCCACCCGGCACGGTGGCGACGATGCGGTCGATGGCCGGTTGATCCAGTTGCACCAGCGGCAGCATGTCCGGGGTGATGCGCAGCGCCGGGCTCGACCAGTCGCCGCCGTGGCTCGCCACCAGTTCCAGCAACTGCGCCTTGTGTTTGGCGAGGCTGTCCCAAAGCGCGTCGTCCAGCGCCTCGTCGTCGCCCAGAATGACCAGGTCTTCATCGTCCTGTTGAAGGCGGATCGCATGGGTGGAAATAACAGCCATCAGCTCGCGAAATTGCATGGGGGTAACCTGCTGTAAATTCGGGAAAAAGGAGCGCGCAGCGGCGAATCCGTGCGGCCACGCGCAGCCCGGAAAAGCTAAAACATCGGAGCTTGGGTGTCTGACATGGGAAGCGGGGACAAGCCCCGTGACCGGCCAGTCATGGCGTCGATCCGCGGGAACCGCGAATCGACGCCGATGTCGGCTCAGAGCCGGCGTTTGCGGTTGAGCGTCGGTATGGTGGTTTGCGGTACTTCAACCTGTCTGGCCTGCGTCGAAGTCTGGGCCGCCAGCGCGGCCAGAGTCGGCTGGCTGAACAGCGTACGGGCATCGACGTGCAGCCCGGCCTGACGCATACGCGCCACCAGACTGACCGCCAGCAGCGAATGCCCGCCCAGTTCGAAGAAGTGATCGTTGCGCCCGACCTGCTCCAGTTGCAGTACCTCGGCCCAGATCTGCGCCAGCCTGATTTCGACTTCGCCCTCGGGCGCCTCGTAGCGGCGACTGAGCACCGCCTCCGCCCCCGGTGCCGGCAAGGCCTTGCGGTCGACCTTGTCGTTGGGGGTCAGGGGCAATGCATCGAGCTTCACATAAGCGCCCGGCGCCATGTACTCCGGCAAGCGCTCCAACACGTGGGCGCGCAAGCTTTCGATACGTGGCGCGTCGAAGCCTTCACGCACGGTGAAATACGCTACCAGGCGTTCGTCACGCACCAGCACCACGGCTTCACGCACGGCCGGATGCTCGATCAGCCGCGCTTCGATTTCCCCCGGCTCCAGACGCAGGCCGCGCAGCTTGACCTGGAAGTCGTTGCGCCCGAGGAATTCGAGGTTGCCGTCCGCCCGGTAGCGCACCAGATCGCCGGTGCGGTACAGGCGATCACCCGCCACGAACGGGCTGTCGATGAAGCGCTCGGCCTGCATCTGCGGCAGTCCCAGATAACCGCGCGCGACTCCGACCCCGCCGATGTGCAGGTGACCGCTGACCCCGAACGGCACCGGTTGGTCGTGGGCGTCCAGCACATAGAGCCGGGTGTTGCTCAACGCCTTGCCGATTGGCACCACGGCTTCCGGCACCGGTTGATCCGGCTCCAGCGTCCAGCCGGTACTGTCGACCGTGGTTTCGGTCGGGCCGTAAACGTTATGCAGACGCACCCATGGCAGGCGCTCGCGAACGCGCCGGGCCAGTGCGGCAGTCAGTTCACCGCCACCGTTGAGCACGTCGGTCAGGCTGGTGCACTGGCTGACATCGTCCTGCTCGATGAACTGTTGCAGCAGCGCCGGCACGAACTTGACCACGGTGATCTGCCGTTCGCGAATCACCTGGGTCACATAGGCCGAATCGCGGTTGCCGTCGGGACGCGCCAGCACCAGCCGCAGGCCGGAACACAGCGGCCAGAAGATCTCCCACACCGAACTGTCGAAGCTGAACGGAGCCTTCTGCAACAGCGCACCGTGCCCGGTCGGCGGGCTGATCTGCGAACCCCAGTGCACCATGTTGCAGGCGCTTCGATGCTCGATCATCACGCCCTTCGGCGTGCCGGTGGAACCGGAGGTGTAGATCATGTAGGCCAGGTTTGCAGCGCTCAAACCCGGAACTTGCAGATTGTCGGCGGAGGCGTGCTGCCAGGTGCAACGGTCGAAATCGATGACCGGCACACCCGGATCAGCCAGCAGATTGCGGGTGGCCTCGTGCACCAGCACCGCCACCGGCGCGCTGTCTTGCAACATGTAATGCAGGCGTTCCAGCGGATAGTCGGGATCCAGCGGCACATACGCGCCGCCCGCCTTGAGAATGCCGAGCAGGCCGATGATCAGATCCAGGCTGCGCTCGACGCAGATCGCCACCCGAGAGTCGGGCCGCACGCCTTGCTCGCTTAGGTGATGCGCCAAGCGGTTGGCCTGCTCATTCAACTGGCGATACGTCAGCTGTTGTTCACCAGCCTGCAAGGCGATGGCGTCGGGTCGGCGTTGCACCTGCTGCTCGAACAAGGTCTGCAGCGGCTGATCGATCGGGCAATCGACTTCGCTGGCGTTGAACTCGACCAGCAGTTGTTCAAGCTCCGCCGCCGGCAGGATCGGCAAGCGATTGAGCGGCTGTTGCGGCGTTTGCTCCAGGGCATCGACCAGTGCCTGCAACGCGGCTTGCACGTAGTCGCCGATGCGCCGGGCGCCGATGCTGATCAGGGTGCGCGTGGTGATCTGCAAGGCGCTGCCCAGGTCATCGACGCTCAAGGTCAGCGGGTAGTTGGTGCGTTCTTCGTTGTCCAGGGTCTGGATGCCTTGCCAGGCCGGATCCGCCGTCGATTCCTGCACCTCAAGGTCGGTGTGCCGATAGTTGAGCAACGCACTGAACAGCGGTGCCGGTGACGCGACGCCGCTGCAACGCTGGGCCAGCGCCAGTGACGCATGTTCGTGCCCGAGCAAGTCGGTCAGTCGGGCGTGGGTAAGCAACACGGCATCACGCGCGCCTCGGTCCATGTCCACCCGCAAAGGCAAGGTGTTGATGAACACCCCGAGCGCCCGGTCCGCGCCCTCCCCACCCTGCATGCGGCCCATGAATACGCTGCCGAACACCACATGTTCCTGCCCCGAGGTCGCTGCCAGCACCTGCGCCCAGGCCAGGTGAATCAGGCTGGCCACGCTGACGCCTGCCTGCCGTGCTTGCAGGCGCAAGCGGCGGTCAAGTTCAGGCGCAAGCGTTCGCACGGCTTCGTCGATGCCGCGACCGTCGCCCTGCACGTCCTGCAATCCGAACGGCAGGGTCGGCTCGTCGATGTCGGCAAGCATTTCGCGGAAAAACGCTTCATGTTCCTGCTCGCTGACACCGAGCCGGGTCTGGGCCACGTAATTGCGATACGACACCGCTGGCGGCAACGGCTCACTCTGCCCCAACAGGTTGGCGCGCATTTCATGGCGCAGGACTTCCAGGGCGATGTGATCCAGCGCCAGGTGATGGAACAACAGAATCGCCACGATCCGCCCATGGGCCGGATCGCGGGCATACATCAGCCGGATCAGCGGCGCCTGACTGACGTCGATGCGATAACGCCGGGCATCGAAGCGCTCGTGCAACTTCGCGAGGACATCGCCCTCGGCCGGATCAAGGATGACTTCCTGCACCGGCAATTCGGCCTTGCGCCAGACCACTTGCACCGGCGTGGTCAAACCTTCCCAGACCACCGCAGTGCGCAGGATGTCGTGCCGCGCCATGACCTGACGCAGCGCCGCCGCATAGGCCTCGATCCGCTCAACGCTGTCGAATGCCAGCTGCGATTGCAGCAGGTACGGGTCGCCCTGCGCGGCGGTGATGTGGTGATAGAGGATGCCTTCCTGCAACGGCGCCAGTGGATAAATGTCCTGCACGTTAGCCGCCCCGCCCGGCACCGTGGCGATGATACGGTCGAGGGTGATCTGATCCAGTTGCACCAACGGCAAAAGGTCCGGGGTGATCTGCGTGCAACCCGGCGGAATGCGATTGGCCGGCACTTCAACTTCGCGACCACTGCCCACCGACGCGGCGAGCGCCGCAAGCGTCGGCTGGCCGAACAGCACGCGCACGTCGCTGCTCATGCCGAGCTGGCGCATGCGCTCGATCAGGTTGACCGCCAGCAACGAGTGCCCGCCCAGTTCGAAGAAATGATCGTGACGCCCAACCTTTTCGACTTGCAGCACCTCAGCCCAGATCTGCGCCAGCAGGATTTCGACGTCACCTTGCGGGGCTTCGTATTCGCGGCGGATCAACGCCTCCGGCCCCGGCGCCGGCAACGCCTGGCGATCCAGTTTGCCGTTGGCGGTCAGGGGCAACGCCGTCAAGCGCACGTAAGCCGACGGCAGCATCGCGCTCGGCAGACGGGTTTGCAGATGGGCATGCAACTGCGTGATGTCCAGCGGTTGTTTTTCGGTGAACCAGGCCAGCAACTGCCCGTCACGCACCAGCACCACCGCGTCGCGCACCGATTCATGGCTGCTCAACGCCGCTTCGATTTCGCCGGGCTCGATGCGCACGCCACGGATTTTCACCTGATCGTCGTTGCGGCCCAGATACTCGATGCTGCCGTCCGGGCGCCAGCGTGCAAGGTCGCCGGTGCGGTACATCCGCGCGTTGGGCTGGCTGCTGAACGGATCGTCGAGAAAGCGCTCGGCGGTCAATTCCGGACGGTTGAAGTAACCCCGCGCCACCCCGGCACCACCGACGTAGAGCTCACCGCTCACGCCAATCGGCACCGGTCGCTGTCGGTCATCCAGCAGATAGGTCGTGGCATTGCTCACGGGTTTGCCGATGTGCAGCGCCCGGCCCGGTTCGATCCGCCCTGAGGTGGCAACCACGGTGGCCTCGGTCGGGCCGTAGTTGTTGATCACCTCGAACGTTTGCTCGCGATTGAACTGACGCAGGCGATCACCGCCAATCAGCAGGGTGCTCAGGGTCGGGTGTTCGAGGTGGCGGCTGAAGGCGTATTCGGCAATCGGGGTCGGCAGGAAACTCACGTCCAGCGGTTGCGCACGCCACCAGTCAAGCAGCGCGTCGATGTCTTCGCCGCCGTCGCGGGACGGCGCCAGGTGCAGGGTCGCGCCGGCACACAATGCCGGCCAGACTTCCCAGGCCATGGCGTCGAAACCGAAGCCGGCCAGGCTCGAGGTGTGGCGACCCGCGCCCAGGTCGAAAGCCGTGCAATGCCAGTCGACAAGATTCGACAGGGTCCGATGTTCGACCATCACGCCTTTGGGCTGGCCAGTGGAACCAGAGGTGTAGATGACGTAGGCCAGATGCGCGGTGGTCAGGCCCGCGACGTCGGGGTTGAGATCGTTGACCGGCCAGGTACGCGGATCGATGTCGATCACCGGCACATTCAGCACCGGCAGACGTTCGCGCAGATTGCTCTGGGTCAGGACCACGACCGGCGCGCTGTCGCTCAATAAATAGCTCAAACGCTCCGCAGGATGCGCCGGATCGACCGGCACGTAACCGGCGCCGGACTTGAGGATTGCCAACAACGCGACCAGCGTGTCCAGCCCTCGACGGGCGACCAGCGCCACGCGGTCGTCGGGTCGCACGCCGAGTCCGGTCAAGTGATGGGCCAGGGCGTTGGCCCTTCGGTTCAGCTCGGCATAGGTCAGCCGTTGTCCCTGGGATTGGGCTGCCACCGCATCCGGCCGCATCGCCGCTTGCGCTTCGATGCGCTGATGAATGGTCAGCCCGTCGGGGTAATCAGCGCGCGTGTCATTCCACTCTTGCAGCAACGTCGACTCGGCTGGCAGGTTCAGACTGAAATCGCCCACCGCCAGCGAGGTGTCTTCAAGCCCCTGCTCCAACACCCACAGCAATCGGCCGCACAGCGCCGCGATTTCATCCGCGTCAAAGTAGGCCTCGTTGTACACCATGTACAAACTGTCCTCTTCGTCGCCTCGGCTGCTCAACAGGTGCACGGACAGCGGCGTGCCCTCTTCGTGGTTGGACACTTTGACCACCCGCCCCCGCGCCTCTCCGTAGCGGTATTCATGGGCGTCCCGCTCATAGGAGACAGTCACTTCGAACAGCTGTGAACGATCCTCGCGCAGCAGACCCAGCGCGCGATTCATCTCACTCAGGGGAAAACGCTGATGGCGGAAATCCTGCTTCAGTTCATCGCGAACGGCCTTGACCAGCGCTCCGAACGCCAGCTCACGCCCGAACCCCATGCGCACGGCGCTGACCTGGGTAAACAGCCCGAGGGTCGACTTGAAACGTGCGCCGGATCGATTGAGCAACGGCAAGCCCACCACCCATTCATCGCGCTGGCCAATGCGGCTGAAATACACATGCATCGCCGCCAGCAGGAAGTGCAGCGCCGAAGCCCCGTACTCTGCGGCCACCTGCTTCATACGGTCGTGAAGGCGCGCCGGAAAGACCTGCGAAAAAATCCGCGTCGGAACCGTCGCACCAGCAAAACGCTCCTGATAGCGCGGCAACAGCAACGGTTCGGGAAGATGCCGGTATTTGTCCAGCCAGTACGCACGGTCACGCGCATAGCGGGCGGACTCGTAATACCGTGCGTCGTCATGAATGAAGTCGACATAGGACGGCGCCGAATCCGGCGGCCGTTGCCCGAGTGCCAGGGCGTTGTAAATTTCGTCGAGGGACTTGAGCATTTCGCCAAAGCCCCAGCCATCGACAATCAAGTGGTGAGCCTGAAGCGAAAACCAATGGCAGCGATCATCAAGACGGATCAGGCAGAAACGAAACAACGGCCCGCCGTCCAGCGTGAACGGCTGTTCGATGCGCTCCTGAGTCAACCGGCGCGCCGCAGCCTCGGGCTTGGGATGGGCACTGAAGTCATGGAACGGCATCGGCACCGGCATCGATGGCGCAAAACGCTGCAACGGCAGACCGTGCTCACCAGCGCCCAGCAGCAGGCTGGTGCGCAGGGCGTCATGCCGGGCCACGAGGCCTTCAAGGGACGCGTGCATCAACGCAGGATCAAGGACACCGGTCATCTCGACATAACCACCGATGTTGTACACCGGCGAATCCCCCTGACGCAGTTGATCGAGCCAGATGTCACGCTGGGCAGCGGTCAGCGGGAAGGCTTCGGAAATCGCGGACAGACCGTCCGCCGCATCGGCAGCAAATTGGTTCATAAGATCCGTCTCATGTGATTTTGGCGCGTATTCAAGCATCAGCCCCAAAACCCGCATGACACGTGAAACCCGGACAACTCCCCCTTCCTGGTGCTGCCCTGCGGGCTGACAGACCCCGACCAGCCGGCCATCCCTCCAAAAGTTCGGAAAGAAATGGCTGAAAATCCTGTAGGACAATCGCCATCCACCTGCGCTGACTACGACTCCGCAATCATCGGACTTGACGCTCTGAACCCCGATTTTCGGGGTTCTCACGAGACCGCACAGTCACGTCCTACATGGCTGTCACCCTAGGACTGACAGAAACGTGGCGCCATTAATCCGGAAATAGTGGCACTTTGTGTCCCCGTTTTCCCCTACAGACGTAGGACAAATGCATAGGCTTAAATCCCGCTCCAGATCGATTTCAAGGAGAAATGACTGGGTGGTGGCTTCACAGGTGCATGCACGGCAGATGATTCGGCAATGGCTTTAAATCAGGGATGACAAGGATATGAATCTGACCGGCAGTCTTCGCAACATGGAAAACCCGCACTTCTACTGGCAACTGGGCGAGTTGATCGCCAGTACGGGGAATGAACGATTCGCCTCCAACATGTTTCAGTTGGTCGACACCCTGGTGCCGGTCAACCGGGTCGATCTCAGCGAATGGACACTCGACGAGCGCGAGGCCAGCGTGGTCGAGATCAAGGCCTTGGGCAGCGCCGGTTTGCCGGATACTTTCCCGCCTCCGGACCCGCTGCAATGCCAGGACGATCATCCGCTGTTGCAGAAGATGATCGAGATGAATGACTCGCTGCTGATTCAACTCAAAGCCTCGCTGCAGCAACGACACCCGCACCAAAGCGTCCACCAGTGCAATCTGGTGTCACGCACCTCCAACCGCCGCTGTGTCATCTCGTTCTGTCGTCCTCACACGCACCGGGTGTTTTCCCTGCCGGAGCTGTCGTTTCTCAAAAGCCTGTCCGACACCCTGCTGCCGTTGATCGAGCGTCACGCGCAGATCCGTCGGCAAATCATCGCCCGGCAACCGCGCCCACTTCAGGCCGATCAGGAGCAGACACCGTTGCAACAGGTGTTCGACGAGCGCCTGGCACTGGGCGACATCACCCTGTCAGTGCGTGAGAAGGAAGTCTGCCTCGGCCTGCTGACCGGCGGCACCGTGCCGCAGATGGCTGAACGGTTGCGGGTCAAGAACAGCTCGATCGAGACCTACCTCAAACGCGCGGCCGCCAAGCTCGGGGTCAGTGGTCGTCATGGTCTGGCGAAATGGATGGCCGGGGCCTGATCCGGCGTTTTCTCATCACGGGCCTTCGCGCCCACTCCTATATGTGAACGAGGCTGTTTGATGTCCAGGTTGCCGATCTCCCTGCTGTCCATGGCGTTGCTGATGGGCGGTTGCTCGTTGATTCCAGATTACCAGCGCCCGGCGTCACCCAGCGCGGCGCAATATCCCAAAGGCCCCGCCTACCCTGCGCCAACCCAGACCACGACCGCTGTCGAGGACTGGCGCGGGCTGTTCAATGATCCGGCGTTGCAGCAGTTGATTGAAAGCGCACTGGTCAATAACCGTGACCTGCGCGTTGCGGCACTGAACGTCGAAGCATTCCAGGCGCAGTACCGCATTCAGCGCGCCGATCTGCTGCCGGCGGTTTCAGCCAATGCCAATGAGCTGCGCCAACGGGTGCCGGCCAGCGTGACCAAAACCAAAGCGGCGATCACCTCGACCTACTCGGCGAACCTCGGCATCAGCGCCTACGAACTGGATTTTTTCGGCAGGGTCCGCAGCCTCAGCGAACAGGCCTTGATGAGCTGGCTGGCCACCGAAGAAGCCCGGCGTAGCGCGCAATTGAGCCTGGTGGCCAACGTCGCCAATGCCTACCTGACCTGGCGCGCCGATCAGGAGTTGCTGGCCCTGGCCCAGGAAACCCTGGCTGCCGACGAGAAAAGCCTGCACCTGACCACCCGCAACCGCGAGGCCGGAAAATCTTCGGCGCTGGATCAGATCCAGGCGCAGACCAGTGTCGACAGCACCCGCGCCAGCCTCGCCCGCTATCAACGCCAGGTCGCTCAGGACCTTAACAGCCTGACCCTGCTGGTCGGGGCACCGGTTCCGGAAACGCTGCCGGCACGTCCACTGGCCAGTGATCTGGTGGCGCAAGTCCCGGCCGGATTGCCGTCGGATCTGCTGCAACGCCGGCCAGACATTCTTCAGGCCGAATACAAGCTTAAAGCGGCCAACGCCAATATCGGCGCAGCCCGGGCGGCGTTTTTCCCCAGTGTCAGCCTGACCGCCAACGCCGGCACTTCCAGTCGCGACCTGTCGGGTCTGTTCAAGGGTGGCTCCGGTGCCTGGACCTTCCAGCCGCAGATCAACCTGCCGATCTTCAACGCCGGCAGCCTGCGCGCCAGCCTCGATTACGCAAAGTTGCAGAAGGACATCACCGTCGCCGAATACGAAAAGACCATTCAGACCGCCTTCCAGGAAGTCTCCGACGGTCTCGCCGCGCGGGAGACCTATCAGCAACAGCTTCAGGCCCAGCGCGATCTGGTGCAGGCGACCCAGGACTATTACGACATGGCGCAGCACCGCTATCGGACCGGGGTCGATAGCAGCCTGACGTTCCTCGATGCACAGCGTTCGCTGTTCAGTTCGCAGCAAGGTCTGATCTCCGACCGGTTGGCGCAACTGGTGGCGCAAGTGAACCTGTACACCGCACTGGGCGGCAGCTGGAGCCCGGTCGAGCCGTCCTCCCAATAACCGCAGGTCATGTTTTCTTACACCTTTTGTCGCCAGATCTGACATCCGTCGGTGATCAAAAACCGACCTGCCGGTTCATTTTGGTATCATGCGCCGCTTTTACGGTTAACCCCCCGCCTGTCTTGCTGACCGGCGGGCTGCAAAGGGCGGTATTAGATGACGGCTTTGTTGACTCGCCGCAAGGTGCTTGCGGGAATGGGCGTGCTTGGTCTGGGCTTGCTCGCCGGCTGCGACACCCGCGGCCAACTGTCGTACAAGTACGGCAAGGATCTGAGTGACAAGATCCTCGGGCGCACCTTCAAGCTCAAGGACACCGAAGGCAACACCGTGACGCTGTCGAGCTTTCGCGGCCTGATGCCGATGATCTTCTTCGGTTTCACCCAGTGCCCGGCCGTCTGCCCGACGACACTGGCCCGCGCGGCAAAGATCAAGAAACTGATGGGCAAGGATGGCGACATCCTGCAAGTGGTGTTCATCACCCTCGACCCGGAACGCGACACGCCACAAATCCTCGACGCCTACGTCAAGACCTTCGACCCGAGCTTCGTCGCCCTGTACGGCACCCTTGAGGAAACCAAGGCGACCGCCAAGGAATTCGACGTCTTCTACGAAAAAGTCCCTGCCGGCGACACCTACACCCTGTCGCACACGTCCACCAGTTATGTCTACGACACCCGCGGCAACCTGCGCGTGGGTCTGTCCCAATCGCTTTCTGCACAAGAGTGTACGGAAGATTTGCAAACCGTCATGGAGGTCTGCTGATGAACCCTTTTCTGAACAACATCAAACGTGCCGCACTGGGCCTGTCCCTGCTGGGCCTGGCCTTCCAGGTTTCCGCGCAGACCAAGGTCGATGACGCCTGGGTCCGTGCAACCGTGCCAAGCCAGTCGGCCAGCGGCGCGTTCATGACCGTCACCGCCGACAGCGACAGCAAGCTGCTCAGCGTTGCATCGCCAGTGGCCAAGGACGTGCAGATCCACGAAATGACCATGAAGAACGACGTGATGAGCATGGGCCCGGTCAACGCGGTCGACCTGCCGGCCGGCAAGGCTGTGAAGCTCGATCCGAACGGCTACCACGTAATGCTGATGGGCCTGAAGGGGCAACTGAAGGAAGGCGACACCGTGCCGCTGACCCTGACCGTGGAAAACGCCAAGGGCGAGAAGCAAGCCATCGAAGTCCAGGCGCCGGTGCGCTCGCTGACCAACATGGAAGGCCACGATCACAGCAAGATGCATTGATCGCCGGCTGACGGCTTTACGGCTTCAAAAAACAAACGGGGCGGTAAGATCGACGATCATGCCGCCCCGTTTGCATCTGGATGTCAGACCAGTTTCAACTCGACTTCGATATTGTTGCGCGTGGCCTTGGAGTACGGGCACACCTGATGCGCCGCATCCACCAGTTGCTGCGCCGCGCCGCGTTCCATGCCCGGCAGGCTCACATTGAGCCGTGCCTGCAACAGATACCCTCCCGAGTTGGTGCCCAGGTCCACTTCGGCATCCACCGCCAGGTCCGCTGGCAGGCTGATTTTCTGCTGCCCCGCCACCGCTTTCATCGCGCCGATGAAGCATGCCGACCAGCCGGCAGCGAACAGTTGTTCCGGATTGGTCCCACCGCCGTTGGTGCCGGGGGACGACAACTTCACATCGAGAATCCCGTCAGAACTGCGCGACGCACCGTCACGTCCGCCGGTGGTGTGGGTCTTTGCGGTGTAGAGGACTTTTTCGATCTGGCTCATGACGATCTCCTGATAGACAACCTGTCTTCTCGGCGCCCCCTCTTTCAAGGTATGGATACGCCACCCGTTTCGCACAGCCTTGTCACTATAGACGGGGGTTTGCGGACTACAGGTGCAACGGATGTATGGCAGATGGCATCAGAATAGGTACCGATGATTCCGGTCGGGCTGTTCTGCTGGACGGTCGTGCGTGACATGCGCCGCCTCGATGAAATGTACCTGCGGATCCAGTTCGAAGCCTTGGGCTTTGCGTTCGCGGCCTCGGCTTTGTTGACGTTCACTTACGGTTTTCTGGAAACTGTCGGCGCCCCGCACATTCGGCCTGCGTATCGCCCGGCGTCGTTACCAATGAAAAACCGCCTGAAGGAACTGCGCGCCGAGCGCAAGTGGTCGCAGGTGGATCTGGCCGAACGCCTCAACGTTTCGCGCCAGACCATCAATGCGATCGAGAACGAACGCTATGACCCAAGCCTGCCCCTGGCCTTTCAGATTGCCCGAGCGTTCGAAATGCCGATTGAAAGCATTTTCGATGATGGACAAAGCGTCATGTGATCGAATTCAACGATGACGCGCCAACGCATCACGCACGTTCTCCCTGGATAGCTTTGAAGTATTGGTTTGAGAGTGATCTTGCGCTTGAGTGGAGGCTGGCGGCAGTGACTGTCCATTCAACAGCAGCTTCTTGCGCTTGACCACCTGCCGCCACTGGTAACCGAAATAACCCGCGGCCATGAAAAATCCCAGCGTTCCTGAAAACAAACCCACAAAAAACCACAGAAAAAAGGTGATCAGCAACGTCTTCCAGTTGAACACCGACAAGGACTTGCCGGCAGGCGTCTGTTTGTCTTCGATCGGTTCAGGTTCAACATTTGGCACTTGCTGAACGCCATCCAGATCAAAACGCAAGGCGACATCCATACCCGGCATTTGCACCTGGATCTGGTTGCCTTCCACAGACTGGACCCGAATCTCGCCATTGATGATCGAAGCCGAGCTGAAGCTGATGTGGGTTTCGCGGCGGATTTCACCGTTCACCAGCGTCACCACTGTGGGATTGTCACCATTGGCACTTTTACGCATGTCGACTCCTTGAGGGTTCACGCCGGACCACGTGAATAAAGCAGATCCCGAAGGCGCGAATGCTACTGAGTGGCCATCACCCTGTCCATAAAGAGTGGCCTTCATCATGGCGTTCGATGACCAGTGCTTAGCCGTTTCCACCAGACTTCATAGCGTCAGGTATCGCGTGTCAAAGGCGCAATAAACAGCCTGAAACAATTAATCCCCTGTTTCGCTGGGGCCGAAAACGGCCTTCCCTTCCGTTGATACGAACGCAGGTCAAGGCTTCAGGCAATTCGACCAGATCGTATACGCGTTCGCCTGCGGATCAGTCTCGTGTTTAAAAGGGCGATCAGACAGCCCACCCTTGGTATCATCGCGCACACTTTTATGACGGTTTGATGGCTGGAAGGTCTTTTTTGTGAGCGCTCTTTTTCAACGGCTTCGGCATCCCGACGCCCGTCTTCTCTCTTTGATTTTTCTGGTAATGATCGTGCCGGTGTGCCTGCGTGCGGCACTCGGCTGGTCGAGCCTGTTCGGTTATCTTTCGGACCTGGCCATCGGCAGCCTGCTGGTGGTCCTGCTACATCGCCGACCGTGGTGGCTAGGGCTACCAGTGCTGGTGTTCTGGGGTTTGCTGGCGGTGGCGACAGCAGAACTGGTCAGCGCGGTCGGGCGCCTGCCCAATCCCCAGGACCTGCATTACCTGATCGACCCGCAATTCGTCGAGAACTCCACCGGCGGCGGCTTCGCCCATCCAGGAGTGGCCGGTGCATTGCTGCTGGGCGTGTTGCTATGGCTGGCGACGCAGTGGGCAAACCGCGGAACACCTGCCCCGGCCCTGCCCCGCGCTGTGTGGTCGGGACCGGTGTTGCTGTTCGCCGCCCATTGGGGCGCACAGAATCTTTCGCCGAGCGACGCCGACCCATGGCGTCTGTACAACCTGCCGCATCAGTTGCTCGCCGCGCAGGTGGCCGACGCGCAGATGCAGGCCGAAGAATGGCTGGAGGGCGGTAGCGAAATACCTCCACCCTCGATGGCCGGGCTCACCGACCTCGACTTGAACGGCCACTCGTTACTGGCGGCAAAAGGTCAGGCGCGCAACGTGCTGATCGTTGCCGTAGAAGGCATTCCCGGCGCCTACATCCGCGCCAATCGCGAGGCCATCGGCAGCCATTATCAAGAAGACCTGATGCCCAAGCTCAGCCGCTGGGC
The DNA here is from genome assembly GCF_002112395.1 of Pseudomonas sp. R38(2017). Taxonomy (NCBI): domain Bacteria; kingdom Pseudomonadati; phylum Pseudomonadota; class Gammaproteobacteria; order Pseudomonadales; family Pseudomonadaceae; genus Pseudomonas; species Pseudomonas sp. R38(2017). The sequence goes on from NZ_NEHN01000009.1 coordinate 72,195, forward strand.
CGAGCGCGGCATGAACACGCCGGACTACGTGCTGCACACGCACCAGACCATTCGCGGCCTGTACGCCATGCTCTGCGGCGATTACGACAAGTTGAACAACGGCACGCCCAAAGGCGTGGAAATGCTGACCCAGAATGAACGCAACCAGGCCTGCCTGCCGGCCCAACTGCGCCAGCACGGTTTCAGCACTCACTACCTGCAAGGCGCCGGTCTGCGCTTCATGGCCAAAGACAAGATCATGCCGCACATCGGCTTCGATGCGACCCATGGCCTCGAGTGGTTCAGCAACGCCAACTACCTGGAATTCCCGTGGGGCAAGGACGACAAGGCGTTCTTCGAAGGCGCATTGGGTTATGTCGGCCAACTGAAGAAACAGAAAAAGCCGTGGATGCTGACCCTGCTGACCGTCGGCACCCATCAGCCCTACTCCGCGCCGGAAGACTACCTGCAACGCTACGACACACCGAAACAGGCGGCCGTCGGCTATCTGGACGATGCTCTGGACGAGTTCCTCAGCGGCCTCGAACGTCAGGGCGTGCTGAAAGACACGCTGGTGGTGATCACCTCGGACGAATCCCATGGCATCGATGGCGTGCGACTGGCATCGTCCTGGGGGTTCAATCTGACCCTCGCACCGGAACAAGCCCAGTTGCCGCACCTGAACGCCGGGGTCTACGGGCATGTCGATCTGAGCGCGTCGATCCTCGATTACTTTGACCTGCCGGTGCCCGCCGCACTCAGCGGCCGCTCGCTGTTTCGCGACTACGACACCGGGCGCGAAATCATGTCCTTCACCAACGGCAAATTGCGCTACCACGACGGCCACGGCATCCTCACCGAATGCGACATGCCGCGACGCTGCCGCGCCTACGCCAGCGAAGGCTTCATCGCCGAAAGCGCGACGTTCAAGGGCAATGCCAGCGGCCAGAATGCGCGGCAGATTGCGGCCCGCGCCGATGCTCTGGACCTGTCGCTGCTGCGCACTCCGCTGAACCAGCGCTATCAGTTCGGCAGCGACAACATCATCCCGCTGCAAGCGCAGATCAAGGATGACTGGGCCGACAACCTGATCGGCGCGCAGTACCTGGAAATGCCCAAGGGCTCGCACACTCGCGTGCGCCTGACCGTGCGCTCGATGGACCCGCAGCAGGTGGCGTACATCCAGCTCAAGGCCAAGGAGTTCGAACAGGACGTGCAACTGGGCCTGCCGTCGGAAATGGTCGCCACGGCAGACCAGCCGCTGGAAATGGATTTCAGTTTCGACAACCCGCAACCGCGCAAGGCCTTCTCGTTCCATTTGCTGGGTTATGGGCTGGGGGCGGTGGAGGTCACGGATTTCAGCGTGATCACCGAGCTGCCAGGGCAACAGGATCTGCGGGAGGAACTCCCGGAAGACGAAACCGCTCAGTCGAGCTGATGTCGACGCCAGCGTCACGCGGTTCGCGGGACGCTGGCGCAGGGCTGATCAGAAGGTGGTGCGCAATCCCACCTGAATGCTTCGCCCTTCTGCCGGCGCAATGTCGCGCAGGATAGAGCTGGCGTAGCGCACGGTCTGGTTGGTCAGGTTCTCGGCATTGACGAAGGCCAGCCATTTGCTCTGGCCGACGTCGAAGTGATAACCCACATTCGCACCCAGCGTGGTGTAGCCATCGGTGCTGCTTTCATTGTCCGGCACCCGATGCTGCGAACTGGCGTGCTCCACATCGATCCGCGCCTGCCAGCGATCCAGCTCCCACAACAAACCGGTATTCAAGCGCAGCGGCGCGATGCGCGGCAGATCCTGGCCGTTGTCGAGGTTCTTGGCACGGGTGTAGTCGCCCGACAGTTCCAGCGCGAACTTGCCGTAGGCGCTCTCGCCGAGCTGCCAGCGATCCTGAGCTTCAATGCCGCTGAAGCGCGCACGAACACCGGAATAGGCGTATTCGGGAATGCCGGCGGCGTCTTCTTCACCTTCATCATTGAGCGTGCGACCAGTGCCGAGCAGGCCGATGTAATTGGAGAAGTGGCTGTAGAACACGCCGACGCTGCCCTTGTGCGTGCCATTGTCGAAACGCAATGCCAGATCGCTGGAGACGGCTTTCTCCTTCGACAGACCCGCATCCCCGACTTCGAAAGTGCCGGTCGCGACGTGCGCGCCGTTGGCGTACAACTCGTAGAACGTCGGCGCCCGCTCGGTGTAGCCCAGCGTGGCAGCAACCGACCATATCGGCGTCAGCGTATACACCGCTCCGGACGACAGACTGCCAGCGGTGAAACTGCTGGAGCGGTCGGCATTGGCGAAGCGCTCGTTGCCTTTGGCGTCCGGGTCGACCGTGGTGTGTTCCAGACGACCGCCGAGGGTGAACAGTAGGCGATCCGTGGCTTGCAGCTCTTCCAGAACGAACAATGCACCGGCGTTGGTATCGGTGTGCGGCACGAAGGCTTCTTCGCCCAGTGCCGAGAATTCATTACGACTGACCTGCGCGCCGATCACCCCGTTGAACGGCCCCAACGGCTGGTGCCGGGCTTCGACCCGCGCTTCGTAACCCTTGTTCTTGAACGTGGTGCCGACCTCGCCACCCTCGATTTCACGGTGCTGGTAATCGGTGTAGCCGGCGTCGAACTTGACCGAGCTGAACGGCCCTTCGAGGTTGCGTATTTCCGAGGCGAACGCGTAGTGCTCCTGCTGCATGCGAATCCGCACGTCGTCTTCGGCCGGTGAGCCGTAATTGGAGTCGTAGTTGCTGTAAGACAGCCCCGCGTAACCGTCATCCCAAGTGTAGGAACCGCCCACCGCGCCGCCGTCCTGACGACCGTCGCTGTTGGCCAGACGATGCTTGCTGGAATCGCCATCGTCCCCCGCCCGTTCGCGGCTGCTTTTGGCATAGCCGGGGATTTTCAGGTCATTGAACTCGCGGGCGCTGGCGTCCAGGTGAAGGGCGAACTGACCGTTGCCGGCCTCGAGTTTGCCCGCGCTGCTGCGGGTGGTGTCGGCGCCGCCATAGCGCAGCTCGCCGGCGCCGTGGATGCCGTCGATGGCTTCGGTCGGGATGCGGTTGTCGAAGGTGTTGACCACCCCGCCGATGGCGCTGCCGCCGTAGAGCAACGCGGCCGGGCCACGGACGATTTCGATGCGGTCAACGTTGATCGGGTCCAGCGGCACCGCGTGGTCGTAGGACAGCGACGAGGCGTCCAGCGCACCGACGCCGTTGCGCAGAATGCGGATGCGATCGCCGTCCTGTCCGCGAATGATCGGACGACTGGCACCCGGCCCGAAGTAGGAGGACGACACACCCGGCTGCTTGTTCAGGGTTTCGCCCAGGCTGCCCTTCTGCTGGAGCGTCAGGTCATCACCGCTCAACACCGTCGAGGGCGAAGCCAGGGTCTGGCTGCCCAGTGGGTTGGCAGTGATGACTTGGGGTTGCATCTCGAGGGGTTCGGCAGCGAACGCGGGGAATGCGATCAGCAGCGCAGAGGCCAGCAGGCTTGGCGGGAAGGAGGGAAAACGGGCAGACATTTCTAGTATTCCGTAAGGCAGAAAGGAAGGGATCGATGCCGCTGCCACACGGACATGTCAGTGACATCGATCAGATGAAATCATTTTTATGTTATACAATAACATTTCCAATGGCCATCACGATTCTTGCCCGATGTTTACAACAACCGCTCAAGGACGGGTCTTTCAGCACGCGGTATCGCCGCTTGCGCAAACACGTCCTGCGTTTCTTCCGAAAAATCCTGAACAGACAGCGGTAAAAGACTTTGCCTATCAGCCACCAATAGTCGGCCTATTAGCTGACCTGCCCAGTCGGGTCTAGCCTTACTAATCCGAAGTCGGCACGAGCCGGCCGCAGAAGACCTGATAAGGACCCGAACATGGCAAATGAATCGAAATGCCCGTTCAATCACGCCGCCGGCGGTGGCACGACGAACCGCGATTGGTGGCCGAATCAACTGAACCTGAAAATCCTGAGTCAGCACTCGCCCGCCTCCGATCCGCTGGGCAAGGACTTCGACTACGCCAAGGCTTTCAAAAGCCTGGACTTCCAGGCCCTGAAACGCGATCTGACGGCGTTGATGACCGACTCCCAGGACTGGTGGCCTGCGGACTTCGGCCACTACGGCCCGCTCTTCATCCGCATGGCCTGGCACAGCGCCGGCACCTATCGCACCGCTGACGGCCGTGGCGGCGCCGGCTCCGGCCAGCAACGCTTTGCCCCGCTCAACAGCTGGCCGGACAACGTCAGCCTCGACAAGGCCCGACGCCTGCTGTGGCCGATCAAACAGAAATATGGCCGCAATATTTCCTGGGCCGACCTGATCGTTCTCACCGGCAACGTCGCGCTGGAATCCATGGGCTTCAAGACCTTCGGTTTCTCCGGCGGACGGCCCGACGTGTGGGAACCGGACGAAGACGTCTACTGGGGCTCGGAAACCAAATGGCTGGGCGGTGACACCCGTTACGGCAAACACCCCGAAGCCATGCAGGAACCGGGCGACGGCACCCTGGTCGCCGAACCCGACGAGCACGGCCATGAACAGAGTCGCACCAACCAGGGCGAACGCAATCTGGAAAACCCGCTCGCCGCCGTGCAGATGGGTCTGATCTATGTGAACCCGGAAGGTCCCGAGGGCAATCCCGATCCGGTGGCCTCGGCCCGGGACATCCGTGAAACCTTCGGCCGCATGGCGATGAACGACGAAGAAACCGTCGCCCTGATCGCCGGCGGACACGCCTTCGGCAAAACCCACGGTGCCGGCCCGGCCGATAACGTCGGCCCGGAACCGGAAGCCGCCGGTCTCGAAGAACAGGGCCTGGGCTGGAAAAACAGCTTCGGCAGCGGCAAAGGTGCGGACACCATCACCAGCGGCCTGGAAGTGACCTGGACCACCACCCCAACCAAGTGGAGCAACAACTACCTGGAAAACCTGTTCGGTTTCGAGTGGGAACTGACCAAGAGCCCGGCCGGTGCCCATCAATGGAAACCGAAAAACGGCGCGGGGGCAGGCACGATTCCCCATGCTCACGACCCGAACAAACGCATTGACCCGACGATGCTCACCTCTGACCTGGCCCTGCGTTTCGACCCGGCCTACGAGAAGATCTCGCGGCGCTTCCTGGCCAATCCCGATCAACTGGCCGACGCCTTCGCCCGGGCCTGGTACAAACTGATCCACCGGGACATGGGCCCGCTGTCGCGCTATCTCGGCCCGGAAATGCCGCAGGAGGAACTGCTGTGGCAAGACCCGATTCCCGAGGCCAGCCATCCGCTGATCGACGAAAGCGATATCAGGGCGCTGAAAGGCAAAGTACTGGCGTCGGGGCTGTCCGTTTCGGAACTGGTCTCCACCGCCTGGGCCGCTGCCTCGACCTTCCGGGGCTCGGACAAACGTGGCGGCGCCAACGGCGGTCGCCTGCGTCTGGCACCACAACGTTTCTGGCAGGCCAACCAGCCGGAGCAACTGGACAAGGTGCTCAAAGCCCTCGAAAGCATTCAGAACGAGTTCAACGCCGGGGCTTCGGGCAAGAAAGTCTCGCTGGCGGATCTGATCGTGCTGGCCGGCAATGCCGGGGTCGAACAGGCGGCGAAAAACGCCGGCCATTCGGTCACCGTGCCCTTCTCGCCCGGCCGTACCGATGCGACTCAGGAGCAGACCGACGTCGAATCGTTCGGCTTTCTTGAACCGCACACCGACGGCTTCCGCAACTACGCCGCCAGCACCTACCGCGTGCCGGCCGAAGCCTTGCTGATCGACAAGGCGCAACTGCTGACGCTCTCGGCGCCGGAGTTGACCGTGCTGATTGGCGGCCTGCGGGTGCTGGACACCAACGTCGGTAAAACCAAACACGGGGTGTTCACCGACAAACCCGGTTCACTGACCAACGATTTCTTCCGCAACCTGCTGGACATGGGCGTGGAATGGAAGCCGACGTCCAAGGCGGCGGACGAGTTCGAAGGTCGCGACCGCAAGACCGGCAATGTGAAATGGACAGGCACGCGCGTCGATCTGGTGTTCGGTTCCAACGCGATACTGCGGGCGCTGGCCGAGGTGTATGCCAGTTCCGATGCGAAGGAGCAGTTCGTCAACGACTTCGTTGCTGCGTGGGCGAAGGTGATGGATCTGGATCGGTTTGATCTGCGCCAATAAGGGCTTTTCATCCATCCATAAAAAACGCCGCTCATTGAGCGGCGTTTTTTATTGCCCTGAAAAGACTTCAGGCAAGGCTTTTGCTGACTACCTCATACACATCGCTGGACAACTGCCCCGACGCCAGAATCCGCTCCAGCTCCGCTTTCATCAACGCCTGACGAGCGCTGTCGTATTTACGCCAGCGAGTCAGCGGCGCCAATTGGCGCGAAGCAATCTGCGGGTTGAAGCCGTTCAACTCGATCACCAGATCCGCAAGGAAGCGATAGCCCGAACCATCCGCCGCGTGGAAGTTGATCAGGTTCTGCCCGGCGAACGCACCGACCAGCGCACGCACCTTGTTCGGGTTCTTGAGGTTGAACGCCGGGTGCTGCATCAGCGCTTTGACCCGTGCCAGACCGCCCGGCAAGGTGCTGCCGGCCTGCACGCTGAACCACTGATCCATGACCAGCGGATTGTCCTTGAAGTGCTCGGCGAAACTGGCAAGCGCCTTGGCCTTTTCGTCTTCGAACGGCGAGTTGACCAGCACCGCCAGCGCGGTGAGGCGCTCGGTCATGTTGTCACAGGCGTCGAACTGTTCCAGCGTTGCCGCCAGCACTTCCGGCTTGCCGCTGAGCATCAGGTACGACAGCGCGATGTTCTGCAGCGCGCGACGGGCGAAATGCTCGGCTTCGGCCACGTACGGGGTCTTTTTAGACAGCTCGCGGTTGGCCTGATAACGCTGCCACAGTGCATCGAACAGGTTGTCCGCCAGTTGCTGGCGGGCAAATTCACGGGCGGTGTGGATTGCATCCACGTCGGCAACTTCGCTGATCTCGGTCAAGTAGGCTTCGCTCGGCAGCGAGAGCATTTCCGCGACCATCGCCTGATCCAGTGTCTGGTCAGCCAGCACGGTGCGCAGGGCCGAAATCAGTCGCGGGTCGAGCACCAGGCTTTCGCCCTTCTGCTGCTGGCCGATCAGTTCCTGCAACACCTGCACCGACAATTGCTGGCCTGCATCCCAGCGGTTGAAACCGTCAGTGTCGTGCTGCATCAGGAACATCAGCTGATCACGGTTGTACGGGAAGCTCAGTTTCACCGGTGCCGAGAAACCACGCAGCAAGGACGGCAGCGGTTGTTCGGCGATATCGACGAAGGTGAAGGTCTGTTTGGCTTCGGTCACCGAGATCACTCGGGTAGTGCCTTGCGCAGCGGCTTCGCCGGCCAGACGCAGGGCGATCTCGTTACCCTGGCTGTCGAGCAGGCCCAGCTCCACCGGGATCACGAACGGCAGTTTTTCAACCTTGTCCGGGGTTTCCGGGCAGCTCTGGCGGAAGGTCAGGCTGTAGGTTTTCGCGGCGGCATCGTAAGACTCGCTCACCGCCAGACGCGGTGTACCGGCCTGGCTGTACCAGCGTTTGAACTGGGTCAGGTCGACGCCGTTAGCATCTTCCATGGCCTTGATGAAGTCGTCGCAGGTCACGGCCTGGCCGTCGTGGCGTTCGAAGTACAGGTCGCTGCCCTTGCGGAAGCCTTCGGCGCCCAGCAGGGTGTGGATCATGCCGACAACTTCCGAACCCTTTTCGTACACGGTCAGGGTGTAGAAGTTGGAAATCTCGATGAAGCTGTCCGGGCGCACGGCATGGGCCATCGGGCCGGCATCTTCGGCGAACTGGTGGGTACGCAGGTACGCCACGTCCTGAATGCGCTTGACCGTGGCCGAGTTCATGTCGGAAGAGAAACCAGCGTCGCGGAACACCGTGAAGCCTTCCTTGAGCGACAACTGGAACCAGTCGCGGCAGGTCACGCGGTTGCCCGACCAGTTGTGGAAGTATTCGTGGGCGACGATCGCTTCAACGCGCTGGTGCGCGGCGTCGGTGGCGGTTTCGGCGCGGGCCAGCACGGCGCTGGAGTTGAAGATGTTTAGGCCCTTGTTCTCCATGGCGCCCATGTTGAAGTCGTTCACCGCGACGATCATGAAGATGTCCAGATCGTACTCGCGACCGTAGACCTCTTCATCCCAGCGCATGGACTTCTTCAGGCTGTTCATGGCGTGCTGGCACTTGTCGATGTTTTCCGGCTCGACGTAAATGCGCAGCGCCACGTTGCGTTCGGTCATGGTGGTGAAAGAGTCTTCAACGCACCACAAGTCACCGGCCACCAGTGCAAACAGGTAGGCCGGCTTCATGAACGGGTCTTCCCAGGTCGCCCAGTGCCGGCCGTCTTCGCCGGGGCCGCTGGCGATCGGGTTGCCGTTGGACAGCAGCACCGGATAGCTGTGCTGCTCGGCGACCACCGTGGTGGTGAACTTGCTCATCACGTCCGGGCGGTCGAGGTAATAGGTGATCTTGCGGAAGCCTTCGGCCTCGCACTGGGTGCAGAACATCGTGCCGGACTTGTACAGGCCCTCCAGCGCAGTGTTGGTTTCCGGGTGAATGCGGACGCTGGTGTCGACCGTGAAGGTTTCGCTCTTCGGCTGCAGGGTCAGGTGATTCTCGGTCAACTGGTAGTCGGCGGCGCTCAGTTCCTGGTCGGCCAGGGTCACCGAGAGCAATTCCAGCTGCTGGCCATCGAGCACCAGCGGCGGCAGGCCCGGGCCACGGGCCGGGTTACGGCGCATCACCAGTTGCGCGTGGACCAGACTGTGGTCCTCGAACAACTCGAAGGTCAGGTGTGTTTCATCGATCAGGTACTCGGGCGCCTGATAGTCCTTCAGGTAAATCATCTTCGGTTGTTCGGTGCGCATGCTGAAGTCCTTATTGATGCACGGCGAGCTGATAGGCCGTGTACTTGCGAATGTTGATCACGCCGGTGTCGAAGATCAGGTACTGGCCCTTGATCCCCAGCAGCGTGCCTTCGGCAATCGGGTTCTTGTCCAGGTTGAAGCTGACGATCTTGGCCGGGTACTGCTCGACCGGGTAACGGATTTCCAGCGGCTCGACGTCGGTGACTGGTTGAATCGCCTGCAGGCCGAAACGTTCCTGCAAGCCCTGCAAACCTTCGGCGCAACTGTCGAACAGCTGATCGCGCACCTGCGCCAGATCCACCGTCGCCGCATCGCCCTTGAGCAGCGCACGCCAGTTGGTCTTGTCCGCCACCTGACTGCGGAACAGGTCTTCGACGAAACCGGACTGCTGGCGAGTGGCAACGCGCATGATCGGCAGCGCCTGACTCGCGCCCTGATCGAGCCAGCGGGTCGGCAGTTGAGTCGCACGGGTAATGCCGACCTTGATCCCCGACGAATTGGCCAGGTAGACGACGTGGTCGGTCATGCAGAACTTCTCGCCCCACTCCGGTTCCCGGCAGGTACCGGCGTCGAAGTGGCAGCGCTCCGGGCTCATGATGCACACGTCGCACTGGGCCAGCCTGGTCATGCACGGGTAGCAGTAACCCTGACTGAAACTGGTCTTGGTCTTGCGCCCGCAATGGGTGCAGTGAATCGCCCCCAGGTATTCCAGACGCACCGTGGTGCCGATCAACGGGTTGACCGGCACCTCGACGTCATCCAGACGAAACGCGTATTGCACGTTCGGCCCGTCCAGGCGCGCCGACATTTTGCTGATTGCTCCGCGGCCAATCTCGATCAATGGATGGCGTCCGACTTGAACAGGATGTTCGGCACTTCGATCGACTTCGACGCACACTCCTGCGGGCCCATGTAACCGGTGCGCTCTTCTTCGGGCAGGTTCTGGATTTCCCAGGCGATCATCGCCTGAAGCGACAGCTCGCGCTGTTCGGCGGTAAGCTTGCCACCGTCGGACCATTTGCCGATCTCTACGGCCAGTTTCAGGCTCTGGTAGATATCCGGGGTGATGTTCTTGATCAGGTCGTTAAAAGAGGACATCAGGGTCTCCGTGCTCTTTATTCAAAAATTCAGGCGGCCAGTTTACGGCGGTTGTACAAACCGCCCAACAAACCGGTGAAGCATCCGATGAGTAACCCGCCGACGTGGGCGGCATTGGCGATCTGGCCGAAGCCGATCATCGAGATCAGCCCGGACATGCACACCAGCAACCACACCAGCATCATCACCAGCACGCCGCGCGGCAGACGATAAGCCGGGTTCGGCGCCAGCAACTGGAAGATCCAGCAGTGACCTAGCAACCCGTAAAGGACGCCGGACAGACCGCCGAACAGGCTCGGACCGCTCCAGGCAAACTGCGCGTAGTTGGACACCAGGCTGAACAGCAACGTCAGGCCGATCAGGTTGATGCTGCCCTGACGCGACTCGATACGCCGCCCCAGTTCCCAGTACCACATGCCGTTCATGGCCAGGTGCAGGATGCCGAAGTGAATCAGCATCGGCGTGAATAGTCGCCACCACTGCCCCGCCGCCAGGCTGTCGGCCAGCGAGGTGAAATGGATGTAGTCGCCGACCACGCGGAAATCGAGGAAAGTCAGCCAGCGCATGGTGTCGAGGTTGTCGCCCAGATACGTCAGGCCGCCCACCAGCAGGCTCAGCAACAGGATGAACCCGGTGGCCTTGGCATGTTTCAACTGCTCGGCGAAGCTCGGCCGCTTGAAGGTCGGCGCCACCGGAATATCCAGTTGCTGATCCGGATCACCCGCCGGGAAGCGCTCGTACAGTGAACGCACGTCTTCGCTGATTTCCGACGGTACCCACAGCACCTGCTCGCCCGATTCTTCGCTGACGCGGTGAGGCACTTGCATGCGTTGCAGCAGTTTGACGAAACCGCTCAGGTCGGCCGCCAATGGCAGACGCAATACTGCTACCGCGCTCATCGCAGCACCTCCGGCCGCTCGACGTCGACCCAGACAAATTTATGCGGATCCAGGCGGGTTTCCTGATCCAGACGATAAGCGACCAGTTTGCCGTAGAGCACGGCGCTGTAATCCAGGCACGCAAGGTTCGGTCGGATCGGCGCCGGTTTGCCGCTGCGCCAGTAGTGGCCGACGAACAGCAACGGCTCATCGACGCCGTAGCGCAGCAGGGAATTCTTTTCGCTGGAGGTCAGCGGCTTCTGCGCCACCGGCTCCGGCAAGGCGTCGGGCTGGAACACAATGTCGCCGTAAGTCTGCGGATCGTCCTCCCAGAACTTGGTGCGGAAGAACGAACGCACCAGACCGTCGCCGCTGGTCATGGTCAGGCCATCGGGCAGACGCATGTCGGTACCGCGCAACAGGCGATCGAATACCGTGCAGGCAAAGCTGCCCGGTACGGCGGAAGCCTGAAGGAAATGCTCATCGATACAGCCATCGGGGAACAACCCGCGTAACGGTTCGATCAGGCCGGCATCCCAGCAGGCATGCACGACCCGGAAGCGTCCGGCATCGACGAACAGCGGTAATTCATAGAACCAGTGCTGGAAGTCGTGCCAGTCGCCGGGATGGTCTTCGAACTGAGTTAGTGTTTCGTGCAGCAGACGGGCATGGCGCGGCGTGTGTTCACGCACGAACTGCTTGCCGCTGCCCGGAGGCGCCGGCGTGCTCCAGCCCAGCGCGTTGAACTCGTGGTTGCCCATGATGCACAGCGCCTGCCCGGCCTCGACCATGTCGTGGACGATGTGCAGCGCCTCGCGAATCCGCGGGCCACGGTCGATGATGTCACCGACGAACACCGCCATACGCGAGGGGTGCCGCCAGACGCCTGCCTGTTTGTGAAAGCCGAGCCGGTCGAGCAGGTGCTCAAGGGTCAGAGCGCAACCGTGCACGTCACCGATCAGGTCGTAACCACGCGCGGGATCGAGCATCACTCGCCTCCACCCCCCAAGCGGCTGCCCCAGCCGAGCTTGGTACGGCACACTTCGTAATAGTTGTGGTCGAGTGGATGGATCAGTCGCAGCTTCTGCGCTTTCTTGCTGACCGTGATGGTGTCGCCCGGCGCGCAGGTGAAGTGGTTCTGCCCGTCACAGGAAACTTGCGGGTAAATCTGCATATCTTTGGACACGACGATTTTCAGCTCACTGTTGCCATCGACCACAATCGGCCTGCTGGACAACATATGGGGATACATCGGCACGATCACAATGGCATCGAGCTTGGGATGCATGATCGGGCCACCGGCCGACAGCGCATACGCCGTGGAACCGGTCGGCGTGGCGACGATCAGGCCGTCGGCTTTCTGGCTGCAGACGAACTGCCCGTCGATGTACAGCTCGAATTCGATCATCCGCGTCGACTTGCCAGGGTGCAGCACCACGTCGTTCAACGCGTCGCCCTGGCCGATGGCTTCGCCGTGGCGGCGGACTTCGGCCTGCAGCAGGAAGCGGTTTTCCACCAGATAATGGCCGTCGAGCACCTTGGCGACTTCGACTTCCAGCTCATCGGGACGTATATCGGTCAGAAAGCCCAGGCTGCCACGGTTGATGCCCAGTACCGGAATATTGTGTTTGGCCAGCGCCCGGGCGGCGCCGAGCAGGCTGCCGTCACCGCCGACGACGATGACCATGTCGCACACTTCGCCGAGCATCTTGCGCGAGGAGGTTTGCAGGCCGTGGCCTGGCAGGACTTCGGCGATCGTGTCTTCGAGGATCACGTGCAGGTGACGATCGAGCAGAAACCGTTTCAGTCGGCGGACGGTATCCAGCACCTGGGAACTGCCCAGGCGACCGATGATGCCGATATTACGAAATTGCTCCATGGGACTCCTGCGAGGGGCTGCAACGGCGAAAACGACGATTATGGGCGAAAGCGCCGGATAGACAAAATCCTTTCAGCACCGAGGGTGCGACCGTGTTTGAGGCTATGCTCGCAAGATGATCCTATTTCCCGACTTGCTCCGATTGCCCCACCAATTACGTCACCCGGAGGTGCGCGATCTGGCGTGGGTGATCCTCGCCCCGCCGATGCTCGCCGCCACGCCGTGGCCGCAACGTCATCCGTTGGCGGGCAGCGACTGGGTGCGCGATCCCGAACGGCTGGTGCATTGGCTGCACGACCTCGACCGTGACAGCTACGGCCTGCTCCACTGGCTGTCCCAGGCCCGCACCCGGCGTCTGGGCCTGTATTACGAACGGCTCTGGCAGTTTGCCGTGGAGCATGCGCCGGGCATCGAACTGATCGCAGCCAACCTGCCGATCCGCCGTGAAGGCCACACCCTCGGCGAGCTCGACATGTTGCTGCGCGACCGCGACGGTGTGCATCACCTGGAGCTGGCAATCAAGCTCTACCTCGGCCCGCAGAACGGCGACGGCCGTGATCCGGCGCAGTGGCTCGGCCCCGGCTGCCATGATCGCCTGGACCGCAAACTGGCCCACCTGAGCGAACACCAGTTGCCGATTTCCGCGCGCCCGGAAAGCCGCGAGGCCCTGGCGGCGCTGGATGTCGGAACGTTCAGTGCGCAGTTGTGGCTGGGCGGTTATCTGCTGTATCCATGGCCCGGGCAATCCGAACCACCGAGCGGCGCCCACCCACAGCATTTGCGCGGTAGTTGGTTGCATCAAAAGGATTGGCCGGCGTTTGTCGCCCAGCGCCCGGCCGGACGCTGGCAACCCCTGCCCCGCCATGCGTGGCTGGCGCCAGCGCATTACCCGGCGGATCAGACCTGGAGTCACGAGCATTTACAGGCCTGGCTCGATGAACTTGAACCCCTGGCCCCGGCACAACTGATGGTGCGCCTGACCGAAAATGCCCGGGGTGACTGGGAAGAGGCCGAGCGGTTGTTTCTGGTTTCGGATCTGTGGCCGAACGTGCCCGGGCAGAGTTAGACGCTCAGTCGCACCGCCAGCGCGGCCAGGGTCACCAGCAACACCGGCACCGTCAGCACAATCCCGACCCTGAAGTAATAGCCCCAGCCGATCCGGATGTCCTTGCGTTCCAGCACATGCAGCCAGAGCAAGGTCGCCAGACTGCCGATCGGGGTGATCTTGGGCCCCAGGTCGCTGCCGATCACGTTGGCGTAGATCATCGCCTCCTTCACGACACCGGTCGCCTGGCTGGCATCGATCGACAGCAGCCCGATCAGCACTGTCGGCAGGTTGTTCATGATCGACGACAACAGCGCCGTCAGCACGCCGGTGCCCATGGCCGCTCCCCACACGCCATACCCGGCAAAAGCATCCAGCCAGCCGGCCAGATGATCCGTCAGCCCGGCATTGCGCAGTCCGTAGACCACCAGATACATGCCCAGAGAGAAAATCACGATCTGCCACGGTGCCTCTTTCATCACTTTGCGCGTAGAGATTTTGTGCCCACGGGCGGCGATGCCCAGCAACAACGCCGCGCAAACGGCCGAGATCGCACTGATCGGAATGCCCAGCGGCTCCAGGGCAAAACAGCCCACCAGCAGAATCAGCAACACTGCCCAACCGGCGTAGAACGTGGCCTTGTCGTGAATCGCCGTCTCCGGATGCTCAAGCTGTTCGGGGTCGTAGTCTTTCGGAATATCGCGCCGGAAGAACCACAGCAACACCGCCAACGTGGCGGCGACGCTGACAAAGTTCACCGGCACCATCACTGCCGCATAGCGGTTGAAACCGATGTGAAAGAAGTCGGCCGAGACGATGTTGACCAGATTCGACACCACCAGCGGCAGGCTCGCGGTGTCGGCGATGAACCCAGCGCCCATGACGAACGCCAGGGTCGCCGCCGGGGAAAAACGCAGCGCCAGCAGCATGGAGATCACGATGGGCGTGAGGATCAGCGCCGCGCCGTCATTGGCAAACAACGCCGACACCAGCGCACCGAGCAGCACCATGAAGGCAAACAGCTTGCGCCCGCTGCCCCGCCCCCACCGCGCCACGTGCAACGCAGCCCAGGCAAAGAAACCCGCCTCGTCGAGCAACAAGCTGATGATGATCAGCGCCACAAAAGTGCCGGTGGCGTTCCAGATGATCTGCCACACCAGCGGAATATCGCTCAGGTGCACCACGCCAAAAAGCAGCGCGACGATGGCGCCGAGCGTTGCACTCCAGCCGACCCCGAGGCCTTTGGGTTGCCAGATCACCAGAGTAATGGTCAGCAGGAAAATCAGTGACGCAGCGAGCATTCGCGACAGCCTTCAATAAAAGGGAAAGAATCAGACCACAAAAAAACCCGTGGGAGCCAGCTCCCACAGGTTCGTTATGTTGTCAGAAAAATCAGTGGATCACTTCTTATGCTGCGCTACCCACTCGCCATAGGCATTGATGAAGCTCTGCAGGAACGGTTTGACCGACTCGTTCAGCTTGCCCGACTCATCGAACGCCGTACCGGCGCCACCGAGGTAGGCTTCCGGCTGTTGCATGCACGGCACGTTGAGGAAAACGAAAGACTGGCGCAAATGCTGGTTGGCGCCAAAGCCACCGATGGCACCCGGCGAAACGCTGATCACTGCGCCCGGCTTGCCGCCCCAGACACTCTTGCCATATGGCCGCGAGCCGACGTCAATCGCGTTCTTCAACGGTGCCGGCACCGAACGGTTGTACTCCGGAGTAACAAACAGCACCGCGTCGGATGAGCCCACTTTTTGCCGAAAAGTGCTGTAGGCTGCCGGCGGTGAATCGCCGTCGATGTCTTCGTTATAGAGTGGCAGATCGCCAATTTCCACAATGTTCAGCTTGAGGTTGGCCGGTGCCAGTTCCGCCAGCGCCAGCGCGACTTTGCGATTGATCGAAGCTTTACGCAGGCTGCCGACCACTACCGCGACGTTATAGACATTGCTCATGGGAAGACTCTCGACTGTCCGTGGGAGGAGCCTGTAGTTATAGATGATCCGACGACGATTCCACCAGACGACGAGGGATATTTCCCGCGTCCGGATTATTTTTTTCCTGTAGGAAAACTTACCAAGCTCGATGACGGTCTACCAAGCCGCAAATCAAGCGTTTTATCTCCAGAGGTTCTAAGCAGATGGCAGCAGTACTCGTCGGTCAGTTCCATGCAAGAGATGCGGAAGGCCGCGTTTATTCCGTGCATGAGTTCCAGGAATCCAACCCGTCGGCAGACGGTTTCACCGGCATGGAGCCCGTTACAACCTACAAACTGGCGATTGGCGATCGCGTCAATAAAGTCGATGACAACGAGTTCCTGCTGGTTCAGTCGGGCATCACGTTGATTCGCGAACCCGAGCCGACTGTCGCTTCATAACCGATTGTTATGAGCAGAAGTCATCCGCGCCGAGTTGGGGTAGGATTCAGCCACTGCCCCCAACGGCCGGACATGGACTTCACGCATGCGTTTACGTCATATAGAGGTGATTCAGGCGCTTTTACAGACGGGTCACGTGGGCACCGCCGCCGAATGGCTGCAACTGCCGGCGGGCGATGTCGAAGAGCGACTGCGCGAAGCCGAGAGTCAGTTGGGGTTCATGCTGTTCGCCAGCGTGCGCGGGCGGCTTCAGGCCACGACTGAAGCCCGTGCGTTGCAAGTTGAAATCGCCCACATCTATGACGCGCTGGAACCGGTGCAACGACTGGCCAGCAGCCTCAAGCAATATCTCGCCCCACCCCTTCGAATCATCGGCACCCCGCCGCTGGCCCAGCAGCTGTTGCCGCAAAGCCTCGCCGCATTGCGCCGACGCTTGCCGGACGTGCCCTGCACGCTGCTCAGTGAACCCACCCGCCACATCGTTCGCAGTCTGTTGCTGCGCGAGAGCGATCTGGGTCTCAGCCTGCACGATCCCGAACATCCGGATATCCATTGCCAGCCGCTGGCCCAAGGCAAGCTGCAATTGCTTGCGCCCCACGGCTGGCTGCAACCGAAGCAAAAGTACATTTCACTGCAGGACCTGGCCGGACAGGCGATGGTCGGCCTCGAAGGCCAGGACCCGTTGAGCCCGGCGCTGGAGCACAAGCTTCAGGCCTTGCGCCCGGCGCCAAGCATCCAGACCCGGGTGCAGACCCACCAGATGATGCGCAGCATGGTCGAGGCCGGTGAAGGCCTGGCCATTGTCGACCCGTTCACCGCGCTGGGTGCCCGGACCAGTGGAATCGACACTTGCCCGCTGTCACCGGCGGTGCCAATCAGCCTCTATGCACTGACTTTCAAGCACACGCCGCCGACATCGGCAGTCCAGACATTGCTGGGTATCGTCACGGAACAAGCCGAGGCGATGCTGGCGAACTGACCAGGTTTTCCAGCGGATTATCGAATATTCGATACCAGAACAACGCCACTTCGGCGGTGTTCGGGTCGATCCCGCGATAACGCAAATGGTCGATACCACCGATCACATAGCCGCAACGCTCATACAGGCGACAGGCACCGAGGTTGTTGTTCTGGGTTTCAAGCATGATCCCTGGCAGTTTTTTCTTGCGGCTCCAGAACTGCGCCACGTCCAGCAATGCCTTGGCGGCACCATGTCGCCGGGCCGGCGCATGCACCGCCAGTTCATCGATATGAGCAAAACTGTTCCAGTTGGTGCTGATCACCAGATGCCCCACCGGCTGATCTTCCAGATACGCCATGAAAATCGCACTGTCGGCGGCATCGCGAAAACTGCTGAATTCCTCGGGATCGATGCCGTAGCACTTGCGGTACGGCACAATCGGCGTCACGCCCCACTGCGCGACGGGTTTGCCAATTTCGGCCGCACCATAGGCGGCGACCTCAAAACTGAAATCGCTGCCCCAGATATAGGCAGCAAAGCCGTCGTCGGCAACGCGCACCGACAGCCCTGGGTATTTTGGATTCATGACCGGTTGCATACTGGGAAACGCCCTCATTCCTTGACGCAATCGACGGTGTAGTACCGTCCATTGCCCTCATCTTCGTGTTGCAGTCCGTGCACATCGACCACGAAACCCGGAAAACTCGCATCGAACGTGCGGGCAAACTTCAGGTAATCGATGATCGACCGGGTGGATTCGGTAAAACGTTCACCGGGCATGATCAACGGAATCCCCGGTGGATACGGCACCAGCATCACCGCCGCGACACGGCCGTCCAGTTCATCGATCGGCACCGCCTCGACTTCGCCGCGCACCAGTTGATCGTAGGCATGGGCGGGTTTCATGGCGATTTCCGGCAGCACGGTGTACATGCGTTTGAGGTGTTTGGCGGTGGCGTTGCTGCGGTAACAGGCGTGAAGCTGATCGCACAGATCGCGCAGGCCCATGCCGCGATAGCGCGCCGGAGCTTCTTGGGCGACACATTTCAGACAGGTGTCGAGGCTGACATTGGCATCGTAGCTGCGCTTGAACTCCAGCAGTTCGGTCAACAGCGTGCTCCACTTGCCCTTGGTGATGCCCATCGAGAACAGCACCAGGAACGAATACAGCCCGGTTTTCTCCACCACCAGCCCGCGCTCCCAGAGAAAACGACTGACCACCGCCGCCGGAATGCCCTTGTCGCTCAGCGCGCCGCCAGCGGTCAGACCCGGCATCACCAGGGTGACCTTGATCGGATCGAGCAGCACGTAGTCGTCGCTGACCTCGCCGAAGCCGTGCCAGTCTGCCTCGGGCTTCAGCAGCCAGTCTTCAGTCTGCACCCGATCGATGCCCTCGACACCCGGCGGCTGCCAGATCGAGAACCACCAGTCATTGGCGTCGATGTGTTGTCGCAGATTGGCCAGCGCCCGACGAAAGCTCAGGGCTTCATCGAAGGTTTCCTGCAACAGCGAACGTCCGGCCGGGCCTTCCATCATGGCCGAGGCCACATCCAGCGAAGCGATGATGCTGTACTGCGGCGACGTCGAGATATGCATCATGAACGCTTCGTTGAACCGGTCGCGGTCCAGTTGCCGCGCGCCGCCGTCCTGCACATGAATCATCGAAGCCTGGCTGAACGCTGCCAGCAATTTGTGCGTGGAATGGGTAGTGAACACCAGCGGGCTGTCGTCACTGCGCGAGGTGGCCATGCCGTAGCGTCCAGCAAAAAATTCGTGGAACGCCGCGTAGGCATACCAGGCCTCGTCGAAATGCAGGACTTCGACGCTATTGCCCAGACTCTGCTTGATCAGTTCGGCGTTGTAACAGAGGCCGTCGTAGGTGGAGTTGGTGACTACGGCCAGTTTGACTTTCGGCTCCCGGCCCTTGGTCAGCGGGCTCGCATCGATCTTGGCCTGGATCGATTCGCGGCTGAATTCGCTCAGCGGAATCGGGCCGATGATTCCCAACTCGTTACGCTCCGGGCACAGGTACAGCGGAATCGCACCGGTCATGATGATCGCGTGCAACACCGACTTGTGGCAGTTGCGATCCACCAGCACCAGATCATCGCGCCCGACCATGGAATGCCAGACGATCTTGTTGGCGGTCGAGGTGCCATTGATCACGAAAAAGGTGTGATCGGCGCCGAAATTGCGCGCAGCCCTTGCTTCTGCCTCGGCCAACGGGCCGGTGTGATCGAGCAGCGAACCCAGCTCCGGCACCGACACCGACAAATCCGAACGCAGCGTGTTTTCCCCAAAGAACTGGTGAAACGCCTGTCCTACCGGGCTCTTGTGATACGCCACGCCACCGCCATGACCGGGGGTGTGCCAGGAATAGTTGGAATCGGCGGTGTGTTGCACCAAAGCCTTGAAGAACGGCGGCAGCAATCCATCCAGATACTTGCGCGCCGCCCGTGCAACCTGCCGGGCCAGAAACGGTACGGTGTCTTCGAACAGGTAAAGGATGCCACGCAACTGATTCAGTTCGGCCATGGCATCGGCCGGGGCGTTTTCCAGAGTGACCTGCTCACCCAGCGCGAAGATCGGCAGATCCGGCGCCCGCACCCGGGCCAGACCGATCAGTTCGGCCATGTTCTGCAACAAATGGGAATTGGTGCTCGCGTCTTCGGCGGCAATCAACATGCACGCCAGACCATGGTGGGTCGACGCCACCAACCGGCCCTCGGTGTAGTCCGTGGCCGAAACGATGCTGAAACCTTCCTGCTCAAGTTCACGGGCAATGCCGCGAATGCGTTCGCCGGCAACCGTGTCGGCCTTGATGTCGCGGTGGACGATCAACACCGGGAACTTCAGATCTTTGTACATGGTGCTCAGTGCCCTGAGGTGGCGGAGAGTGATCTGCCAATGTCCTCAGGGTAGAGGGTCGGAGCGGATGTGGCGAGGGTGGCCAGTTGTCAGTACTGCCAAAAACAAAGGATCGTCCGGACGTGGCCAGCTCCTTCGGACGATCCTTTTATCTTCAAGCCTGGGATTCGGCCTCCAGCAACTGAGTCCATAGCGCCGGAGCGCCAGCGGATTTGGCGATGATCTCCAGTCGTACCTGATGCTCGGCCAGCTCGGCTTCGGTGGCGCGAATGATCCGCCCCGGCTTGCGATCTGCCGGAAGACGACGGATTTCAGTGGCAGAGTTGTCCGCGCCCTCGCCCGTGCCGTTACCGTCGGAGGCATTGCCGGCCAGCGAGAGGCTGGTCTGGCCACCGGTCATGGTCAGGTAGACATCGGCGAGAATCTCCGAGTCGAGCAATGCGCCGTGCAGCTCACGGCCGGAGTTGTCGACGCCGTAGCGCTTGCACAAGGCATCAAGGCTGTTGCGCTGACCCGGGTGGCGTTCCCGGGCCATCATCAAGGTGTCGAGGATCGTGCAGTGCTGCGTGATGTCCGCGCGATCCTGCTGGCCCATCAGGGCGAATTCGTTGTTGATGAAGCCAACGTCGAACGCCGCGTTATGGATGATCAGTTGCGCGCCGTTGATGAACTCGAAGAACTCATCGGCCACTTCGGCGAAGCGCGGTTTGCCGACCAGGAATTCGTTGGTGATGCCGTGGACGCCGATCGCGCCTTCGTCACTTTCACGGTCCGGTTGCAGGTAGACGTGAAAGTGCCGCCCCGTCAGGCGCCGACCGATCAGCTCGACGCAACCGATTTCAATGATCCGGTGACCATCGGTCACCGGCATGCCGGTGGTTTCGGTATCGAGTACAACGGATCTGGTGGCCATCAGTGTTCAGCTCTCAACGGGTCAATCGTGCAAAAGCGGCGATGTTAACACGCTGGTGGCGCACGTCGCGCACCGCCGGGTGATCGGCGCTCATGCAGTTTTTAACAATCATTAGCAATGTTCATAAAGTCTGGGGCAAACCGGCTTGCTAGCGTGCGCGGCCTGTTTCTCACGGACTCGAACACTTCATGAAGATTGCACACATTTTATTGCTCGGCGGCTGCTTGCTGATGACTGAAGCGCACGCCACCAGTTTCGTCATCAGCACTGACATCACCCTGAGCCTGACGCTCAGCTCCAGTAAAGGCACCAGCGGGTCGTTCAAGGACGACAAGATCGTGCAGGCCGCCAAGGACGATGCGGCGGCCTTCGTTGCCAGCGACGGAGACATTCGTGGTGCCCAAATGGAAGCGGCATTCAAACGGATTCGCAGCCTGTTGCCAGAGCTGTCCGTCACCGATCAGCAATTGGCCACGGCCATTCTGATGCTCTGATCAGTCCTGCTTGTAACCGCGCACTTCATCCACACCACGGTTGGCCAACTGGTCGGCGCGTTCGTTGCCGTGATGGCCGATGTGGCCGCGGACCCATTTCCAGGTGACCTTGTGGCGATTGACCTGCTCGTCCAGCTCTTTCCATAGGTCGGCATTTTTTACTGGCTCTTTGGCAGCGGTTTTCCAGCCGCGTTTCTTCCAGTTGGCCATCCACTCGTTGATGCCTTTCATCACGTATTGCGAGTCGGTCACCAGCAGCACTTCGCAAGGACGCTTGAGGGCTTCCAGGCCGCGGATCGCGCCGAGCAGCTCCATACGGTTGTTGGTGGTGTTGGCCTCGCCGCCCCACAGTTCCTTTTCGACGCCCTTGCACACCAGCAAGGCGCCCCAGCCGCCCGGGCCGGGGTTGCCCTTGCAGGCGCCGTCAGTGAACAGTTCTACGCTATCGACGCTTTCGCTCATGCCAATCAATCCAGAAAAATGCGTGGCCTCGCCGATCACGGATCGACAACGGCCCGGGCCGGGACAGACCCGGCCACAATAAAAGAAGGTTTACGGTTCGATACGACGCCGATTGACCTTGGCCATTGGCAGCGGAATCAGCTTGCCCATCGGTTCGCGGCGCTCCTGGCGCACCGGGCGCAGGCCGACCACGATCTTGCGCGCGACCAACAGATAGAAGCCGCCGCCCGCCAGTTGCCAGTCACCGGCCTTGCGTTCCCAGCCGGCCAGACGGGCCTGCCACTTGGGTGACGCGAGCGGTGGACGATAGCACCCGAAGCGGCGTTTCTCCAGCGCGAAGCCCAGCAGGTTGAGCCAGTCGGCGACCCGCGACGGCGAGATGCAGCGCGCCTGATGCAAGGCGTCATGAGCGAACAAATGACGCAGACCCCAGGTGCTCCAGGGGTTGATGCCGACGATCAGCAGATGCCCGCCGGGGCGCACACTGCTGGCCGCTTCACGCAGCAGACCGTGGGGCGACAGGCAGAAATCCAGACCGTGCTGCAGCACCACCACGTCGGCGGCGTGCTCGCTCAACGGCCAGGCCTGCTCTTCGCAGACGATCTCGACGCCGGGCAATGGCGCACCGAGCCGCACGTTGCGCTGCACCTGCGGCGCCGACGGCGGTGTTTCGGCGGACGGCCCGTAATGCACCAGATAGCCGCCGAAGAACCGGCCGAGCTCGTCTTCGAGCATGCGCCGCTCTTCGTCCAGCAAAAATTGCCCGAGGGGACCGGACAGCCATTCACGGGCCGCCCCGATCAGGGCCAGCCAGTCAGGATCGGCCTGAGCGAACGCTTTATCGATCATTGCATTCTCCAACACGCCAGGAACCTCTAAGATGCGCCAATGTTACCCGCTTGGCGAATCCGAAGATGATACAGATCAGTGCCCTGCCCGCCTTCACCGACAACTACATCTGGTTGTTACAGGATCATGCCACCCAGCGTTGCGCCGTGGTCGATCCGGGAGATGCCGCCCCCGTGCAGGCGTGGCTCGCCGCGCATCCGGGCTGGGTGCTGGGCGATATTCTGATCACTCATCATCACCATGATCATGTCGGCGGTGTCGAGACGCTTAAAAAGGCTACGGGCGCGACTGTCTACGGTCCGGCCAGCGAAAGCATTCCGGGGCGGGACGTCGCGCTCAAGGACAACGACAAGGTTCGCGTGCTTGGCTGGGACTTCGATGTCTACGCCGTTCCCGGCCATACCCTGGGGCACATTGCCTATTATCACCACGGCCTGCTGTTCTGCGGCGACACTCTGTTCGCCGCCGGTTGCGGCCGGCTGTTCGAGGGCACACCGGAGCAGATGCACCACTCGCTCGGTCGTCTGGCGTCGCTGCCGGAAGACACGCTGGTCTACTGCACCCACGAATACACCCTGAGCAACCTGAAATTCGCCGCCGCCGTGGAACCGGGCAACCCGAACGTTGCCGCCCGTCTGGAAAAAGTCACCCAGCAACGGCAGAACGGGGTCATGACCCTGCCCTCGACCATCGCCCTGGAAAAGCTCACAAACCCGTTTTTGCGCACCGGTGAAATATTAGTTACACAAAAAGTGGACGAACGGAATGGCGCTCAAAACCGGGCGCCGAGTGAGGTTTTTGCGGCTCTGCGGGCTTGGAAAGATAAGTTCTAAGCCGTTCACCACTTGGTACAGAAACTCTGAATGGTTGACCGCAGGGGGCCCGCTTTCTAGAATCCCCCGACATTTTTGCCCGGAACTTACTTCCAGCCAATGTCGTCATCCATACGTAAGTCCGTCAATTCAGACGCATTGACCCGCCTGGCGCAAGCCATCGCGGTGGCTGTGTCCGCCACACTGGCGGGCTGTTCCAGCCATGCTCCGCAAACTGAAGCGACCCATACGCCGAACATTGCTGCGCGAGCCAAGCAGAAGCCCATCTGGTTGTCCGAGAAGCCCAGCCCGCAGGTGCCCCAGGACATCTGGGAACGCATGCGCGGTGGTTTCCAGCTCCAGGACGGCCTGGGCGTGAACCCGCGCATCGAGCAACAGCGCCTGTGGTTCGCCAGTAACCCTTCGTTTCTCGAGAACGCCGGCGAACGTGGCAGCCTCTACATTCATTACATCGTCGAGCGCCTCGAAGAACGCAACATGCCGCTGGAGCTGGCCCTGCTGCCAGTGATTGAAAGTGCCTACAACCCGATGGCCTATTCCCGGGCCGACGCCGTGGGTCTCTGGCAGTTCATCCCTTCCACCGGGCGTTACTACAACCTGCGTCAGACCCGTTTCTACGACGGCCGTCGCGACATCACCGCCTCGACCACGGCAGCGATGGACTACCTGACCCGTCTGCACGACATGTTCAACGGCGACTGGCTGCTGGCCCTTGCGGCCTACAACGCCGGCGAAGGCACGGTCAGCCGCGCCATCGAACGCAACGAAAAGCTCGGCCTGCCGACCGACTACTGGAACCTGCCGCTGCCAGCAGAAACCCAGGCGTATGTGCCGAAATTGCTGGCACTGTCGCAAGTGGTGCTGTCGCCGGAAGCCTACGGCGTCAACCTCAACCCGATCGCCAACGAACCGTATTTCCAGGTCGTCGAAATCAACCAGCGCATGGACCTGTCCAAAGTCGCAGCGGTAGCCAACATCGACGAAGACGAGCTGTTCCAGCTCAACCCTGCGTTCAAGCAGCGCACCACCATCGACGGCCCGCAGCACCTGCTGGTGCCGACCTCGAAAGCGCAGCTGCTGACCGCCAGCCTGCAGACCATGCGTCCTGAAGAACTGATCAGCCCTCGTTCGCTGAAACCGGTCTTCGAAGGCGCCGACCCGACCGAAGTCGCGAAGCTCAAGCGTGCCTATCGAGTCAAACGCGGTGACAACCTTGGCTCCATCGCCAAGGCCAACAAGGTCGACGTCAAGGACCTGCAACGCTGGAACAAGCTGACCGGCAAGAACCTCAAGGTCGGCCAGACCCTGGTCATGCAGGACACCACCAAGCGCACGCCGGCCCGCAATACCGGCGGCGGGCGCATCAACACGGTGCTGGCGGCCAACAGCAAGACCAGCAGCAAGACCGACAACCAGAAACAGACCCAATACAAGGTCAAGCAAGGCGACACGCTGTACGTAGTGGCCAAGCGTTTCAACGTCGAGATGCAACATCTCAAGCGCTGGAACCCGGGCGCCGGCAAGGCGCTCAAGCCTGGGCAAATGCTCACGGTTTACCAGCCGCACTGACAAAGAGCCCCTGAATTTCAGGGGCTTTTTTTTGCCTGTCATTTTTTGCTGTCGATGCCGGCGACTCCCGCAATTAACCGCGCATTAAGCCCTTGTCTTTTTCCTGTCCATACAAGCTGTTACTGTACGGCCCACAAAGCCCAAGCCGCCTGGATCGGATCTGACTTGAAGCGTCCCCTCCTCCTGCTCCTGATCAGCCTGGCCTTGAGCTCCCCTGCTAGCGCGACGATCACCGAAAGTCACGGTTATGCGCAGTTCGGCACGCTCAAGTACCCGGCCAGATTTACCCACTTCGACTGGGTCAACCCGCAAGCGCCCAAGGGCGGTACGTTGCGGGTGATGGCGTTTGGCACCTTCGATACGCTCAACCCGTACACCTTCAAGGGCACCAGCCCGGTTACCACCCCGAATTTCCTGCAATACGGCATCAATGAGCTGAACGAGCCGTTGATGATCGGCACCGGGCAGTACTCGCCGTCCGGCGATGAACCGGCCTCCAGTTATGGACTGATCGCTCAATCGGTGGAGTACAGCGAAGACCGCAGCTGGGTGGTGTTCAATCTGCGACCGGAAGCGCGTTTTCACGACGGCACACCGATCACCGCGTACGACGTGGCCTTCTCCTATCGCCTGTTGCTCAAGGAAGGTCATCCGCTGTATCGCACCGCCCTGCAGGAAGTGTTGCGGGTCGACATCCTCAACCCGCAACGCATCCGTTTCGTGATGAAACGTTCGGGCAATCCGCTGCTGATCCTGCGTCTGGGCGAATTGCCGGTGCTGCCCCAGCATTACTGGAAGGGTCGCGACTTCAAGGCCACCACGTTCGAACCGCCGCTGGGCAGCGGGCCGTACCGCATCACCTCGGTGACGCCGGGGCGGCAACTGGTGTTCGAGCGGGTCAAGGATTACTGGGGCAAGGACTTGCCGGTCAATCGCGGCAAGTACAACTTCGATCGCATGGAAGTCGAGTTCTACCGCGATAGCGACGTGGCCTTCGAAGCGTTCAAGGCCGGCGAGTTCGATATCTACATCGAGCATCAGGCGAAGAACTGGGCCAACGGCTACAACTTCCCGGCGATCCGTCGCGGCGACGTAATCAAGGCACAAATCCCGCACCAGATCCCGACCCAGAGCCAGGGTCTGTTCATGAACACCCGGCGAGCCACCTTCTCGGACGTCAAGACCCGCGAAGCCTTGGGCCTGATGTTCGACTTCGAGTGGACCAACCGCGCGCTGTTCAGCGACGCCTACAAACGCACCACCAGCTACTACCCCAACAGCGAATTCAGCGCCAGCGGTCTGCCGGTCGGTCATGAATGGCTGATGCTCAAACCGTACAAGGATCAACTGCCCGCCCGACTGTTCACCGAGCCGTTCACGCTGCCACAGACCGACGGGCGCGGCATCCCCCGGGAAACCATGCGCAAGGCCCTGGCGCTGCTGGCCGAGGCTGGCTGGAAGCTCAATGACCAGCGCTTGCAGAACGCTGCCGGCCAACCGCTGAGTTTTGAACTGCTGCTGGTCAATCCGAACCTTGAGCGGATCCTCCAGCCCTACATCGAGAACCTCAACAGCATCGGCATCGACGCGCAGCTGCGCACGGTGGACCGCGCCCAGTACAAACAGCGTCTGGATCAGTTCGATTTCGACATGATCCTCATGACCCTCAACCAGACCCTCAGCCCGGGATTGGAGCAGTGGCAGTACTTCCACTCCAGCCAGGTAGGGGTCAAGGGCAGCAAGAATTACGCGGGCATCGCCAACCCGGTGGTCGATCATCTGCTTGAGCAGTTGCTCGCCGCCCGCACCCGTGACGAGCAGGTTGCCGCCGGCAAGGCGCTGGACCGCGTGCTGCTCTGGCAGCACTACAGCATTCCCAACTGGTACCTCAATTACCACCGTCTGGCGTACCGCAACCGGTTCGCCTTCGTCAGCACGCCGCCCTACACCCTGGGCCTGAGCGCGTGGTGGCTGAAATCTTCGGAGAAAGGTCAATGAACGCCGTTCGCACCCTGCTCGTGCAGGCTTGCGGCCTGTTGTTCGCCGGGCTGGCCTGCGCCGCCCCGCAACACGCCGTGACGCTGTACAACGAGCCGCCGAAATACCCCGCCGACTTCAAGCACTTCGACTACGTGAACGCTGACGCGCCCAAAGGCGGGGTCTTCCGTCAGGCCGGTTTTGGTGGCTTCGACAGCCTCAACCCGTTCATCAGCAAAGGCGTGCCGGCGGACGATGTCGGGCAAATCTACGACACTCTGACCAAGCACAGCCTCGACGAGCCGTTCACCGAATACGGCCTGATCGCCAGCAAGATCGAAAAGGCCCCGGACAACAGCTGGGTGCGCTTCTACCTGCGCCCCGAAGCACGTTTCCATGACGGCCACCCGGTGCGCGCCGAAGACGTGGTGTTCAGCTTCGAGACTCTGACCAAGGAAGGCTCGCCGATGTTTCGCGGCTACTACAGCGACGTCGAAGAAGCCGTCGCCGAAAACCCGCTCACGGTGCTGTTCAAGTTCAAGCACAACAACAATCGCGAGCTGCCGCTGATCCTCGGACAGTTACCGGTACTGCCGAAACACTGGTGGGCCAGTCGCGATTTCAACAAGGGCAATCTGGAAATCCCGCTGGGCAGCGGCCCGTACAAGGTTGCCGAAGTGAAGGCCGGACGCTCGGTACGATACGAGCGGGTCAAGGATTATTGGGGCAAGGACCTGCCGGTCAATCGCGGCTTCTACAATTTCGACGTGATGACCACCGACTACTTCCGCGACAACACCGTCGCCCTGGAAGCGCTGAAGGCCGGGCAGTTCGACTACTGGCTGGAAATGACCGCGAAGAACTGGGCCAACGCCTACAACATTCCGGCCGTCACCGAAGGCCGACTGGTCAAGGAACTGATCCCCAACGGCAACCCGACCGGCATGCAGGGCTTCGTCTTCAACCTGCGCCGCCCGGTGTTTCAGGACGTTCGCGTGCGTCAGGCATTGGGTCTGCTGCTCGACTTCGAATGGACCAACAAGCAACTGTTCAACGGCGCCTACGTGCGCACCCGCAGCTACTTCGAGAACTCGGAAATGGCCGCCACCGGCCTGCCGGACGCCGATCAACTGGCGATCCTCGACCCGTTCCGCCGCCAGCTCCCGGCGCAGGTGTTCAGCGAAGCCTTCGAGAACCCGAAAACCGATGCCAGCGGCATGATTCGCCTGCAGCAACGCGAGGCTTATCAATTGCTGCAGGAGGCCGGCTGGAAGATCGTCGACGACAAAATGGTCGACACCACCGGCAAACCGGTGGTCATCGAGTTCCTGCTGGCCCAGACCGAATTCGAGCGGGTGCTGCTGCCGTTCAAGCGCAACCTCGCCGACCTGGGTATCGATCTGGTGATCCGCCGCGTCGACGTCTCGCAATATGTCAACCGTGTGCGCTCGCGGGACTTCGACATGATCGTCGGCAGCTTTCCGCAGTCCAACTCGCCCGGTAACGAGCAGCGCGAATTCTGGATGAGCGCCGCCGCTGACAAGCCAAGCAGCCGCAACTCGATGGGCCTGAAAGACCCGATCGTCGATCATCTGGTCGAAAGCCTGATCAACGCTGACTCGCGCAAAAGCCTGGTGGCCCACGCCCGGGCGCTGGACCGCGTGCTGCAATGGGGTTACTACGTGATCCCCAACTGGCACATCAAGAGCTGGCGCGTGGCGTACTGGAACCACATCGGCCATCCGAAAGTCTCCCCCAAGTACGACATCGGCATTAATACCTGGTGGGTCAAGCCCGACACGAAACCTGCGGTAGAAGTGCAAACCCAACTGCAAGCCGACCCTGTGGGCACGGAGTAATCAGATGCTGGCGTATATTTTTCGGCGACTGTTGCTGATCATCCCGACCCTGTTCGGCATTCTGCTGATCAATTTCGTGATCATCCAGGCCGCGCCCGGCGGTCCGGTGGAGCAGATGATCGCCAAGCTCGAAGGCTTCGAAGGCGCCACCAGCCGTATCGCTGGCGGCGGTGCCGAAGTGTCGGTGGCCGGTTCCGCCTATCGCGGCGCGCAAGGTCTGGACCCTGCGTTGATCAAGGAAATCGAGCACATGTACGGTTTCGACAAGTCGGCGCCGGAACGGCTGTGGATCATGGTCAAGAACTATGCCCGGCTGGATTTCGGCGACAGCTTCTTCCGCGACGCCAAGGTCATCGACCTGATCAAGGAGAAGATGCCGGTATCGATCTCGCTGGGGCTGTGGAGCACGCTGATCATGTACCTGGTGTCGATCCCGCTGGGGATCGCCAAGGCCACGCGGCACGGCAGCCATTTCGACGTCTGGACCAGTTCGGCGATCATCGTCGGTTATGCGATCCCGGCGTTCCTCTTTGCGATTCTGCTGATCGTGGTGTTTGCCGGCGGCAGTTATCTGGACTGGTTTCCCTTACGCGGCCTGACGTCGAACAACTTCGATGAACTGAGCCTGGGCGGCAAGATTCTCGATTACTTCTGGCACCTGGCGCTGCCGGTGACGGCACTGGTGATCGGCAACTTCGCGACCATGACTCTGCTGACCAAAAACAGCTTCCTCGACGAAATCAACAAACAGTACGTGGTTACCGCCAAGGCCAAAGGCCTGACCCGCAATCGCGTGCTCTACGGCCATGTGTTTCGCAACGCGATGCTGCTGGTGATCGCCGGGTTCCCGTCGGCGTTCATCGGCATCTTCTTCACCGGTTCCCTACTGGTGGAAGTGATCTTCTCCCTCGACGGCCTCGGTCTGATGAGTTTCGAAGCGGCGATCAACCGCGATTACCCGGTGGTGTTCGGCACACTGTTCATCTTCACCCTGCTGGGGCTGGTGGTGAAACTGATCGGCGACCTCACCTACACCTTGGTCGATCCGCGCATCGACTTTGCCAGCCGGGAGCATTGAGATGAACCTGTCCCCTCTCAACCGCCGGCGCTTCGAACTGTTCAAGGCCAACAAGCGTGGCTGGTGGTCGCTGTGGTTGTTTTTGATCCTGTTCGGCCTGAGCCTCGGCGCAGAACTGATCGCCAACGATAAGCCGCTGGTGGTGCACTACGACAACAACTGGTACTTCCCGGCGATCAAGCGTTACCCGGAAACCACCTTCGGCGGCGAATTCCCGCTGGAGGCCAACTACAAGAGCCCGTACATCCGCGAACTGCTCAAGGCCAAGGACGCGTGGGTGCTGTGGGCGCCGATTCCGTTCAGCTACCAGAGCATCAACTACGACCTGAAAGTCCCGGCCCCTGCTCCGCCGTCGGCGGACAACCTGCTGGGCACTGACGATCAGGGCCGCGATGTATTGGCACGGGTGATCTACGGCTTCCGTATCTCCGTGCTGTTCGCCCTGACGCTGACAGTGCTCAGCTCGATCATCGGTGTGATCGCCGGGGCCTTGCAGGGTTTCTACGGCGGCTGGGTCGATCTGGCCGGCCAGCGCTTCCTGGAGATCTGGTCGGGTTTGCCGGTGCTGTACCTGCTGATCATTCTCGCCAGTTTCGTCCAGCCGAATTTCTGGTGGCTGCTGGGAATCATGCTGCTGTTCTCGTGGATGAGCCTGGTGGACGTAGTGCGCGCCGAGTTCCTGCGCGGGCGCAACCTCGAATACGTGCGCGCGGCCCGGGCGCTAGGGATGCAGAACGGCGCGATCATGTTCCGCCACATCCTGCCCAACGCCATGGTCTCGACCATGACCTTCATGCCATTCATCCTGACCGGCGCCATCGGCACCCTCACCGCACTGGATTTCCTCGGCTTCGGTTTGCCGGCCGGCAGCCCGTCGCTGGGTGAGCTGGTGGCCCAGGGCAAATCCAACCTGCAGGCACCGTGGCTGGGCATGAGCGCGTTTGCGGTGCTGGCGCTGATGTTGAGTCTGCTGGTGTTTATCGGCGAGTCCGCTCGCGATGCCTTCGACCCGAGGAAGTGAAATGAATCAGGACAATCTGATCGAAATCCGCGACCTCGCCGTCGAATTCGGCACGGGCGATCGCGCACACCGGGTGGTCGAAGGCATCAGCTTCGACATCAAGCGTGGCGAAACCCTGGCCTTGGTCGGCGAGTCCGGCTCGGGCAAGTCGGTGACGGCGCACTCGATCCTGCGCCTGCTGCCCTACCCGCTGGCGCGGCATCCGGCCGGCAGCATCACCTATTCCGGGCAGAACCTGCTGAAACTGAGCGAAAAGACTATCCGCCACATCCGTGGCAACCGGATCGCGATGATCTTTCAGGAGCCGATGACCTCGCTCAATCCGCTGCACTCCATCGAAAAGCAGATCAACGAAGTGCTGGGCATCCACAAAGGCCTGACCGGCAAGGTTGCGACCAAACGCACCCTGGAACTGCTGGAGATGGTCGGCATCCCCGAGCCGCACAAGCGCCTCAAGGCCCTGCCCCACGAGTTGTCCGGCGGCCAGCGCCAGCGGGTGATGATCGCAATGGCCCTGGCCAACGAGCCGGAACTGCTGATCGCCGACGAACCGACCACTGCACTGGACGTGACCGTTCAGCTGAAAATCCTCGACCTGCTCAAGGAATTGCAGGCTCGATTGGGCATGGCGTTGCTACTGATCAGTCACGATTTGAACCTGGTGCGAAGAATTGCGCATCGTGTATGTGTCATGCAGCGCGGTTGCATCGTCGAACAGGCATCGTGCGCAGAGCTGTTCCGTTCTCCGCAGCATCCGTACACTCGGGAGCTGCTGGCGGCGGAGCCCAGCGGAGGCCCGGCAAGCAACAATATCGGGGCGCCGCTGCTTGAAGTCGAGGACTTGAAAGTCTGGTTTCCGATCAAGAAAGGCCTGCTCAAGCGCACGGTGGATCACGTCAAGGCAGTGGACGGCATCAATTTCAGCCTGCCTCAGGGTCAGACTCTGGGGATCGTGGGAGAAAGCGGTTCCGGCAAATCCACCCTGGGTCTGGCGATTTTGCGGCTCATCGGTAGCAAAGGTGCAATCCGTTTTGAAGGCAAGCAGCTAGACTGCCTGACGCAAAGCGAAGTCCGGCCGCTGCGTCGGGAGATGCAGGTGGTGTTTCAGGACCCGTTTGGCAGCCTGAGCCCGCGGATGTGTGTGAATGACATCGTTGGCGAAGGCTTGCGGATCCACAAGATGGGCACCGCCGCCGAGCAGGAAGCGGCGATTATTGCGGCATTGAAGGAGGTAGGTCTGGATCCGGAATCCCGGCACCGCTACCCCCACGAATTTTCCGGTGGGCAGCGGCAGCGTATCGCCATTGCCCGGGCCCTGGTGCTCAAGCCGGCGCTGATCCTGCTGGACGAGCCGACTTCGGCGCTCGACCGGACGGTGCAGCGGCAAGTGGTGGAGCTGTTGCGTTCACTGCAAGCCAAGTACAACCTGACGTATTTGTTCATCAGCCATGATCTGGCTGTTGTGAAAGCGCTGAGCCACCAGCTGATGGTGGTCAAGCATGGCCAAGTGGTCGAACAGGGAGACGCGCAAAGTATCTTTGCCGCCCCCCAACATCCGTATACACAGCAGTTGCTGGAAGCCGCTTTTCTGGCACCAGCCACTGCGCAATAACCTGAAAGAGGAGCAACACATGGGTTTTCTCGCCGGTAAGCGCGTACTGATCGTCGGTGTCGCCAGCAAGCTGTCCATCGCATCCGGCATCGCTGCCGCCATGCATCGCGAGGGCGCTGAGCTTGCCTTCACTTATCAGAACGACAAACTGAAAGGTCGTGTCGAAGAATTCGCACAAGGCTGGGGCTCGAGCCCTGAGCTGTGCTTCCCGTGCGACGTGGCCAGCGATGAAGAAATCGCCAAGGTCTTCGAAGAACTGAGCAAGAAGTGGGACGGCCTGGACTGCATCGTGCACTCCGTCGGCTTCGCACCGGGCGACCAATTGGACGGCGACTTCACCGAAGTCACCACCCGTGAAGGCTACCGTATCTCCCACGACATCAGTGCCTACAGCTTCGTCGCCCTGGCCAAGGCCGGTCGCGAAATGATGAAGGGCCGCAACGGCAGCCTGCTGACCCTGTCCTACCTGGGTGCCGAGCGCACCATGCCGAACTACAACGTGATGGGCATGGCCAAGGCTTCGCTGGAAGCCGGCGTGCGTTACCTGGCCGGCTCCCTGGGCCCGGAAGGCACTCGCGTCAACTGCGTATCGGCCGGCCCGATCCGCACCCTGGCCGCTTCCGGCATCAAGAGCTTCCGCAAGATGCTGGCCGCCAACGAAGCGCAAACCCCGCTGCGTCGCAACGTCACCATCGAAGAAGTCGGCAACGTCGGCGCGTTCCTGTGCTCGGACCTGGCGTCCGGCATCAGCGGTGAAATCACCTACGTGGACGGCGGCTTCAACACCACCGCCATGGGCAACATCGAAGAGTAATCTTCGCGCTGCCGATAAAAAGCCCGCCTATTGGCGGGCTTTTTCATGTCTGCAATTCCAGGCAACGGGCGAACAACTGCTGAATCGGCTGGCTGCGCTGGCTGTAGCGCTGCAACATTACCATCTCCCGATAAAACGTCAGATCACCCAACTCGATCACCCTCACATTCAACGGCTGC
This sequence comes from Pseudomonas sp. R38(2017), assembly GCF_002112395.1. Taxonomy (NCBI): domain Bacteria; kingdom Pseudomonadati; phylum Pseudomonadota; class Gammaproteobacteria; order Pseudomonadales; family Pseudomonadaceae; genus Pseudomonas; species Pseudomonas sp. R38(2017). The sequence goes on from NZ_NEHN01000009.1 coordinate 105,818, forward strand.
TCCAGCCACAATCCTGCTCTTGGCAGCAACGAAACCCCGAGCCCGCACTCGACCATCTTCACGATCGCTTCCAGCTCATCCAGCTCCAGCGCTACGTGGACGTCTATTCGCTGCTCACGCAGAAACCGCGTCACCAGCCGTCCGCCAAACGAATTGCGGTCATAGCGCACGTGAGGATGCTCGACCAGCAGTTTCAGCGGATCGTCTCCCTCGACGTCAGGCGGGACGATCAGCACAAACGGCTCGCGCCGGATCACCTGCGCCGAAAGCTCCTTGGGCAGTTCGAACGGTGGTTTGATCATGATCGCCAGATCGACCTCCCCGGCATCCACCTGGCTCAACAGGTTCAACGACACACCCGGCACCAGTTTTGGCTCCACGCCCGGAGCCTGCTGGCGCAAACGCAGCAGGGCCTGAGGCAACAGCCCGGTCTGTGCGGTGGCCACGGCGCCGATTCTCAGCTCGCCGCGAAATTCGCTGGCGTCTTCGCTGATTGCCATGCGACTGAAGGTGGCGAGCATTTCCTGCGCCATCGGCACCGCGCGCTGCCCTGCCGGATTGAGAATCGCCTGCCGCCCGGTGCGATCGAACAGTTTTACGCCCAAGGCCTGTTCCAGATTGCGGATCTGCGCGCTGACCGCCGATTGCGTCAGGCCGACATGCAGGCCCGCCGCGGCAAACGTGCCGTGCTGCGCCACCGCCAGAAAAGTTTTCAGTTCACGCAGCATGGATACCTCGATTGATCGAAATAATTTGAGCTCGGCGCAAAAACTATCGTCTTTCAATCGAAATGCACAGCGCTAGACTCAGCTCACCCCTTACCGTTGATTGAGACCGCGCCTATGTCACTCAGCCCTTTCCATCTGGCCATTCCGGTGTACGACCTCGCCGCCGCCCGGCATTTTTACCGTGACGTGTTCGGTCTCGAAGAGGGTCGCTCCAGCGATCACTGGGTCGACTTCAATTTCTTCGGCCATCAACTGGTGATTCACCTGGCGCCGAAAAATGCCTCGCAGGAAGCGGCTCACACCAACGCCGTGGACGGACACGACGTGCCGGTGCCGCACTTTGGCGTGGTGCTTGGGATGGAGGAATGGCACGCACTGGCCGAGCGCCTGAAATCGTTGGGTACGCGGTTTGTGATTGAGCCGGGGATTCGTTTTCAGGGTCAGGTGGGGGAACAGGCGACGATGTTTTTGTTCGACCCGTGCGGGAACGCCCTGGAGTTCAAGGCGTTCAAGGACATCGGGCAGTTGTTCGCCAAATAAGTGTCAGATTCGCTTCAGGGCCTGCTTGTGCGCATACATCGCCCCATCCGCATCCGCCAGCAGTTTATCCACGGTGTCATGCCGCCGTGGGTCGTACTCGATCTGCCCGACACTGAAGCGAATCGCATAACCCCGGTGCAACGTGGCATTGCGCTCCTCAAGGATTTCCGTGAGCCGCGCCATGATCGCCTTGGTTTCGATATGGCTGGAACCGGTCAGCAACGCCACGAACTCATCGCCTCCGAGGCGCCCCACCACGTCGCTCTCGCGAAAGGCAATGCGCAACACATCGGCGAAGGTTTTGAGCGCGCTGTCACCCTCGGCATGCCCATATAGGTCGTTGATCTGCTTGAAGTCGTTGAGGTCGAAAAACAGCAACGTCGCCGGTTTGTCCAATCGCGCGCAAGCGTCCAGAGCATGCTGGGCCAGCATCTTGAAACCCCGGCGATTGGACAGCAGCGTCAACTCGTCCATGCTCGCCATCTGCACAGCCATCAGTTCCTGCTCGGCCATACCGGCGAGATCGCGCAGCAAATCGCGCTCTTCGTCATCGAGTTCGCGGGGTTGGGTGTCGATCAGGCACAAGGTGCCCATCTTGTTGCCGTTGGGCACGGTCAGCGGATAACCGGCGTAGAAGCGGATATTCGGATTACCGGTCACCAACGGGTTGTCGTGAAAACGCTCATCCTCTCGGGCGTCAGGCACCAGCATGAGTTCATCCTTGAGAATCGCGTGGCCGCAGAATGAAACCGAGCGCGGCGTTTCGGTAGTGTCCAGCCCCACGCAGGACTTGAACCATTGCCGCTCCTTGTCTACCAGCGTAACCAACGCGATTGGCACATTGAACAAGCGCCTGGCCAAACGGGTCAGGCGGTCAAAGCGTTCTTCGGGAGCAGAATCGAGGAGGTTCAATCCATACAGCGCCTGAACCCGAGCCGCCTCATTGGCGGGTTTGCCTGGAACCAGCATCAGTACACTCCATAGCCATCAGTGGTCTTTAGCGTAGACCGATTCGGCGATGACTCAAATGCTCATCCGCCCGCCACCGGGCATGGCCCGCCAGCGTCCGCCCAGAGCTTGAACTGACTCACGAAGATGTCGTGGGGCACCGGCACCGGTTCCCGCCCTGCTCCGGGATTCCAGCCCCAGAGCACCAGTTTGTCCTCGCTGACGTGCTTGATCAGCGCGGCGAAGTCCCGGTCGCCGTTGCTGCTCCGGTCCTTGATCATCGCGCACAGGCGATCCGGCGGCAGGCCGATCCAGGCCATCTTGTGCGACGCCGGCGGCAGGCTCCAGTGAGGCGCACCGGGTGGCGCGTGGGGGCCGTAACTGGCCGGCGGATTGCTTTCAGCGTGACAGGTGGCGCAAGGCAAACCGGCGGCGCCCTTGCCATCCATGCCGCGCACCACGTTCATCGCATGGGGCGTGCCGGAGTCGAACTGCAACGGCGAATCGCCGGGGATGTGGCAGTTCTGGCAACGCGGGCTCTGGAACACTTTCTGTACCGTGCCAAAGGCCTTCAGGGCTTCCTGATCGTCAGCGAACAGATCCGATGCGTAACCGCCCAGACCGACCAGAATCACCGTGCCCAACAACAGATGTCGTTTCATCTCACACCCCCGACAGTTGCAGCGGCAGTTCCCGCAGGCGCTGCCCGGTCAGGGCGAACACCGCGTTGGCCACCGCCGGTGCCGTCGGCGGCACACCGGCCTCGCCGATGCCACCGGGCTTGTCCGTGCTCGGCACGATATGCACCTCGACCACCGGCATCTCGTTCAGCCGCAGCACTTGATAGTCGTGATAGTTGGACTGCACGACCTGACCGTCCTTGAGCGTCAGCTTGCTGTGCAGCGCCATGCCCAGGCCGAAAGTGATGCATGACTCCATTTGCGCCGCGATGCTCTGCGGGTTGACCGCAATCCCGCAATCCACCGCGCAGACCACGCGGTGCACGCGAATCTTCAGATTGTCCTGCGACACCTCGGCCACCTGCGCCACATAACTGCCGAATGACTCGTGCACCGCCACGCCCAGCGCATGGCCGTCCGGCAGCGGCGCTTTCCAGTTGGCCTTCTCCACCGCCAGATTCAACACGCCAAGGTGTCGGGCATGCTCCTTGAGCAGCGCTCGCCGGTACTCCACCGGGTCCTTGCCTGCTGCCGTGGCCATTTCATCGATCAGCGATTCCATGACAAACGCCGTGTGGCTGTGGCCCACCGAGCGCAGCCACAGCACGTTGATCCCGGTGGTCGGCGAATGCAGATCGACCTGATGATCTGCCAGGCCCTGAATGTATGGACTGTCCGCCACACCCTCGACCGAGGTCTGATCGACGCCGTTCTTGACCATGGTTTTCTCGAGCATGGTGCCGGCCATGATCGACTGCCCGACCAGCACATGCTGCCACGCCTGCGGCATGCCGTCGGGGCCGAGGCCGATCTTCGCCTGATGCAGGAACATCGAGCGGTAATAACCGCCGCGAATATCGTCCTCACGCGACCACACGGTTTTCACCGGCATCGCGGCAGCCTTGGCCACTTGCACCGCTTCGGCGACAAAGTCCGACGTCGGGTTGGCCCGGCGACCGAAACCGCCACCGAGAAATTCAGTGTGGATCTCGACCTGCTCCGGTTTAAGCCCGGTAATTTTGCCGGCGACCATCTGATCCAGCGTCTGGAACTGGGTGCCGGTCCAGATCTCGCATTTGTCGGCACTGATTTTCACCGTGCAGTTCAGCGGCTCCATCGGCGCATGAGCCAGATAAGGCACGCTGTACTCGACATCGATTTTCTTCGCTGCTTTGCCAAAGCCGCCCTTGGCATCGCCGGCATGACTGGCGGAAATGCCCGGTGTGGCCGCGAGTTTGCGAAAACTCTCCAGCAGTTTTTCGCTGCTGAGATCCGCGTGTGGCCCCAGATCCCAATCAACCTTCAGCGCATCACGTCCCAGTTTCGCCGCCCAGTAATGATCGGCAATCACCGCCACGCCGGTCGGCACCTGCACCACTTTATGCACGCCTGGAACAGCCAGTGCCTGCGCACCTTCGAAAGACTTCACCGTGGCGCCGAACACCGGCGCCCGCGCGACCATCGCCGTCATCAATCCCTCAAACTGCACGTCCATGCCGAACTTCGCGCGGCCAGTGATTTTCTCCGGGGTGTCGAGGCGTTTGGTGGGTTTGCCGATGACTTTCCAGTCCTTGGCTTCCTTGAAGGTGATCGACTTCGGATCCGGCACCGGCAGTTGCCCGGCGGCGTCCGCCAGTTCGCCGTAGGTGGCACGGTTGTCGCCGGCAATCACCACGCCGGATTCGGTGCGGATCGTCGACGGCGCCACGTTGAAACGCTTGGCCGCTGCCTCGATCAACATCTGCCGCGCCGTAGCGCCCGCGAGTCGGTAGCGGTCGAACTCCATCCAGGTCGAGGTCGACCCGCCGGTAATCTGCATCCCGCCAAACGCCGGCATGCCGTAATCGGCAGCCGAGGCCGGCGAGTGCTCGACGCGGATCTTCGACCAGTCGGCGTCCAGTTCTTCGGCGATCAACATGGTCAGGCCGGTCCAGATACCCTGGCCCATTTCCGAATGGCCGAGCAGGACCGTGACGCTGTTGTCCGGCGCAATCCTCAGGAACGCGTTCGGCGCAAAGGCCTTGCCTTCATTTTCCGCCGCCGTGGCAAACCGGTTGCCGCCGGGAACCACGAAAGCCACGACGAGACCACCGCCAAGCACGGCACTGCCCTTGAGAAATCCGCGACGGGATACAGGACTGTTCATCACTCACCTCCCCTCGCTCAGCCGATGTCGGCGGCACGTTTGACCGCAGCGCGGATTCTTGGGTAGGTGCCGCAACGGCAGATGTTGCCGGAGAGCGCCTGATCGATGTCGCTGTCGGTGGGTTTTGGGATTTTCGCCAGCAATGCGGCGGCGGACATGATCTGCCCGGACTGGCAGTAGCCGCACTGCACCACGTCCAGCTCGGCCCAGGCCTGTTGCACCGGGTGCGAACCATCAGTCGAAAGGCCTTCGATGGTGAGGATTTTCTGGCCATGGGCTACAGCGGTGGCCGGCGTGATGCACGAACGCAGCGGTGCGCCATCGACATGCACGGTGCAGGCCCCGCACTGGGCCATGCCACAACCGAACTTGGTACCGGTCAGGTGCGCGACATCGCGCAGAACCCAGAGCAACGGCATGTCCGCGGGGACATCGAGCTCCTGATCCTTGCCATTGATGTTCAAGGTCAGCATCGGGGATTTCCTCAGACTCACGGTGTTCTGAAGGCGCGTTGCGACAGCATTCGATACCGTGCACGCCTCGGCTTATCCCTTTCAGCTAAGCGCATTTTGCCCCGACGACCAGCCGCCGCGACCACCGGTCATGGCCGTGCTGTCAGCGGCACCGGCAGGTTCAGCACGATCTGGGCGTCCTTGATCACGTCCAGACGCAGGATCCGCGAAGCCCCGAGGCCGTCGAGCAACTGGCTCAGCGGGCCGCCATTGCGATCCAACTGCACATCGCGGGGAAACAGGCGCTGGGCAAAGGACAGTGTGTTGCTCTGCACCACGCTCTGGTGCCACAGACCGTCGACCTGATGAATCATGGTGGCGGTGCTCATACGTGATTGCGGTGTGACGTTTTTCAGGGTCGGCAGCGGCGCTTTCAGCACCAGGTCCGGCAAGCCCTTAGGCCCGTCAATGCGGGCGCTCACGCTGGTGCCGATGTTCACGTTGATGTCGGCGCGCCACTTGGGCAATTGATAGCCGTGCACGCCGCGCACCCGGGCGATTTCGGTGTTCACCGGCAGCGCCAGCACATGGGCGGTGAAACTGCGTCGGCGCATGGCGTCCATCAGTTCCCGCGCGTGGGAGCCACGGGCGCCGGGGCGACGCACGACAATCGCCACGGAGACTTCGTCGTACGGATCGTTGTCGCAAACCGAATAGGAGAAAAACGTCAGCGCCACCAGGCCGTAGCCGGGAAACGCCCGCAGCGGTTCAAGCGGCGCAGGCAAGGTGGCGCGCAGACGGTCCAGCGGCGCCAGGAACAGCAACTGCACGCTGCCGGAACGGTAATAGAAGTTCGGCGCCCAGGTCGGCCCGACTCTCGACGCAACTTGCTGCTTGGGAATGCGCCGGAAGAAGTCGATGTTGCCTGCAGCCTTGTCCCGGGCCACTTCGTCGAGGTTGGGGTTCATCCGGAACCGGTCGTAGTAGCCGCCCTCCAGCACTTCGACCTTGTGCGTTCCGAATTCCACCTCTGTAAAGCGCTTGTTCATGTTCGCTGACCTTCTCGCTGATTGACCCGGTGGATGGCCGGTGAGCAAGACTCTAAGGTTCAACCAAACTTTAAGGTCAAGCGCACAATGGCTATGGCCCATCATTCACGCCAGCGATGACCGTTCGGAACTAGCTTGACCTTGAAGTGCACTTCAATCCTAGAGTTGATAACGCTTGTCATCACTCCCTTCGGGGTCACGTTCCGCATTTTCCAGGAGTCACGAACATGGGATATGTCACAACGAAAGACGGCGTCGAAATCTTCTACAAGGACTGGGGCCCGAAAGATGCCCCGGTGATCCATTTCCACCACGGCTGGCCACTCAGCGCGGACGACTGGGATGCGCAGATGCTGTTCTTCCTCGCTCAGGGCTTCCGGGTCGTGGCCCATGATCGACGGGGTCACGGGCGTTCGAGCCAGGTCTGGGACGGCCACGACATGGATCACTACGCCGATGACGTGGCGGCGGTGGTCAATCATCTGGGGACGCAGAAAGCCGTGCATGTCGGCCACTCCACCGGTGGCGGCGAAGTCATTCATTACATCGCCCGGCATGGCGAGGATCGGGTGTCAAAAGCCGCGATCATCAGCGCCGTGCCGCCGCTGATGGTGAAAACCGAAAGCAATCCGGGCGGCTTGCCGAAGTCGGTGTTCGACGATCTTCAGGCACAACTGGCAGCCAATCGCTCGCAGTTCTATCACGACGTGCCGGCCGGCCCGTTCTATGGGTACAACCGGCCCGGGGCCAAGCCTTCGGAACCCGTCGTGCTCAACTGGTGGCGCCAGGGCATGATGGGTGGCGCCAAGGCGCACTATGACGGGATCGTTGCTTTCTCGCAGACGGATTTCACCGAAGACCTGAAAGGTATTTCGATTCCGGTGCTGGTGATGCACGGCGATGACGACCAGATCGTGCCGTACGAAAACGCCGGCGTACTCTCGGCGAAACTGCTGAAGAACAGCACGCTGAAGATCTATCCGGGCTTCCCCCACGGCATGCCGACCACCGAGGCGCCAACGATCAACGCGGATCTGCTGGCCTTCATTCGCGGCTGATTTTATTGGCCGGGGTCAGGTGTCCTGCCTGCCCCCGGCTACTCTTCGGTTCTCCCCGCCTCCTCGCGATTACCCACATAGTGTCTGGCCAATGGAAACGCGGGCAACCACGATTCGCGACGCACCGTCCAGAGTTCGTAAGTCGGCTGCAATTGATCGGGCGCATCCAGCGCACCCAGACTGACCTCGATTTCATCGCCACTGCGACCGAACACCGATGAACCACAGCGCGGACAGAAAAACCGACCGGCGTAGTCTCGGGTTTCGCCAGTAATGGTCACCGCGTCCGCCGGAAAGATCGCCGCCGACGCAAACAGTGCGCCGTGATGTTTGCGGCAATCCAGACAATGGCAAACGCCAACCCGCCAGGGTCGGCCCGTCATTTCGATCCGCACCGCGCCGCACAGACAACCGCCGGTCAGTCGATCCATGGCACACCTCCCGCAAAATGGAATATCCGGTGAGTGAAAATAGCAGCGCAATGGGGGAACGCTTACAATCGTGGCCCATTACCACCATTCAGACAGACCACTCCTTTCATGGCGCTCGACCCCCTTACGATGTTGACCATTTCCACCGCCCTGGCAGCGGCGGCTGCCCTTTACCTGGCGGTCGAATGGCGCAGCATCCGCGAATCCTCATTGCTGTTCTGGAGCGCCGGTTTCGCCACCATCACCGTCGGTTCGAGCCTTGCCCTGCTGCGGGCCAACGGTTATCCGCTGATCGGGATCTGGTTCGCCAACGGCTTGCTGGTCGTTGCGCACTGGCTGTTCCTGCTGGGCGTCGCGCGGTTTACCCAGCGGTCGTTATCGCGAGCCTGGTACTTGATGTTCCTTGTGTGGCTGGCGTTGCTGCTGTTACCGGAAGCCCCCTCGTGGTCGAAAATCATGCTGGTGGCCAACTCGCTGCTGGTTGCCGTGCTGATGCTGCGGGCCAGTCTGCTGCTGCGCCCTCACGGTAAATCATTGAGCATTGGCGCCGTGCAACTGCGTTATGTGCTGTTGATTCACGGGCTGTTTTATTTCACCAAGGCGATTACGGCGGTGCTCCCGGGCACTCTGATCGACCTGGCGGCGTTTCGCGGCACGATCATCCAGATTTCCCTGGTCGAAGGCGCGATGGCAATCATGCTGATCGCGCTGTCGATGACCGGCACCGAGCGCTACCGCCGGGAAAAACAGATCGCCGAACTGGCCGCCCGGGATCCGCTGACCGCGCTGTACAACCGCCGTGCCCTCGAAGTCCGCGCGCCGCGCCTGCTCGGGGAAGTCTCCAGCGCCCGCCCCGGCGCCCTGCTGCTGATCGACATCGACAACTTCAAACTGATCAACGATCTGTATGGCCACACCGCCGGCGACCGCCTGCTGATTTCGCTCAGCGAAATGATCCGCTCGCAGCTGCCCCAGGGCGCGCTGGCAGCAAGGCTGGGCGGTGACGAATTCGTCATGTTGCTGGGCGATGCTTCCCACGAACAGATCATGGTGCTGGGCAGCGAATTGCGTGAGCAGTTTCAGCAGATGACTGCGCAGGCCTACATCACGCCTGAAGCCGTCACCTTGAGCATTGGCGCCAAGGTGTTCGATCAGCCACCGGCCAGCCTCGCGGCGTTGATCGAACAGGGTGACAGCGCTCTCTACGAATCCAAGCGCGGCGGTCGCAACCGGATTCAACTGGCCGACTACACCTGACCTATCCTTGCCTGCATCCCGTAACGTCGGAGTTCGCAATGTCCTCGCCTGAATCCACCCTCCTCCAGAGCTGGCACCATAACGCCCGGGCCTGGACCGAAGCCATCCGCAGCGGCGCCATCGAAAGCCGCCAGCAGGTCACCGATCAAGCCATGCTGTTGGCGCTGATGGGGCGCCAGCCTGAACGCGTGCTCGATCTGGGATGCGGCGAAGGCTGGCTGTTGCGGGCGCTGGCTGAACGCGGGATCGAAGCGGTCGGCGTGGATGGTGACGCCACGCTGGTCGAGGCAGCGCAAGCCGCAGGATCAGCACCGGTGCACGTCGCCAGCTATGAAGATCTGGTGGAAGCGAAAGTCGACATCGGCTGCGATTACGACCTGATCTGCGCCAACTTTTCCCTGCTGCATCAGGACATCATCCCGCTGCTCGCTGCCATGAACGCCCTGCTCGTGCCCGGCGGCGCGCTGGTGATCCAGACGCTGCATCCATGGTCGGTGGCAGCGGGTGATTATCAGGATGGCTGGCGGGAGGAAACCTTCGACGGGTTCAAAGGCCAGTGGCAGCCGATGCCGTGGTATTTCCGCACCTTGTCCAGTTGGCTGAATGCGCTGGACATGGCCGGGTTTCAGTTGACCAGTCTGCGCGAGCCGCAGCATCCGCAAAGCTCCGTGCCGCAGTCGTTGTTGATGATTGCCGAGCGTCGTGGCTAAAGAATCTACAGCCTCGGCTTGAGCAGAATCCCGGTGTAATGCCGTAAAAACAGCGCGAACCCCGCGCACCAGAGCACCACAGACAAGCCGAGGCCAAGGCTGGAAAACGGCACCAGCAACACCCGGCAACCCGCCGCGATCAACACCAAGGCAAACCCCACCACCACGGCTTTCGGCGGTTGCAACAAGCGGCCGGTGTGGCCGAGGCTGACCCGGGCGATCATCGCCATAATCAACCCACCCACTCCGCCGACCGCCAGCGCATGGGTCGCCAGGCTTTGCTGGCCGAGCAGTCCGAGATGCCACGTCGCCATGGCCCAAGTCGCCAACACCATCCAGCCGTAAGCCAGGTACAACGACCAGAGCAGCGGCACCCGCCACATCCCGCGATCGTGCCAGCGGATCAGCCGCCGTACTTGCAAACTGCCGGTGAGCGCAAACAGCGCGGCCAGCCACAGCCGAGGTGAATCGTTGAGACCCGCCGCAAACGTCATCGCCGTCAGCAGACTGCCAATCAACAGTAACCGCGTGGGCAACGGATGGATGGCCGGTGCGGGTGGACGGTTCAAGCCGCGCTGAATGAAAAACGGAATCACCCGCCCGCCGATCACGGTCATCAGTGCCGCAATCAGCCACAACGCACCCAGTACGCCTTGTCTTTGCAAACCGGTGTCGTCGTTAAACAGGCCAATCAAGGTAAGCGCCTGACAACCGGCCATCAGCGCGAGCACCAGCACAATCGGGTAATTGTCGCGTTTGCCCGCAGCAATCAGGTCCCGCGCCAGCATCACCGCCAGCAGCGGCAGAAAAAACCATTGCAGCGCGAGGGTCAATCCAACGGGCAACGGCATCCACCAGGCCACGCGCCCGAGCAGCCAGACCGACACCAACGCAATCAACGCTCCGCCGCGCACACCGGGAATCCCGGTCCAGTTGGGCACCGCAGTCAACAGGAATCCGGCAACGATTGCCGCCGCAAAACCAAACGGCATTTCATGCCGATGCCAGGCGAGCATGCCGCCCGCCGGTTGCAGGTCGAACCAGTGGCCGTAAAGCCACAACCCCCAGATCAGAATCGCCAGAGCAGCGAATCCGGCACCGGCCAGAAAAAGCGGACGAAATCCCAGGCTGAACACAGGTGCTGCGGAGAGTCCGCGCATTTCAGGCCGCCGCCACTGCATGAGAGTTGGCCAACCGATATTGCGACAGCAGACGCATCACATAGCCGATCTTGATCAGCGTCGGGCCGACGATGGTCATCGCGTGCATCGCCACCAGCAACGCAATCGGCATAGGGCTTTGATACAGATAAGCGCCGTAGATTCCGGCCAGCAACATGGCCAGACCGGCGACGAGCACTTTGCTCGACAGGTGCAGAACGTTCAGCGGATTCTCGAAGAAAGTGAACATGTTTCGTACTCCTGAGCGGATCAGTTTGTACTTAAGGCACTTCAATTAGCGTGCCAGATTATTCGCCCAGCAATATCAGCCAGTTGCGAGAATACGAGTCAATTTGACAAAAACGAAAAAGAGTCATTTTGACAAGCCAAAAAGTCAATACGACTACATTCCATCTTCACTGCATCCGACCATCGATCCGCGGCACCGCCAGCTGACCACAGACTGACTACGCTATTAATCCAGCATGTCCAACCTGCCGAGGATGACTGCCATGCAACGCTTTCAAAAACTGACGCCCTGCCTGTGGTTCGACGATCAGGCCGAGGCGGCGGCGAAGTTTTACTGCTCGATCTTCGACCACTCGAAAATTACCGCCCTCACCCACTACGGCAAGGCCGGCCAGGAATTCCACGGCCGCCCCGAAGGCTCGGTGATGACCGTCAGTTTCGAACTCGACGGCCACACTTTCACCGGGCTCAATGGCGGGCCGGTGTTCAAGTTCAATGAGGCGATTTCGTTTCAGGTCAATTGCCAGAACCAGGAAGAGGTCGATCATTTCTGGGGCAACCTTTCTGCTGGCGGCCCAGTGGAAGCGCAGCAATGCGGCTGGCTCAAGGACAAGTTCGGCGTGTCGTGGCAGATCGTGCCGGTGGCGTTCATGCACATGATGACCGATGCCGACCAGACCAAGGCCCAACGGGCGATGCAGGCCATGCTCGGGATGAAAAAACTCGACATCGCCGAACTCGAGCGAGCCTTCGCCGGCCAGAGCTAATACACTCGGGCACTGGCCTGCCGAGAACCCCGACAATGAAAGCCGCCGCCAAGAACCCTGAACAAGCCCCGCGCTTCTGGCGCGATGACGCCCTGCCCTTCATCGAGGCCCGGGCCATCGCCGATGGCCGTGAGGTCTGCTACTCACGGCACTCCCACGCGCATTTTTCCATCGGTGCGATCACCGCCGGGCGCAGCACCTATGTGCATGAGCAATCCTCGTTTGAAGTGGCGGCCGGCACGGTGGTACTGATGAATCCGGGGGATGTACACGCCTGCAACCCGATCGATGACCAGCCGTGGTCGTATCTGATGCTGTATGTGGAAACACCGTGGCTGACGGATCTTCAGCACCAGTTGGGCTTCAGTGCGGAACTTGAGTTTCGGCGGTTTTCCGATACTCATCTGAATGACGCCCGCCTGTTTGACGACTTGAATGCGTTGTACGCGGTATTGGTCGACGATCAGCAAGACGTGCTGCGCAAACAGAGCGCAGCGGTGGAATTCTTCAGCGACCTGCAACTGCGCCTGAATCCCATCGAACAACCGCTGCGCGAACCGAACTTCAAACTCGAACGCGCCGCCGACTTCATCCGCCAGCGCTGCACCGACTTGCTCAGCCTTGACGACATCTGCGCCGCTGCCGAACTGTCACCGTCCTATCTGATTCGCGCCTTCAAACAACATTTCGGCATGACGCCCCATGCGTTTTTGGTTAACCAGCGCATCCAGTTCGCTCGCGAGTGTTTACGTCGCGGGCAGTTGATTGCGGATGTGGCGCTCGAGGCGGGGTTTGCCGATCAGGCGCATTTTCAGCGGGCGTTCAAGCAGCATCTGGCGGCTACGCCGGGGCAGTATCGGGGATAACAACAAAAACGGCCCGCAATGGGCCGTTTCGGTTTCAGCACTCAGACACGGGGCTCAGCCATCACCTCCAGATTATCCAGCACCCGATTCACCGCCAGCTCCGCCAGCATGATCAGTTGCCCGATGCCCAACAGCACATGCCGCTGCGGCGCATCGATCATTCCGGCGAAATCGCTGGCCATGGTTTTGGCCGAGGTCAGGGTTTCGCAGGCGTCGGCGAGCAGCTCTTCATTCGGGATGCCGGGGGCGATGAGGTAGCGGGTGTTGGGTTTGAGCAGCGGCTTTCTGGGGTGGAACGGATTGAGGTAGTGGTCGAGGGCGCGTTCGGCGGCTTCGTGGAATTTCTTGGAGTCGAGGGTTTCGTAGGGCGAGGTCGGGTCGGTTTCGGGTGGGTTTGGCGTTGGTTTGATCATGGTAAAACTCCCTGATTGATGGAGCTGCCACGGTTCGCTGCGAAACGAAAGGAGGTGACAGCTGTACGCGGGTTCGCAGACCGGGAATCAAGGAACCCGGCATACCCGAAGGTATCCCGCGCACAACCGCCATTACGCGATCAGCCAAAAAAGCTGAACGGAAACGACGCTCTGGGCGCCTTGATTGATCCGGGCTGCGAAACCCGATCGCTGATTCGTCAGCGACCGACACACGATAGAACCCGGCCCCAAGGCCCACAAGCCGGCGGATTCTGGCGGATGCGTAGGCAATGGCGCAAGGTGTTGTGGCTTGCCGGAAGCATCCTTAAACACCTTTAAACCGAAGGTCCGCCACGCTCACGGCAGTAACAAATACCCCGCACTAATCGCCAATAACGACGCCATCACTCGGTTGAACAACCGCATCCCTGCCGGATTGCCGATATAGCCGCGCAAAAACGTCCCGGCATACACCCAACACCCCACCGACAGATAACAGATCACCAGATACACCGCCGCAAACTGCCACACCAGCCGTGCCTCGCCATCGGCCACAAACGCCCCCATCCCCGCCACACAGGCCAGCCAAGCCTTGGGATTGAGCCATTGCATCACCGCGCCGTAGAGCATCGACGGTGCCCTGCCCGACTCTCCCGTATTCAATTGACCGTTATCGGTGGCCAGTTTCCAGGCCATGAACAGCAGAAACGCCACCCCGGCCAGTTGCACCACGCGGGTCAGCGCCGGCCACAGTTTCAACACTTCGTGAAGCCCCAGCCCCATCAACACCAGCAACAACACAAACCCCAGCGTCGCCCCGGCCACATGCCGCTGACTGGCGCGAAAGCCGAACTGCGCCCCTGAACTCAACGCCACGATGTTCACCGGCCCCGGGGTAATGGACGCGGCCAGGGCAAACGCCGCCATCGACACAATCAGACTCATCGCACACCTGCTTCAAATCGAGGAACAAGGCGCTCACGGTAACCAGCGCCCAGCCCTGAGTATTGAACGAAATTACCCCCGTGCCTGCAGACCCACTACGCTCTACCTCAGTGACCACTCTCGACCAGGAAGTCGCCCGCGATGATTCTGATTCTGTTGCCAGCCGCCGATTACGACCCCACCGAAAGCAGCGTGCCATGGCAGGCCATGCGCGATGCGGACATCGAGGTGCGCTTTGCCACGCCACAAGGTTTGCCCGCCCACGCCGACTCACGACTGGTGGACATCGGTTTCGGCCTGCTGAGTTCGATGCTGATGACGCGCAAGACCGATCTGGACAGTTACGCAAAAATGATCGAGTCCGAAGCGTTCAGGCAGCCGCTGGCGTATGCCGATGTCGACCCGAGCCAGTTCGATGGTCTGCTGATTCCCGGCGGTCATGCCAAAGGCATGCGCACGTTGCTGGAATCCAAGCAGGCCCAGCAGATCGCCCTGCAATTTTTCAAAGCCGAAAAACCCGTGGCGGCGGTGTGTCATGGCGTGTTGTTGCTGGCCCGCACGCTCGATCCCGATACCGGGCGTTCGGTGTTGTTCGGGCGCAAGGTTACGGCACTGCTGGCGGCAACCATGGAGCTGCCGGCGTGGCTGATGACAGCTGCGTGGCTGGGACGCTACTACCGCACCTACAAACAGACGGTCGAGGCAGAAGTGAAAACCGCACTGGCCAACAAGGCCGACTTCATACGCGGCCCCCTCATTGCCAAACGCGACCAGGCAGAGAACCCGCAAATCGGTTTTGTGGTGCGCGACGGGCAACTGCTGACGGCGCGTTGGCCCGGCGATTGCCATCGATTCGCCGCCGAATGGGTGGCCTTGCTGCAGGCCACCCGTCGCGAGCCACTGCTCAGTCCAGACGTGGCACGGTGAAGCGGAATTCGCTGCCCTGCCCCGGCTCGCTCTCGGCCACGATCCGCCCGCCATGGGCCTCGACGATGCCTTGCGTGATGTAAAGACCAAGCCCCGTGCCGTTCGGATTGCCTTCCTTCACCGTCCAGTAACGGTCGAAGACGTGTGGCAAGTGATCCTTGGGAATGCCTTCGCCGCTGTCGCGCACCGTGAAGACGATGTCGTCACCGACCGATTTGGCAAACACATCAACCGTACCCAGACGCGGCGTGAACTTGATCGCATTGCCGACCAGATTCGACAACACCTGGAACAACCGCTCGGGGTCGGCATGGATGCTCAGATCGGGATCGGCCTCGAACGAGATGCTGATGTCCTTGTCCAGCGCCAATGGTGCGAGCAGTGACTGCGCCTCTTCGAACATCTGTGCGACATCGAGTTTCTGCGGGGCGATGGTGTAACGCCCGGCGTCGATTTTCGAGGTATCGAGCAAGTCTTCCAGTAGCGTGTTCATGCGCCCGGCGGCTTGCTGCATGGTGTCGATGGCCGTCGAGATACGCCGCGAAGTGTGCGGCCCGTCTGAGCTGAAAGCCTTTTGCATCATGCCGCACAGCATCGAAATCACGGTCATCGGGTTGCGCAGATCGTGGGAAACCACCGCCACCAGCTCATCGCGGGCGCGCACCGCTTCCTGCTCGCGGCGCACCTGCCGGGCCAGATCGTTTTCCAGTGCCGAGCGGCGCAGGTCGTTGGCGGCGAACAAATCACCGTGGCTCCACTTGGTAGAAATCCCGGCCATCTCGACTTTCCAGATTTCGAACGAAGTACGCGGCCGCAGACGCAGGCCGGCGTCGGAGTTTTCCAGGTCCAGCGGCTTGCGCGGGTCGCCGCTCCAGTTGATGTTTTCTTTGACCTCCGGGCGGAACCACAGCACGCCGTTGTCCACCGGTTTGGGCAGGCTCATGGCGAGCACGCCGCTGGCGACTTGCTGATAGTGCGCGGCCGGCGGGTAGACGCTGGCCAGGTGATGACTGGCAAACACCGGCTCGCCGCGCTCCTGCAACCATTTGTGCAAGGCACGAATCTCTTCCGGCTCCGGGCAGTTGCCGTAACGGTGCAATTGTTTGTCTTCGATGATCGCGATGCCACCGGCATTGGCCAGCGCCATCAGGACTTGCGGCTGGTTGGCCAGGCCATCGAAAACGTTCTGCGGCGAATCGACCATCGCCTGATTGAGCAACGCCAGCGCCTCGACCTTTTCTTCCCGTTGACGGCTGACTTCCAGCGCTTCCATCGCGCTGATCTGCAACGACAGCACCTGGCCGATGGTCTGGCATGCGGTGCGCAATTCGTGGGGCACGTGCAGCGGCTGGCGGTTGCCGCAACTGATCAGGCCCCAAAGCTTGTCGCCCTTGAGCAGGGAAATGCTCATCGACGACAGCACGCCCATGTTCTTCATGTACTGGCAGTGGATCGGCGACACACTGCGTAGCGTGGCGAAGCTCAGGTCCAGCGGGGTCTGGGTGTCCGGGCGCAACTTGGGCACCAGCGGCACCGGTTGGTAGTCGGCATTGGGGATGATCCGCAGCCAGTTGGTGCGGTACAGCTCGCGGGCCTGCTCGGGGATGTCCGAGGCCGGGAAGAACAAACCGTTGAAGACTTCCATCGACGGATCGGACGCTTCGGCGATGACCTGACCGTGGCCCTCCTCTTCGAAACGATAGATCAGCACCCGGTCGTAACCGGTCATGGCCTGGATTTCCTTGACGCTGATGTCGTACAGCGCTTGCAGGCTCTGGGCCTTTTGCAGGCGCGCGAGCATTCGCCCCAGATGGGTTTCAGTGCCGGCAACGTTGCGCGGCTGGAAGTTTTCGACGTGGATTTCCAGCTCCAGGATCAGCACATCCTGATGGCGGTGCAGCAAGCCTTCGAACGCGGTGCCATTAAGGCGAAAGTGCAACGGCGGCGCATCGGACAAGATCGGCTGTTGCAAGGCCTCGCGAACCTGCGCGGCGTGGGCATCGCCGATCAGGCTTTGCAATGGCTGACCGATCAGTTCCTGTGCCGGGCGCGCGAGCAAGGTCTCGACGTTGGCGCTGATCTGGATGATCGAAAGCTCGGGCTCGCTGAGGGTCAGCAGCAGACCGTGGGGCTGGATGGCGCCGGGAAAACGGATCGGCTCGTCGGCGCAGTTGGCCAGCAACTCTTCAAAGGCTTCTTTGTCTTGCGGGGTCATACCAGAACCTCCTGGCTTTCGAGCCAACGCTCGAAACAGCTGAATGTGGTGTGAGCGGCCGCCACGGCGGCTTCACGCTCGTCGGCGTCCATCGGGCGGCTGCCCAGGTATTCGATGAAGTCGCGCCAGCGCCGGCCGGTGGCGGCGCCGTAGATGTCCAGAAACGCTGCGCCGTTGTCCGCGCCCAGGCTCAGGCGTGTGGCGATTTCCCGGCGCAGGATCTGCCCGCCGAGGGTCGCGCCTTCCAGCACGTACAGCACGCCCAGGCAGGCGGCGGCGGAGTTGATGTCGGGCAACTGACGGCAGAGCGAAAAATCCCCGCCACTTGCGCCCAACGCGTGCAGATCCCGTTTCAGGGTCGGCGCCTTGAGGCGCGAGACCAGATCAAAATCGGCGGGGATCACGCCGCTGTCCTGCAACGCGGCTTCCAGCGGCTGATAGAAACCGTAATAGGCGCGCATCAATCGCTCGAAAGCGCGCAGATCAAGGGTGTCGGAGAAGTAAGGAAGGCGTTTTTCCAGTGCGATGTGCAGTTCGGCGGTGCCGGCGCGCAGATCCTGCAACACCGGTGGCACATGAACCTCGCGGGCCTTTGCTTGCATGTAGTCGCTCGTAGAGTGGGCCGCCTGGGGCCATTGGGGAATGGAAACGCATGGCGCGAAAGCTTACACGGCAATTGTCCTTTCTGACCCGGCAGATAATTTTTTCTGGCGGATTCATCACCCTGTGAGGGATTCAGAGTTGACGGGGCGGCGGAAAGTTCGAACGGATTCACGCCCGACAATCGCTGTACCGCGACTCTGCAGCCTTACTGTACGGTTCCGGCCTGCCGCCAGCGTGATAAAAATAGCCGTCCCGCCACCGGAGCCCGTGCCATGGATCTCGCCACCCTTTCCCTGTTTCTGCCCGCCTGTTTCGCCTTGAACATGGCGCCCGGCCCGAACAACCTGCTGTCGGTCAGCAACGCCACCCGCTACGGCTATCGTCGCGCCTGCGTGGCCGGGGTCGGTCGGCTGCTGGCGTTCGCCGGGATGATCGCCCTCGCGGCGGCGGGGCTGGCGGTGGTGCTGCAAACGTCCGAGCTGTTGTTCTACGGGATCAAGATTGTCGGCGCGGGGTATCTGTTGTACCTGGCATGGCAGCTGTGGCGGGCCAATCCGACTGCCGAAGACGCCGTTACGGCGCCGGCGAACGGGCTGCTGGCCCTGGCGCGTCAGGAGTTTCTGGTGGCCGCAGGTAATCCCAAGGCCATTCTCATCTTCACTGCATTCCTGCCGCAGTTCGTCGACCCGAACCGTGCCATCACCCCGCAGTTCATGTTGCTGGGGGTGCTGTTCCTGTTGCTGGAATGGATCGCCATCAGCGCCTACGCCTATATGGGCCTGCACATGCGCCGCTGGTTCGCCGAGCCGCGCGGCAAGCGGATTTTCAACCGTTGCTGTGCGGGACTGTTGTCGGCGGCGGCTTCGGTGTTGCTGATGGCCAAGCGGGCCTAAGCTTCGGACGGGCCTTTGAGTTCGACCTGATTGCCGTCCGGATCAAAGCAGTACAGCGACAGGCCGTTGCCCTCCGCGCCAAAGCGGGTAGCCGCCTTGTCGACGGTCAGGCCGCAGGATTGCAAATGGCTGATCAGCGCCGCTTCATCGAACGGCTCGATGCGCAGGCAGAAGTGATCGACATTGCGCCGCTCGCTGCCGGCAGCGGCGCCGCCCTTACGACCGATTTCGCCGTCGAGGTCGACCAGATCAATCATCGACGTGCCGGCGCGAAGGTGCACCAGACCGAATTTTTCGTTGCGCTTGACCACTTCGGCACCGAAGACCCGGTCGTAGAAATCAATGCTGCGTTGCAGATCCGCAACGCGCAGCACGATGTGATCGATGTGGTGAATCGTGAACGGTGGCATACCTTCATTTCCCGAGTTGTAGCGACCCGGTCACTGTAGTGCAGCGGCCCGAAAATTCACTGTCGATTTTTCGGTGGAGCCATCGAATAACTGGTTTTATCCTCGGCCCATGAACATACAGACCGCTGTCCTGCCCCCTCACGCCGAAATGGTTCGCGCCATGCTCGCAAGCGACACCGCCTATGAAGGCGTGTTCTTCACGGCTGTGAAAACCACCGGGATCTTTTGCCGCCCGACCTGCACGGCGCGCAAGCCGAAACCGGAAAACGTCGAGTTCTTCGCCCACGCTGACGACTGCCTGTCCGCCGGTTATCGCGCCTGTTTGCGCTGCAAACCGCTGGACGCCGCAGCCATCGCCCCGGACTGGGTGCAACGGCTGTTGAAAGCCGTCGACGCCAATCCGGAGTTGCGTTGGAGCGATGCGCAATTGCTCGCAGAAGGCATCGAACCGCTGAAACTGCGGCGCTGGTTCAAGCAGCATTTCGGCATGACCTTCCACGCCTGGCTGCGCACCCGCCGGCTCGGCGTGGCGCTGGGCGGGATCAAGCAAGGCACGTCCATCGATCATGCGGCGTTCGACTCCGGCTATGAATCCCTCAGTGGTTTTCGCGATGCATTCCAGAAGTCGTTTCACATCACGCCGGGCCGTGCGGCGGCCAGCGAACCGCTGCTGTTCACCCGCCTGACCACGCCGCTGGGGCCGATGATCGCCATGGCCGAGCGACGCGGACTGGTGCTGCTGGAGTTTCTCGACCGCCCGGCGCTGACCCGCGAAGTCGAAGAACTGCAGAACCGCTACGGCTACGTCGTCGCGCCGGGACACAATGCGCATTTGCAGCTGATCGAAAACGAACTGGCGCTGTACTTCGCCGGCAAGCTCAGCGAATTCAGCGTGCCATTGCATCTGCCCGGCAGCGAATTTGCCCGTCAGGTCTGGGCCGAACTGCGGCAAATCCCCTACGGCCACACCAGCACTTACGGCACCATCGCCGCGCGGCTGGGCAAACCTGGCGCCAGTCGCGCCGTGGGCCTGGCCAACGGGCACAATCGGCTGTCGATCGTGGTGCCATGCCACCGAGTGATCGGTGCGGACGGCTCGCTGACCGGCTATGGTGGTGGGCAACCGCGCAAGGCGTTTCTGCTCAGGCTGGAAAACGCTGCCGTGCAGATGACGCAACAACTGGCGTTCTGACAAACCACCCCCCACGCCCTCCCGGCGTTCAAATCAACGGATCATTGAAGTTGCTGATGCCCGATCCCTACCAACCGGCCAGCGAGTTTCTGGCCAGCCTCGACGCCGACTGGCAGCGCCACATTGCTGCCGTCGGCCCTTGCCTGCATCAGCCGCACCCGGCGCGCGATCCATATGAATCGCTGGTGCGGGCGATTGCCTATCAGCAACTGCACGCCAAGGCGGGCGACGCGATTGTCGGTCGGTTGGTGGGGCTGTTTCCCGAGCAGTCGTTTCCGCGTCCCGAGCAGATTCTGGCGACGGATTTCGACCGGTTGCGCAGTTGCGGGTTTTCGGCAGGCAAGATTACGACGATTCAGGGGATTGCCCAGGCGACCCTGGATGGCGTGGTGCCGGATTACTCGACTGCGCTGGCGATGGAGGATGAAGCGCTGATCGAGCGGTTGGTCAGCCTGCGCGGGGTTGGGCGCTGGACTGTAGAGATGTTGCTGATCTACAGCCTGGAGCGGCCGGATATTCTGCCGGCGGATGACTTTGGCGTGCGCGAGGGGTATCGGCGGTTGAAAGGGTTGGAGAGGCAGCCTACGCGCAAGCAGATGATTGAGATCGGGTTGGGGTGGAGTCCGTATCGCACCGTGGCGGCCTGGTATTTGTGGCGGGTACCAAAAGCGCCCTCACCGTAAGTGAGGGCGGCTTTTCAAAGGCCCGATTTCAACCGACTGAACGCCCGAATCAAAGCCCGGTTGAACGCCTTGCCATTGTCATTCTTGCTATACAACGAAGCCCTCACCGCCTCAGGCGGATAAGTCCCCGGATCATTACGAATCGCCGGATCGATCAACCCGTCCGCCGCCGTGATCGCATTGGCGTAGTGAATGGTGTCGGTGATCGGCGCGATTACCTCAGGCGTCATCAGGTAATCCATCAATGCCAGCCCGGCCTCGGGGTGTGGTGCGTCCTTGGGAATGACCATGGCGTCGAACCAGATCAGCGTGCCCTCCTTCGGAATCCGGTAATTCAACTTGAACGGCTTGTGGGCCGCTTCGGCCTGCCCCGCCGCAATGGCAACGTTGCCGTTCCACGACATCGCCACGCAGGTGTTGCCGTTGGCCAGGTCGCTGATGTTCAGGTCGTTGTCGAAGTAGCGGATGTACGGGCGGATCTTCGCCAGTTGCTGCTCGGCGAGTTTCAGGTCATCCAGGCTCTGGCGGTTGATGTCCAGGCCCATGTACTTCATGACCGCCGCGAACACTTCGTTCGGATCGTTGAGCAGGCTCACCCCGCAATCGGCGAATTTCGACACCACGGCCGGATCGAACAGCATCGCCCAACTGTCCCGTGGCGCGTCCGGCAGACGCTGCTTCACGGCCTCCTCCTGATAGCCGACGCCGGTAGTGCCCCAGGCATAGATCCCGGCGTAGCGGTTGCCTGGATCGAAGACTGCCATGTGCTGACGGAACTCGTCGCCGACCCCGGCAAAGTGCGGGAGCTGCTGCTTGTTCAGGGTCTGGATCGCGCCGCTCGCGATCGCCCGCGACAGGTGCTGGCCGGCCGTCAGCACCAGGTCGTAGCCGCTACGGCCAGTCAGTAATTTGGTCTCGACGGTTTCCAGCGAATCGAAGTGATCGGCGACCACCTGAATCCCGGTTTTCGCCTCGAAATTCTTCAGGGTATCCGGGGCCAGGTACTCGCCCCAGATGTACAGATTGACCACCGGTTTCGCCGGCTCGGCGGCCTGCACACACAGGGGTGCAAGCACCAGCAATAACGCTTTACTCAGTTTGTGCAGGCCCATGCTCAGGCTCCTTTTATCTGGCCGGCGTATTGCGGCATGGTGATGCACGCGACGTTGCCGCCGCCGAGCAGGATTTCCCGGGAGTTTTCGATGCCGACGATCTTGTGCTGCGGGAACAGTTCGGCGAGGGTCGCCAGCGCCACCTTATCGTTGCGATCACCGAACAGTGGCACCACGATCGAACTGTTGCCGGCGTAGTAGTTGATGTACGACGCGCAGATTTTGGTGCCGGCCTGACGGGTGTGAGTGCTGTCCTGCTGATCGAGGCCTTCGGCTTCTTCGGCGGTCCATTCCAGCACGTCCGGTTGCGGCAGTTTGTGCACGATCAGCTCGCGGCCACGGCTGTCGCGGGTACTGCGCAAGATGTCGTAGGCCTCCTGATAGATTTCCCACTGCGGGTCGTCGCGGTTGTCGGTCCATTGCAGCACCACTTCGCCCGGGCGCACGAAGCACGCAAGGTCATCGACATGGCCGTCAGTTTCGTCGAACTTGCAACCGCGTGGCAGCCAGATCACTTGCTCGGCGCCGAGGTAATCGGTCAGCCGGCGGGTCACTTCGTCCTTGCCCAGGTGCTGGTTGCGATTGCGGTTGAGCAGGCATTGCTCGGTGGTGAGGATGCTGCCCTGGCCGTCGCTCTGGATGCCGCCGAGCTCGGCAATCAAAGGGGCGCGATAGCGGTCGAAACGTTCGATTTCAAGGATCTTGCTGGCGATCTGGTCGTCCTTGTCCCATGGGTAGTAAAGCCCGCCATCGAGGCCGCCGTAGGCGTTGAATTCAAAGTCGACGCCACGTACTTCACCGCTCTGGTCGTTAACCACGAAGCACGGGCCGCTGTCGCGGAACCAGGTGTCGTTGCAGGTCATCTCCACCACGCGCACTTGCGGCGGCAACTGGCGGCGGGCGGTGGCGAACTGGGCCGCCGAGGCGCAGACCGTCACCGGTTCACTGTGGGAGATTGCGGTGACGATCTGCGCCCAGACTTTCTGCGCTGGCTTGGCGCCGTTGCGCCAGACGTCGGTGCGCTCCGGCCAGCCGAGCCAGCAACCGGACTTGGCTTCGAATTCGCCGGGCAGACGGAAGCCGTCCTGTTTCGGGGTGGTGTCGAGCAAACGTGCCATGGTCAAACCTCGTCATCGGGATGGGAATGACCTCAGGCTACGGTCGCGGGCCGTCGCGCCGCCAACGATGATTATTTCGGAACAGTTGAATTCAACTCATCAATCCGCCAGCTGATCGTTGAACCACTCCAACATCTGTGCCACCGCCGGACGCTCCAGCCGTACCCGCTCGCAGACCAGTGCGTATTGGCCCAACGCGGTCATGCTGGAGGTGAACGGCCGCACCAGACGCCCGTTCTGCAAATCCTCCTGCGCCGTGAGGTTGTCGCCCATCGCCACGCCCTGCCCTTGCGCCGCCGCTTCCAGCGCCAGGCCGGCGTGGGCGAAATACAACTGGCGCTCCGGGCGCAAGTCGCCGGCATGGCTGGTGAGCCACGCGGTCCAGGTCTTGCCGTCCTGATCGTCGTGCAGCAGGCAATGTCGGGCCAGGTCCTTCGGGGTTTTCAGGTTGCCCTGGTTGAACAGACCGGGGCTGCACACCGGGAAGAACTGCAACGCCGGCAACGGTCGGACGAAGTACGCGCTGCTGTCCACCGGGCCGGTGCCGTAGGTGATCGCCAGATCGATGTCTTCGCCGGGTGCGGCGGCGTCGATCGGTTGCTCGTAGAGGTGCAAGGTGATGTGCGGATAACGCGCGTAGAAATCGGTCAGACGGTTCATCAGCCACTTCTGCGCCAGCTCCGCCGTAACCGCCAGTCGCAGCACGGCAAGCGAGGACGGATCGCGCAACTCGTCGCAGGCATCGCCGATCAGTTCGAACGCTTGTTGCAGGCTTTGCATCAGGCGCCCGGCAGCGATGGTTGGGCGAATCTGCCGGCCCTCGCGGATGAACAGCGACACGCCCAGTTGCTCTTCGAGCTGGCGGATCTGATGGCTGACGGCGCTGTCGGTGACGCACAGCTCGGCGGCGGCCCGGCCGAAATGCGCGTGGCGGGCGGCGCATTCGAAGGTTCGCAGGGCGGCCAGGGAAGGTAGTCGGCGCATGGGTTTGGGTCCCTTTTTTTGCGGACATGCTGACCTTCGGATTCGTGGGCGTCCAGTTTTACCGCGTTATCGTTCATCGCGAGCAAGCTCGCGATAGCGGCGGCACAGGCGCAACATCTCTTCTAGGCTGAACCGCATCGACAACGCCAAACCGGAGGCCACTCATGCACCTCGAAGGCTCCTGCCACTGCGGCGCGGTTTCATTCACCCTCGACAGCGCCCACCCCTACCCTTATCAGCGCTGCTACTGCTCGATCTGCCGCAAGACCCAGGGCGGTGGCGGCTATGCGATCAACCTCGGCGGCGACGCGGCCAGCCTCAAGGTACGCGGGCGCAAACACATCACGATCTACCACGCGAAGATGAAAGACGATGGCGACAAACGCGCCCATCGCAGCACCGCCGAACGACACTTCTGTTCGTTGTGCGGCAGCGGCCTGTGGCTGTTCAGCCCGGAATGGCCGGAACTGATCCACCCGTTCGCCTCGGCCATCGACACACCGTTGCCGGTGCCGCCGGAACACACTCACCTGATGCTCGGCTCGAAAGCGCCATGGGTCGAAGTGCAGGCGAGCGCGAAGGACCGGCAATTCGAGGTCTACCCCGAAGAATCCATCGCCCAATGGCACGAACGGCTGGGATTGACCCGATAGCGGCCTTCACAGTCTTTGACAGTTTCCCGACAAAGCTGCCAAAGATTGCCGGCCGCCCCCCGCCTAGCATGGTGCATCCATATTCCTAATCGGGTGCCCCATGCCGGTTTCGCTGCGTACGTTTTCGCTGTCCCTGACCTCCCTTTGCCTGCTGTTGCCCGGCGACTCGCTGCGCGCAGAGGACTGGCACACCACCCTGCGCGCCGGGGCCGCCAGTGCGCCGCGCTACAGCGGCAGTGACGAGCGGGTGGTGGCGCCATTGGTGGGTGTCGAAATCGTCAGCCCCTACGGCGTGTTCCTCGACACTAGCCGAGGCCTGGGCTGGGGTTTCGATGAAGAGGATTTCGGCCTCAGCGTCTACATCGGCGCCAGCGACGTGCGCAAGGATCGCAAGACCGGCTACAAGGGCTCGGACGAACTCAACGGCATGGGTTCGATCAAGTCGCGCCCGGTGATCGGCCTCGACGGGACGTATCACCTCGGCCCGCTCATTCTCGGCGCGAGTTTCGAACATGCGCTGGAAAAGGACGACGATGACCACGACACCGGCTCGTCCTGGAACCGTCTCAAGTTGAGCATCAGTGCGCCGCTCTACGAAGGACGTTTCGGCAAGGTGACCGGCGGCCTCAACAGCCAGTTCGGTGACAGCAACTACATGCGCACCTGGTACGGCGTCAGCGATGCCCAGGCTTCGCGCAGCCAGTTCCGGGCGTACAAGGCCCGGGCCGGGTTGATCAGCCGTGGTGCAGACCTGACGTGGTCATTGCCGCTGGACAAACAATGGAGCGTGTCGACGGTGCTGGCACTGCAGTACCTGAACCACGAAGCCGCCGACAGCCCGATTGTCGAACGTCGGCTGCAGACGTCCCTTGCCGGGCAAGTGGTCTACACCTTTTGATCGCCCTCAGAACAGCTCGCTGAACGGAATGAAGCGCAGCGGATCGCCAAGACGCAACGTGCTGTTCTCCGGAATTTCCACCAGCCCGTCTGCCCAGGTGGCGCCGAGCAATACGCCGGAACTCTGGTTCGGATACAGCGCCGCCTGCCCGCCCTCAAGACGCACCCGCAGGTACTCGCGGCGGCTGCCGGGTTTCGGCCAGTCGAACCCGGCTTTGACGGTAAAGCTCAACGGCATCACCTCTTCCACGCCTTGAATGCGCAGCAGGTACGGGCGCGCCAGCAGGCCGAAGGTCACCAGCGCCGAGGTCGGATTGCCCGGCAGACCGATCACCGGCACCGTGCCGAAATGGCCGACCGTCAGCGGTTTGCCGGGTTTGATTGCGAGCTTCCACAGCAGCGGTTTGCCATTGTCGCGCAGAACCTGGCCGAGGCAGTCGGCATCGCCGGCAGACACGCCGCCCGTGGTCAGAATCAGATCGGCCGCCACCTGCAACTGCTCAAGCTTGAGCCGGGTTTGCGCCGGGCGATCCGGCAGGATACCGGCGTCGATCACCTCGCAACCCAGTTCGCGCAACCAATGGTCGAGCAAGGTGCGGTTGCTGTTGTAGATGCTGCCGGGACGCAGTGGTTGCCCCGGTTCCACCAGCTCATCACCGGTCGACAGCAATGCCACGCGCGGACGACGGACCACCGGCAGATGGGTCATGCCCTGCCCCGCAGCCACCGCCAGTTCGAACGGGCCGAGGCGTTTGCCGGCGCGCAGCAAGGTGTCGCCGACGCGGTTCTCCTGGCCTTGGGCACGGATGTTCTGGCCGACCTTCAACGGTTGCAGGAAACGTATTCGGCCATCTTCCAGCACTTCGACGTTTTCCTGCATCTCCACGCAATTGGCGCCCGGCAGCAACGGTGCGCCGGTAAAAATTCGCGCGCAGGTACCAGGCAGCAAGGCGTCCGGCACTAGTCCGGCGTAGACCCGCTGCGACACGCGCAACGGCTGCCGATGCAAGTCGGAAAGGTTCAAGGCGTAGCCGTCCATGGCACTGTTCGGCCACGGCGGCAGATCGAGGGTGGCGACCAGATCGCTGGCCAATACTCGTCCGCGTGCCTCATTGAGTGGCACCGATTCGCTGTCCGGCAGGCGTCGTTCATTGGCCATAGCCAACAGTTGGTCGAGCGCTTCCTCGACCGGCATCAATGCAGCCTTGCTCATCCCCGTGGCCCGCAGGCTTGCACCGGTTTAAGGTGCGGGACGAAGTTGCACGGGCGGTGACGGTTATCCAGTTGTTCGGCGAGGATGCCTTCCCACGCCGTGCGGCACGCGCCGGTGGAGCCCGGCAGGCAGCACACCAGCGTGCCGTTGGACAGGCCTGCCAACGCACGGCTTTGTACGGTCGAGGTGCCGATGTCGAGAATCGAGATGGCGCGGAACAACTCGCCGAAGCCGTCGATCTGCTTGTCCAGCAGGCAAGCCACCGCTTCCGGGGTACTGTCACGCCCCGTGAAACCGGTGCCGCCGGTAATCAGCACCACTTGAATGCCGTCGTCGGCAATCCACTGCGCGACCTGGGCGCGGATCTTGTACAGGTCGTCCTTGAGCAGGTTGCGTTCACTCAAGGTGTGGCCGGCTTCGAGCAGACGGCTGACCAGCAACTGGCCGGAGGTATCGCTGGCGTAATCGCGGGTATCGCTGACCGTCAGCACGGCAATATTCAAGGGAACAAACAAGGCATCCGCTTTAACACTCATGGCACACTCCGGCCGTCGTCAATTCAATTAACGCCAGAGCCTAAGTGCCACTTATGAAGACTGTCTAATCACTCTAACCAACCGCATTATCGACCCGCTCTATCGGCTCCTTTTTATCAAACTCCGGTCACTGATCGAGCCAATGAAACCGGCCATCATCGAAGCCCTCGATAGCCTCTTAAACGCTTCCGATTGGACGTAAAACGCGATCAGTGGGATCGTCACCGCCTGCGCTTTCCGTGCGCCGTACGCATCTGCGTCAATACTCAATCAAAATTCTCAATCGAGCAGGTGCCATCGTGGACATCAAACAACTCAAGTTCCTGATCGCGCTGGACGAAACCCGTCACTTCGGCCAGGCCGCCGCGCGCTGCCACATCACCCAGCCGACCCTGTCGATGCGCCTGCGCAATCTGGAAGACGAGCTGGATCTGGTGCTGGTCAATCGCGGCCAGCGCTTCGAGGGTTTCACCCAGGCCGGCGAGCGCGTACTGGCCTGGGCCCGCACCCTGCTGGCCGCCCATGACGGCTTGTTCGCTGAAGCCGCTGCCTGCCGCGGGCAACTGGTCGGCAGCCTGCGTCTGGGACTGGTGCCGCTGAGCAACTTCAATCCGGTCAATTACATTCAGGGTTTGTCCGCGATCTATCCGGAGCTGAAATACAGCCTTTCGTCGCTGAGTTCCAACGAAATCATCGAAGGCCTGGGCAACAATCAGCTGGACCTCGGCGTGTGTTATCTGGACCACGTCAACCCGAACTATTTCGATTTCTTCGAGATCGGCGAGACCCGCGTCGGTCTGCTCTACGACACTCGCCACTTCCATTTCGAAGGCCCGGAGATGAGCTGGGAAGACGCCGCCGAACTGCCGCTGGGGATGATCACCACCGGCATGCATTACCGCAAATCCATCGATCTGAGTTTCCGCAGTCGCGGGTTGAATCCGCAGCCGATCATGGAAAGCGATTCGACCTATCAACTGCTGCAGGCGATCCACCAGGGTTTCTGCTGCTCGATCATGCCGCTGGACAGCGGTCTGGAAGAACCGATCGAACACCTGGCCTTCATCAATTTGCCGGACGCCAGCGTACTCGCGCCGTTGGGGCTGGTGATGCGCAAGACCGAACCGCGTTCGGCGATTGCCGAGAAGTGCTTTGCCGAGGCGCGCAAGATGTTTGGTGTCGAAGCACCCGCCGTTTAACCCTCCCCAAGTTGCCTGAAACGTTGCACTCCGGTGCAACGCTTTCAACTTCGCCAGCAGTGATCGACCAATCCAATCACTGCATCGGAACAAGCGATTGGACGCACTTTTCGCTGCCCCGTAGCCTGAACTCACTTCAGCGCTTCGGGGACTTTCAAGATGCTGTGCCAAGTTGAACAACTCATCGAGCCAGGCGACGCCAACGCCCCCGCGCCACAACCGGCGCAAGTGGCCTACCGCGAATACCTCGACGACGCGCCTGTGTCCCACGCGGCGCTGGCCTCGGAAATCGCCCTGGCCATCAGCTACAACGGCTTGAATCAGGCCGTGATGATGGTCTCGCCGGGCAACATCGAGGACTTCATTCGCGGTTTCAGCCTGAGCAACTCCATCGTCGACAGTCTCGACGATATCCATGACATCCGTCTGACTCACTTTGACCAGGCCTGCCAGGCCGACGTGCAGATTTCCAGCCGTGCATTCTGGGCCCTGAAGGATCACCGGCGGCAGATGGCGGGCACCAGTGGTTGCGGCCTCTGCGGTGTGGAAGCCCTTGAACAGGCGCTGCCGCAACTGGAGATCCTGACGCCGACGCCGCTGCCACCGGCCGCGCATTTCGACGGTATCCGCCAGCGCATCGAACAGGCCCAGCAACTGGCCCGCAGCAGTGGTGCCCTGCACGCGGCGCTGTACTTCGACGCCGACGGCGAAGCACTGCTGTGCCGCGAAGACATCGGCCGCCACAACGCCCTCGACAAGCTGATCGGCGCCCTCAAGTTCGAAGGCATCGATGCGCGTCAGGGCTTCGTCGTAGTCACCAGCCGTTGCAGTCTTGAACTGATTCACAAAGCGGTGCGCGCGCGGCTTGGCACCCTCGTCAGCCTGTCTGCGCCCACTGCATTGACCGTGCGTTGGGCGCTCAAGCACCGCCTGAACCTGATCCACGTCCCGCACCGCAACGCCCCCCGAATCTACAGCCAGATCCAGGAGCACACCGCATGAGCAACACCCTCACCCACCTCGACGATCAGGGCCGCGCCAACATGGTCGACGTCAGCGACAAAGCCGCGACCCGCCGCGAAGCCACCGCGCAAGCCTGGGTGCAGATGCGTCCGCAAACCCTGCAAATGATCCAGTCCAACGGCCACCCCAAGGGCGATGTCTTCGCCGTGGCGCGGATCGCCGGGATTCAGGCGGCCAAACGCACCCACGAACTGATTCCGCTGTGTCACGCGCTCCTGCTCAGTTCGATCCACGTCGAACTCAAGGCCTGCGCGCCGGACCGTGTGCAGATCACCAGCACCTGCCGCCTCACCGGTCAGACCGGCGTCGAACTCGAAGCCCTGACCGCCGCCAGTGTCGCCGCGCTGACGATCTACGACATGTGCAAAGCCGTGGACCGGGCGATGGTCATCGGTGACATCCGTCTGCTCAGCAAACAGGGCGGCCGCTCCGGCCACTTTCAATGGGAGAACCCGCAATGATTCTGATCAACTACTTCGCCAGCTACCGTGACCGGCTCAATCTGGGCGGTGAAAAGATTCCGGCCAGCGACACCCTCGCTTGTGTCGAGGACGTGCGGCAGATGCTGATGCAGCGTGGCGATCTGTGGCGTGAAGTCCTCGGCGCCGGCAACCTGATGTGTGCGGTGAATCAGGAGTTGTGCCAGCCGGATCAGGCCATCGAGGATTTCGACGAGATCGCGTTTTTCCCACCGGTTACAGGGGGTTGAGGCATGGGCGTTCGAGTCCAGCGGAAAGGCTTCGATGCCGGTCAGTTGATTGCGGATTTACATGCGCGCAACCCACGGGTGGGCGCGGTGGTGAATTTCGTTGGTTATGTGCGGGATCTGAATGTCGGCCAAACGGTTAACGAACTGTACCTCGAACACTATCCGGGCATGACCGAGAAGGCTTTGGAACAGATAACCGAACAGGCCCGCGAGCGCTGGCCGTTGCTGGCGGTGGAGATCGTGCACCGTGTCGGCGCACTGTCGGTGACCGAACCGATCGTGTTCGTCGGCGTCAGCAGCAAACACCGGCATGCAGCCTTCGAGGCCTGCGCCTTCATCATGGATGTGCTGAAGACGCGTGCACCGTTCTGGAAACGTGAGACCACGCCTGAAGGTTCGCACTGGGTTGAAGCTCGGGAGAGTGATCAGAATGCCGTGTTTCGCTGGAGTCTGGCGCATGCCTGACAGAGCACTGTCGGCTGCCTCGGGCTGTTTGTTTTCTAGCGCGGGGTGATCGAGGTGTTGATCGTTTGCGCCCTCGTCGGGCTGGGGTTTCATCTGTTGCGCTGAGCCGGTGACTTGCCGCGCGCATCGGAATCAGGCGTTTACTTATCCCGGACTTCCCCCTTACTATCCAGCCACACCGGCATGGCGGGACACTCCCGCCGCCGACGTTTTCCGCCAACGGAAACACGCGTCATGAGCACGTCACTACAACAATCAGAATCGTTGAACGTCTCTGCACTGTGCGCCCTCCTTCACAGGGGCCGCGCATGAATCGCATCGTCAATCTCCCCATGGCCCTGAGCCGTTCCAAGCTGCGTCACTCCGCACGCCCGCCGGATATCTGCCTGCCCGTCTGATCGCGCCTCTAAAAATCGCGACAGCTCCCCCTCTTTTTTCGGTATCCCTGCCAGGACGCCCGCGCCTTTTGCCGAGCGGCGTCCGGCCCGTATCTGCGCGCCTGTGCGGCGCCATCGTGAGTGATTGATTATGAAATTCGCAGCCATTGAAGACGCACGCAATTTTCTGGATCAGAACCCCGACATCGACATGATCGAGCTGTTCATCCTCGACGCCAACGGCGTGCCGCGCGGCAAGTTGTTGCACCGCGAAGAACTGCTCGCCGTGTACGAAAGCGGTCGCCCACTGCCAAGTACCATCCTCGGCCTGACCGTGCACGGCGAAGACGTGGAAAACTCCGGGCTGGTGTGGGACGTCGGCGACATCGACTGCCGCGCCTACCCGCTGGAAGGCAGTCTGGTACGCCTGCCATGGCGGCAGATTCCGACTGCGGCGGTGCAGGTCAGCATGCACCCGGAACAAGGGATGCCGGCGAGCATTGCCGATCCGCGCCACCTGCTGATCAGCGTGATAGACCGCTTGAAAGCCGAGGGCTACCACCCGGTGATGGCCTGCGAGCTGGAGTTCTATCTGCTCGACGCCAAACGCGATCACAACGGTCGCCCGCAACCAGCGCTGGATGCCGACGGCGGTCGACCGAGGCACACACAGGTCTACGGTTTGCGTGAGCTGGAGCAGATTGAACCGTTCCTCGCCGACCTCTACAGCGCCTGCAAACTGCACGGTATTCCGGCGCGCACGGCCATCTCGGAATACGCGCCGGGCCAGGTGGAAATCACCCTTGAACACGGCGATGCGCTGGAGGCGATGGACCAGGCCGTGCGCTACAAACGGCTGGTCAAAGCCGTGGCGCACAAGCACGGAATGCAAGCGACCTTCATGGCCAAACCCTTCGATGATCTGGCGGGCACCGGCATGCACATGCATGTCAGTCTCGCCGATGCCGATGGGCGCAATCTGTTTGCCTCCGAGAATCCGGCCGGCACGCCGCTGCTGCGTACCGCGATTGGCGGGATGCTCGCCTCGTTGCTTGATTCGCTGCTGCTGTTCTGCCCCAACGCCAACTCCTACCGCCGTTTCCAGGCCAACAGCTATGCGCCACTGGCGCCGACCTGGGGGGTCGACAACCGCACCGTCAGCCTGCGCGTACCCGGCGGCCCGGCCAACACCCGGCACATCGAACACCGCATCTGCGGCGCCGATGCCAACCCGTATCTGGCAGCGGCGGCAATTCTCGCGGGCATTCATCGCGGCATAAAAGAAGACATCGATCCGGGCGAACCGGTGCAAGGCAACGGCTATGCGCAGGCGAAGGAATTGCTACCGACGGACTGGCTGACTTCGCTTACGGCACTGGAAAAATCGGTGTGGGCGCGGGACGCCTTGGGGCAGGAATTTCTCGGGGTGTATCTGGCGGTGAAGCGTGCGGAATACCGGCAGTTCATGGCCGAAGTGGGTGAGCAGGACTGGCGTTGGTACCTGACCGAAGCCTGATCCTTTTTCCCTTTTTTTGCCTTGGACACTGACATGACTGAACGCAGCAATTCCTACTACACCGCGACCCTCAACCGCGACACCGACTACCCGGCCCTGCAAGGCCGGCACAAGGTCGATGTGGTGATCATCGGCGGCGGTTTCACCGGCGTCGCCACCGCCGTCGAACTGGCCGAAAAAGGCCTGAAAGTTGCCATCGTCGAAAGCCACAAAATCGGCTGGGGCGCCACCGGACGCAATGGCGGTCAGGTCACCGGCAGCCTGTCCGGCGACGGCGCGATGCGTAAGCAGATGCGCAACACATTGGGCGATGAGGTCGACGATTTCATCTGGCATCTGCGCTGGCGCGGCCACGAAATCATCAAACAGCGCGTCGAGAAATACGGGATCGAGTGCGACCTGAAACACGGCCACTTGCACGCGGCCTACAAGCCGAGCCACATGGCCGGTTTGCGCAGTGATTATGACGAAGCCGTGCGTCGCGGCATGGGCGATGAAGTCAGCCTGCTCGACCGCAGCCAGGTGCGCGACCTGCTGCAAAGCGACCTCTATCACGGCGCGATCAAGAACACCCGCAACATGCACCTACACCCGCTCAACCTGTGCATCGGCGAGGCGCGGGCGGCGGAAAACCTCGGAGCGCTGATCTTCGAAAACAGCGAAGTACTGGAGATCATCCACGGCGACAGTCCCGGCGTGCGCACTGCTCACGGCCGGATCGACGCCAATCAGGTGCTGCTGGCAGGCGATGTCTACCACAAGCTCGAACCTGGCCAGCTCAAAGGCAAGATCTTCCCGGCCATGGGCGGCATCGTCACCACCGAGCCGCTGGGCGATCTGGCAAAGCAGATCAACCCCGAAGACCTCGCCGTTTACGACTGCCGCTTTGTCCTCGACTACTACCGCCTCACCGCCGACGGCCGCCTGCTGTTCGGCGGCGGCGCCAACTACAGCGGCAAGGACTCACGGGACATCGCCGGCGAACTGCGCCCGTGCATCGAACAGACCTTCCCGGCGCTCAAAGGGGTGAAGATCGACTACCAGTGGAGCTGCGCGATGGGCATCGTCATCAACCGCATCCCGCAACTGGGCAAGCTCTCGGACAACGTCTGGTATTGCCAGGGCTACTCCGGTCACGGCATCGCCACGACCCACATCATGGGCGAAATCATGAGCCGGGCGATCACCGGGCAGATGCAGCAGTTCGACACGTTTGCCGCGTGCTCACACATTCGCGTGCCAATGGGGGATCTGCTGGGGAATCCGATGCTGGCAGCGGGCATGTGGTACTACCAGATGCTGGAAAAACTGCGCTGATTGAACGGGCCCCATCGCGAGCGGTGGGGCCTTTTGTTTCGCTCCAAAACGTCAGTCCTGCAACTGTTCGACCTCAATCCCCAACCGCCGATAATCCTCGGCATTCCCCGACGCCATATGCCGCTCGGTAATCAACGTATGCACCCGGCTGCACGGCGCCACCACAAACGGCTCCACCGCCCCGAGCTTGTCCGCCGTGGTCACGGCAATCACCTGCGCCGCACTGTCGAACAACGCCTGTTTCACCGGCACTTCATCGAAATACAGCGAACTCAACCCCACTTCCGGATGAATCGCGCAAACCCCGGTGAACAACAGGTCAGCCTTGATACTTTGCAGCAGTCGCACGGTCTCGTGGCCACTGACCGACATCGTCGCCAGATTCAACTGGCCGCCCGCCAGAATCACCTTGATCCCCTTGTATTCAGCCAGGGTGATCGCCGTCATCGGTGACGTGGTCACGGCGGTGATCGAGATATCCGAAGGCAACGAACGGGCGATCTGCAAGGTGGTGGTGCCGGAATCGAACAGCACGATCTGGCCATCCTTCACCCGTCCTGCCGCGAGTTGCGCGAGACTGGTTTTCACCTCGTCGGTTTCACTGATCCGCGTGAAGTAATCCTTGCCGGTGTCCTTCGGTCGCGGTAACGCCCCGCCATGTACCCGCTGCACCAGCCCCGCATTGTCCAGCTCGGCCAGATCGCGGCGGATGGTGTCTTCGGACACCGCAAAATGCTGGCTCAACTCGGAGGCCATGACCTTGCCGTCTCGTTCGAGGATCAGCAGGATTTTCTGCCGACGCAGGGAGGGAAGCTCGGAAGCGGAATGATCGTGCATGGTTTTGCCTGTTTGTGCTTGTAGTTGCAGGTTTGGCGAGCCTAACCAATGCATCTGCCAAACACAAACCGGCTGATATCAATTGTTTCGATCTTTGAAATCATGAAGCCGAATTTTTTCTTTGCTTTCAGCCTGTTCACAATGGCACCACTTCAATAAAGCTCAGGATGAACAACTCATGAATCTCAATTTTGCGTTTGCGTGCATGATCGTGGTGTCGTTTGCGATTGCGTTGGGGCACGCGTGATTCACACCGACGCCGCCAGCACGTAGTGATGAATTTGCGGCGCACCTCTAATTGCGTTATCTCGTGTTTTCCTGTCGGCTGCCAGGCAGCCCAGGCTCACAATCACGTCACAACAGATCAATCTTCTTCGGGCGCGAAGAACTTGACGACAAACTCCCCGCCCCGCTCGTTCAACAAAATGATCCGAGAGCAATTCCAGCATTTGAGAAGCATGTCGGACTCTGCAAACAGCTTGTCGACGAGTTGATGGGCGGACATTGCATTTCCATCCGGCAGATCAAGCGCATCCTCTGAAGCCACCAGAGATACACCTGTCCCGCAAAACCAGTTTTTGTGAACCAGCTCATCACATTTGCACCGAACCCATGACCCCATGACCTACCTCAAGACACAAAAAAGTGAACGACGCACAGATCAAACTTCCTCCCGCGCTCTACGCACCTGCACCAGCAACGCCGGCGCAAAGTGCAGCAGCACCATCCGCACCAGATGGTGAGTCAGGATAAACACCACGTTCAACCCGCCACCAAACGCCACGATGGCAATCGTCTCGATCGCTCCCGGCATGTAGGCCAGCCACAGCGACAACGCATCACTGCCCAGCAACCGCGCCGCTACTTCGGCGAACCCCGCCGCGACCAGAATCATCAAACCCACCGACACCAGTGCCGTGCGGCCATGACGTCCCAGTTCCGCGAGCCCAAGGCCCTGGAAGCGTGAGCCGATCCGCGCCCCGAGAATCAACGCCGCCAGATTCAGGCTCCAGTCCGGCATGTGAAAACCGTGCAGCCATCCCGATTTCAGGAACACAGCGGTGAGGATGATTGCGGTCAACATGAACGGCGCCGGCACACCTATCGCCAGCAGCAATCGCCCGACCACAATGCTCAACATGATCAGCGAGGACACGGTCAACGCCATGCCCGTGGACAGCGGATCAACTTCGGCCACCGCGACCGCAGCCTGACCGGGAATCAGCAGACTCACCAGCACCGTGATCAGCAACAAGCGCATCAGGTGCACGATGATGACTTTGCTCGACGCTTGATGCGACTCCAGCAAATCAAACACAGCCGCCAACGCTCCCGGATACACCGCCAGCAAGGCGTCGGTGCGATTCCAACCGGCTCCGCGCACCAGCCACCACGCGGACAGCGCCACTTGTACTGTCAGGCACAGCAGCAACACGCCGAGGCTTGGCGACATTGTCGAGACGGTCGCACTGTCCCAGGCTTCGAACATCAGCCCGGTGGCAATGCCCAGCGTGACCTGAATGTAACCCAGGCCGTAGGGAGTTTTAGGTGCGAAGCCGAATTTGGTAACGACAAGTGCAGTGACAAGAATCGAGCCCAACAGCAAACCGTGGGGCACGCCTTCGAACTGCAACAGCGCGCCGAAGCCGGCAGCAATCAACAAACACAGAATGGATTTCATGGTCGCCTTCCTGGCTATTCAATTTGAGTCAGGCGCGCAACCGTCCAATCGCCCGCCGATATTTTTCGATCCGCTCCAGATCCTCCCAACTTGGCGAGGCAATCCGCGACAGGTCGCTGTTCTCTTCCAGATCCGCCAGCTTCACCACCCGCCCGATGGGGTTCTGCGCCGCACGCTCGACGAAGTCCTCGTAGGATTCGCCGGGCACTTTGGTCACCGATTCGATGGCGGACAAAACGGCTTCGCTGAAACCTTCCTTGCGCAAATCCTTCAGGCTGATGCCGCAATCCTCGACCACATCGTGCAACACCGCGACGATGCGTTCTTCCAGGCTGCTCATGCGCAACATGACTTTCAGCGGATGCAAAATGTACGGAGCACCACCCTTGTCCACCTGCCCCGCGTGGGCTGTGGCAGCAATGGCGATGGCGCGTTCCAGAGTCTGGGTCATGGAGGTTTCCTCAGTTCAGACGCCGTACCGGCCGCCAATATGGAAATGACGCTTGAACCAGCGCCCAATCGCCTGCAAGCGCCCGATTGGCTGCGCCGGCTCGGCGTAGCGCTGGAGGATCAGCGAGACCACAGACGCCTGATCCTCCCCGGCATGCGCGTCCACCAGTTCGGCCACCCAGGCGCAATTGGCCTTCTTCAAATGCTCGCGCCATTCACCGGGCCAGCCATCCAGCTCATCCAGCGCCAACCACCGCGCACCGCCCTGCTCGACATGCCCGCCACCGATCGATTGCTCGAAGCAGAACGGCGTCGCCGGGCGCGACAGGTCGATGCTGAAGATGTAGATATCTTGGGTTTTGTGCTGCGGCGTGGGGGCGTTGTTGCGGCTGCCGATGTGAATCATGCGCGGTTCCGTCCGTGGGAGAGGCGTTACAACTTGTTTCGCAGTCTACGACGTGGTGCGGATGGGGGGAACCTTTGGTGATGAGCCGGGTTGTGGCAAGTGAAAAGTTTGACTGGGTAGTCCGGGGATTTCGTTTCAGTCGCCCACAAAAAGGGACACCGCTGGGTGTCCCTTTCTGTTCTAAATTGCGGGTGGATTCAGCGTTTCATGGCTTCACACTGACTGCGCAGATCATGATCGCCGATTGACGAACAACTACTGCCCTTCTTCGCTTCACAAAAGGCACGTTGGTCATGATCACCGATGCTTGAGCACGAACTGCCTTTCTCCGCTTCGCAGGCTGAACGCATGTCGTGATCGCCGATGGAGGAGCAACTGCTGCCTTTTTTGGCTTCGCAATAGGCGCGCTGATCATGATCGCCAATGCTTGAGCACGAACTGCCTTTCTCCGCCTCGCAGGCCGAACGCATGTCGTGGTCGCCGATGGAGGAACAGCTGCTGCCTTCCTGCTGAGCCTGGCAATAACTGCGTTTGTCGTGATCACTGATGCTGGAACAACTGGCGGAAACGTAGCCGCTGAACAGCAACAACATCGCAAGAATCAGTTTCATCTCACACATCCTTGAGCTTGCCGGGAAACAGCCTGGCACTGGGTGATTCGTTCGAAATCAGCGTCGCGACACGCCATCACATTGACATCGGTTTTGAGGAAAGTTCCGAGACGAATGCCGTGCCGAATTTCGCGATCTGAAAACCTTGTAGGAAATCACTACCCGTGGCGAGGGAGCTTGCTGTCGCAGGGCTGCGAAGCTGCACCAAACTCGGCAGGTCATTTTTCCCAGACACATCGCAGGCCTTGATTTACGTCGGTACCGCCGCCGAACTGAAACCAACTCACTGGCCGAACGTTGTGATTTCAGGTCCTACAGGCTGATTGCGGCAGTGGGTATCGGTGCCTAGAGTGGGTCAATCGCTGAACGAATTTGGCGATAGGGTTTCGCAGCCCTAGCGAGCTAAGTCCACACCCGGCACAATGCGGCCCGGCAACTTGCCTGTGCTTCATTTTCATGGCGGTTGTGCGTGGGAGACCTTCGGGTCTGCCGGGTCTTAGCTCCTCGGTCTGCGAACCCACGCATAACTGCCACCCAACTCGTTTCGCAGCGAACGGCGGTAATCAATTTTCTGAGCTAAGGATTTTTCCCCATGACAAGTAAGTCACAGCTGTGCAACTACGCCCCAATGTCCCACCCCGCCACTGACCATCCCGTCCTGTTCATCGATGCCAATGCACCACTGCGCGATCTCCACGCCTGCGCCAGTGAGCGCCTGAACGCCATCCTCAAATACCTCGACCTGATGGCTTGCATCCGCCTCCCCGACCATGCCGAACACGACATCCATACTGTCACGACCATCGCAAGGATCATGGTACAAGACGTGAGTAA
The DNA here is from genome assembly GCF_002112395.1 of Pseudomonas sp. R38(2017). Taxonomy (NCBI): domain Bacteria; kingdom Pseudomonadati; phylum Pseudomonadota; class Gammaproteobacteria; order Pseudomonadales; family Pseudomonadaceae; genus Pseudomonas; species Pseudomonas sp. R38(2017). The sequence continues at coordinate 145,078 of NZ_NEHN01000009.1, forward strand.
TGTGTTAAGGGTGATTGAGCAGCAGCGGAGTTGATACAACGAACAACCATTAATTGGCTTGAAGAGCTAAACCACAGCGTTCGATTTCGCTCTTCAGGTCGCAACGACTAATACGCCACTAAAAACTTGAAAAGCCCTTATCATTATTGCGACTCATAAACTAGACGCATAAGCTCCGGACTTTCGTTAATCAGGGTATCGAGCCCCTCACCAACTTCATCTGTCAGAATCGAAAACTGAGGAAATTTTCCGCAGAGAACAGCAATTAGGTATTCGGACAAGAGTGCGCGCTGATTGCCCTGACCCAAAGCAGGAAACAAAACTCCTATAGTTTTCTCTTTCTCCAAAACACCAAACTCAATCGCAGAAGAATTTCTAACTAACGCCGCCCTAATTATGCTTTCAGAATAGTTTGTAAAGTTTTTTGCCGCGAGAACCTGAGTATAAGGAAACCCCGGCGCTAAGCGCTTCTTTTCATCCTCATTGCTTCTCATCCGTTGAAGTCCAGAGGCTACAGCTAGTACCACACCTGAGATACACGTCTTCTCTGGCGCTAAGTATGAGCCAGCGCCTAAAACGACGTGCCGACTACTTGAGTCAACATGAAAAAACGCGTCCGCCCCGCGAATTCCATCCGTCACATTGGACAATTTCGTTAGACGTTCAAAGAACCTTCCTTTATTCCTAAGCCCTTTTTTTATGAAACGACCAATCACGCCAACCTCTATACACCACGGGCAGTCCTGAACTCCAAAATCAGGTAAAATTACAGTCTCGACAAAAGAGAACTCCCGAGCGACTTCCGCATCAGGATAGGCAATAGTATTTCTTAGCATGGTTTCGGAGGAAACCAGGGGCGGCCTGTAAATACCAGCAAAAAAAACGATATTTTTGACAATTGAACTAAGTGAATAATTTTCCCTTATCAAATTATTTAAACGCTCAAATCGCTGCCCGTGCATTACAACCGAATCATACACCATTACTTTATCTGAAACTAAAACACTCTGAAGCACATCATCAGCAAGTGCATCCTCAACACCATCTAGTCGAAAATACGAAGCCCCCAAATCACTTACAATACCCTTAAAAACCTCATCCTTCGAAAATGAAAGAACAACTGATTTACTCGTCAGAAGCTTAGACAACTCCCCCCTTAGCCGCTCACCAAACACACCTAACGACGACATTTTATTGTAATCGATATAATAAGCATAGTGCTTATTATCCCGTAATTCGTCACCCTTGTGAAAAGCAACGATCTCATCCAGATACGCAGCGTATCGATCAAAAAAAGCGCGACTGCCATCGGCAATTTTCTTGGTAAATACTACACCAGCGTCCTTCAGGTCCTTTACATAGTAGGCACTAGGATGTATTTCAACAGCCTTACTCCCCTCTTTACAAAAAGCACAATCATCAAACTTATAATTTAATACGCCGCACTCTACGCTACAAAGACTATAAAGCTGCTTACCAAATGAATAGACCGACACAACTGTCAAAGCCTTATCAATATAAGCCTGAGAAAAAATCTCCTGAAATTTCTGAACCAAAGTACCACTACTTACAACACTAACCAGCAACAAGGGCCTAGATGAATTTTTTAATTCGTAATTCACATCACATACAACAGATGTACAGTCAACAATCTTCTTTGCTGGATGCGCGGGAAGAGCATCAAACCTAGTACTCTTCGAGAGTATTTGCAGCGCCCTTAGCGGAAGAGCAGCGATAGACCAACTATCAATAAAAATGTAATCTGAATAATCAACACTTTTCAACAACCAAAATGCAATTCTATCTAGGTCATCTCTATTTTTTATTGAGTCTCCTAATCGAAAGAAAGCGTTCGTATGATTATGCGACGGAGTAGCGAAATGATACTGCGCACCACCTCTCACAAAACTTTCGCTTGAGTACCGATTCAACAACCTATCTAAATCTATCGACGAAATTTTCTTAACATCAAAATCATCTTGCTCAAGACTTACGCCACTCATAGAAATAACATAAATTTTATAGCAACTACTAACTCGACAATAAAAAATAATTCTTACAAAGGGCAAGTTCAAACGATCTATTATGCGCTCTCTAATCGGCAGATTATCATCACTCCCCATACGCTCCAGAAATTCTCTGCAAGTTGCAAGAATATAGCAACCATCGTACAGCTCATCAGAAATGCCCCCCGCAATAGACAACAAGGGATCAACATCAGCCGGAACAACCACACCAACACAGTTAACAATTATTGGATTCATAAGTTAAACCGGGATTATTAATGACAGCGAGGTTGAAAGATCATTAACGGTCGACTTAACATCAAAAACTTGAACCTGATCTAAAAGCATATCGTTTTTATAATCATAGTTAACACAAAGCACTCCAGAAGTCGTCATTACGACCAGACCTCCAAGACTTTCTGCGCACTTCATTGCTGCACGCAAACCCAATCCTCTATTAACAGGACTTCTTCGAACTTTAGACGTGCTACTCTGACGAAATGCCTCCCTTACAACCTCAACTTTCGGAACGCCTGGCAGGCTACTTTTTAATGTTTTATAAATACCCTCACCAGAGTCAACAATATCAATAATCAAGTATTTTTTAGAACCCTTCTCCTCTGCTCTACCTTTCAAATATGAAGCTAAAGCGATAGGGAGATCTGCTTTGTCAATTTCAGTCAAGCTATTATAAATAACCCTAGACACCTTTATATATCTTAAGGATATATCCGTTCTTCTAGCATGATGAACAGTATTCTCCCAAATCTCTTTCAAAAAAACATACAAATTCATCGAGCTAACAATATTACTCAGCGCCCCCCTAGACTCAGAGCCACCACCGACTATACAATTTTCTATTTCCGGGCTCAAAACTCTCCTAAAATCCTCCTCTGAAGGTTCAAAGTCCCCAGAGCCAAATGCCGGCGGATGAGCATAGTATGGATCGAGTGCATATAACGAATACGACTGAGCTGCTTCATACACACCATAGTCCATATTTACTGACCGCCCGACATCATCAACTACAAGGTTTGTCACCTCAACACCATGGCGATCATAAATTGGCACATTTTGAACACATACATTCACGAAGCACGCAGAACGAAGATAACTATCAGCCTTAATCCCAAACTTCTCCAACTCAGTTTTTGATAAATGTATGCTAACCGACTCTAAATAGCGACGCCTACCCAACTCATTTACAAGAGATATTAGAAAACCTTCCGCCCCCAAGGTAAAGCTAGTATCCTTTGAAAACTCCAAATTCACCAAACCATCAAAATTAATATTTTTTGATAAAAACTTAATGGAGCAACCTGATGAAATTTCAACCAAACTCATAAGCAGTCCTCCCTAGAAATCGAACATTAGAAAAATAGCATAAACAACGAAATACACAAAAACAGCGCATACTGCAATACCCAGCAGAAAGATAGCCTTGCAACTCTTCACCACAACAAGGCATTTACCGGTAAAACACGAGCACAAAAAAGCCGCGGCAAAGCGGCTTTTTTGTGCTCGTGTTTTTTTCAACCCATATTTAAATCAAAAATTCGCCGGTGTATTCGCACTAATAATCTCCGCCTCATCCGCCCCGATATTCCGGAATTTGTGCGGCAACGTCGTCGGAAAGTAATACCCATCCCCCGCACTCAACACGCTCACCTGCCCATCCACCGTCAACTCCACGGTGCCGCGCGTCACCAACCCACACTCTTCGCCTTCTGCGTGAACAATCGGCTCTTCCCCGGAACTCGCGCCCGGTGCGTATTGCTCGCGCAGCAAGCGCATCTGGCGGCTTGGGACCGAGGCGCCGATCAAGAGCAGGCGCAGGCCGTGGCGGCCGAGGTCGGGTTGTTCGTTGGCGCGGAAGACGTATTGATGTTCGCGTGGGGGCTGGTCGAAGGTGAAGAAGTCGGCCAGGGACATCGGGATGCCTTCGAGCAGCTTTTTCAGTGAGCTGACGGAAGGACTGACACGATTCTGTTCGATCAGGGAGATGGTGGCATTGGTCACGCCGCTACGCCGGGCCAGCTCGCGCTGGGAGAGTTTGTAGCTTTCGCGTACTAGTTTGAGTCGAGAACCCGTATCCATGACAGCCTTATGTGAGAACGACTTAAGGGTAATGGGGGTGGGTGGCGGGTGCCGCGCAAGGCGCGCGGATCACGTTGCTCCCGTGTCCCGGAACCGTGAAAGGCGGCTATTAAATCACGTTTGTCGGTGTTGCTCAGCAGGTTCGATGGACGGCACATGAAAAAGCCGGCAGCGCCCTTTTTGAGGGCGCCGCCGGGGAGGTAAATCAGATGCCGAAACGGTCGCGCAGCGAGTAATACACCGCGCCGAGGGCGGTCAGCGGGGCCGAGAAGGTGCGGCCGCCGATCATCGGCATGTGTGGCAGCGAGGCGAAGGCGTCGAAACGTTCGGCGTCGCCACGGATCATTTCCGAGATCAGTTTGCCGGCCAGGTGCGAGCAGGTGACGCCGTGGCCGCTGTAGCCCTGCATGTAGTAGGCGTTTTTCTCGATGCGGCCGAATTGCGGCATGCGCGACATGGTCAGCAGGAAGTTGCCGGTCCAGCGGTAGTCGATTTTAACGTCCTTGAGCTGTGGGAAGGTCTTGAGCATTTTCGGCCGGATCAGGGTTTCGATGTCGTCCGGTTCACGGGCGCCGTAGACCACGCCGCCGCCGTAGAGCAGACGGTTGTCGGCGGTGAGGCGGTAGTAGTCGAGCAGGTAGTTGCAGTCCTCGACGCAGTAGTTGTTGGTGATCAGGCTGCGGGCCTGCTTCTCGGTCAACGGTTCGGTGACGCAGATCTGCGAGCCGCACGGCATGCTCTTGGCCGTCACGCGGTTGTCGAGGCCTTGCGGCAGGTAGGCGTTGCCGGCGATCAACAGGTACTTGGCGCGGACTTGGCCTTTGGCGGTGCGCACGACGTTGGGCTCGCCGTACTTGATCTCCACCGCAGCGGATTGCTCATAGATCTTGCCGCCCAGACGCACGATGGCCGCGGCTTCACCGAGAGCCAGGTTCAGCGGGTGAATGTGGCCGCCCTGCATGTCCAGCAGGCCGCCGACGTAGGCGTCGGAACCGACTTCGCGGCGGATGTCCGCGGCGTCGAGCATCTTCAGGTTTTTATTGCCGTAACGTTCCCAGCTACGCTTTTGCTCTGCGAGCCCCTTGAGCTGCTTGTTGTTCATCGCCGCGAAAATGCCGCCCGGGCGATAGTCGCACTTGATGTCGTATTCCTTGATCCGCGAACGGATGATGTCGGCGCCTTCGAAGATCATGCTGCCGAGGATTTCCGCGGTCTTGTCGCCGTAGCGCTCTTCAATCACGTCGACGTCGCGGCTGTAGGAGTTGACCAATTGGCCGCCGTTGCGACCGCTGGCGCCGTAGCCGACTTTCGCCGCTTCCAGCACCGTCACCTTGTAGCCGGCTTCGGTCAGGAACAGCGCCGAAGACAGACCGGTGTAGCCGGCGCCGATAATGCACACATCGCAGTCCACCGACTCTTCAAGCGTCGGGAAGTCGATGACTTCGTTGCGGGTGGCGGCGTAGTAGCTGTTCACGTGTTGTTGTTTCATTTTTTTATTCTCCGAGGGTCGCCGGTTGCAGGCGACCACCGCTGTAAAAGAGTCAGAGCTTGATCCAGGTCGCTTTCAGCTCGGTGTACTTGTCGAATGCGTGCAGCGATTTGTCGCGACCGTTGCCCGACTGTTTGAAGCCACCGAACGGCGCGGTCATGTCGCCGCCGTCGTACTGGTTGACCCACACACTGCCGGCGCGCAGGCCACGGGCGAAGGTGTGGGCCTTGCTCAGGTTGCTGGTCCAGACCCCGGCGGCGAGGCCGAAGATGCTGTCGTTGGCAATCTGCAGCGCTTCTTCAACGGTGTCGAAGGTGATCAGCGACAGCACCGGGCCGAAGATTTCTTCCTTGGCGATGGTCATGGCGTTGGTCACACCGTCGAAAATCGTCGGCTCGACGTAGGTGCCGCCGGTCTCTTCGAGGGTGCGATGGCCACCGGCGATCAGCTCGGCGCCCTGCTCCCGGCCGATGCTGATATAGCGCAGCACGTTGTCCAGTTGACGCTGATCGACGACGGCGCCGACGTTGGTCGACGGATCGAGGGCGTGGCCCGGTTTCCACGCTTGCAGCGCTTCCACCAGCAGCGGAATGAATTGCTCGCGGATCGAGCTCTCCACCAGCAGGCGCGAGCCGGCGGTGCAGACCTCGCCCTGGTTGAACGCAATGGCGCCGGCCGCCGCTTGTGCTGCCGCACGCAAGTCCGGTGCGTCGGCAAACACCACGTTCGGGCTCTTGCCCCCTGCTTCGAGCCAGACGCGTTTCATGTTGCTTTGGCCGGCATAAATCATCAGTTGCTTGGCAATCGCCGTGGAGCCGGTGAAGGCCAGCACGTCGACGTCCATGTGCAGCGCCAGCGCCTTGCCGGCAGTGTGGCCGAAGCCTGGCAGGACGTTGAACACGCCTTTCGGAATACCCGCATCCAGCGCCAGTTGGGCAATGCGGATCGCAGTCAGCGGGGATTTTTCCGAAGGCTTGAGGATGAACGAGTTACCTGCCGCCAGCGCCGGGGCGAATTTCCAGCTGGCCATGATCAGCGGGAAGTTCCACGGCACGATGGCCGCGACCACGCCCGCTGGTTCACGAGTCACCAGGCCGAGTTGATCGTGCGGAGTGGCGGCGACTTCGTCGTAGATCTTGTCAATGGCCTCGGCGCTCCAGCGGATCGCGTTGGCGGTCGCCGGGATGTCGATGCTCATCGAGTCGCTGATCGGTTTGCCCATGTCGAGGGTTTCGAGCAGCGCCAGTTCTTCCTGGTGTTGCAGGATCAGGTCGGCGAAGCGGATCAGGATGCGCTTGCGCTCGGCCGGGGGCTTGTTGGCCCACACGCCGGAGTTGAAGGATTGGCGTGCGACCTCGACGGCGAGGTTGGCGTCGGCTTCATCGGTGCTGGCGACGGAGGCCAGGAAACGGCCGTCGACGGGGCTCAGGCATTCGAAGGTTTCGCCGCTGATGGCCGGGCGGTATTCGCCGTTGATGAAGGCGCGGGATTCGAGGGTCAGGGACTGGAAGCGTTGTTCCCAGTCGTTGCGGGTCATGGTCATGGGGGTGACTCACACAGAGAAAGAGGTGACCGCCGCTCACATGGGAGCGGCGGTGCTTGCGAGGTAAACGCTTGAGCGTCAGACGGTATGCAGATACCAGTTGTACTCAAGGTCAGAGATCGAGTTTTCGAACTCGGCCAGCTCGCTTTCCTTGCACGCGACGAACACGTCGATGTACATCGGGTCGATGTATTTCGCCATGACTTCACTGTCGTCCAGCACGCGCAAGGCGTCGCGCAGGTTGTTCGGCAGGCTCTGTTCATTCTGCTCGTAGCTGTTGCCTTCAACCGGGGCGCCCGGCTCGATTTCGTTGGTCAGGCCGTGGTGGATACCCGCCAGCACGGAAGCCATCAGCAGGTACGGGTTGGCGTCGGCGCCAGCGACACGGTGCTCGATGCGCACGGCATCCGGCGAACCGGTCGGTACGCGGACGGCCACGGTGCGGTTGTCGATACCCCAACTCGGCGAGTTCGGCACGTAGAACTGCGCGCCGAAGCGACGGTACGAGTTGACGTTCGGGCACAGGAAGGCCATTTGCGCAGGCAGGGTCTCCAGCACACCGCCGATCGCGTGGCGTAGCGCGGCGTTCTGCTCGGGATCCTCGCTGGCGAAGATGTTGTTGCCTTCTTTATCCAGGATCGAAATGTGTACGTGCAAACCATTGCCCGCCTGGCCCGGATACGGCTTGGCCATGAAGGTGGTGTCCATCTCGTGGTCGTAGGCGATGTTCTTCACCAGACGCTTGAGCAGGATCGCGTATTCGCAAGCCTTGATCGGGTCGGACACGTGATGCAGGTTGACTTCGAACTGCGCCGGGGCACTTTCCTTGACGATCGCATCTGCAGGAATGCCCTGCTCTTTCGCACCTTCGAGGATGTCTTGCAGGCAGTCGACGTACTCGTCGAGATCGTCGATCAGGTAAACCTGAGTCGATACCGGACGCTTGCCCGAAACCGGCGAACGTGGCGATTGCGGACGGCCGTTCACGTTGTCCTGGTCGATCAGATAAAACTCGAGTTCGAACGCGGCGCAGATGGTCAGGCCCAGCGCGTCGAACTTGCGCACCACGTTGGCCAGCACTTCACGCGGGTCGGCGAAGAACGGCTCGCCTTCCAGTTCGTGCATGGTCATCAGCAGTTGAGCGGTCGGACGCTTCTGCCAGGGCTCGATGCTCAGGGTGCCGGGGATCGGGTAGCAGATACGGTCGGCGTCGCCGATGTCCAGGCCCAGGCCGGTGCTTTCCACCGTGGAACCATTGATGTCGAGGGCGAAAAGCGAGGCCGGCAAGTTGATGCCTTTCTCGTAAACCTTATGAAGACTGGTGCGCTCGATGCGCTTGCCGCGCACCACACCGTTCATGTCTGCAATCAGAAGGTCGACGTACAAAACCTCAGGATGTTTCTTAAGGAATGCGTTTGCTTCGTTGAGTTGAACGGCACGCAGAGGGACCGACATGATGCACCTATTTAGCTGTTAATTATTATGTTCACTGCTGTTTCGCGGAGCCAGTCAACCCGAACGGCAAAGTGAAGTCAATAGCGAACACATGGCCGTTCAGCGTTTATTTTTCGGGCTTTTTTTAACACTCTCGTGCCAACACAGACGCCAGAGCCCCGGTCTTGGTGACGATTTGATGAACGGCGTTTAGAATTTTTTACATGGGAGTTGTTAATTAAAATCAACGAGGCTAAGCTCCGGAAAAGCTCGTTCAAGTGTCAAACTTCGAGGTGAATAAAAATGGCATTCAAGCCATTGATCGGCGTTACTGCGTGCGTCAAACAGATTGGCCTGCACCCCTACCACATCAGCGGCGACAAATACGTTCGTGCTGTCAGCGTTGCGGCGCTGGGGTTGCCTGTCGTCATTCCTTCCCTTGGCAAACTGACTGAAATCGAAGACCTGCTGGGTCAGCTCGACGGTCTGTTGCTGACCGGCTCGCCGTCCAACGTGGAACCCTTCCACTATCAGGGCCCGGACAGCGCTCCCGGCACGGATCACGATCCGGCCCGGGATGCCACTACCCTTCCTCTATTGCGCGCAGCCATCGCGGCGGGCGTTCCGGTACTTGGCATCTGCCGGGGTTTCCAGGAAATGAACGTGGCGTTCGGCGGCAGCCTGCACCAGAAGGTGCATGAGTTGCCGGGCATGCTCGATCACCGCGAAGCCGACAGCCCGGATGTCGCCGTGCAATACGCCCCGGCTCATGCCGTGTCGGTGCTGCCCGGCGGCGTGTTCGAAGCGCTGGAGCTGCCGGGTGAATTCCAGGTCAACTCGATTCACAGTCAGGGCATCGACCGCCTCGCTCCCGGCCTGCGCGCCGAAGCCGTGGCGCCGGATGGCCTGATCGAGGCGGTCTCGGTGGAGCACAGCCCGACCTTCGCCCTCGGCGTGCAATGGCACCCGGAATGGCAGGTACTGGACAACCCGAATTACCTGCGGATCTTCCAGGCGTTCGGTGAGGCTTGCCGCCAGCGTGCGGCGCGACGCAACCAGCGCTGACGCCACCCAACGATTGCAAAACCATTTACTGCCCCCGCGGGGTCGGCGGCTGCGCGTTTGCGCATCCGTCATCCGCGATCAGCAACACACCGCGAAAACAAAAAGCACCACCCGGCAGCCAGGACGGCGGCGCCGAACAACCCGCACGGTGCGGGTCTGCAATCCACTCTTAAGCCAGGCCGCGTTGGCCCGGCGACTGAAACCTGTTGGGAGTTTCACATGGCAAACGCCTCCAGCACTTACAGGAAGGCTCTTGAAGGTCATCAGCAACCGAAAAAGGTTCTGGTGAAAGTCGATCGAGTCACCAAGAAGTTCGACGAAACCACTGCGGTGGACGATGTGTCCCTGGAGATCCACCAGGGCGAAATCTTCGCCCTGCTCGGCGGCTCCGGCTCGGGCAAATCGACCCTGCTGCGCATGCTCGCCGGTTTCGAACGGCCGACTGAAGGACGCATTCTGCTCGACGGTGTCGACATCACCGACATGCCGCCGTACGAGCGGCCGATCAACATGATGTTCCAGTCCTACGCCCTGTTCCCGCACATGACGGTTGCGCAGAACATCGCCTTCGGCCTCAAGCAGGACCGTTTGCCGGCCAGCGAAATCGACGCTCGCGTCGAAGAGATGCTGCGCCTCGTCCACATGACCCAATACGCCAAACGCCGCCCGCATCAACTGTCCGGCGGTCAGCGTCAGCGCGTGGCCCTCGCCCGCTCCCTGGCCAAGCGTCCGAAGCTGTTGCTGCTCGACGAACCGATGGGCGCGCTGGATAAAAAGCTGCGTTCGCAGATGCAGCTTGAGCTGGTTGAGATCATCGAGCGCGTCGGCGTGACTTGCGTGATGGTGACCCACGACCAGGAAGAGGCCATGACCATGGCCGAGCGCATCGCGATCATGCACCTGGGCTGGATCGCCCAGATCGGCAGCCCGGTCGACATCTATGAAGCACCGGTCAGCCGCATGGTCTGCGAATTCATCGGCAACGTGAACGCCTTCGACGGCACCGTGGTCGAGGACCTTGAAGGTCACGCGATCATTCACAGCCCGGACTTGCAGCAAAAGATCTACGTCGGTCATGGCGTCAGCACTTCGGTGCAGGACAAGTCGATCACCTACGCGATCCGCCCGGAAAAAATGCTGGTCAGCACGATCAAGCCGGAGACCCGCTACAACTGGTCCGAAGGCAAGGTGCATGACATCGCCTACCTCGGCGGCCACTCGGTGTTCTACGTCGAGTTGCCGAGCGGCAAGATCGTCCAGTCGTTCATGGCCAACGCCGAACGCCGTGGCGCGCGTCCGACCTGGGACGACAAGGTCTACGTCTGGTGGGAAGACGACAGCGGCGTGGTACTGCGCTCATGAGAACCTTCAATCAGCAATTCCTGCGCCTGGTGCCCAGCGGGCGAAAGTTCGTCATCGGCATCCCGTTCATCTGGCTGTTCCTGTTCTTCATGCTGCCGTTCTTCCTGGTGATGAAGATCAGCTTCTCGGAAGCCGCGCTGTCGATCCCGCCGTACTCGGAGATCTACACTTACGCCGAACAGAAATTCCAGCTGTTCCTGAACATCGGCAACTACACCATGCTCGGCGAAGACGAGCTGTACCTTTCGGCCTACCTCGGTTCGCTGAAGGTCGCGGCGCTGAGCACGATGATGTGCCTGGTGATCGGTTTCCCGATGGCTTACGCAATCACCAAAGCCAGCAAGGAAGCGCAAAATGTCCTGCTGCTGTTGATCATGATGCCGACCTGGACCGCGATCCTGATCCGCGTGTATGCGTGGATGGGCATCCTCAGCAACAACGGTCTGCTCAATGCGTTCCTGATGTGGACCGGGCTCACCGATCACCCGATCGAGATCCTCAACACCAACACCGCCGTCTACATTGGGGTCGTGTATGCCTATCTGCCATTCATGGTACTGCCGCTCTACGCCAACCTGGTGAAGCACGACGGCAGCCTGCTGGAAGCCGCGCAGGATCTGGGTTCGAGCAACTTCAACAACTTCTGGAAAATCACCGTGCCGCTGGCCAAGAACGGCATCATCGCCGGCTGCATGCTGGTGTTCATTCCGGTGGTGGGCGAGTTCGTGATTCCGGAACTGCTGGGTGGCCCGGAGACCCTGATGATCGGTCGCGTGCTGTGGCAAGAGTTCTTCAATAACCGCGACTGGCCGGTGGCGTCTGCTCTGGCGGTGGTGATGCTGTTGATCCTGATTGTGCCGATTCTGCTGTTCAACCGCAGCCAGGCCAAAGAGATGGAGGGACGGGGATGAAACGCTTCGGATTTTCAAAGTTCATGCTGATCTTCGGCCTGCTGTTCATTTATCTGCCGATGCTGATTCTGGTGATCTACTCGTTCAACGCCTCGAAACTGGTGACGGTCTGGGGCGGCTGGTCGGTGAAGTGGTACGTCGGTCTGCTCGACAACACTCAGTTGATGGGCTCGGTGGTGCGCTCGCTGGAAATCGCCTGCTACACCGCAATTGCTGCGGTAGCGCTGGGCACCCTCGCCGCGTTCGTGCTGACCCGCGTGACACGCTTCAAGGGTCGTACGCTGTTCGGTGGTCTGGTGACCGCGCCGCTCGTTATGCCTGAGGTAATTACCGGTCTGTCGCTGTTGCTGCTGTTCGTGGCGATGGCGCAGTTGATCGGCTGGCCGCAGGAGCGTGGCATCGTCACGATCTGGATCGCCCACACCACGTTTTGTGCCGCTTATGTGGCGGTGGTAGTCTCCGCCCGCTTGCGCGAGCTGGACCTGTCGATCGAAGAAGCGGCGATGGATCTGGGCGCGAAACCGTTCAAGGTGTTTTTCCTGATCACCATCCCGATGATCGCGCCGTCGCTGGCGGCGGGCGGCATGATGTCGTTCGCCCTGTCGCTGGATGACCTGGTGCTGGCGAGCTTCGTGTCCGGTCCGGGTTCCACCACCCTGCCGATGGAAGTGTTCTCGGCCGTGCGTCTGGGCGTGAAGCCCGAGATCAACGCCGTGGCCAGCCTGATTCTGCTGGCGGTGTCGCTGGTGACCTTCCTGGTCTGGTACTTCGGCCGCAAGGCAGAAGCCAACCGCAAGCGTGCGATTCAGGAAGCGATGGATCAGACCGCCAACGAATCGTGGCAGCAACCGCAACCTCAACGAGTGGCAGCGACAGCCTGAGTACCGGGTGGCGAGGGAGGCTCTCCCTCGCCACCGATTCACTGAAATTCCGCTTTGTGTTTTTGAATAAAGCTTTTGAATAAAAAGAATGGAGTTGTACCGATGAAAATGTTTGGCAGGACTCTGCTGACACTGTCCTTAGTGGGCGCAATCGCCACGGGCGTCCAGGCCAACGACAAGGTGCTGCGCGTTTACAACTGGTCGGACTACATCGCCCCGGACACCGTCAAGAAGTTCGAGGACGAGACCGGCATCCGCGTGACCTACGATGTGTTCGACAGCAATGAAACCCTCGAAGCGCGTCTGCTCGCGGGCAAATCCGGCTACGACATCGTGGTGCCGTCCAACAGTTTCCTGGCCAAGCAGATCAAGGCCGGGGTCTATCAGACCCTGGACAAATCGAAGCTGCCGAACTGGAAGAATCTCAACCCGGTGCTGCTGAAAAACGCCTCCGCCAGTGATCCGGGCAACGCCCATGCGTTCCCGTACATGTGGGGTTCGATCGGCATCGGCTTCAACCCGGCAAAGGTCAAGGAAGTGCTCGGCAAGAACGCGCCGACCAACTCCTGGGACCTGCTGTTCAAACCGGAAAACGCCGAGAAGCTGAAGGCTTGTGGCATCAGTTTCCTCGACTCGCCGACCGAAATGCTCCCGGCCGCCCTGCACTACCTGGGTTATCCGGTGAACGACAAGGACGTGAAACACATCGCCGAAGCCGAAGCGTTGTTCATGAAGATCCGGCCGTCGGTGGCCTATTTCCATTCATCCAAGTACATCTCGGACCTGGCCAACGGCAACATCTGCGTGGCCGTCGGCTATTCGGGTGACGTGTTGCAAGCCAAGGCCCGCGCGGTGGAATCGGGCAACAAGGTCGAGATCGACTACAGCATTCCCAAGGAAGGCGCCGGCAGTTTCTATGACATGGTCGCCATTCCTCGCGATGCCGCCAACGTCGAGAACGCCTACCTGTTCATGAACTTCCTGATGCGCCCGGACATCATCGCCGAAGTCACCAACAGCATCGGCTACAGCAATGCCAACGAAGCCGCGACGCCGCTGGTGGACGAAGCGATTCGCAACGACCCGGGCTCGTACCCGCCACAAGCGGTGATGGCCACGCTGTATGCGGTGCCGGATCAACCGATTGCCACGCAACGGATCATGACCCGGGGCTGGACTCGCGTGAAACTCGGCAAGTAATAGCACCACCGATAATCCTTCCCACGCGGAGCGTGGGAAGGATCAGAGTTATAAGTTTCCGTTCACGCAGCGCCTTACCACCGCTGCACCCTCGCTCTGAACGGCCTCACCTGGCTTTCCTCGGTTCAGGTGAATTCAGGCGCCCTTGGGCGCCTTTTTTTGTGGGCTCAGGTTAGCGGCCAGTCCTGAACCATTCGATAACGCCCCTTGTGGGATTCGAACAGCGCAAAGCGCTCGGCCCGCAGGAAGAACTCCGGCGGCGTGGCAGATTCCGGCTCCGGCGCCCGATAGTCCCGAGCCAGTGTCAGGTGTGGACGATACTCACGCGTCGATTCTTCAAAACCGAACGGCAACATCGCCTGCTCCAGCGCATAGACCAGTCGCAGCAATCCCTGCGGTGCCTGTTCAGGCGCCAGCGACAACACCCCGGCGCGGCGCCAGACCTGCAAGCGATCCAGCGAAATTCTCAGCGCCTCGCCCGGCGTACTTACTTTGGATGCCGCCTCGCAGACTTCACCGATCTGCGCCAACGGCACCGCGCCGAGAAACAGCAGCGTCAGATGAAAATTGTCCGCCGGCACCGGTTTGCCGGTACGCAAACCCAGTTCACTACGCCACTGAGCAATCGCCTTGCGCTGTGCAGGCGGGCAGTCCAGGGCGAAGAACAGCCGCTTGAACGGTTGTTCGCCGTGCTTGTCATCCGTCATGGCCCCGCTCCCTTGTCGATGTCGATCCGTCGATTCTACACGGCCATTCCTGGCGACTCTCGGCATGGGGTTTATAGTTCAACGATTGCCATCAACCGGAAGACGTCATGCGCGAGATCCTCAGCAAAGAACCCTGGTGGGCCCGTCCGCCGAATCCCGGACAGGATGAGAGCGAACTGGAATGGGGCTGGCTGGTGCATTACAGCGAGGGCGAGCCGCGTTTCGAATTCGTGCGCGAGCGGCCGACGGACGAGCAGATTCGCAACCGCAAAGGCTGCCGGATCACCCCGTCGGCGGAGTGATCCGGCAGTTCGGCCTCAAGACTCGAGAATGTTCTTGAAGCCACCGAAAATCATCCGCATCCCATCGAACGGCATCGGATTGATGTCCGGCTGCATGCGCGGATCTTCCATCATTTTGCCCATGCCGGCGTCGCGGGTGGCCTTGTCCGGCCAGACCAGCCAACCTGCCGACACGGTTTCGCCCTCCTTGAGTTTCACCGCCATCGGGAATGAGGTGACCTTGCCGTCCGGCACGTCATCGCCCCAGCCTTGAACCACCTCCAGGGCGCCGTATTCCTTGAACAGCTTCTCGGCGATTTCGCAGTGTTTTTTGTACTGTTCGCGATTGGCGCTCGGCACGGGTGCGACAAAAACATCGATGTAAGCCATGGTCGTTCTCCTGCGGGTTTAGGGGTCGATCTGCTGAGTAGTCGACTCAGGCGGCCGCCATTCGACAGGAGTGGCGCCCTGGCCGACCGACGGTTCATCACCCCCGCCCAGATTGCCTTCGACCTGCGCCGCCATGTGCAGCGTGCCCGCCATCACGCCGGTCGTCGGGTTCTGCACCAGTTTCAGCCACGCCTTGTCGAAGGTGTTGCCCAGACTGCTTCGGATCAGTGCCTCGCTGTCGGGGCGGTCGCTGGCCTGGATGATGGCGCGGATGCCCGCCACGCCCACCGAAATCAGTCCGCCGACGAGTTTGCCGGCGGCAGCAGCCACCGCACTGGCGGCACCGCGTGGGGCCATCTCCGCTTCCATGCGCTGGCTGGCACGCTTGGCCACCGGAGCCATGCCCGCGTCGGTCGAGGCAATGCCCTTGGCGCCGCCGTCGGTGTGGATTTTATCGATCAACGCCGCGTAGGCCGGCAAGGTGTTCAACGGTTCCGTGCTGACGATCTGGTACAGCGAGGCATCACGGGCCGGCGGCGGGCCGAGGGCAATGGCGGGGATTTTCTGCAAGTGCCCGTTGAGCTGGGCGACGGGCACGCCGTAGCGCTGGGCGATGACCGGCATCTGCTGCGCCATCAGTTGCGCGTAGAACGCGGTGGACTGGGCGAGAATCGCGTCAGGATCGATCTCCCGAGCCACCGGCGCCAGCACCCGCTCCTGATATTGCTCCAGCAAATAGGCGGCCAGGCGCTTGGACGAAGCATCCTGCTCCCCCCCGGCGCTGAGGGTGTACCAACTGACCTTCATCGACAGCCATTCCTGAGTCCAGTAGCTGCTGAACCACGGGATGAATTTTTCTTCAGTTTGCTCGTAGACCCGAATGCGCCAATGTTCCATCGAACCGCGCGCAAAAGCCTTGACCTGTTCGGTGGACTGTCGGGAAGCGAACACGATATCCCGGTCGATCTGCTGCCAGGTGGCCGGTGAAACCACCACCGGCGGCGCGCTCGCCGGGCCTCGCGCCGTCGTCACGCAACCGGCCAGCAACATCAGTGCGGCGACGATCAGCGCACGCAGGTTCACGGTGGCGGTGTCCTTTGGTGGGTCAGATCTGGAGGTAACGATTTGAGTATAGGTGCGGGTTTCAGCCGTTTGTCCGGTTGTATCGATCCTCGATCCGGGCGAGGGATTTCAGCTTTTGTTCCAACCATCACTGACGTCGATGATCACCATTACGACGATTGCCTTCCGCATCAAACGCGTCCGGCGCAGGATTCACCCATCCGAGACACACATCACGAGGAGTTCACATCATGAGTCATACCGTTACCCTCGCCGTGAGCTTCCCGGTCTTCGGCAACAACTATTACGACCAGCACATGGTGTCGCTAAAGACACAGGCGCTGGTGTTCAACGAAGATTTCGAAGATCTGCTGATGCCCGCCGCGAGCAATCATTTCAGCAATGAAGTGGTGGGCCTCAACGATCAGTTCCGCTTTCTGAGCGACATACTCGCCACCCATTTGCTGGACATCGAGGCCTCCGTGCCTGCGCGATCCAGCGTCCGGGCGAACGCTCATTTTTAATCGCTGCAACTTGCCGTTCCCTTGAGCAACGGCCATGAAAAAGCCCACTGACCCATTCGGCTCAGTGGGCTTTTTTTGTCAGCGCCGACGGACTACAAACGTTTCCAGCAATCGGCGTAGCGCGAGCAGACGTCGTACTGCTGCTCCATTTTCGCCATGCGGTCGAGGTGGCGATTGATGGTTTCGACCGTCACCTCTCTGTCCGTCTGGAAATAGAACATGATCATGGTTTTTTCCAGCTCCGCCGGCGCCGCATTCTTGGGTTTGGCGGCTTCGCCGGTTCCTGCCCACTCCTTCAATTGCTTGTCATCCGCGCTACTCAGGCGTTTGCGGTATTCGTCGGTCGAGCGTTGCATGACCAGCGTCTTCTTGGCGGCGAAATCCTGATCGAACGCCTCAAGATTCTGACGATACAGCGTCCAGTATTCGTCCGGCAGATTGAAGCCCAGCTTGGCCTTGCGCTCGCTGATCAGTGAGTCGATTTTTTCCGGTGAGTTGCCCACGACCTTGTCCTTGGTCGTGTCGGAGGTCATCCGGACAAACGTACTGCCGGCAATGATGCGATCCATCATCGCCGTGCGCTCCGGCGTATCGGGCAGCAGCGCAGGTGGTTTCGGAAAGATCGGGCTGCGGCCCTCACAAGCGGCAAATCCATCGCGCCTGATGGTGACGGGTGTACGCACGTCCTTGCCATCAACCCGTTGCAGGCGCTGCATCAAGGTCAAGCATTGGTTGCCCTTGAGTTCGAAGGTGAGTTCATACTCCGTTGCGCGCTCGGGTCTGAAACCGAACACCGCGGCACACACGCCATAGCCCACCTGGGTATTGACCTGCAGGAACACTTCCTTTTCGGGTGGCAACTTCACTTCAAGATAACCACGGGCCTTTTCCGGAGGCGCCACAATCATGCCCACCCGCCGCGGACTGTCTCTGACAAATAAATTGTTCAGGATGCCAGTGGTCAGGCCATCACAATGCTCGGCGTCGAAGTAATTGACGGTGGCATTGTCAGTGTTGGCCACGAAACGCATCTTGGCAGCGTCCGGCCCGGTGGCGTCCTGATAGGTCCCCGTCAGTGCGCAACCACCAAGCCCCGAGAGGGACACCATCAAGCCGAAAAGCGCCGAAGAACGGCGAAGGAGCGAAGTGACTGGCATGTTCATCCTTGAGGGAAAAGCCGCGATGCTACTGAATCGCCACTACTACGTCCATCCCGTCATGCCTGCTCACACACGGTCAATCATCATCCCGGTCACGGTAGTAGCGACGCCCATCGCGGCGATCGTAATCGCGGTCGTCCCAACGCCGATCATGCTCGTAGTAACGGCCATGGTCGCGGTCGTAATGCCGGCCATGGCGGTAGTCATCATCAAAGTCCGCCACACAACCGCCCAGCAATACGGCGGCAGAAACAGTCAGCAACAAGCTTGTTGCACGCATCATTCAGAATTTCCCTAAAACCAAGGTCTTGACGACGGAAGTGGTCAGCGCGGTGCGCGCAACCGCAGTTTCGACCGGGGAAAACACCGATGATTCACTGACGGTCCATGACCGTTGATCGCCTTGTCTGCCTCTGTTCGGGACGCGGGGTGCGAGGGCAAAAATCCGACAAAACCTTTTCCTCTCCCCCGCGGTCACTCCTAGAACAGACCAAGACTGGCAACCACGCCGGCGTGCACGTGCGGGTCATTTGCAACCCGCCGACCTGATCAGAGGAAGCCCAGCCATGAACGATCATCCGCCATCGGGGATGTCCCGACGCCGGTTCCTGATTCTCGGCGCCGTGACAGCGACAGCGTTTGCGCTGCCGCCCTTCATCAGCCTCAAGGCCTACGCGGCCAATCTGGAGCGACCGGCCATGACCAAAGTAACGCTTGAGATCAACGGCAAGCCGCAGGCCCTTGATATCGATACCCGCACTACGCTGCTCGACGCCTTGCGCGAACACCTGCACCTGACCGGCAGCAAAAAAGGCTGCGACCACGGCCAGTGCGGCGCCTGCACGGTGATCGTCGATGGCCGGCGGATCAATTCGTGCCTGACCCTGGCCGTGATGCAGGACGGCGCCAAAGTCACCACCATCGAAGGCCTGGGCATGCCGGACCGATTGCATCCGATGCAAGCGGCGTTCATCAAGCATGACGGTTATCAGTGCGGCTATTGCACACCTGGGCAGATCTGCTCGGCGGTGGCCGTGCTCAAGGAAATCCGCGACGGCATTCCCAGCCACGCCAGTCCGAGCCTGACCGAGCCGCCGCAACTGATCGCCAGCGAGTTGCAGGAACGCATGAGCGGCAACATCTGCCGTTGTGGCGCCTACTCCAACATCATCGAAGCCATCAGCGAAGTTGCGGAGGAATCGGCATGAGAGCCTTCAATTACAGTCGCGCCGATTCCCCCGCCGCAGCCGCTGCACAAGCGGCGCAAACGCAAGGCGCGCGGTTCATCGCCGGCGGCACCAACCTGCTGGACTTGATGAAGCTCGACATCGAAACGCCGCCGCAGTTGATCGACGTCAATCACTTGGGGCTCGACCAGATCGAAGCCATTCCCGAGGGCGGCTTGCGCATCGGTGCGCTGGTGCGCAACACCGATCTAGCCGCCGATCCGCGCGTGCGCAAAGACTACGGCCTGCTCTCCCGTGCCTTGCTGGCCGGAGCCTCGGGGCAGTTGCGTAACATGGCAACCACCGCCGGCAACCTGTTGCAACGCACCCGTTGCCCGTACTTCTACGACACCAATCAGGCCTGCAACAAACGCAATCCCGGCAGTGGTTGCGCGGCGATTGGCGGGGTCACCCGGCAACTCGGCATCATTGGGGTCAGCGACGCGTGCATCGCCACGCATCCGAGCGACATGGCGATTGCCCTGCGTGCGCTGGATGCGCAGATCGAAACCCTCAAGCCCGATGGCAGCACCCGGCGCATCGCCATGGCTGATTTCCACGCCTTGCCCGGCAGTACACCGCATATCGAAACCGCACTCACACCCGGCGAATTGATTACCGGCGTAACCCTGCCCGCCCCGGTTGGTGGCACCCACGTCTATCACAAGGTGCGGGATCGCTCGTCCTATGCCTTCGCGCTGGTGTCTGTCGGGTTGATTCTGCAAAAGGACGGCAGCGGCCGCATCGCCGTTGGTGGCATTGCGCCGAAACCCTGGCGTGTCGAGGCCGCAGAAGCGCTACTGCCTCAAGGCGCCAAAGCCGTCAGTGCGCGTCTGCTTGACGGCGCCACGCCAACCCATGACAACCAGTTCAAAGTAACGCTGGTGGAGCGCACGCTCGCCTCGGTGCTGGCCCAAGCGAGGGACGAAGCATGAAATTCGACACACCCGCCGCGACCAATCCGATTGACCAGTTGAAGGTCATCGGCAAACCCGCCGACCGCATCGAAGGCCCGCTGAAGACCAGCGGTCAGGCGCCTTACGCTTACGAACAACATGAAGCGGCAAAAAATCAGGCTTACGGCGTCATGGTCGGTGCGGCCATTGCCAAGGGTCGCATCACGCGCATGGATCTGGACGAGGCCCACGCCGCCGCTGGCGTGCTGGCCATTGTCACCGCCGCCAATGCCGGCAAACTCGGCAAGGGCAAATACAATGCCACACACCTGCTGGCCGGCCCCGAGGTGCAACACTATCACCAGGCAGTGGCGCTGGTGGTCGCTGAAACCTTCGAACAGGCGCGGGCCGCCGCGCAGCTTGTGCACGTCGAGTACGCGGCAGACAAAGGCCAGTTCGATCTCGCCGCGGTACGCGATCAGGGCAAAGAACCGAAGGAGGAATTGCCGGACGTCAAACACGGCGATTTCGCCACGGCCTTCGCTGCCGCCCCGGTGCAGTTCGACCAGACATACAGCACCCCGGACCAGTCCCACGCGATGATGGAACCCCACGCGACACTCGCCGCGTGGCAAGGCGATCAACTGACCCTGTGGACCTCGAACCAGATGATTGCCTGGAGCGTCGGCGACGTCGCCACCACCCTCGGCCTGCCCAAAGACAAGGTACGGCTGATATCGCCCTACATCGGCGGCGGTTTCGGCGGCAAGCTGTTCATCCGCGCCGACTCGATCCTCGCCGCACTCGGCGCGCGCCTGGCCAACCGCCCGGTGAAGGTCGCCCTCGCCCGCCCGCAAATCGCCAACAACACCACCCACCGCCCGGCCACCCTCCAGCGCATCCGCATGGGCGCCACGGCGGACGGCAAACTCACCGCAATCGCCCACGAAGGCTGGTCGGGCAACTTGGCCGAGGGCAAGGTCGAAGTCGCTGCACAGCCGAGTCAGTTGCTCTATGCCGGGGAAAACCGCCTGGTGAGCATGCGCCTCGCACCGCTGGATCTGCCCGAAGGCAACGCCATGCGCGCCCCCGGCGAAACCCCGGGCTTGATGGTGCTGGAAATCGCCATGGACGAGATGGCGGAAAAGCTCAAGCTCGACCCGATCCAGTTCCGCATCCTCAACGACACCCAGGTCGATCCGGTGAAAACCGAACGGCCCTTCTCGCAACGACGCCTGATCGAATGCCTGCAAACCGGCGCCGAACACTTCGGCTGGGACAAGCGCAATGCAACGCCCGGCACCCGTCGCGAAGGTCGCTGGCTGATCGGCATGGGCGTGGCGGCGGCGATTCGCAACAACCTGCTGGTGAAATCCGGCGCCCGGGTGCGACTGGAGCGTGACGGCAAGATCACCGTGGAAACCGACATGACCGATATCGGCACCGGCAGCTACACGATCATCGCGCAGACCGCCGCAGAAATGATGGGCGTGGGCCTGGAGGATGTGGTGGTGCATCTGGGGGATTCGAGTTTTCCGGTGTCGTCCGGCTCCGGCGGCCAGTTCGGCGCCAATTGCTCGACCGCCGGGGTCTACGCCGCGTGCATGAAACTGCGCGAAGCGGTGACGACGAAACTGGGCATGACCGAGGGTGACGCGGTGTTCGCCGATGGCCAGGTGCAGCTCGGCAACAAACACGTCCCGTTGCGCAACGCCGCACAAAACGGGGCGATTGAAGCCGAGGACAGCATCGAATTCGCCGATCTCGCCAAGCAGTATCAGCAGTCGACGTTCGGTGCGCATTTCGTTGAAGTGGCGGTCGATTCCGCGACCGGTGAAGTGCGCGTGCGACGCATGCTCGCGGTCTGCGCTGCGGGGCGGATTCTCAACCCGAAATCCGCCCGCAGCCAGGTTATCGGCGCGATGACCATGGGCGTCGGCGCGGCGTTGATGGAAGAACTCGCGGTGGACAAGCGCCTTGGTTTTTTCGTCAATCACGACCTGGCCGGCTACGAGGTGCCGGTACACGCCGACATCCCGCATCAGGAGGTGATCTTCCTCGATGAAACCGACCCGATTTCTTCGCCGATGAAGGCCAAAGGCGTAGGCGAACTGGGGATCTGCGGGGTCAGCGCGGCGGTGGCGAATGCAATCTACAACGCCACTGGTGCGCGGGTGCGGGAGTATCCGATTACCCTGGACAAGATTCTCGATTCGCTGCCGCCTATGACCTGAATCCGCTGGCGCACTAGCATGGGGTGCCAGTGCGCTACTCACTCCTCCGATAGAAATTACCCAACCAGCGCAATCAACTGCTGCCGCTGCGCATCCGTCAGCATCGGCCCGAACCCGGCGCCGGCATTGTCGGCCATGTAACGCGGATTGCCGGTGCCCGGGATCACGCAGGTCACCGCCATGTTCGAGAGCAAAAACTTCAGCGCCAGTTGCGGCCAGCTGTTGACCTGCACGTCCGATACCCAACCCGGCAGGGGTTTGCCTTTGAGTCGGGCCAACAGCCCGCCACCGCCAAACGGCCGATTGCAGATCACCGCCACACCCCGTTCGCGGCACAACGGCAGGATGCGTTTTTCCACGCCACGGTCATCGAGGGCGTAATTTATTTGCAGGAAGTCGAGCGGTTCGGCCTTCAACACCGCTTCCACTTCGTCATAGGCCGAGGGCGTGTAATGGGTGATGCCGATGTAACGGATGCGCCCCTGCTCTTTCCAGTCACGCAGGGTCGGCAGATGAGTTTGCCAGTCCAGCAAGTTGTGGATCTGCATCAGGTCGATGCGATCGGTGCGCAGCAGACGGAAGGAGTTTTCCATCTGCGCGATGCCCTCCTCGCGCCCGCGGGTCCACACCTTGGTCGCCAGAAACGCCGGTGAACGGGGTTCGTGAATCGACAACAGCTCGCCGGTGGTTTCTTCGGCGCGGCCATACATGGGTGAACTGTCGATCAGCGTGCCGCCCTTTCTGAACAGTTCATAAAGCACCGCCGGCAATTGTTTATAGGCCGGTTCGCCGGGCGCGACGTCGAAGCCGCGGTAGGTGCCCAGCCCTACCAGAGGCAACAGTTCAGAGCTGGAAGGAATGGCGCGGGTCTGCATGGTCTGGCCTCCGGGGGCACTCGACGACGTGGCGGCAGCCAACGCCCGGTCAAACGTGAAAACGATAGTGACTCCCGCCGCCAACTCGAGCAGACGGCGGCGGGAATAGCCCTCAGTGTGGCTCATGCTGGCTTCTCTGTCGGGTGGATCTGTTGCACCTTGTGTGCGGCGGCAGTCACCGGGGAAGGCTCAACTACACTGCATTGGCGAACCCTCACGCCCCGTTAAAGTTAGTCGAATGTCCAGAATCCTGATGTCACTCGTCGCTTTGCTGCTGGCCCTGTACCTGATCCTGTGTGCAGCGCTGTTCGTGTTCCAGCGCTCGCTGATCTATTTTCCGCAGGCTGGCTCAATGGATTCGGCGGAATCGCGGATGACTCTGACAATGCCCGATGCGGACATTCGCGTCAGTGTCCGCGAGCATTCCGGGGCGCGGGCGTTGATCTATTTCGGTGGCAATGCCGAGGACGTTTCACGCAATCTGCCGGCCTTTGCCGAGACCTTCCCCGACTACGCGATCTACCTGCTGCACTATCGCGGTTTTGGCGGCAGCGGTGGCTCCCCGTCCGAAGAGGCGAATGCCCGGGACGCTCTGGGGTTGTTCGATCAGGTGTTTTCCAGGCATCCGCAGATCGCTCTGATCGGGCGCAGCCTCGGTTCCGGTGTCGCGGTGCGGCTGGCCAGTCAGCGGCCGGTGACACGGCTGATTCTGGTCACACCCTTCAACAGTCTCCAGGAACTCGCCGTCCGGCTTTACCCATGGGTGCCGGTGAAATGGCTACTCAAGGAGCGTTACGAATCCGGCAAATACGCCGAGCATATCCGTGCGCCGACCCTGCTGCTGGCGGCGAGCGATGACGAGGTGGTGCCACGGGGCAGCAGCGAACGCCTGCTGCGCAGTTTCCCCGATGGCGTGGCGACCCTGAAAGTGGTGGCGGAGGCAACGCACAATACGATTTCCGAACGCCCGCAATACCTGCAATGGATGAAGGAAGTGTTGAACCGGTGAGCGGCCACTGCGCAGTTCGTCGGCGTCCGGAGAAAGCCATGGGCGCCCCGTGAACCAAGTGCAGAAAGGTCAGTCCTACTCGCGCCGCATTCGCGGTTAACTCCCTGTCAGCGCTGTCTTTTTCAGAGTCTTGCGTCCCATGCGCCACGCCGTTCGTTCGTCTCGCTTCGTATCGCTGTGCCTGTTGCTCCTTTCTCCTTTGCTCGCCCCCTCCGCCCATGCTGGCGCGGAGCGACAACTGGCGGCCGCCATCAATGACCTGCGCGCCCATCCGCAACGCTGTGACCGGCGTGCGGGACAACGCCTGGCGCCGCTGGCGCTCAAGCAGAACATTGCGTTGCCCATTGGTTATGGCTACGGCGGCGGTGGGTTGCGCGAGCAGTTGAAGTCTTCCGGTTATGCGGCGGTGGCCGTGCGCAGCATCCGCATTGTCGGGGCCGAAGATGCCGAAGAGGCGTTCGATCAGTTGCAGGACGAACATTGCAGCGCATTGATCGACGCGCAGTACGCTGACATCGGCATCAGCCGCGCCCGCAGTGAATGGCAAGTGGTGCTGGCCCGGCCGGTGATCGACAGTCGCATGGGCGACAACCGCAGCGTCGGCAAGGCCCTGCTGGCGCAAGTCAACGCTGCCCGCGCCCGGCCCCGGATGTGCGGACGCCAGCGTTTCGCCGCCGCCCGCCCCTTGAGCTGGAATCCGTCCCTCGGCGCCGCTGCCCAGGGTCACAGCAAGGCCATGGCCTACGGCAACTACTTCGCTCACCAGGACCCGGACGGCGACATGCCGGCCGACCGTGCCCACGCCGCCGGTTACCGCGGGCGGCAGATCGGCGAGAACATCGCTGCCGGGCAAAGCTCACCGGGCAGCGCGATGGCCGGCTGGCTCGCCAGCCCCGGGCACTGCGCCAACCTGATGAACCCGATGTTCACCCAGGTCGGCGCCGGTTTTGCCAGTGATGCCCGCAGTGACAACGGTGTGTACTGGACGATGCTGTTCGGCGCGCCCTGACTCACTTCGGCCGGCGCACCGCCCGTACGCTGCTGGTATCCCCGCCGCCACAGTAGAAACGCTCACCGCCATCGGCTTCCAGTCCCGAGACGCCGATGCCGTTGGGCAACGCGAGGCTTTCGAGAACTTCGCCGTTGCCCGGATCGACACGCCGGATCTCGCTTTCATCGCCCTCCCACGTCCCATGCCACAGCGCACCGTCAACCCAGGTCACGCCGGTGACAAAGCGGTTTGACTCCAGCGTGCGGAGGATCTTGCCGGTCTGCGGGTCGATCTGATGGATCTTGCGCTCGCGATACTGCCCGACCCACAACGTGCCCTCGGCCCAGGCCATGCCCGAGTCGCCACCACCGCCGGGGGCTGCGATGGTATGGAGCACCTTGCCGGTGGCCGGATCGATCTTGTGGATACGCCGGTCGGCAATCTGATACAGATGCTTGCCGTCGAATGCGGTGCCACCATCGGCCCCGACCTTGATGGTGCGCACGGTCTGGCCGCTGGCCGGGTCCAGCGCATTGAGCTGGCCGTCGCTGGCGAACCAGACCTGCTGGCCGTCGAAGGTCACACCATGGACGCCGTGGATGCCTTCGAACGGGCCGTATTCACGAAGGATTTCTGCGTTTGCCTGTTTCATGCCGGTTGCCTCGTTGAGTGGTGAGTCCAGCCTAGCCATTACCCAACGACACCGGGAGTAACAAGATCGTCGCGAAACCCGGCACCGGCGGAGTCAGCCAGCGACGTGCACGGCCGACACCGAATGCCTGAACCTTGCCTTGCGCGGCCAGCGATTCCAGGGCCCGTTGTATCTGGCGCTGGCTGCTGCCCAGCGCAAGCGCCAGTGCCGAACTCGACCATGCCTCGCCGTCCGCAAGCAGGGCCAGCAGTGCCGCGTGCTTGTCTTCGAGGGGTAACGTCAGCAGCGCGACGTCTTGCGCGACCAGCGCATAGCCACGGGAAGTCGCAGTGATTCCGGCCAACGGCTTCAGTGCGGCGCGCAGCCGGCCGATCTCGACCCGCAATCGGACGCGGTGGGATTCATCATCAAGTTTCAAACGAAAGGCCCTGGCGATCAGCGTCTCTCGCGGAACATCCCCGGGCCAGGCGTCAGCGAGCAGTTGAAGCAGATTGAACAATACCGGTCGGGTTGCCAGCGCCACCGTCATGCCGGCCCCGCGCACGCTGTAGCGACAGGCATCCACCACCAGCGTCGCGGACGCAAACAAGGCTTCGACCTGTGCGAGCGTCACCGTTTTCACGTCACCGGCAATGCGCAAACGGGCGGCGGGAGCGTCGAGGGTTTGCCGGGTGTGTTCGATCTCCGTCAGCAGCGCCGGAATGTCGGCCATCTGCGCCGCCCGCTGCGCACGCTCCAGCGCCGATTGCGCCTTGTGCGCCTGTACTCGCCGCAGCGCGATCCCGGCTGACATCAGTTCATGGGCGGCACGCAAGGCCGGGGGTAATGGTGCAGGGTCCTGTTCATCGAGCAGCGCGTCAGCTTCATTCAACTGCCCGATCAACAACAACCGACGAATCTGCAGGTAGCGTGCGTGCGCCGCATTGAGCCGGTCACCGTGATCCTGCAAGACCTGCCGCGCCACCTCCAGCGCCTCCAGCGGCCAGCCCAGATCCCGCGCCGCCAGCGCCACTTCGGCCTCGGCCACCACGCAGCGCGCCCGGGACAACGGCTCGTTGGCGCCGAACGCTTTCACTGCCCGTTGCAGCAATGCCTTGGCCCGCGCCATGTCGCCGAGCTGGGCCATGGCGATTCCGCGCAAGGCCAGGGCGGGAGGATCTTCACGCAGAGCCACGAAATTCAGCGCCGCCAACGGGTCACCCGCCGCCAGGGCGCGGCCGGCGGCGTTGATCAGCGAGTCCATGGTGAGTCCGACATGGCAAGGCGTTCCGGTATCCGATCCTGGGTGGAGTCTAATACCGAATGCGGATTTGTCTGGAGGATGGCGCTTGCGCACCCACCTCAGCCGAGGATGCCGGCGTCCTTGAGCAACGCCTGCAAACCGACGGGCACCAGCAGTGACTGATCGTTGAAGCTTGAGGCGTCCTGCCAGCTCGCGGTAAACGGCGAACCGTCACTTTCGTGACCGACGATCTGCGATTGCTCGTACACCTGCGCGTCCTCGAAACGGGCGTTGTACACCTGAACAATTTCATGCCCCGGTTTGCCGTTGTAGACGAAGAGGCTTTCAAGTGTCCCGAGCAAGCGCAGATCTTTCATGGAAAGACCCAGTTCCTCCTGCACCTCGCGCACGATCGCCTCGCGACTGGTTTCGCCAAACTCGATGCCACCGCCGATGGGTCGGTAGAAGGTTTGGTCTGCCACGGGATCATGAAACCGGTTAACCAGAATCTTGCCGTTATGCTGAAAGACACACAATGCAATTGCGCGGATACGCTGTTCGGCCATGGGAGTGAAATCCGTTTGCTGAATGAAAAGCCCGGCATTAGATCACACGCCCCATGGAGAGTGAGTCAGGTACGCGTCAGACCGGTGAAATCGTGGCCAGAACGCCAATCATGATGGTCAACACGAGAAAGCCGCCGAGGAAAAACGCCATCTTAGCCATGAAGGCCTCCTGAATACTGAATGTCCGGCGCACCGGGCGCTTCGGAATGAAACGCGTCGCGTGTGGCCGAACCGCAGGGCTATTTTGGGCGCTTGACTGAGACGGTTACAGATGCAGATCCAACAGGAAAAAGCGGATCAGATGGATTCGGCCCGCGCATGTATCGATATTCAGACCGGTACAGAGGGTTTCCATTGCGCCGCTTTGATCTAGAGTCATGGGCGCCGCGCAAA
This sequence comes from Pseudomonas sp. R38(2017), assembly GCF_002112395.1. NCBI lineage: Bacteria > Pseudomonadati > Pseudomonadota > Gammaproteobacteria > Pseudomonadales > Pseudomonadaceae > Pseudomonas > Pseudomonas sp. R38(2017). Next base: position 173,254 of record NZ_NEHN01000009.1, read on the forward strand.
GAACAACAAAAAATACAGGAGTGAAACCATGTCCGAGCTGAACCTGCATCCGAACGCCGCCGAATCTCTGAACCGCTGGCACGACATGATCCGTACCGGCAACCTGAAGGCCCTGCCCGACCTGCTCGATCCCAAAGCCGTTTTCCGCTCGCCGATGGCCCACACGCCTTACCCTGGCGCGCCGGTGGTTGCGATGATCCTGAACACCGTGTTCGAGGTGTTTGAAGATTTCAAATACCACCGTGAACTGGCGACAGCTGACGGTTTGAATGTAGTGCTGGAGTTCAGTGCCAAGGTCGGGTCGAAGGAGCTCAAGGGCATCGACATGATCCGCTTTGATGAACAGGGGAAGATTGTCGAGTTCGAGGTGATGGTGCGGCCGTTGAGCGGGTTGCAGGCGTTGGGAGAAGAAATGGGCCGGCGGCTTGGCGCTTATCTGGCAGCCGCCAAGGCCTGAAACCCGGACACAAAAAAGCCCACTGACCATCGCCGGTTCAGTGGGCTTTGTGTGTCAGGCGTCTGAATTACAGAGCCATGTCACGTGCAGCGTTTTCTTTTGGAGCTTTAGCCTTGTCAGCCGCTTCTGCCGCCGGAGCTGCAGCCTGGCCAATCACAGGAGGGGTTGGCAGTTGCAGGATCTTGGCAGTGTAAGCCCACTCTTCAGCCACTTTGGCTGGATCGTTGTTCAGCTGGGTGCCGTAGCTTGGAACGATCTGGTGCAGCTTGGCTTGCCACTCAGGGGTAGCGACTTTGTCTTTGAAGACTTTCTGCAGCACGCTCAGCATGATCGGTGCAGCGGTCGATGCGCCTGGCGATGCCCCCAGCAGACCGGCGATGGAGCCGTCTTTCGATGCAACGATTTCGGTGCCCAGTTTCAGCACGCCGCCGGCGGCTTCATCACGCTTGATGATTTGCACGCGCTGGCCGGCTTGCCACAGGCGCCAGTCTTCGGCTTTGGCGTTCGGGAAGTATTCCTTCAGCGCGTTCAGACGGTCTTCATCCGACAGCATCAGTTGACCGGCCAGGTACTCGACCAGCGGGTATTCCTTGATGCCGACCTTGGTCATGGGCCAGATGTTGTGGGTGGTGGTGCTGGTCAGCAGGTCCAGGTACGAACCTTCCTTCAGGAACTTGGTGCTGAAGGTTGCGAAAGGGCCAAACAGGATGACGCGCTTGCCGTCCAGGACACGGGTGTCCAGGTGCGGAACGGACATCGGAGGCGCGCCAACCGAAGCCTTACCGTAGGCTTTGGCCAGGTGCTGCTCGGCGATGGCCGGGTTATCGGTCACCAGGAACGAGCCGCCTACCGGGAAGCCAGCGTATTCCTTGGCTTCTTCGATACCGGACTTCTGCAGCAGATGCAGAGCACCGCCGCCGGCGCCAATGAACACGAACTTGGCGTCGGTTTCAGTCTTGGTGCCGTCTTTCAGGTTCTTGTAGCTGACGCGCCAGGTGCCATCGGCGTTCTTGGTGATGTCCTGTACTTCGCTCGACAGCTTCATGCTGAAGTTAGGCTTGGTCTGCAGGTAACCGGCGAACTGGCGGGTGATTTCGCCGAAGTTCATGTCGGTACCCAGCGGGCTCCAGGTGGCCGCGATTTTCTGGTTCGGGTCACGCCCTTCCATCATCAGCGGAACCCACTTCTTGATCACAGCCGGGTCTTCGGAGTACTGCATGCCGGCGAACAACGGGCTCGCTTGCAGGGCTTCGTAGCGCTTTTTCAGGAACTTGATGTTGTCATCGCCCCACACGAAGCTCATGTGCGGAGTGGTGTTGATGAACGAGCGAGGGTCCTTCAGGACGCCCTGCTGAACCTGCCAGGCCCAGAACTGACGCGAAATCTGGAACGCTTCGTTGATCTCGACGGCTTTCGGGATCGACACTTTGCCGTTCTCGTCTTCCGGGGTGTAGTTCAGCTCGGCCAGTGCGGAGTGACCAGTACCGGCGTTGTTCCAGCCGTTGGAGCTCTCCAGAGCGACGCCGTCAAGGCGCTCGACCATTTCCATCGACCAGGTCGGTTCCAGCTCATTGATCCACACACCCAGAGTGGTGCTCATGATGCCGCCGCCGATCAGCAGAACGTCGACTTTCTTTGCTTCTTCGGCATTGGCGGACGACATCCCCATCGCCAAAGCCAGCCCCAGCAAGGCTGTGTTCACTTTTTTAAACATCTGTTGCACCTATGATAAAACGTCTTCCGCCCGCCGCTGTTGTACGTATGAGTTCCCCTTGTTCGCGACACTCAGGCCAGCGTCGCGGGTTCCGGCACACTTCAATTTTGACGGGTGGGCACACAAGGCCGACAGGCTGCGTCGACCTCAGTTATATGTCCCTTCTGAACTGACTTCTTATCATTATTGGCTTCAGCTACTTGAGCGACAGGGGTTCGGTCGGCCCGCCGAAAAGCGCGCCAGACTGAATTAGGTCAAACCAAGTGGCGCGAAGAATATCACGTCAGGGCAAACCCGCGCGTCTGTTCCCGACTTGATGGTCTTTATCCGCCCAGAGACTTATCGGCGGCCAATCGCCGAACATGACCCCGGCAGTGCCTCTGGCTGAAGCCTTTCAGCGATTTGGCCGTGCTTTCCCCCCCGCCTGCGACCTTGCAGTTGTTACAAATGAGGTGGACGGCGCCCGCGCCTCACAACCGGAATCGATCAACCGACTGCGCCAGCCGCCCAGCCAGATTCGACAACTCGTCCGTCGTATTCGCCGTCTCGCCGATCACCTTGCTGTTGCCTTCCGACATGCCGGCGATCATCTCCACCTGATGGGCGATTTCGTTGCTGGCCTGGCTCTGTTCGCCGATGGTGCGGGTGATGTCGTTGACCAGTTGCGTAGTATTCAGGGTGGCATCGAGGATTTCGCGGATGGCGCGTTCGACATCGGCGGTGACGGCCATGCCCTTGTCGACCTGGGCCACGCCCGCCTCCATGCTGCTGACCGCTTCGCGGGTGCTGTTCTGGATGCGCGCGACCATTGCGGCGATTTCCTGGGTTGAAGCGCTGGTGCGGGCAGCCAGGCTGCGCACTTCATCGGCGACCACGGCAAACCCTCTGCCCTGTTCACCGGCCCGGGCTGCCTCGATGGCCGCATTGAGCGCCAGCAGGTTGGTCTGGTCGGCGATGCTCTTGATCACCTGGATGATGTTGAAGATGCCTTCGGACTCATGATCCAGAGTACGGATCACCTGCGCCGACTGCTGGGCAGACCGGGCGATGTCGTCCATGTCGCTGACCACTTGATGAATCACCTGTCCGCCGTTCTTGGCCAGTGACTCGGCCTGATTCGCCATGCTCAGGGCCCGCTCGGCATGCCGGGTGATTTCCTCGATGCTGGCGGTCATCTGGCTCGCGGCAGCGGCCATGGTTCCGGCAGCGGTGCTTTGTTGCTGGCTGCTGTCGGCCACCCGATGGCAGCCGTGACTCAGTTGTTCGCTTATGCCGCTGACACCATGGGCATTGCGCCGCACCACGTCGATCATGTCGCGCAGATCCCGCTGCATGGTGGCCAGCGTGCGGATCAGCGCGCTGGCCTCATCCTTGCCGGAAGGCTCGGCGATCGGTTCGCCGAGGTTGCCATGGGCGATGCTTTCAGCGATACGGCTGGCCGTTTTCAGCGGGCCGGTGATGCTCCGAATCACCCAGCGGCCCTGCACCAACAGCAATAACAGACTGGCGATCAGTACAATGCCGAGGGCGATGTTGGCATTGCGGATCGCCGCTTCGGTGCCTTGGCTGGTCTGCCGGGTGTTGGTTTCAATCAGCTCGCTCAGAGACGCCATCTGCTCTTCGAGCTGGCTGAACGCAGCGCTGAAGGTGCCGAGTTCCTGTTGCGCCGTGTCGGGATTGTCCAGCGCCAGCCCGACAATCCGCTCGCCCGCGTTGATGTAAGTGTCGAGGCTTGGCTTGATCTGCTCCAGCGCGGCCCGGATCGTTGCGTCGAGCGGCAGTTTCAGGTTTTCGCCCAACACCTCGCGAAAATGCCCGGCGTGCTCCTCGACCGAACTGCGCACTTCGTCCGCCGTACCGGTGCTTTTGCCCAGCCCCACCAGCATCGCCGAGTAGACATCGGCGCGCAGGGCGTCGTGCATCATGTCGGCTTCCATGTGGTTGCGCAGCGCGCTCATGCTGACCGCGTTGTCACTGACCGCCGACGCCATCCGCTGGTTGCCGACGTAACTGACCAGGCTCACGATCAACGCTGTCAGCAGGCTGGTCGCGATCAGCAACACCAAACGCAGTTTGATCGACACGGTGATTTCCTCCCTGGTCGCGCCGCACAGCGCTTTCAAAGCTTCAGTTAAGCCTATTTCCGCGAACCCGCCGGGTTAGAGCGTCTCAACGTGTGTCGTCACATCCAGTAAAAAAGAATACTGTGCGGCAGTTCTCGGTTTCAGCCCCGACAACTTGTTCCGGCGCATGGAACTCCCGAGCCACGCGGCACCTCTCACATTATGTGGTACTTCCTTTTCGCTTTACGCTGCTGGAGGAACACCGTCATGCGTCGTTTATTACTCGTTTCGTCTCTTGTGCTGTGCCTGCCCTTTGGTTCGGCCTTCGCCCGCGTGGATGCGGGGGATGTCGCCACATCGGCCGGTGTTTCAGCATCGCTGTACTCCACCTTCAAGGATCACAAAATGGTGATTCCGGCCCGTGACGACCTGTCCGCATTCGTCGCCAGCGGCGGTGCCATTCGTGGCGTGTATCTGGAGTCGGTGCTGCAGCAGGTTCGCCAGGACAACCCCGGCCTGAATGCCAATGATGAAGAGTTGGCCAACGCCATCCTGGTTCATTACGAAGGCTTGTCGCAGTAAGCCTCACGCTCGACGTCGCCGATTTGCACTCTGCCGATGGACGGCAGCCGGGCGACCATGGGCAAAACCGTCGAACGGCCTCTATGATGGAGGCCATGACGATTTCCGCTCCGATCCGCTCCCCTTGCCCTCCCGGTGTCTGCGACTGCGGGCGCGATCCGTTGCTGGAAAATCCTGGTGCAGATATACGCATCCTGTTGCTGACCCGGCAGGAGGAAAAACGCCTGCTGGATCGCCTGGAAAACCTGCAAAGCCTGGCCGATCTCGAACGCCTGCAAGGCCGGATGTTCGAGCAGCTAGGTATTCGCGTGGAAATCGCCCCCGGTGACAACGTGGTCAAAACCATGCTCGGGATCGATATCAGGATCGACGAACTGCCGGGCCTCTGCCGCAAGACAAAACAATCGATTCCGGCTGCCATCCGCCGTGGTCTGAAAAAACATCCGGAAGTCGCCTATCAATTGCTCAACGCCCACGACTTGCTGCGTGACACCTGATCATTTTTTCATGCCGACCCGTTTGCGCATCTCGGCCGTGATGCTCTGCCGGGTTTTCTTCATGTCCGCCCAAGGCTCGTCGCCGACCTCCGCCAGCCGTTCGTGGACGTTATGAATACTCCACTGATTGGCGCCTTTGATCGTCTTCACTTCATCGATAAACAGCGGCACCGACACCGGCAACCCTTCGCGAGTGCGCGCCGCGTAGGCGCAAATGGTGGTGGCACCGAGGCCGTTGCGCAGGTAATCGATAAAGATCCTCCCCACCCGGTTCTTCGGCCCGGACACCGCTGAAAAACGTTCCGGCAACAACTTGGCCATGTGGCTGACGATGGCATGGCTGAAATCCTTGACCTCATCCCAGCCGTGCTTGCGGATCAGCGGCACCACCAGATGAATGCCCTTGCCTCCGCTGGTCTTGATGAACGCCCGCAAACCCAACTCGTCCAGAACAGTGAGCGTCAGTTCGGTGGCCTCGACCATGCTTTTCCAGGGCAGCGCGGGGTCCGGATCAAGGTCGAGGACAAAGCGGTCGGGCTTCTCCAGATCCACCGTAGTGGCATTCCAGGTGTGCAGCTCGACGGTGCTCATCTGCACCGCACCGATCAGCGCTTCAGCGTTGTTGATCAGCATCACCGGTTGCCCGGTAACGTCCTTGTCCAGCGTGCGGATGCCGGGGATCGCCAGGTGTTCGGCGTTTTTCTGGAAGAACAGCTCGCCGGCAATGCCGTCCGGCGCCCGCACCAGCGCCACCGGGCGATCCTTGAGTTGCGGCAGGATCCACTCGGTGACACTGGCGTAATACTCGGCCAATTGCATCTTGGTGGTACCGCTGCTGGCGTCGATCACACGGTCGGGATGAGTGATGCGCACCTTGCCGTCGGCCAGGCCGGATTGGGACGGCGCGGTAGCTTGAGTCTTTGACGTCTTCATGGGTTTGGCGCGCTCCTCGGTGATGTCCTTGGCCGGTTTGTCGTCGCGCAGGCCATGGAAAACGGCGTGGCGCACCGAGCCATCCTGAGTCATCTCGGCAAACGCGACCTCCGCCAACAGGCTCGGTTTCAGCCAGTGCACGCCTTTGACCTCGAAACCACTCGGCGGGTTGGCCACAACCGGCTTCTTCGCCCGCAAGGGTTTCAACTGCGCGAGCAGGCTTTTCAACGTGGCCTCATTGAAGCCGGTGCCCACCTTGCCGGCATAACGCAATTCACCGCTGTCGCGATCGTGCAAACCCAGTAGCAACGCGCCGAACGCGCTGCGCGAACCCTTCGGATCGGTGTAGCCGACGATCACGAACTCCTGGCGATGCTTGCACTTGAGCTTGATCCAGTCGCTGCTGCGCCTCGACACGTAGGGCGAGCCGAGACGCTTGCCGATCAGGCCTTCCATCTGCATCTGGCAGGCGCTGTTGAGCAATGCCTCCGGGGTTTCGTCGAACGCTTCGGAGAAGCGCAACAGCGGATGCTTGTGTGCCTTCAACACCGTGGCCAGTGCCGCTCGCCGCTCCTCGACCGGCACCTCGCGAAGATCGACGCCGTTGAGGTAAGGCAGGTCGAACAAGTAATAAATGATATTGGCGCTGCGGCCGGATTCGAAGGCGTTCTGCAGCGCCTGAAAATCTGGCACGCCGGCTTCGTTGGCAACGACCACTTCACCGTCAAGCCATGCAGACTCCAACCCCAAGGCTGCAAGTGCCCGGGCCTGCTCCGGCAGTTTGTGTGTCCAGTCATGACCGTTACGGGTGAACAACTGCACGTCGTCATGATCGATGCGCGCCATGATCCGGTAACCGTCGAACTTGATCTCGTAGCTCCAGTCTCCCTCTGGCGCACTGTCCACCAGGGTGGCCAGTTGCGGTTTCAACTGCGCGGGAATCCGGGCCTTGTGTGCGCCAACAAGCTTTCCTGAGGCCGGCTTGCGCGTTGCCTTTTTGAGCGGTTTGACTTGTCTGGCATCAAGTTTGGGTTTGTCGACCAAGGTACGCTCGCTGAGCACGCTGTCCGGCTCGGCGACCAGCACGTCGTAATCGCTTTGCGGCCGGGCGGCGTTGTCCTGATGCTTGATCAGGAACCATTGCTCCTGCTTGCCCGGCATGTGGGTGCGCACCAGATTCCATATCCCCCCGAGCTTCTCGCCTTGCAGCTCGAACTTGAGCTTGCCCTTGGCGTAGGCCTTCTGCGGGTCTTCCAGCGGAATCCACACACCGCGATCCCAAACGATCACATCTCCCGCACCGTAATGCCCCTCCGGAATATTGCCCTCGAAGGTCGCGTAATCCAGCGGGTGGTCTTCGACATGCACCGCCAGGCGCTTGACCTTCGGATCCAGTGACGGGCCCTTGGGCACCGCCCAGCTTTTGAGCGCTCCGTCGAGTTCCAGGCGAAAGTCGTAGTGCAGGTGCGACGCGTCGTGCTTCTGGATGCAGAACTGTAACGCGTGATCGGCGTCAGCCTTCTTGCCTCGCCGCTTGACCGCCGCCGGTTCCGAGGTCGCCGAGAAATCGCGCTTGCGGTTGTAGTCGTCGAGGTTCCTGCTCATGGCGGCTCCGGCTGCAGTCTGGTGCTGTTATGCAGAAGAGCGACGCCTGCGCAGAAAAATTCAATCGACGTAAAAAAGCCCCTGACGGATGGAACGTCCGGGGCCCGGGTGTTGAGGTATTTCAGGCGGTGCCTTTGGCCTGTTGCTCCAGATGCACCTGCAATTCGGGATCGATCTGCAGTGCCGCCGCCAGTTCATCCAGGTAATTGCGCTCGGCGTCCTGCTGGTCGTCCACCAGCATCACACTGGCGATATACATTTCGGCGGCCACCGCCGGATCGTTGTTGGCGGCTTGCGCGACTTCGCTGGCATCGAGGGGTTTGGCGACTTCGGCGTCGAGCCATTGCTGCAGGTTCGGGTCGTCGGTGTGGCGGCCGATTTCGCTGCTGATCAGGTGTTTCTCCGAATCGTCGATTCGCCCGTCAGCCTTGGCCGCGGCGATCAGCGCGCGCAGCACCGCGTGACTGTGTTCTTCAACTTGCGGGCCGGCCAGCAGGTCTGCGGTCTGCGGCGTTTGTTGCGGCGCCGCCGACGCCTGACTACGCTGCCAGGCCTGATACGCCTGGAACGCCATCATGCCCAGCGAGGCCAGTGCCGCGTAGTTGGTGCCGCCGGAGCGACTCTGCGTACCGCCGCCCAATGCCCCGCCACCCAGTCCTCCACCACCCAGCAACCCACCAAGCAGTCCTCCAAGGCCTCCCAGTCCTCCGGCAGGCGAACTGCCACCGCTGGTACCGCCGCCACCCAGCAGGCCACCCAGCAAACCGCCGAGCCCACCCAGGCCATCGCCAGCCGAAGCGCCACGTTGTTGTCCCGCCGAGGCCTGGCCCCGCAGCAGTTGTTCAAGCAGATCACTGGTGTTCATGACGTCGTCCTCAGGCAAAGGCGTAACAGCGTCAGGCAACGATAGACCTCCGCACGCGTTGCGCCAGCACCGTTTGGCCGACGCTGCTGCAGGGAAGCGACTTCGGCGTCGAAAAATTTTCCGGGCCAGCTAAGATCATCAAGGGTGAACCTTATCCCGGCCCGACCGGTCGATAGCTGCAAACCCGAACCGGTTGGCTGCCACCCTTGTCAATCAAGCGTGATACCCGGCTTGCTTCACTTTCTGGAGAACGCCCCTGTGATATCGACCGTCCACATTGCCAGGCTCAAGGCCTGGGGCGCCCATGGTTTCACCGCGACTGGCGTGGTCACTGCGTTTCTGGCCACCCTCGCCCTTTTGGAAAACCAGCCGACCCACTGCCTGATGTGGCTGGGCGTGGCGCTGATCGTCGACGGCCTCGATGGCGCGCTGGCGCGCAAGGTCAACGTGCAGTCGGTACTGCCGAGTTTCGACGGATCGATCCTCGATCTGGTGATCGATTACCTGACCTATGTGTTCATTCCGGCACTGTTTATCTATCGCTACATTCCCCTGCCCGACTACACGCTGTTGCTGACAGTGTCGCTGATTCTGGTGTCATCGCTGTTCTGCTTCTGCAACGTCAACATGAAGAGCAAGGACAACTACTTCGTCGGTTTCCCCGCCGCGTGGAACGTGGTCGCGCTGTGCCTTTACATCATCGCCCCGGGGCCGTGGATCACTTTCCTGACCGTGATCGGCCTGGCGTTGCTGACCATCACCCGAATGAAATTCCTGCACCCCTTCCGCGTGCGCCGGTTCATGCCGATCAACATCGCGGTGACGGCGATCTGGCTGTTGTGCAGCCTGTCGCTGGTGCTCAACCACCCGGTCATCAACCCGCTGGTGATGGGTTTGTGGTTGTTGGCGTCGGCGTATTTCCTCGGCATCTGCATCTGGCGCACGGCGCTGGAGTGGTTTGATGCGTCACACTTGAAATAGAAATCCCGTGGGAGCGAGCAGGTTCGCTCCCACATGGGTTTGCGCTCAGCGTTTAGTAATCACCACCTCCAGATACTCGCTCGGCACCACCATCGATTCCGGTCCTGCCCGGTTCAGCCCGTCGATCAATTGCGTCAGATCCTCTGCCAGCGCCTGCCCGCTCTCTGGCGGCAGCGCCGCGAACGCCTTGTGCACCGGCCCGTACCAGTGGCGGAAGATGTCGATGAAGTGTGCCGCCGAGCGATAACGGAAATTGAAGTGGCGGCGAGTCACTTGCATCAGGAACTGACGCTCATCGAAGTGCGAATGCAGCCAGGCTTCCGCGCCCCAGTTCGACGGTGGTTGCGCACCGGCCGGCGGTGGCAGATGGCGACCGAGGGTCTTGAACATCTGGCCGACGAAGCCTTCCGGGGTCCAGTTGGCCAGACCGATCCGCCCGCCACGGCGACAGACCCGGGCCAGTTCCTGCGCAGCCTTGGTCTGATCCGGGGCGAACATCACCCCGAAGGTCGACAGCACGGCATCAAAACTGGCGTCGGCAAACGGCAGCGCTTCGGCATCGGCCACCTGAAAGGTCACGTCCAGATGTTCGGCCCGCGCCCGATCCTGGCCACGCTCCAGCAACGCCGCGACATAATCGGTGGACAACACCCGACAACCCCGACGCGCCGCCGCCAGCGTGGCATTGCCATTGCCGGCGGCGACGTCCAGCACTTCTTCATCGCAGCGTAAATCGCAGGCTTCGGCGAGGTTCTCACCGACGATCTGCAAGGTGGTACCGATCACGGCATAGTCGCCGCTGGCCCACGCGACTTTCTGGCGTTCCTTGAGGGCATTGAGATCGATGGGAGTGCTCATCAACAGGTGCTCCAAGACAGGCTGGACCGGGCGTCACTCGGCGGTGGTCGGGTCGATGACACTCATCACCCGGGACACGCTGTTGGCCGGGAATCCACCCAGCCGCGCATGCTCGCGCACCAGCTCTTCATCAGGGGCGATGTACACGCAGTAGATCTTGTCGGCGGTGACGTAACTCTGCAGCCACTGCACCTGCGGCCCGAGTTCACGCAACACCTGACAGGACGTTTGCGATACCGCCTTGAGTTCTTGCTCCGACAGGTTTCCGGCCCCTGGAATCTCGCGTTCGATCACGAATTTCGGCATGGCAACCTCGCTTTCTTTTTATCAGTGACAGGGCGGATACAGCCCTGCTCTTTCACTATCGTCCCGAGACTGTGCGGCGTCCTTGCCAATCGTCTGGAGAGCCCCGTAAACCATGACTTCGCCGATGAGTGGCGGGATTTTGTAAAGTGCTCGAAACACTGTCCGGGGTTGCCAATGCGCGGGGGGATCGGCTTTCATGCAGACCCGCCTCGTGAACGGAATCCGAACATGTCATTGCGCCTCGTATGGCTCGCCGAACACATGCAGCACAGCAACACCTATGCCGAGTGGATCCATCGCCAGTTTCATTACGAATACGCTGATCAGCCGCTGACCGATTGGCAACGGGAGTTTGCCGAAGGGCAAACCAATGGTGACTGGCGCTGCCTGATTGCACTGGACGGCGAGCAGTTGCTCGGTGGCGCGGCACTGGCGCGTGCAGATCTTGCGCAACGTCCCGATCTGGGACCCTGGCTGGCGTGTGTACTGGTCAGTCCGGAATCTCGCGGGCAGGGTCTGGCAGAAAAACTGATCGAAGGCATTGCCGGGGAAGCCAGGAAACAAGGCCTGCCGCGCTTCTACCTGCATACGCAGAACAAGCAGGATTACTACGCCAAGCGCGGCTGGACAGTAATGGAACGTTTTCAAGCCTGGGACAACGAACAATGGCTCATGGTGCGCGACCTGTGAGCCATTGATGTTCACGGTTCAGGCTGCAGGTGCCTTGGCCTCTTTCAGCAACTGCTGAATCATCTGTTCCTGCGCCTCATAACGACCCTCGCCAAAGTGGGTGTAACGCACCTGCCCCTTGGCATCGATCAGGTAGTGCGCCGGCCAGTACTGGTTGTCGAAGTTGCGCCAGATCGCGTAGTTGTTGTCGATGGCCACCGGGTAGGTGATGCCGAGTTTCTTCACCTGATCCTTGACGTTGTCGATGATCCGCTCGTAACCGTATTCCGGGGTGTGGACGCCAATCACCACGAGGCCGTCCTTGCCGTACTTCTTCTCCCACGCTTTCACGTAAGGCAGCGTGTGCTGGCAGTTGATGCAGTCGTAGGTCCAGAAGTCCACCAGCACCACTTTGCCGCGCAGGGATTCGGCCTTCAGCTCCGGTGAATTCAGCCATTGCACCGCGCCCGCCAGCGACGGCATCGCGCCTTTACTCTGCTCGTCCGAAGTCGAATCCGCCCGCACTTTGCTGATGAAGTAATCGATCACTTTCGGCGCGTTTTCCAACACGTTTTTCTCGACACTGGCGACGCCCTCGGACGATGTGCCGGCCAGCAGGGTGCGATCGGCACCGGTGGAAATCACGACCGCCGCCGCCAGCACGGCGACACCTGCGCCACGACGGAACCAGCCCGTGAACGGGATCGACGGTTTCAGCCGGTTGACCAGGCCGCGACCGGCGAAAATCAGCGTCCCCAGCGACAGCGCACTGCCCGCGCCGTAGGCCAGCAGCAACAGGCTGGTCTGAGCGCTGGCGCCTTGCAGCATGGCGCCGGTGAGGATCACGCCGAGAATCGGCCCGGCGCACGGTGCCCATAGCAGACCGGTGGCCACGCCGATCATCACCGACCCCATGGGGCCAGCCTTCTTGCGAGTGTCCGGATCCAGGCGATTGCCGAGCAACACGAACGGCCGCGCCAGCCAGTCACCGATGCGTGCGGAAATCAGCGACAGCGCAAACAGCACCATCACGATCAGCGCGATGTGTCGGCCGGTGTTGTTGGCCTGGATCACCCACTCGCTGCTGACCACCGCGAGGCTGGAGATCAGGGCGAAGGTCAGGGCCATACCGCCGAGGGTCAACAGGATCGAAGAGCGGGTGCGGTCGGCGCCGGCAAACAGAAACGGCACCACGGGCAAGATGCAGGGGCTGAGGACAGTCAACAGACCGCCCAGGAACGCGATAAGGAACATGAGGTTCACCTCTTGAAGGATGGGCGGTCTGCCGATAAAAGAGGTGCCTGCCGTTCACCGGCAGACACGCACGGGATTCAGGCGTTCTGGTTGTCCAGCCATTGACTTTGCGGGGTCCGGCTGGCGCCGTTTTCGGCGACCATCTGGCCTTGCGGCGTATGGCTGGAGCCGTCCGCTGCGACCATCTGCCCTTGCGGCGTGTGGCTGGCGCCGTCGGCGGCGATCAAGGCATCGCTGCCCTGTTTGGCTAGCGGGCTCAGTTGAAAGCAGGTGCTGCCGGCGCAGCTGCTCTGCTCGACGGCGCTGTTGGCGTGAGCCGCGACACCGGCAAAAGAGAAGGCAATGGCGGTCAAGAAACGCGATACGTTGTTCATGGCAATCTTCCTTTAAATCAGTGGGTGGCGGATCAGTTCTGGTTGTCGCAGCCGTCGGCGAATTTGCTGTAGTCGAGCACGCGGGTCTGACCGGCCGAATCGAGGTAGGTCATGCGGGCGTCGACGATGCCGCAGGTCATCGATTTGTCTTCTTTCATCGAGATCACTTTCTGGATATCCAGATGTGTGCCATAGGTGTAGGTTTGCGGGGCAACGGCTTCGGCACGGGCCGACAGGGTGCAGATGTTCAGGGCGGCAAACAGGCAAGCGGCGATTACGGATTTGTTGGTCATGGCGTTTTCCTCAGGGCTTCAATGGGTAGATCGGTTGATTGGGCCGAGGCGCTGTGGTGTGCCTCGATGGAGCTCATTTAAAGCTCGCGAGGTATCCCGTCTGTGTCGGAAAACGGCCGGTATAAATCGCTGCGTATCTCGCCCGCCGGGGGATACACAGCGATACAAAACCCTAAAAAAATCGTGATTTTGCGTCCACATGTATCCGTCGTTGCGGCAGATACACTGCAATACAAAGGCAGGCAGGCGAGCCCGCGCGGGCTCTATAGACTGCGAGACATTCCCCACTTGATAGAGGTTTGGCTCCATGGATCATGTCGATCACATTCTCATCGTCGATGACGACCGCGAGATTCGCGAACTGGTTGGCAATTACCTGAAAAAGAACGGCCTGCGCACCACCGTGGTCGCCGATGGCCGACAAATGCGCAGTTTTCTGGAAGCCAACACCGTCGACCTGATCGTGCTCGACATCATGATGCCCGGCGATGACGGCCTGCTGCTGTGCCGCGAACTGCGCGCCGGCAAACACAAGGCCACGCCGGTCCTGATGCTCACCGCCCGCAACGACGAAACCGACCGCATCATCGGCCTGGAAATGGGCGCCGACGATTACCTGACCAAGCCCTTTGCCGCCCGTGAACTGCTGGCGCGGATCAACGCCGTGCTGCGCCGCACGCGGATGCTGCCGCCCAATCTGGTGGTGACTGAAAGCGGTCGCTTGCTGGCCTTCGGTCGCTGGCAGCTCGATACCTCGGCCCGGCATCTGCTGGACACCGACGGAACCATGGTTGCCTTGAGCGGCGCGGAGTACCGCTTGCTGCGAGTGTTTCTCGATCATCCGCAGCGGGTGTTGAGCCGCGATCAGTTGCTCAACCTGACCCAGGGTCGCGACGCCGATCTGTTCGACCGCTCCATCGACCTGCTGGTCAGTCGTCTGCGCCAGCGCCTGCTCGACGACGCCCGCGAACCGGCCTACATCAAGACCGTGCGCAGCGAGGGTTACGTGTTCTCGCTGCCGGTGGAAATCCTCGGAGCTCCGGCATGAAGGTTGCGTTGCACTGGCCGCGCACCCTTGCCTCGCGGTTGTCGCTGATTTTTCTGATCGGCCTGATCCTGGCTCAAGCCCTGTCGTTCGGCGCGCAGTATTACGAGCGCTACGAAAGCGCGAAAAACACCATGCTCGGCAACCTGGAAACCGACGTCTCGACCTCGATTGCGATTCTCGACCGCTTGCCGGCCGAAGAGCGCCCGATGTGGCTTGATCGCCTGGCCCGCAAAAACTACGGCTACCTGCTCAGCGAAGGCGAACCGGGCACGCCGATCGGTCCGGGCGAGGTGCCGATTGCTGTGACCTCGATCACCGACGCCATCGGCGAAGCCTACCCGCTGACCTTCACCGACATTCCTGGGCCGAAAAAGCACTTTCAGGGCCATTTGCGCCTGAGCGATGGCAGCCCGGTGACCATCGACGTTCGACCTTCGATGGTGCCGCTGTCGCCGTGGCTGCCGGTGGTGCTGCTCGGGCAACTGGCGCTGATGATTGCCTGCACCTGGCTGGCGGTACGCATCGCCATCCGTCCCCTTACCCGATTGGCCAACGCGGTGGAAACCCTTGATCCCAACGCCCATCCGATCAATCTGGACGAACAAGGTCCGAACGAAGTGGCGTACGCCGCCCGTGCGTTCAACACCATGCAGGCGCGGATCGCCGCGTACCTGAAGGAACGCATGCAGTTGCTGGCAGCGATTTCCCACGACCTGCAAACCCCGATCACCCGAATGAAACTGCGCGCGGAGTTCATGGACGACTCGGCGGAGAAGGACAAACTGTGGAACGACCTCGGTGAGATGGAGCATCTGGTGCGTGAAGGCGTGGCCTATGCGCGCAGCATTCACGGTTCGACCGAAGAAAGCCGACGCACCAACCTCGACTCGTTTCTCGACAGCCTGGTGTTCGACTATCAGGACATGGGCAAAGAGGTGCAATTGAGCGGCAAGAGTGAGGCTGTGATCGACACCCGCCCCCACGCCCTGCGCCGGGTGCTGGTCAACCTGACCGACAACGCGTTGAAATTCGCCGGTGCTGCCGAACTGTACGTCGAGCGCAAACACACAGAACTGTCGATCAAAGTCATGGATCGAGGCCCTGGCATTGCCGAAGAAGAGCTGGCGCAGGTGATGGAGCCGTTCTACCGCGTGGAGAACTCGCGCAACCGCAGCACGGGAGGCACCGGGCTGGGGCTGGCGATTGCGCAGCAACTGGCGATGGCGCTGGGTGGCTCGCTGAACCTGAGCAACCGTGACGGTGGCGGGTTGTGTGCGGAGCTGAAGTTGCCGCTACAGGCCTGAAACAAACAAAAAGACCCGGGGAGCTATATTGCCCCCCGGGTCTTTTTTTGTGCGATCAGTTAAGTCCGATCACACCGTCTTCATGCATCTGCCGCAACAACGCCAAACCACTGTCCATGAACGATGCTGTTCCTGGTAAACCCGCCTCCATCGCCAGCCCTTCCAGTTGCGCCCGACCGTTCAGCGCAGGAAATTCGCCAATCCTCTGCAACAACCGCCACGCCAACGGACTCAGCTCGGAGAATTTCACACTGAAATCCACCGCGCGCCGCACCAGCAACAACGTTGGCTGGGCCGGTGGCGCAGACGGCTGATATTCAGGACTGAGCATTTGTACCGGCCACGCATACGCCAGCGGCCAGGCCAGCGCCGAAACCTGCAATGGCTGCTCCAGCAAAAGCGCGGGATCACTTGCCGGTAGCGGCTGGATGTCGGACTGCTGCAACACCATCTCCACCCACTCGTAATGCGCCAGCTCCACCAGAAACGCCGGCCACTCGCCCGAGCTCAACACTACAGGTTCCGAAGCGAGGTAACCGACGAACTCCTCCGCGATTTCACCGAATTTGGGCGTTTGCGCCCGGTAGTCCCGCAGGAAGCCGCGAATCAGCAGGCGCCAACGCTCCTGGCCGATGATCCGGATCAGCACCGGAAAGGTCCCGCCCAGCAGTTGCGAGACATTGTTGAACACCAGATCGCGATAGACATTGACCCGCGCCGCGTTCATGTCGGCCGGTGGCGTCTGGTTCTCGGGATCGCGCAGGTAGCGCGTCAGGGCCCGTTGTTGCTGCTCAAGGTTATCCACGCTGGCCTCCCTGATGCTGCAAGCGGCGAATGGTCTGCAATTCCGCCACCAACTCGGAGAACGCCGGGAAGTTGAAGTCGCGTTCGAGCAAGGTCGGCTGGGCGCCAAAGCGTGCATAGGCGTCCGCCAGCAGCGACCAGACCACAGGTTTCACCGACGCGCCGTGGGTGTCGATTTTCAGCGTGTCGGACTCGTCGAAATGCCCCGCCACGTGCATCCCGACCACCCGACCCGGCTCGATACCGGCCAGAAATGTCTGCGGGTCGAAACTATGGTTGATCGAATTGACGTAGACGTTATTCACGTCCAGCAGCAGGTCGCAATCGGCCTCGCGCAGTACGGCGTTGGTGAAGGCTACCTCGTCCATGTCCTGCCGGGGAGCGGCGTAATAGGAAACGTTTTCCACTGCCAGGCGCCGGCCGAGGATGTCCTGGGCCTGACGGATCCGCGCGGCAACGTGGTGCACGGCCTCTTCGGTGAACGGTAACGGTAGCAGATCATAGAGATGACCGTCGTCGCTGCAATAGCTCAAGTGCTCGCTGTACAGCGGCACGTTGTAATGATCGAGAAACACCCGGACTTCCCGAAGGAAGTCGACGTCCAGCGGTGCCGACCCGCCGAGCGACAACGACAAGCCATGGCAAGACAACGGATAACGCTCGGCCAGTTCGCGCAGCGCGGCACCGTGGGCACCGCCGACGCCGATCCAGTTTTCCGGGGCGACTTCAAGAAAGTCGAAATCGCCGGTGCAGGCGGCTTGAAGATCCTTCATCAAGCCGCGACGCAGGCCGAGCCCGACGCTGGCCTGCAAGGTGGGGTGGGGAATATGCATGGGCAAGACCTCTGCAAAAGAGCCGCCGACAGTGGCGGCCGAGAGGTCCAGTGAATGCGCACGCTGTATCACGGCTGTGTTCATCCGCCCCGGCATTTGCGGTGCTGTGTATCCCCAAGCCCTCCTGATACACGCAAATACATAGAGTCGCCCAACACCGACTAGACTCAATCAGTACCCAGTCGAGGGGGACGCAGGACAGCAGTGTCGCCCTGCCCGTTTCCACGACCACCGCCCGGTGGCGAATGCCTCGACCCCCATCACCACCGGACTGTGATCCTTGACAGGAGCACATGACATGGACGAGGCCAGACTCAACGAATTCATGGGCAAACTGGTCAACGACATGGGCGGCGCGGCGATGCTGGCCAATGTCATCGTCGGCGAAGAACTTGGCTTGTATAAGGCCATGGCCGACAGCCAGCCGATCTCCCCGGAAACCCTCGCCGAAAAAACCGCCTGCAACTCCCGGCTGGTCCGCGAATGGCTCAGCGCCCACGCGGCCTCCGGCTACATGGAACACCTGGACGGCAAATTCCGCCTGCCGGAAGAACAGGCCATGGCCCTGGCCAAGGAAGATTCGCCGGTCTACGTCGCTGGCGGGCTCGGCGTAGTGGCGTCGTTTTTCCACGACAAGGACAAACTGGTCAAAGCCATGCGCGGCAATGGCGCCTTGCCCTGGGGCGATCACCATCCGTGCATGTTCACCGGCACTGAACGGTTCTTCCGCCCCGGCTACAAAGGGCATCTGATCGCCGAATGGCTGCCGGCGCTGGAGGGCGTTGTGGCTAAACTGGAAGACGGCGCCAAGGTCGCCGATGTCGGCTGCGGTCATGGCGCCTCCACGGTGATCATGGCCCAGGCCTATCCCAACTCGCGTTTCGTCGGTTTCGACTATCACGCGCCATCGGTGAGTGTCGCCACCCAGCGAGCCGAAGAAGGCGGCGTCAGCAGCCGGGCGCGTTTTTTCCAGGGCACAGCAAAAAGCTTTCCCGGCGACGACTACGACCTGATCTGCTACTTCGATTGCCTGCACGACATGGGCGACCCGGTCGGCGCGGCGCGGCATGCCTACGATTGCCTGAAGGACGACGGCACCGTGCTGTTGGTCGAACCCTTTGCCAACGACACGCTGGACGACAACATCAACCCGGTCGGGCGACTTTTCTATGCAGCATCGACGTTCATCTGCACGCCGAACTCACTGTCCCAGGAAGTGGGCCTGGGGCTCGGTGCGCAGGCCGGCGAGATGCGTTTGCGCAAAGTGTTCAGCGAAGCCGGATTCAAGCAGTTCCGGCGGGCGACGCAGACGCCGTTCAACCTGATTCTGGAAGCACGCAAGTAAACGTCTGTACCGGGCGCCTCCATAAGAGGCGCCCGGCAGTGCTAACCTGCAAGGCACTTACAGCCTGCGGAGCGCTGACCATGCTTGACCGCCCCCTCCACGAACATCTCGACTACCTGCAACAGGCCATGGCCGACGGCGATTTCGTGGTACTGACCGGGGCCGGTATCAGCACGCCGTCGGGCATCCCGGACTACCGCGACACCAACGGCGTGCGCCGGGGCCGGCAGCCGATGATGTATCAGGAGTTTCTGTCGGCACCCGAATCACGCCGCCGATACTGGGCCCGGGCGATGCTCGGCTGGCCCCGTGTGCGTCAGGCGCAACCGAACGCGGCTCATGAAGCGCTGGCCAGCCTGCAAAGCCATGGCCGGATCAGCGGATTGATCACCCAGAATGTCGATACCCTGCACGATCAGGCCGGCAGTCACGATGTCATCGAACTACACGGCAGCCTGCATCGAGTGTTGTGCCTGGATTGTGGCCAGCGCAGCGAGCGGGATTCGATTCAGCAATTGATGGAAATGCAGAATCCGTATCTGGCGGGTGTCGATGCCATGCAGGCGCCGGACGGCGACACCCTGCTCGACCCGGCCTTCGAGGCACGCTTCCAGGTGCCGCACTGTCCACATTGCGAAGGCGAGCGGATGAAACCGGACGTGGTGTTTTTTGGTGAGAACGTGGCGCAGCCGACAGCGGCACGGGCCATGGCGGCAGCGGAGAATGCTGCCGGGATGCTGGTGGTCGGGTCGTCGTTGATGGCGTATTCGGCGTTTCGCCTGTGCCGGGTGATTGCGGATCGAGGCAAGCCGCTGATTGCGATCAATCTGGGGAAGACCCGGGCGGATGAGTTGCTGGATTTGAAGATCGAGGCGTCTTGCGAACAGCTATTGCCGCTACTGACACAACGCCTCAATGCTCAGCCTTAAGGATGTCGAACAACGCCTGCGCCGCCGCCGACAGTTCATTCCCGGAATCAGTCAATACGCCAATCGCCCGCTCCACCACTGGCTCATGCAACGTCAGACACCGTGCCCCCAACTCGCGCATCTGCTCGGCACACAACGCCGGCACCGCACTGACGCCCAGGCCACTGGCAACCATCCGCCCGACGGTCGCCAGTTGATGGCTTTCAAATTCCACCGGCAGTTTCATGCCCCGGGCCTGCAAGTGTTCCTCAAGCATCACCCGCACCGTGGACGGGCGTTGCAGGGTGATGAACGGCTCCCGCAACAAGGTCTGCCAGTCGATGTCCGTACGCTGGGCCAGCGGTGAATCCTGTGGCACCACTGCGACGAAGCGATCCCTATATAGCGGTGTGAAGGTCAGCGACGTGTTCTGCATCGGCTCGAACGCCACGCCAAGTTCGACCTGACGATCGCGGACCATTTCCAGCACTTGCTCGTTGATCACGTCGTTGACCGTCACGTTTACGTTCGGATAGCGCGCGCGGAAGGTCTTGAGGATCGGTGGTAGCAGGTTGCCGGCAAACGATGGCATCGCCGCCAGTGTCACTCGCCCCCGTTGCAGGCTGAAGCGCTGGCGCATTTCGTCTTCGGCGTTGTCCCAATCAGCGATCAGGCGCCGGGCCAGCGGCAGCAGCGATTCGCCTTCCGGGGTCAGCGCCACGTTGCGCGTATTGCGACTGAACAGGCGCCCCCCCAAGCCCTCCTCCAGCGCCTTGATGGTCAGGCTCAGCGCCGATTGCGACAGGTGCAGGCGTTCGCAAGCCACGGCGAAACTCAGGCTTTGGGCCACAGCAAGAAAGGCGCGGATCTGCTTGATGGTCATGGTCGTGTCGCTCCAACGGCTAAGCTGTACATCCACCCGCCGACGATGGCGAGCATTTCTTGATCGCTCCCACGCTCCTGCGTGGGAACAGAGAACCAAGTCCATTGTTGAGCTTTATCAATCAATCAACCTTAAAAATCAACTTAACAAATATATTCACCAGCGCGACACTCCAGTCATTCGGCTAGCCAGCCGCCCGACAAACAATAAAAGAGGTGCATATGGCAGGTTTCGACAAGCGCGTGTATTCCTACGAGGAAGCCATGGCAGGTCTTGAAGACGGCATGACCGTGATCGCCGGCGGCTTCGGCCTGTGCGGCATCCCGGAAAACCTGATCGCCGAGATCAAGCGCAAAGGCACCCGCGACCTCACCGTCGTTTCCAACAACTGCGGCGTTGATGGATTCGGCCTCGGCGTACTGCTGACCGATCGCCAGATCCGCAAGGTGGTCGCCTCCTACGTCGGCGAAAACAAACTGTTCGAAGAGCAACTGCTCAAAGGCGACATCGAAGTCGTCCTGACCCCGCAAGGCACTCTCGCCGAAAAAATGCGCGCAGGCGGCGCCGGCATCCCGGCGTTCTTCACCGCTACTGGCGTCGGCACTCCGGTTGCCGAAGGCAAGGAAGTGCGTGAATTCCACGGTCGCAAATACCTGATGGAAGAGTCCATCACCGGCGACTTCGCCATCGTCAAAGGCTGGAAGGCCGACCACTTCGGCAACGTCATCTACCGCCACACCGCCCAGAACTTCAACCCGCTGGCCGCCACCGCCGGCAAGATCACCGTGGTCGAAGTCGAAGAAATCGTCGAACCCGGCGAGCTGGATCCGGCACACATCCACACGCCCGGCATCTACGTCGACCGGGTCATTTGCGGCACGTTCGAAAAACGCATCGAACAACGCACCATCCGCAAATAATCCAGGCTGACGGAGAACAAGAACATGGCACTTACCCGCGAACAAATGGCTCAACGCGTCGCCCGCGAAATGCAGGACGGCTACTACGTGAACCTCGGCATCGGCATTCCGACCCTGGTCGCCAACTACATCCCCGAAGGCATGGAAGTCATGCTGCAATCGGAAAACGGCCTGCTCGGCATGGGCCCTTTCCCGACTGAAGACACCATCGACGCCGACATGATCAACGCCGGCAAACAGACCGTGACCGCCCGTATCGGCGCTTCGATCTTCAACTCTGCCGAGTCCTTCGCGATGATCCGTGGCGGTCACGTCGACCTGACCGTGCTGGGCGCCTTCGAAGTCGACGTACAGGGCAACATCGCCTCGTGGATGATCCCCGGCAAACTGGTCAAGGGCATGGGCGGTGCGATGGACCTGGTGGCCGGCGCCGACAACATCATCGTGATCATGACCCACGCGTCCAAGGACGGTGAGTCCAAGTTGCTGAGCCAGTGCAGCCTGCCGCTGACCGGCGCCGGTTGCATCAAGCGTGTGCTGACTGACCTGGCGTACCTGGAAATCGAAAATGGCGCTTTTGTCCTCAAGGAACGCGCACCTGGCGTCAGCGTCGAGGAAATCGTCGCCAAAACCGCTGGTAAACTGATCGTCCCGGATCACGTACCGGAAATGCAGTTCGCTGCCGAGTGAGGAATTCGAAAATGCAAGACGTCGTCATTGTTGCCGCCACGCGTACCGCGATCGGCAGTTTCCAGGGATCCCTGGCCACCGTCTCCGCCGTGGATCTGGGCGCAGCGGTCATCCGCCAGTTGCTTGAGCAGACTGGACTGGACGGTGCTCAGGTCGATGAAGTGATCATGGGCCAGGTGCTGACCGCCGGCGCCGGCCAGAACCCGGCACGCCAGTCGGCGATCAAGGCCGGCCTGCCCCACGCCGTTCCCGCCATGACCTTGAACAAGGTCTGTGGCTCGGGCCTCAAGGCCTTGCATCTTGGTGCCCAGGCGATCCGTTGCGGCGATGCTGACGTGATCATCGCCGGCGGTCAGGAAAACATGAGCCTGGCCAACTACGTCATGCCCGGCGCGCGCACCGGCCTGCGCATGGGTCACGCGCAAATCGTCGACACCATGATCAGCGATGGCCTGTGGGATGCGTTCAATGATTACCACATGGGCATCACTGCCGAGAACCTGGTCGAGAAATACGAGATCAGCCGCGAGCAGCAGGACGCCTTCGCTGCCGCATCGCAACAGAAAGCCGCCGCGGCCATCGAGGCCGGTCGTTTTGTCGATGAAATCACCCCAATCCTGATCCCGCAGCGCAAAGGCGATCCGGTGGCGTTCAAGGTTGACGAACAGCCACGCGGCGACACTACCGCTGAATCCCTGGCCAAACTGCGTCCAGCGTTCAAGAAGGACGGCAGCGTCACCGCCGGCAACGCTTCGTCGCTGAACGACGGCGCCGCCGCGGTCATTCTGATGAGCGCCGAAAAAGCCAAGGCCCTGGGCCTGCCGGTGCTGGCGAAAATCGCCGCCTACGCCAACGCGGGCGTCGACCCGGCCATCATGGGCATCGGCCCTGTGTCCGCCACTCGCCGCTGCCTGGACAAGGCCGGCTGGAACATCGGCCAACTGGATCTGATCGAAGCCAACGAAGCCTTCGCCGCGCAATCCCTGGCGGTGGCAAAGGATCTGCAATGGGATCTGGACAAGGTCAACGTCAACGGCGGCGCCATCGCCCTCGGCCATCCGATCGGTGCATCAGGCTGCCGTGTGCTGGTAACCCTGCTGCACGAAATGATCAAACGTGATGCGAAAAAGGGTCTCGCGACCCTGTGCATCGGCGGCGGTCAAGGCGTGGCGCTGGCACTGGAACGCGCTTAAGCGCAAAAGAGGTTCAACAGCGGGTGGCGGATCCACGACATCCACTGCCCGTTGGCAACAAACCCGGTACGGCTCACGTCGCACCGGGTATTTTTTGCCTGCGCCGAAAGGTCACTCGACCAGTTGCAGAATCAGCCAGGCATTGGCGCCGCTGATCACCACAAACAATCCCCACGCGAGAGCCTTGGTCGGCAACCGGTTCACAAACGGCCCCATCAGTTGTTTGTCGTTGGTCATGCGAATCAGCGGGTACAGCGCAAACGGCAACTGCAGGCTCAACACCACCTGACTCAACACCAGCAACTTGCCCACCGCGCCGTCGCCCATCAGCCACACGCCGATGAATGCCGGAATCAGCGCCAGCCCACGGGTGATCAGGCGCCGTTGCCAGCAGGGAATCCGCAGGTTCAGATAACCTTCCATGATCACCTGCCCGGCGATGGTGCCGGTGAAGGTCGAACTCTGCCCCGACGCCAGCAGCGCCACGCCGAACAGCACACTGGCCAGCGCGCCGCCCACCAGCGGATCGAGCAAGTGATAGGCGTCCTGGATGTCCACCACGTCGGAATGCCCGGTTTGATGGAAGGCTGCCGCTGCGAGAATCAGGATCGCCGCGTTGACCAGCAACGCCAGCGCCAATGAGCCGATGGTATCGATGCGCGCCAGGTTCACCGCGTCCTGCTTACTCGCCAAATCCTGGCCGATCAGCCGCGTTTGTACGATCGAAGTGTGCAAGTACAAGTTGTGCGGCATCACCGTGGCGCCGAGGATGCCGATGGCCAGGTACAACGGTGCTGCATCACTGATCGCCGACAGCGAAGGTTTGAAACCTTGAGCGACGTCCGGCCAGTACGGTTTGATCAGAAGCAGTTCGACGAAGAAGCACACGCCGATGGTGCCCACCAGTACCAGCATGATCGCTTCCAGCCTGCGGAAACCGCGGTTTTGCAGGGCCAGCACCAGCAATGTATCGAATGCGGTCAGGGCGATGCCGAATGTCAGCGAACAACCCAGCAACAGGTGAAACGCCAGTGCGCAGCCGAGCACTTCCGCAAGGTCGGTGGCAATGATCGAGATTTCCGCCAATACCCATTGCAGCCGCGCCGTCGGGGTGCTGTAGCGTTCGCGGGACAACTGCGCCAGGTCGCGCCCGGTGGCGATGCCCAGCCGCGAACACAGGCATTGCACGACCATGCCCGCCAGACTCGCCAGCAACACCATGAACAGCAGGCTGTAACCGAAGCGTGAACCGGCCTCGATGGCGGTGGCCCAGTTGCCCGGGTCCATGTAGCCGATCGACACCAGCAAACCGGGGCCGGCAAAACGCAGCACGCGTTTGAAGAACGAGGCATTCGGGTCCACCAGGACACTGCCGGCCACTTCCGGCGGGCAGAACGGCGCAGTGGCGATTTTGGGTAAGCTGAATTTCACGCACACATCCAGAAACAAGTCGAAAGGCGCAGCTTAGACGTTTCAGTCGGCGTGCCCAAGAGCAGACGTGCTGCGTTCAGGGATTGGCAGTACCCAGCAATTGCTGGCGCAATTCGGGGCTGCGCGTGCGCGGGTCGAGCCAGATGTCGAAAAACGCCCGGGCGAACAGCGGATCGTCGATCTCGTGCTGCAACTGCTGACCGACGAAGAACCGCGCCCCCTGACCCGGCAGATACACCCCGGTGATCCGCGTGCCGGCCTGAACATCGACGAACGATTGCTGCATCTGCGCTTGCCACACGGCCAGTTGTGCCGGGCTGATGGAGGATCCGGCCAGGCGTTTGATCTCATCGACGCTGGCCTGCACCAGATCTTCACGGGACACGTTGCGCCGGTAGATCAATTCCAGGGCGAAGGGCTGACCATCGGCCAGCGGACGCGCGGCACTCCACAGCCGAGCGTTATAAATGTCGAAACCGAACACGCTGAAATCCCCGGTACCGATGATCTGCGCGCCGGGCACTGCGTCCTGCCAACTGGCCCAGGTCGGCGTCAGCAGTAGCGCCCACAAGCCGATTCCGCAGCATCCACGTAACACCTTCGGTGTTCTGCTCATCGCGGCATCGACTCCGGTAAACCCTGATAGTCAGAGCATAGTCGGCGATCACGCCCGGCACTTTGTATACATTTATTGCATGCATTTGCAGCAATCCATTAACGACAGTGCTAACGTGGCCCTCATTGATCCGATGGAGAGACCTGCGTGCTGATCCTCAAACTGCTGCTGATTCCCGGTTTCCTGCTGTTGATTTCCCTGGCCGGCAAGCGTTGGGGCCCCAGCGTCGCCGGGTGGCTGTCGGGGTTGCCAGTGGTGGTCGGGCCGATTCTGTTTTTCCTCGCCATCGAGCAAGGGCCCGCGTTTGCCGCGCAATCGGCGGTCGCGGCGCTATCGGCCATGTTTGCGATGATCGCGTTTTGCGTCACCTATGCGCAGGTGGCGCAGCGGGCGAACTGGCCGCTGGCATTGGTAGTTTCTTTATCGGTCTGGGCCGTGCTGGCGCTGATTCTGTCGCTGATTCCGGCGTCTTTACTCTTCTCGGTCGCCGCCGCTGCGACTGCCCTTCTCGCCGCGCCTTACCTGTTTCCCAAGGTTCAACCGGTGGTGAGTGGCCCGGCGCCGAAGTCGGACAAACTGGTGTGGCGGATGATCGCCGGGGCCGCATTGACGCTGGTGGTGACCATGCTGGCCAGCACCGTCGGCGAGCGCTGGAGCGGTCTGCTCGCGGTGTTCCCGGTGCTCGGCAGCGTGATGGCGGTGTTTTCCCAGCAGACCCGTGGCCCGGCGTTTACCGCTGCGTTGTTGCGGGCGACGGCGACGGGGATGTATTCGTTTTCGGCGTTTTGTCTGGTGCTGGCGCTGACCGTTCCAGGTCTGGGTTTCGGCGGTTTCGTGGTGGCGGTGGCCGTTTCGGTGGCGATGCTGGGCGTCACCCGGCAGTTGCTGGCCAAACCGGCGCCTGCGCCATCAGCAAACTGACCCCGCCCGGACAAACCGCTCTGGAGTGCCAGGTGTGCTCCGTGGGATGATCGCCGCCCAAGCGCGACCATCCCTCGGAGATTCGAATGTCATTGCTTAGCAAGAAAGCCGTCGTCCTGTTGCTGGCGGCGGTGGCCGGTTTCGGCGCCATCAATGCTCAGGCAGCCAAAGCCAAAGAAAAGGCTGTCACCGAGAAAGTCTCGATGCTCGACGGCAAGTTCAGTTTTGCCCTGCCCAAGGGCTTTGTCGGCGATCCGTTGCCAGCCGGGCCGACCGGTGCCAAGGGCACCATGTACAGCAACGACGCCACCAAGACTGTGGTCATCGTCGCCGAAAACCAGATTCCCGAAGGCAAAAACGTCAAGGACAACGACAGTGCGTTCCTCGACGGCACCGTCTCAGATTTCATCGACGCTCAGCGCAAGGCGCTGCCTGACTTCAACAAGCTGAGCGAAAAGAGCCTGACCCAGAAAGGTAATGGCCTGGGCCTGCGTCAGGTCGACAGCACCGCCACCCAGGGCGGCGGCCAGACTCTCAACACCACGCTGCTGGCCGGTTCCGGCACGCGCATGGCACTGGTCCAGGTGATTTCCCGGGCCAGCGACAAGAGCGGTCACGAGGCGCTGGTGAAAACCATCCTCAAGGAAAAGTGATTTTCAGGGATTGAGTTGCTGCAACCAGTCGTTCAAATCCCGAAGTTCGGCCGCGCTGATGCTGTGGCCGACGCCGGGATAGGCATGAAATTGCGGTTTGTACGACAGCTTCTGCAACAACGTATCGGCCTCGGTGCCACCGCTGTAAGGCACACGATCATCCGCCGTGCCGTGGCCGATGAAGATCTCCAGCGGCGGATGCTGTTGCTCTGACTTCAGCTCGCCCTTAAGCACCGGCAACACCCGCCCGCTCAACGCGGCAATGCCACCCACTGCCGCCGGCTGCCGCAGTCCAACCTCGTAAGTCATCATCGCGCCCTGGCTGAAACCGATCAGGTACACCTTCTCCGGTTGCGCGTGATATTTCTGCGCCGCTGCGGCGATAAAAGCCCGCAGTTTCTGGCTGCTGGCCTTCAGATCATCGGTCTCGCCGTTGTAGGCCCCTTCGCCTTTCTTGCGAAACCATTGGAAACGCCCTTCTCCCAACGCCATCGGTGCCTGCACAGACAGGTAGTTGTACTGCTTGGGCAGCTGAAATTTCATACCGATCAGATCGGCCTCGTTACTGCCATAGCCATGCAGGAACACCACTAGCGGACGCTGTTCGGCATCCGGATGAACCTGGGCCAGGTAGTTGAGCGGCAGATCGGTTTGCAGCGAGGTTTGAGCATGGACAGCGCTGGACGCCAGCAGGGTCAACAGAGCAAACACCTTCAACATAAGCCTTCCTTCACACAGTGCAGGGTTCGGGGCAGAGCCTAACACTGTGATCCAGAAGATGGGGGCGTCAGTCGTTGATCAACTTGCCCGCCCGAATCGGCTCGCGCCCCGCCACTTTCGCCTGCCAGGTGCCCGGCTGGGTGTAGCGTCCACGATCGATGGCAAACAACACGCCGCTGGTGCCGGCGCGCACGGTGGTCACGCGGTCCTGCAACGGATCGACCACTTCGAACAACGCATCACCGCGCTCCACCCATTCACCGGCATTGCGCAGGAAACTCACCACGCCATGGTGCGGGGCGAACAGGTATTCGGTGCCTTCGAACGGCATACCTTCGCAGCATTCGTCCGGCGCCTTCGGCCATTCGCCGCTGATGAAGCCTTGCTCGGCCAAAAAGCCCAGGATCGCCTCGCAATTGGCCTGAGCCTGATCGACGCGGGTGTCGCCCATGCTGCCCAGTTCCAGGGTGGTGGCGAGGTTGGCCGGCGGGATAGCCGCCTCCGGGAACATCCGCGCCAGACGCAACCATGGAGTGGAGCACGATTCATCGAACGAACTGCCGCCGGAGTCTTCACACAACAGCGCCACTCCAGCCTTCAAGCGCGCGGCCAGGGATTGCCACTGCGGCCAGTGTTGCGGCAGCGCATAAATGTGAATCGCGGCATCGAAATCGCAATGCAGATCGAGGGTGATATCGGCCTCACAGGCGTGGCGCAGCAACAGACGGTGCAGCGCTTCCAGTTGCGAGGCAGGGGCTGGCAGCTCGTCGAGGATTTGGCCCATGGTCTGGCGGATCAACGCAATGTTGGCCTGGGCATCACCGCCCAACTGCTCGCCGATACGCTCGGCCACCGGCGCGCTGAGTTCGACGAAGGAGCGGTTGAAGTTCTTGCCGCTGCCCAGCTCGAAGCGCCCCATGTGGCTGCCTTGCAGATGCTGATCGAGGCCGATCGGGTTGGCCACCGGCACCAGTTCGATCACACCTTGCAACTGGCCGTTGGATTCCAGCTCGGCAAGGCGTTTCTTCAGTTCCCACGCAGTGCGCATGCCCGGCAGTTCATCGGCGTGCAGGCTGGCCTGGATGTAGACCTTGCGCGGGCCGGCGCCGTAACGGAAGACGCTGAGGGAACGTTCGCTGCCCAGGTGGCTCCAGGGCAGAACATGATCGATGCGTTGCATGGGAACTCCGGAAATTTTGTAGTCGCTGCTGCACAGTGACTGCATTGAAAATGTGCTGACAGGATAAATCACGGGCGAAAAAAAAGTGGCCACCGCGTCAACGGGGCCACTTTTTTCTACGGCGTATTAATGGCCGTACACGTCAAAGTCGAAGTACTTGTCCTGCACTTGCTTGTACTTGCCGTTGGCGCGGATTTCATTGATGGCGGTATTGAATTTCTCCGCCAGCTCGGTATCGCCTTTACGCACGGCAATACCGGCGCCACCGCCGAAGTACTTGGCGTCTTCGTAGGTCGGACCGACGAACTCAAAGCCTTTGCCGGCGTCGGTTTTCAGGAAGCCGTCGCTCAGGTTGACCGAGTCGGCCAGCATCGCGTCGATACGACCGGACACCATGTCCAGGTTGGCTTCCTGCTGCGAGCCGTAACGCACCAGTTCGATCCCGGCCGGCACCAGCACTTCGGTGGCGTAGCGGTCGTGGGTACTGGCACGCAGCACGCCGACTTTCTTGCCTTTGAGCTCTGTCAGCGGGTCTTTCACGCCGGAGCCTGCCTTCATCACGAAGCGCGCCGGGGTGTGGTAGTACTTGATGGTGAAATCGACGTTTTTCTTGCGGTCGTCAGTGATGGTCATCGAGGACAGGATCGCGTCGATCTTCTTCACTTTCAGCGCCGGGATCAGGCCGTCGAACTCTTGCTCGACCCAGGTGCATTTGACTTTCATCTGCTCACACAGCGCATCGCCGATGTCCACGTCGAAACCAGCCAGTTTGCCATCAGGGGTTTTCATCGAGAATGGCGGGTAACCGGCTTCGATACCGATACGGATCGGTTTGGCGTCTTCGGCCACGGCGGTCAGGGACAACATCGACAGTGCCAGGGCACCGAACATAACCAGCTTTTTCATTTATTACTCCCGTGTGCGGAGGCTTTTATTGGCAGCTTTCGATTGTCAGGTTCGGCCTTGGGCTATGTAGCGCAAAGAAACCGAAGTGGCCGGCAGTCTATGGCGGCGCGCCCGGGGCAAATTGTTTTTAAGCGACAAATACTTACAGAAAATCGGCGAGTACCATCACGCGGGAAAAGTCTGCGCCAGAGCGGTGCAAGGGTTGTAGGACAAAGCCGACAAAAGCTGCCGCCGAAGCGGCAACCCTCTGGCTATCAGCAATCGCAAGCGATCGGCGCGGTGGCGACGCGCGGTGTGGCAACACTCAACTGGAAGCCTTCATCCAGCCACCCGGTCACCCCGCCGATCATCTCCTTGACCGGGTAACCCAGCGCCGCCAGTTTCACCGCCGCCTTGTTGGCGCCATTGCAGTGGGGACCAGCGCAATAAACCACGAAAAGCGTGTTTTTCGAGTAATCCACCAGCCCTTCCGCCGTCAGCAAACGCCCCGGAATATTGATCGCCCCCGGCACATGACCACGTTCGAAGGCCAGCGGCCCGCGCACATCGACCAGCACAAAATCGATCTCGCCAGCCTGTTGGCTACTGAAGACGTCGGAACAATCGGTTTCGAAGGTCAGACGGTTGCTGAAGTGCATCAGGGCAATCGCCGAAGGGGCGGCAGGAATTTCGCGAACCAGGCTGGGCATGTTGTGTTGCTCCTACGTCTGTGAAGGGATGAACAGACTTTATCGAGCCGCCGCTTGCCGCTACAGTGGCGCACAAGACACTCACCGGGGATTTTCCGCCAAATGCCTGATTCACCTGGATTGGTCGCGATTCTGGCCTACGACGGCCTCTGTACGTTCGAGTTCGGCATCGCCGTGGAGATCTTCGGCCTGGCCCGGCCGGAGTTCGATTTTCCGTGGTACCAGCACTGCATCGCCGCCGTCGATCAAGGCCCGATGCGCGCCATGGGCGGAATTCAGGTGCTGGCCGATGGCGGTCTGGAGCTGTTGGCGGAGGCGCGCACCATCATCATTCCCGGCTGGCGCGACCGCAGCGCGCCGGTGCCGGAGGCATTGCTCGAAGCCTTGCGTGATGCGCATTCACGCGGCGCCCGGTTGCTGTCGATCTGCTCGGGCGTCTTTGTGCTGGCAGCCAGCGGATTGCTCGACGGGCATGGCGCCACCACCCACTGGCGCTACGCCTCGGAGCTGGCCGAGCGCTTCCCGGCCATCGATGTCGATCCGGATGTGCTTTACGTCGATTCCGGCCAGTTGATCACCTCGGCTGGCAGTGCGGCCGGGATCGACGCCTGCCTGCATCTGGTGGCGCGGGACTTCGGCACTCAGGTGGCCAATTCGGTGGCGCGACGATTGGTAATGTCGCCGCAGCGCACCGGCGGTCAAGCGCAATTCATTCCCACACCGGTCAGCCCGACGCCGCGCAGCGACTTGTCGCGCGTGATGCAGTGGGCCCGCGAGCGCCTGCATGAGCCACTTGAAGTGCGCAATCTGGCCAGCGAAGCGGCGATGAGCGAACGCACCTTCCTGCGCAAATTTACCGAAGCCAGCGGCCAGTCACCCAAGGCCTGGCTGCAACACGAGCGTCTGGCCCGGGCCCGGGAATTGCTGGAAAGCACGCCACAGAACACCGAGCAGATCGCCCAGCGCTGCGGTTATCGTTCGGTGGAAAGCTTTCGCGTAGCGTTTCGCAGCGTGGTCGGCGTGCCGCCATCGGTGTATCGCGAGCGCTTTGGTCGTGAGATCAAGGCTTGCGCAACAGATAAGTGTCCATGATCCAGCCATGCTCGGCCCGCGCCGCCTTGCGCACCCGTTCGATCTCATCGGCAACATCACTGAGCTTGCCGCTGATGAGGATTTCATCCGGCGTGCCGAGGTAGGCACCCCAGTAAATCTCTGTCTCCTGATCCGCCACCTGATGGTAGGAATCTTCCGCGTCGAGCATCACCACCAGGCTGTCGGTATCACTCACCTGCCCCGCCGCCAGGCGTCGGCCGGTGGTGATTTCAATCGAGTGGCCGATGGTGTTCAACGGCACCTTGTGCTGCGCCGCCAGGGCCTGAACGCTGGTGATGCCGGGAATCACGTCGAATTCGAACGCGCATCGTCCTGAGGCCAGGATTGCCTGAAGGATGCGAATCGTACTGTCGTACAACGCCGGATCGCCCCACACCAGAAAACCGCCGCACTGTCCGTCAGCCAATTCGTCATTGATCAGGCGTTCGAAGGTTTGCTGCTTGGCGCGGTTCAGATCATCGACGCTGGCGTTGTAGTCCACATCGCCGCGTTCGCGCTCCGGGCTGTGGGCTTCGGCGAAACGGTAGGTACGATCGGTGATGTAGCGTTCGCAGATTTCGCGACGCAGGTCGATCAACTTGTCCTTGCTCTGGCCCTTGTCCATCAGGAAGAACACATCCACCTGATTCAGCGCCTTCACCGCCTGCATCGTGATGTAGTCGGGGTTGCCGGCGCCAATGCCGATGACCAGCAAGCGTTTCATGAACGGTCTCCTCCAGTATCGATGCCGGACACGCGTAGCCGCCAGCGTCCGAAGAAACTCAACTCGACCACCGCCAACGGCTCGATATCGATGCTGTGGAAGGCCTGGCCCTGCATGACCTGCATCAGCGCCGCACGAATGATGAACGGATGCGTGACGGCCACGACATGACCCGGCGTGGTTTGCAGGTTCGCCAGCCAAGCTGCCACTCGCTCGCCGAGTTGCACCACCGATTCCCCGCCGTGCGGCGCGGCGCCGGGATCTTCGAGCCAGGCTTGCAGGGCTTCCGGTTCATCTCGCTGCAGGTCTTTGATCGACTGCCCCTGCCAACGGCCCCAGTCGCAATCGCGCAGTGCTTCATCCACCTGGGCATCGTGACCGAACCATTCGGCGGTCTGGCGCGTGCGCAATTCCGGGCCGCAGATCAAATGCCGTGGGAACCCGAACCGAGCGGCCAGCGAGTCAGACGCTACAGCGCTTTCTTCAACAGCTTCGTTCGTAGGAAAACGCGCCAATTTTTGTGCGACGGTTCTGGCGTGACACATCAAGGTCAAACGGGTGGCTTGCACAATGAGTCACTCAGTCAGAAGGTAAAAAACACTCGGCAACATGCCGACAGGACGGCAATTGTGCCGTAAACCGGGCGGTTCCGGGGAAGCCCTTCAATCGCCCTGTCAAAACAAAGCGGCAATATCTGACGCAACAATGGGCAATGGACTACAAGATCAATCGATAGACGTGTAGCCCTTGTTACACGGGCATCTCGCCCCATTTTGGGGCTGAAATAATTGCCAGGAAAATTCACTAGACATGTAACGCCAGTTACATAAATACTGTTTTAAAGGATTGTGAAGCGAATTCAACACACCCATCCAGCAGGAGCCCGGATGCCCCCTCTCAGAGACCTGATTACTGATCCCGGCCTGGACCTTACGCCATCAGAGCGCAAAGTCGTCCGGGCCTTGCTCGATCAGTACCCGCGCAACGGGCTCGGCCCGATGGCGCGCCTGGCCGAGCACGCCGGCGTCAGCGATCCGACCATCGTGCGTCTGGTAAAAAAACTCGGTTTTGGCGGTTACGCCGAATTCCAGGACGCCCTCCTCAGCGACATGGATCATCGCCTGCGCTCGCCGCGCACGCTGTTGCAACCGCGTTCGAACCTGAATCAGGACGATGCCTGGAGCCACTATCTGGCCCACAGCCACAATTTGCTGGCGGAAACCCAGGCCCTGACCCAACCCGAAGACGTGCGGATACTGGCGCAGTGGCTGCTCGACACTCGCCATCAGGTTTACTGCTTCGGCGGGCGGTTCAGCAGCCTGATGGCCACTTACTTGCTCAATCATTTGCGTTTGCTGCGCCCCGGTTGCTTTGCGCTGGAGGACAACGCGCAATTGCCGGATCGTCTGTTCGACCTGCAACGCCAGGACGTGGTGCTGGTGTTCGACTATCGCCGCTACCAGACCCAGGCCCTGCGCGTGGCCACTGCGGCCAAGAACAACAACGCTCGCGTCGTACTGTTCACCGACATCTATGCCTCGCCACTGCGCGAGCTGGCCGACATGATCATCAGCGCTCCAGTGGAGTCGGCCTCGCCGTTCGACACCATGGTCCCGGCGCTGGCTCAGGTTGAAGCGCTGATCGCTTGCCTGACCCTGCGCAGCACGGACCTGGCCGATCGCCTGGAAGGCATCGATGCCCTGCGCAACGACTTCGACACCCATTTGCTGGAGGATAAATAAGGATGTTCAGCCTTCCCCACCGCTCGCCGCGGGACCTGCCGTTTGTCACCGACCACACCGCGCTGTTGCTGGTGGACATGCAGCGTGCCTGGCTCGAACCGCAGTTCGACCCGCACCTCGAAGGCCCGGACGCCGCCTACTTCCTCAATCGCACACGCTCGCAAGTGGTGCCCAATCAGGTACGCCTGCTCAACGCCTTCCGCGACGCACGGCAAAACGTGCTGCACACCCTGATCGAAAGCCTGACCGCCGACGGCCGCGACCGCTCGCTGGATCACAAACTGTCGGACATGCACCTGCCCAAGGGCAGCCCGCAGGCACAGGTCATCGCCGATCTGACCCCGGCGGAAAACGAAATCGTGCTGCCGAAGACGTCTTCCGGAGTCTTCAACTCGACCAACATCGACTACGTGCTGCGCAACCTCGAAACCCGACACCTGATCATCGCCGGCATCGTCACCGACCAATGCGTGGACATGGCCGTGCGCGACGCCGCCGACCGTGGCTATCTGGTCACTCTGGTGGCAGACGCCTGCGCGACCTACACCGAAGCACGTCACGACGCCTGCCTGAACGCAATCAAGGGCTACTGCTGGATCACCGACACCGACACCGTGCTCGATCGTCTGCGGGAGATGCAGCCATGAGCGAACGACTGTCGCCGTTGCCGATGACCACCATCGTCACCACCGACCTGATCGGCATCACACGTGGCCGCTCGTTTCCCAGCGATGAGCTGGAACACTATCAGGCCGGCGGTTGCGGCTGGGTGCCGGCCAACAGCGCTTTGACGCCACAGGACATCATCGCCTCGACCAACCCGTGGGGCGCCTATGGCGATCTGCGGCTGATTCCCGACCTCGCCAGCCGCGTCACGGTAGGCAACGGGCCGGACGCCGCTGCCCCGGCGCTGGACTTCATCCACGGCGACATCCGCGAAACCGACGGCCGCCCGTGGGGCGCCTGTCCGCGCACATTGCTGAGCGATGAAATCGAGCGGTATCGCGACCAGCTCGGCTTGCAGGTCAACGCCGCGTTCGAACACGAATTCAACTTGCACGCAGGGTTTGCCGAACATCTGGCCTTCTCCCTTGAGGCCCAGCGCCAGGGCGCGGAGTTCGGTGGCTGGCTGCTCAGCGCATTGCGCGCCGGTGGCGTCGAGCCGGAAATGTTCCTGCCCGAATACGGCAAGCATCAATACGAAATCACCTGCCGCCCGACCCTCGGCGTGGCGGCGGCGGATCGCGCGGTGAACGTGCGCGAGATCACCCGCGAAATCGCCCGGCAGATGGGCCTGGATTTGAGCTTTGCGCCGAAGACCGCCGCCGACGCGGTATGCAACGGCGTTCACCTGCATGTCAGCCTGCTGGATCTGGCCGGCCAGCCGATGCTGTACGACGCCGGCACCAGCAATGGTTTGTCGACTCTCGGCCAGCACTGGGCGGCGGGTGTCCTGCATTACTTGCCGGCGCTGTGTGCGTTCACTGCGCCGACCCCGGTGTCGTACGAGCGTTTGCAGCCGCATCACTGGAGCGCGTCTTACGCGTGCCTCGGGCAACAGAACCGCGAAGCGGCGCTGCGCATCTGCCCGACCGTGAGCCTGGGCAGCAAATCCGTGGCGAAGCAGTACAACCTGGAGTTCCGCGCCATGGATGCCACCGCCTCGCCGCATCTGGCGATGGCCGCGCTGCTGATCGCCGGACGCCTGGGCATCGAACAGCGTCTGGCGCTGAACGCGATCACCGATGAAATCCCGGATTCACTCAACGACGAACAACGCAAGGCGCGGGGCATCGTTGCCCTGCCCGCCTCTTTGGCTCAGGCACTGGAATGCCTGTGTCGCAGCGAAGCGCTGATGGCAGCGCTGCCGGCACCGTTGCTCGACACGTATTTCGCCCTTAAAACCGAGGAACTGGCGCTGACGGAACAGCTCTCGCCCGCTGACCTGTGTGAGCACTATGCACGCCTGTACTGAATCCGCCGAGCTTGGGTTGTACACCCGACCGGTCTACAAACTGACCCGCGAAGATTCGACGCACCCGCTGATTCTGGTGTGCGAGCACGCCAGCCGCTACATCCCCGACGCCCTCAACAATCTGGGCCTGGATGACACGGCTGCGTGTGAACACATTGCCTGGGACATCGGTGCGCTGGAATTGGCCGAACAACTGTCGGAGAAGATCGGCGCCACGCTGCTGAGCGCCAATTATTCGCGACTGTTGATCGACCTCAACCGGCCACGCCACGCTCCGGACAGCATTCCGGCGCAGAGCGAGATCTATCAGGTGCCTGGCAATCGCAAGCTCGACGAAGCCACCCGCGAGTACCGTCGCCAGTGCCTGTTCAAGCCGTTTCACACACGGCTGCAACAACTGATCGACGAGCGTCTGGCCGAAGGCCGGCTGGTGCGGGTGGTGGGGATTCACAGTTTTACCCCGGTGTACTACGGCCAGCCACGTGAGCTGGAAGTCGGCGTGCTGTTCGGTCAGGCCAAGGTATACGCCCAACGCCTGCTCGACGGTCTCGGCGAGCATCCGCTGAAAGTCGCCGGCAACCAGCCGTACAAGATCGACCCGCTGGGGGACATGACCGTGCCAGTGCACGGCGATGCCCGTGGTCTTGAGTCGGTATTGATTGAGGTGCGTAACGACCTGCTGCGCAGCCCGGAAGCGGTGACCCGTTGGGCGAATTATCTGGCCCCCCTGTTGTAAAGATTGTTGTAACCACTGCTGACGCTGGAAACGACGGACCGACATAACAACTAAAACGAACGATTGGCTGACAAGGAGTTGCGCTTCATGGAAATAGAAGAGTTCGGCTACAAACAGGAGTTGAAACGTAGCCTGACACTGACCGATCTGGTGGTGTACGGGATGATCTTCATGATCCCCATCGCCCCGTTCGGCGTGTATGGCTACGTCAACGCCGAGGCACCGGGGATGGTGCCTCTGGCGTACATCATCGGCATGGTGGCAATGGTTTTCACCGCGCTGAGCTACGGCAGCATGGCCCGGGCCTTTCCGATTGCCGGTTCGGTTTATTCCTACGCGCAACGGGGCCTGAATCAACACGTCGGCTTCATCGCCGGCTGGCTGATGCTGCTCGATTACTTGCTGATTCCGCCTCTGCTTTACGTCTACGCGGCGATGGCGCTCAACCATTTGTACCCGGACATCCCAAAGGTTGGATTCATCCTGGCGTTCCTGGTCAGCGCGACGTTCGTCAACCTGCGCGGCATCACCTTCACCGCCCGCATGAACATCGTGTTCCTGCTGGCGCAGCTTGTGGTGCTGGGGATTTTCCTGTTCTACGCCTGGAATGCCCTGCATAACGGCGGCGGCAATGGCCAGTTGACCCTGGCGCCGCTGTATCACCCGGAAACCTTCAACTTCGCCCTGCTGATGCAGGCGGTGTCGATTGCGGTGCTGTCATTCCTCGGTTTCGATGCGATCTCCACGCTCGCCGAAGAGATCAAGGGCGATCCGGGCCGCAGCGTCGGCAAAGCGGCGTTGATCACTCTGGTGGTGATGGGCGCGATTTTCGTCGTCCAGACCTGGATCGCCACCGATCTGGCCGCTGGCATGGGCTTCAAGTCCGCCGACACCGCGTTCTATGAAATCGCCGAAATTGCCGCCGGCAGCTGGCTGGCGACTCTGACCGGCGTGGCCACGGCTTTGGCCTGGGGCGTGGCGGTGGCGATCACTTCACAAGCGGCGGTCTCGCGTCTGCTGTTCGGCATGGCCCGCGACGGCAAGCTACCGAAAGTGCTGGCCAAAGTTCACCCGAAACACAACACGCCGTACCTGAGCATCTATCTGGTGGCCGTGTTGTCGCTGGTGATCTGCTACCTGTTCATCAACTCGGTGGACACCCTGACCTCACTGGTCAACTTCGGCGCCCTGAGCGGCTTCATGTTGCTGCACCTGACCGTGATCAATTACTACTGGCGTCGGCAGAAGTCCGGCCAGGTGATCCGTCACCTGATCTGCCCAGTCATCGGCTTCATTATCGTCGCGGCCATCATGTACAACATGGGCGTCGATGCACAAAAACTCGGTTTGATCTGGATCGCCTTGGGTCTGGTGTACCTGTTCTTCCTGAACAAGCTCGGCGCCAGTACCGCGCTGCCTGACCCGAGCAATGGCTGACAAGAAAAAGAGCGGCGTCTGACAACAAATCAGGCGACCGCCGCTTTAACGCGTGGAAACCGACAGTGATAGTCAGGTTCGGCGAATGTGCCGAACCGTTTGATACAGGAGTGCATCCATGCTGGTCTTACGCCCAGTCGAGCCAAACGACCTGCCTCAATTGCAACAACTGGCTCGCGACAGCCTGGTGGGCGTCACGTCCCTGCCGGACGACAGCGAGCGCCTGAACGAAAAAATCGCCACGTCCTGCGCTTCGTTCGACAGCGACGCCGCGGCTCAGGGCCCGGAGAATTACTTTTTCGTGCTGGAAGAGCTGGCCAGCCGTCGTCTGGTTGGTTGCTCGGAGATTCTCGCGACGGCCGGCCACGACGAACCGTTCTACAGCCTGCGCAACCGCCACTTCACCAGCGCATCGCGGGAACTGAACATCGAACACGGCGTTCCGGCGCTGTCGCTGTGCCACGACCTCAGCGGCCACACGCTGCTGCGCGGTTTTCACATCGACGCGGCGCTGGTACGCACACCGTTTTCCGAATTGCTGTCGCGGGCACGGTTATTGTTCATCGCCGCCCACGGGACGCGTTTTGCCGAAGCGGTGATCACCGAAATCGTCGGCTACAGCGACGAGCAAGGCAACTCGCCGTTCTGGGACGCGCTGGGCAAACATTTCTTCGACCTGCCCTACGTCGAGGCCGAACGCCTGTGCGGCTTGCAGAGCCGTACGTTTCTCGCCGAACTGATGCCGCAATACCCGATCTACGTGCCGATGCTGCCACTGGCGGCGCAGGAGTGCATCGGTCGCATCCATCCGGACGGCCAGGAAGCCTTCGACATCCTTGAGCGCGAGGGTTTTGAAACCAACAGCTACATCGACCTGTTCGATGCCGGCCCCACGTTGTACGCGCGCACTGCCAACATCCGTTCGATCGCCCAGAGCCAGACCGCCAAGGTTCAAACGGAACCACTGATCGATGCCCGCGGTCGCTATCTGGTGAGTAACGATGCACTGCATGGCTTTCGGGCGGTGGTCGCCGAGCTGGATTTCCAGCCCGGTCAGCCCCTGGCGCTTACGCCGGCGATTTGTTCAGCACTGAATGTCAGCGCTGGCAGCACGATCCGGGTGATTGCCCTGTGAACCGCGCCCTCACCCAACGACAGTGCCCGAGCAGGCGCGCAAAAGGAGTTGCAGCATGATTGTCCGTCCGGTCCAAGTCAGCGACCTGCCAGCGTTGATGACGCTGGTGCAACAGGCCGGGCCGGGGTTCACCACCCTGCCCGCCAACGAAGATCGCCTGGCCCACCGGGTACGCTGGGCGCAGCGCGCCTTCGCCGAACAGGTCGAGCGGGCCGATGCCGATTATCTGTTCGTGCTCGAGGACGACGAGCAGCGGGTGGTCGGGGTCAGCGCCATGGCCGGGGCCGTCGGCCTGCGCGAGCCCTGGTACAACTATCGGGTCGGGCTGACTGTCAGCTCGGCGCCGGACCTGGGTATCCAGCGACAGATCCCGACACTGTTTCTCAACAATGAACTGACCGGCCAATCGGAACTGTGCTCGCTGTTCCTGCGCCACGACCAGCGCCACGGCAGCAATGGACGTCTGCTGTCATTGGGTCGTTTGTTGTTTGTCGCCGAATTCCCGCACCTGTTCGGCGAGAAGATGATCGCCGAACTGCGCGGCAGTGCCGACGAGCAAGGCTGTTCGCCATTCTGGGACAGTCTGGGCCGGCACTTCTTCCAGATGGACTTCAGCCACGCCGACCACTTGTCCGGGCTGGGCAACAAATCGTTCATCGCCGAACTGATGCCGCGCCAGCCGCTGTACACCTGCATGCTCACCGAACAGGCCCAGGCCGTGATCGGCCAAGCCCATCCGAACACTGAACCGGCACTGAAAATCCTCCAGTCCGAGGGTTTCGCCCATAAAGGCTATATCGACATCTTCGACGGTGGCCCGGTCATCGAAGCGCCGATCCGCGGCATCCGCACCGTACGCGACAGCCTGGAACTGACCTTGAGTATTGGCGCGCCGGACGATCAGGCGCCGCTATGGCTGATCCACAACCGCCGACTGGAAAACTGCCGCATCACCGTCGCTCCGGGCCGCCGGGTCGGCAGCAGTCTGGTGATCGACCGCCTCACCGCCAAACGCCTGCAATTGCAGCCGGGCAACTCAGTGCGGGCGGTGCCGCTGCTCAATCAACAGCAGCAGGCAGCGGCGGCCTGAGCGCCTCTGCCTGCAGCAAGAAAGCCTGAACAGGTTTTTCCTGGTTAACTTCCTCGTTAATTCGTCATGATCCTTGACCCATTGGCGTGATAGCCTTTTCACCTTCGGCGTTGACACCTTTGCTCAAGCCTTTCCATTCCTTTGTATTGGTGGAACTCGTATGACCAGGCTTTCTCATCAAGATTTGCGCCGTAACTTCCGTCAGCTGCTGGCTTCCGACACCTGCTATCACACCGCCTCGGTGTTCGATCCGATGTCCGCCCGCATTGCCGCTGACCTGGGTTTTGAAGTAGGGATTCTCGGCGGCTCGGTCGCCTCGTTGCAGGTCCTGGGCGCCCCGGACTTTGCCTTGATCACCCTCAGCGAATTCGCTGAACAAGCCACTCGCATCGGCCGCGTCGCCCAATTGCCGGTGATCGCCGACGCCGACCACGGCTACGGCAACGCGCTCAACGTGATGCGCACCATCGTCGAACTGGAACGCGCCGGCGTTGCCGCCCTGACCATCGAGGACACCCTGCTTCCAGCACAATTTGGCCGTAAATCCACCGACCTGATCACCGTCGCCGAAGGCGTCGGCAAGATCCGCGCGGCACTGGAAGCCCGGGTCGACTCGGAAATGGCGATCATCGCCCGGACCAACGCCGGCATCCTGCCGAACCAGGAAATCATCAGCCGCACCCGCCAATACCAGGCCGCTGGCGCTGACGGTATCTGCATGGTCGGTATCCAGGACTTCGATCAGCTCGAGCAAATCGCCGAACACCTGACCGTCCCGCTGATGCTGGTGACATACGGCAACCCGGCGCTGCGCGACGACAAACGCCTGGCCGAACTGGGTGTGCGCGTGACCATCGATGGCCACGGTGCTTACTTCGCGGCGATCAAGGCGACTTACGACAGCCTGCGCGAACAGCGCCAGATCTTCACCCAGGCTTCGGACCTGAGCGCCACCGAACTGACCCACACCTACACCCAGCCTGAGGAATACATCCTCTGGGCCAAGGAATACATGAGCGTCAAAGAGTAACTTCGCACCTCGCTACAAAGAGGCAGAGCGGCCCGACGCCATTACGAGTCCCACTCGCATGGCGCCCGCCGCGAAACCGCTAGCTGCCGTTACTGCTTCGCCAACTCCATAATCATCCGCGACAACAGATAAATCCGCGGTGCCACGCTCTCCACCTCGGCGTATTCCTCCGGCGTATGAATATTGCCGCCAACTATCCCGAACCCGTCCAGCGTTGGTGTCCCAACCCCGGCCGACAAACTGGCATCCGCCGCCCCGCCACTGCCTTCTTCGGTCAACTTGCGGCCGATCTCGCCGTAGATCCCTTGAGCCATCGCCATCAAACGATCCGACTCCGCCGTCTGCGGCATCGGTGGCAGGCCGCGTTGCAATGAAGTCTTCACTTCGATGTCAGGAATCAGCTTGTCCTGCGACACCCGCGCCAGATCCTTCTCGATCCGGTCAAACTCTTCCGGCACTGCCGCCCGCACGTCAGCCTTGGCCGTGGCCTGATCCGGGATCACGTTAGTGCGGTCGCCCGCCTTGAGCACGGTGAAGTTGATGGTGGTTTTCCTGGCTTCGTCGCCGAGCTTGCCCAGTTGCAGGATCTGATGCGCCGCTTCCATCGCCGCGTTGCGCCCCAGTTCCGGCGCGACGCCGGCGTGAGCAGCCTTGCCCTTGACCTCGACCAACGCGGTGGCGCTGCCCTTGCGCCACACCACCAGCCCATCAGCCGGACGACCCGGTTCGAGGTTGAGGGTCACGTCGTGAAGTTTGGCGGTTTTCTTGATCAGGTCAGTGGCGACGTCCGAACCGGTTTCTTCGCTGGCGTCGAGCAGGAAGGTGATTTGCGCGTAGTCCTTGAAGTCGAGGTTCTTCAGAATTTTCAACGCATAAATGCCGGCGACGATCCCGCCCTTGTCGTCCATCACCCCCGGCCCGTAGGCGCGGCCGTCCTTGATGTGGAACGGGCGCTCGGCGGCAGAACCTTCCTTGAACACCGTGTCCATGTGCGCCATCAGCAGGATTTTCGCCTTGCCGGTGCCTTTGAGCGTTGCGAGAACGTGGTTGGTTTTTTCGGGAGTGTTCGGCACCAACGCAATAGTTGCGCCAAGCTTTTTCAGCTCATCGATGGCGATGTCGCTGACTTGCTTGAGCCCCGGCTCATAGCCGGAACCGGAGTCGATATTGACCAGGCGTTCCAATAATTTCAGGGCTTCGGGTTTGTATTGCTCGGCGTCGGCCAGCACCTGTTTGTGCGATTCGGCGAACGCGCCAGCGGCTGCGAAAGAGAGGGTCAGGCCGAGACCGGCGGCCAGCAGGGAGCGAGGGAAATGGAACGTCATGAATCAATCCTTGTTTCGTGTCGGGTACTCAACCGTACCTGACATCGCTCCAAGGCTCTATCCCGGATGCGACACCCCATCCGTTCAAACCGAATCGAAAACCCCGCGCCGAGGCTTGTCATCGTTGCAGCAGATCACCCGGTTGCGCCCGCTGGCCTTGGCTTCGTAGAGCGCTTCATCGGCATCATTCAGCCAGCGCGTTGCATCGCCGTGAGCCGGATCGAGTGCCGCCAGGCCAATGCTCAGGCTGACTTTCAGCGCCGGGCTCTGTTCGTAGACCAGAAAGGAAAAACGCTCACGCAAGGCTTCCATGGCCTGCGCCGCGTTGAACAGCGGCAAGTCCGGCAGGATCACGCAAAACTCGTCACCGCCGTAGCGCCCCGCCACATCGACCATGCGCAGGTTCTGCTTGAGCATCCTGCTCAACTGACGCAGGACGATATCGCCGGCCACATGGCCATGGGTGTCGTTGATCGCCTTGAAGTGGTCGATGTCGATCAGCGCAATCGCTGCGCCTGTCTGCTGGCGTTTGCAGCGCTGGAATTCGACTTCCAGTTGATCCTTCCAGGCGCCGTGATTGAGCAGACCGGTCAGACTGTCGGTGCGGCTCAACGCCAGCAATTCACGCTTGTGCAGGCCGAGAGTGTAAGCCTGGCGGAAGCAGATCCAGCCCAGCGCCAGCGGATACAGCATCAACAACGGCAGGCAGGCATAGAGCTGCGCCGGCGAGGTCGCGGGGATGAATGCCGGGGCAAACACCACCAGCCCGACGCCGACGCCAAGCAACTGCGCCGCCGCACCGGCCAGCAGAAAACGCAGGCCGCCGATGGCGACGTTGTTCATCGCCATCATTGAAATGG
The DNA here is from genome assembly GCF_002112395.1 of Pseudomonas sp. R38(2017). Lineage (NCBI taxonomy): Bacteria > Pseudomonadati > Pseudomonadota > Gammaproteobacteria > Pseudomonadales > Pseudomonadaceae > Pseudomonas > Pseudomonas sp. R38(2017). The sequence goes on from NZ_NEHN01000009.1 coordinate 216,895, forward strand.
TCGTGGCACTGGGCAAGGGATTGAAATGCATGGCAGCGACCCAGAAGCCACCGAGAAAGGCGTCGATCAACAGATTGCGGTGTTCGGCATGGTACGGAACCTTCGCCCGTCGGGCCCATTGATAAGCGAGGTGCGACCAGACCAGGCCGTTGAACAGCATCAGCGCCCAGACCCACGCCGGCGGATCGAGCGGGTACATCGCCACGCTCACGCACAAAAGCCCCAGGACCAACCCGAGGGTTCGCGATGTGTAAAGCCTCCTGGCCAGTGAAAGTCCCTTTCCTCCCGTTCTTCCCATAAGGGCCTCGAGTACACCGCAAAAGGATGTGCTCGGAGTCTAACAGGGAGACGTTAAATAGCCATCACCGGTCAGCGGCCGAATACCCCGTCATTTCCAGCACACGGCAGGCAAATGATTGGCTATACATGAAAGGAAGAAAATGGAAAAAAGACTCTAAGAAGGAGGCCCATGCAGACCTATCAAGTGTTGATCATCGGCAGCGGATTTGGCGGCCAGTGCGCGGCGATCAACTTGCTCAAGGCCGGCATCGACGATTTTCGCTTGCTGGAGCGGCGGGACTTTTTCGGCGGCACCTGGTGCCAGAACACCTACCCCGGCGCGGCGGTCGATGTGCCGTCGCCCCTGTATTCACTGTCGTTTGCGCCCTACCCGTGGACACAGATGTTCGCCGGACAGGCCGAACTGCATCGCTACACCGAACACGTCATCGAGCGTTTCGGCCTGCGCGAGCGGGTGGAGCTGCAAGCCAATGTCGAGCGCATCGAATGGGATGAAAACGAAAAACGCTGGGCCGTACACACCGGCGCCAAGGGCACCTATTACGCGCAGTTCGTGATCAATGCCACCGGGCCGCTGAGTCAACCGGTCGTGCCGCCCTTCCCCGGTCGGGATCGCTTTCAAGGCAAGACCTTTCATACAAACAATTGGGATCACAGCTACGACTATCACGGTAAACGCGTAGCGATTGTCGGTAGCGGCGCCAGTGCCGTGCAGGTGATCCCGACTATTGCACCGGCTGTCGCGCGCTTGCACGTCTTTCAGCGCACACCCCATTGGGTATTGCCGCGCCCCGACCGCCAGTTCGGACGATTCCAGCGCTGGCTGCTCGGGCTGAAACCGGCCTGGAAGTTGCTGCGCTGGCTTATCTACTGGCAGTTCGAAACCCGGATCATCGCCTTCAAATATTCGAAACCGGCGATTCACATGGTGCAGAACCAGGCGCTGAAATTTCTCAAACGCCAGGTGACCGATCCTGAACTGCAGCGAAAACTGACACCGGACTTCACCATCGGCTGCAAAAGGGTATTGCTTTCCAACACCTATTACCCGGCTCTGACCAGGCCCAACGTCACGCTGCACAGCCGCGAACAAGGTATCGCCGCGCTCGATGAAACCGGCATCGTCACCACGGATGGCCAGCACATCGATGTCGACCTGATCGTCTGGTCGACCGGTTACGACGCCACCGATGGCGTGATTTCCTATCCGGTCAGCGGAAAAAACGGCGTAAAACTGCGCGATGTCTGGGCGCAGTACCCACGCGCCTACCTCGGCACCAGCCTGCCGGACTTTCCCAACCTGTTTATCGTCACCGGGCCGAACACCGGCATCGGTCACACCTCGGCGCTGTTCATCATCGAATCGCAGATGAACTACATCCTCGACTGCATCCGTACCGTGCAGGCCAAAGGTCTGCGCAGCATCGAAGTTCGCCCCGAAGCAGAACGTACCTACACTCAGATGATTCATCGGGAAATGGAGCGCACGGTCTGGAAAACCGGTGGCTGCCACAGTTGGTATCAAAGCAGGAGCGGTCATGTGATCGCGATGTTTCCCGGCTTCAGTTTCAGCTACCACCGCTTGACCCGGGCGCTGAAACCGGCCGACCACATTCTGTCTTGAACAAGGAAGACCCACGATGCTTTTGCTGTTTGTCGCCCTCGCAGTTTTCGTGGCCTGGAGCTGGTTGAGCTACCCGGCGGTCGGTCACTGGCTCTACGACCTGAGCGCAGCTTTGGAGGCGAAACTGTACCGATTGCACAAGATTGAAGTACCGATCGCCGAAATGACGGTTTCGACCTGGCAAGGCGGGCCTTATGAAGCGTCGAGCAGCATTCTGATGCTGCACGGCTACAGCGCGGAAAAGAACCTGTGGCTGCGCTTCGCCCGGCACTTTGTCGGGCAGTACCGGGTGATCATCCCGGACCTGGCCGGTCACGGCGAAACCGGCTTCAAGGCCGGTGGCGGCTACGACATTCCGGTTCAGGCCAAACGCATGATCCAGCTGCTCGACGTCTGCGGCGTCGAGAAGGTCCACGTGATCGGCAACTCCATGGGCGGTTACATCGCCGCGTGGCTGGCGGCGACTTACCCCGATCGCATTGCTTCGGTGGCGCTGATCGACCCGGCCGGCGTCACCGCGCCCGAGGCCAGCGACATGGAGCGTCACCTGGCTCGTGGGCACAATCCGTTTCTGATCAATTCCCGGGAAGAATTCCGACACTTCTATGCGATGACCATGGCCTCGCCGCCGTGGGTGCCCGGCCTGGTGCTCGACGCCATTGCCCAGCGCTACGAGCAACAACGTGACGAACTGGAAGAGATCTTCCGGGACTTTCGCGCAAGTCCGCCGATGGAACCGAAGTTGCCGGACATCAAATGCCCGGCGCTGTTGCTCTGGGGCCGCAAGGACCGGTTGATCGATGTCAGCAGCGTGCCGGTGTGGAGCAAGGGCATCTCCAATCTGCGGGTCGATGTGTGGGACGGCGTCGGTCACATGCCGATGGTCGAGCAGCCGTCGAACACGGCACGTTTGTATCGGGAGTTCCTGGGGGAGAATTCGCGTCAGGACAGGTAAACGGTCAGTCGTTGGCAGAATGAAGTTCGTAGGATTCTTCGTTTGCCCGCATCAGCGAAGGCTGCGATCTTTTCCTCCATCCTTTACGTGACCGTGCCAGGAATTTTTTTCATGACCGTGCAGCCTTTCGTCAGCCCCGACCTGATCCGCCAACGCTTCTCCAAAGCGATGTCCGACATGTACCGCGAAGAAGTGCCGCTGTACGGCGCCCTGATGGAACTGGTGGAACAGACCAACCGCGAAGTGCTGGCACGCGAGCCGCAGATCGCCAGTCAACTGCACAGCACCGGCGAAATCGAACGGCTGGACATGGAGCGCCACGGTGCAATCCGTGTCGGCACCGCCGCCGAACTGGCCACCCTCGCCCGCCTGTTTGCGGTGATGGGCATGCAACCGGTGGGTTATTACGACCTGACGCCCGCCGGGGTGCCGGTGCATTCCACGGCGTTTCGCGCGGTGCATGAAGATGCGCTGCAAGTCAGCCCGTTCCGGGTGTTCACTTCGTTGCTTCGACTGGAGTTGATTGAAGATCCCGAGCTGCGAACCTTCGCGCAATCAGTGCTGGATCAGCGCTCGATCTTCACCCCAACCGCGCTGCGTCTGATCGAGCAGGCCGAATCTGCTGGCGGATTGAACGAATCCGAAGCCGGGGAATTTGTCCTGCAAGCATTGGAGACTTTTCGCTGGCACCACAGCGCTACCGTCACAGCCGCGCAGTACCAGACCCTCAGCGCCCAGCATCGCCTGATCGCCGATGTCGTCGCGTTCAAAGGCCCACACATCAACCACCTGACACCGCGTACCCTGGACATCGACATCGTTCAGGCGCAGATGCCGCTGCATGGCATCACGCCCAAAGCGGTGATTGAAGGGCCGCCACGCCGGCAGCATCCGATCCTCCTGCGCCAGACCAGTTTCAAGGCGCTGGACGAGCCGATCGCCTTCACTGACCAGACAGAAACCCGCGGCAGCCACAGTGCTCGCTTCGGCGAGATCGAACAACGAGGTGCGGCGCTGACACCCAAGGGCCGGGCGTTGTACGACCGCCTGTTGAATGCCGCCCGAGATGAATTGGGCGATTTCCCCAACGAGGCCAACGCCTCACGCTACAACACGCTGATGACCCGGCATTTCAGCGAATTCCCTGACAGCCTCGAGGGCATGCGCGAGCAGGAATTGGCGTACTTCCGTTATTTCCTGACAGACAAAGCGCTTGCGGCGGGTCGTCCGGCTGATGTTTCGCTGCAAGCGCTGTTACGCGATGGGTACGTGAAAGCCGAGCCGCTGGTGTACGAAGATTTCCTGCCGGTCAGTGCGGCGGGGATTTTTCAGTCGAACCTGGGGGATGCGGCGCAGACGCACTATGGCGAGCACTCCAATCGTCAGGCGTTCGAACAAGCTTTGGGGCGTTCGACCATCGATGAATTGAGGTTGTATGCCGAAACGCAGCAGCGTTCGATAGAAGAATGCCTCACCGTGCTGACTCGGTAAGGCGACGAAGCGGCGTTTGGCCATACTGCGCAAGAAGTTGCGCAGTTGTACGTAATAAAACACCCCTTAAAACCGCTGCAAGCCACGCCGCTCATGGCCTCCAGCCAAGTGCGCAAGAAGTTGCGCAGTACTGCGCAACTTCTTGCGCACTTTTCGCCTGAAACGCTGCCCTTTTTCGCGAAATCCGATGACTGCCAGCGCCATCCCCCCGGTTTTACGAGGCTTCGAAAATGTTGGCACGCTCCTTGATAACAGTCAGGCACCCACCGGGCGATTTCGCCTCCCGGGCACCCTAACTTTATCCGCAAGGAGAGCATCCCATGGCAACACCAGCGTACATGTCGGTTACCGGCGAAAAACAAGGCCTGATCACTGCCGGCGCCTTCACTGCCGACTCCGTTGGCAACACCTACCAGGAAGGTCACGAAGACCAGGTCATGGTTCAGGCGTTCAGCCACGACGTGATCATCCCGCGTGACCCGCAATCCGGTCAGCCAACCGGTCAGCGCGTTCACAAGCCAGTGATCATCACCAAGGTCTACGACAAGGCTTCGCCTCTGCTGCAAGCCGCTCTGACCTCCGGCGAGCGTATGAGCGAAATCGTTATCCAGTGGTACCGCACTTCGGCTCAAGGTACTCAAGAGCACTACTACACCACCAAACTGGAAGACGCGATCATCGTCGCCATCAACAACAAAATGCACAACTGCCAGGATCCAGGCAACTCGCACTTCACCCACCTGGAAGAAGTGCAGTTCACCTACCGCAAAATCACCTGGACCCACGAAGTATCCGGTACTTCGGGTTCCGATGACTGGCGTGCTCCAGTCGTTTAATTACGGCTGATCGTTTCAAGCATCGGCCAGCTCTGCTGGTCGATGTTGTTTACGCCCTCCAGAATTTCGCGTGCGTTGATCCGCCTGGCGGTCATCGACGAACGCCGCTGTACAGCACGAGGAACAAGGGATGTTCGCGCCGGCCAATGAAACTCACTTTGCCCTGACCATCGAAGGGCTTTCCAACGACGTTCAGGTGTTTACCCTCACCGGTCGGGAAGCCATCAGCCAGCCTTTTGTGTTCGAGGTGGAGCTGGTCAGTGAGCAGCCGTCGCTGGACCTCGAAACCCTGCTGCACAAACCGGCCTTTTTGCAGCTATCGCCCGACGGCAGCGGCATCCACGGCCTGATTTACCGCGCCGCGCAAGGCGATTCCGGCAAGCGCCTGACGCGCTATTCCGTGACCCTGCGCCCGCAACTGGCGTACCTCGCGCACCGGATCAACCAGCGGATCTTCCAGAACCTCAGCGTGCCGAAAATCATCGGCAAGGTCCTCGAAGAACATGGCATCCAGGGCAACGCCTATGAGTTCCAGACCGGGTCGATCTACCCCGATCGTATCTACTGCGTGCAGTACGACGAATCGGACCTGCATTTCATCCAGCGCCTGTGCGAAGAAGAAGGCATTCACTACCACTTCCAGCACAGCGCCACGGCCCACAAACTGGTGTTCGGCGATGACCAGACGGTGTTCCACAAACTGGCGCCGGTAGCCTATCAGCAGGACTCCGGGATGGTCGCCAGCGACCCGGTGATCAAGCGCTTCGATCTGCGCCTGGAAACCCGCACCAGCCGCACCACCCGCCGCGATTACGACTTCGAAAAACCGCGCATCACCCTCGAAAGCGAAAACCGTGGCGACGCCCTGCCCGACCTCGAGGATTACGATTACCCCGGCCGTTTCGTCGACCGCGAGCGCGGCAAACACCTGGCCAAACGTGCCCTCGAGCGCCATCGCAGCGACTTCCAGCTTGCCGAAGGCAAGAGCGACCAGCCGCTGCTGGTCAGCGGCCATTTCCTCGCGCTGAAAGAACACCCGAAAGCGAAGTGGAACGACCTGTGGCTGCTCACCGAAGTCCACCACGAAGGCAAGCAGCCGCAAGTGCTGGAAGAGTCGGTGACCAGCGACACCACCGCGCTCAAAGACGACTTCCATCAGGGCTACCGCAACCGTTTCCAGGCCACCCCATGGGACGTGCCGAACCGCCCGCCCCTGCACCACCCAAAACCGCGCATCCTCGGCAGCCAGAGCGCCGTGGTCACCGGGCCGAAAGGCCAGGAAATCCACTGCGACGAATACGGACGCGTCAAAGTGCAGTTCCACTGGGATCGTGAAGGCCAGGCCGACGACAAGACCAGCTGCTGGTTGCGCGTCTCCAGCGCCTGGGCCGGCGCCCAGTACGGCGGCATCGCCATCCCGCGCATCGGCATGGAAGTGCTGGTCACCTTCCTCGAAGGTGATCCCGACCAGCCGCTGATCAGCGGCTGCCTGTACCACAAGGAAAACACCGTCCCCTACGCGCTGCCGGCGAACAAGACGCGCACCACCTTCAAGACCCTGAGTTCCATGGGTGGCGGTGGCTTCAACGAACTGCGCATCGAAGACAAGAAAGGCCAGGAACAGATCTTCCTCCACGCCCAGCGCGACTGGGACGAGAACATCGAACACGACCAGAAAATCCGCGTCGGCAACGAACGCCACGACGTCGTGGAAAAGAACAGCTACACGGAATTCAAGGCCGAAGAACACCACACCGTCTACGCAGACCGCAAAGTCGAAGCCCGCGCCAACGACCACCTGACCGTGGGCGTGAACCAGCACATCAAGATCGGCACCGGGCAATTCATCGACGCCGGGCAGGAAATTCACCTGAGCAGCGGGATGAAAGTCGTGCTGGAGGCCGGGGCTGAGCTGACGTTGGTCGGCGGTGGCAGCTTCATCAAGATCGATGGCGGCGGCGTGACCATGAGCGGGCCGGCGATCAACATCAACTCCGGCGGTGGGCCGGGGAGCGGCTCCGGCGCAGCCCCGCTGCTGCCCGGCGTGCTGAAAAAGGCCGACGCTGACAAGGCAGGTGCCGTACTGACCCCGGCGCAAATCAATACGCTCAAACGCAACGCGCCGTTCTGTGAAGAATGCGAAAAATGCAAGGTAGGTGCCTGTGCCATCTAATCGACTGACACCCAAGGATTGGCTGGCACAACAGCCGTTGCAAAAAGACGAGCGCTTGTACTTGATCGTCAGTGCCGCCAGCGATGCCGACGCACTCAAGACCCTCTACCAAAGCGAACCCACCGTCCAGGCCATCCCCGTCTGGGGCGGAACACCCTACGCCACCTGGCAACCGGTGATGCCTTACGTCGCCGAACTCAAGGCCAACTCGGCCTTCCTGCCTTGGATCACCGAAACCGACGCCCTCGACTGGGGCTGGCTGGCCGTCTCCCGCTCCGAACCCAACGAAGTCTTCGAACACCTGCGCAGCCTGACCCAAGTGAAGATGCCGGACGGGACCGAGGTGTTTTTCCGGTTCTGGGATGGGCGGCATATCTATCCGATTCTGGAAGGGTTGGGTGAGAGCGCCGGGGAGGTTCTGCCGGTGTTTGAGCGGTATCTGATCAATGGCCGCAGCCTGGAAGTCGGCCCGAGGGTGGTGCCGAAGGTGAAGGAGTGGCCGTGGTGGGAAGTGCCGAAAGACCTGCTGGACAGCTTGATGGCCGAAAATCCGTCGACCGTGATCGGCAACATGATGCAGTGGCTGCTGGACGAACATGCCGACCTGTACTTTTCGTTCCCGGAATCGAACCTGCAAAAGAAAGTGGCGCGCTTCGTAAAACGCACGCCACTCACGGAAGAAAATTTTACTGGCCTGCTGAAGGCCCATCTGGAAAGTGAGGTGGCTGTATGAGCATTTTGATGGGTGAGATTGTTGCCAATCTCAATGCAAAACAGCCTGATGCTCAGGCCATCATCAGCGACTTCAAAAAGTGTCTGAATGACTACCGCGAACATGCCGAAGCCTGGTACGGCGGCATTCTGGATGCAGAGCAGCAGTTCAAGGTCGGCGACGAAGTCGGCACCGCAGACAAGGACAGCAAAAAGGCCAATACCCTTTATGCCAACTGCCCTGCCAACGGCAAACTGAAGCTGGTTCACAGTTTCGAATCTGCGCGTTTCGTTCCTATCGGCAATACGCCGGTGCGACTGGTGCCGGTGGAGGATGGAAAGCTCTACGGCAAAAACGAAGTCGGTCAAGCGATCAACGTCAAAATCGGACCCAGCGGGATTCTGGAGGTCACAGGCCTCAAACCGCACCAACAATACGAAATCACTTTCTTCCCCAACCCCACCAAAGCTCAGATCGACAGCCTGTTCAATTCCTATCAAGGCGTGATCGGGGATTTGAGCGGCTGGCTGCAAACCGAGTGGACCACCGATTTTCTGCCGCTCTGGCAAGCGCACACCAATGCATCCATGGGTGGACGGGCATTGCAACAGCTGGAGTCGGCCTGGAAGGGATTCCTCAAGGCAATCATGGGGCTGTGGGGGGACATCAAGAGCCTCTACGACCTGGTTGCGCATCCTCGGGAAAACTACGAGAAGCTCAAAAAATTCTTCACCGAAGAACAGATAAAGAAGATCTATAACGCTTCGAAAGAAGCCATCCAAACAGCACTGCTGATCGCCAGTGACGAACCACTCATGTGGATCTACGTCGCGGCGATCGTCGCGTGGGTCAAGATGCTGCCTCCGCAGACCTGCACTGAGGTCTTGACGGAACTGACCACGGAAGTGCTGCTGAACATCCTGATCGGTATCGTCTTGACGGGCGGGATCGGTCTGGCCGTCCGTATCGGCACCAAAGGCCTGAACGCCGCAAGAAACAGCGGCAAGGTCATGAAGCTGATCGAGGACTTCACCTCGATGCTGATGAAAATCAGCAAAAAGAATGCGACAGGCCACGCCGATAGCGCAAAGCCCTTGATGCTCAACGGCAACTCGCCACTCAATCAGGCGCGGAAGGCAAGTATCGAAATCGCGCCTCCAAAACCCGCAGAAACCGCCACACCACCGAAGAAAAAGCCGCCCGTCTCGGGTGGGGCCGTGGAGACAGATGCTCAGGTTCATGCACGCGGCAAGAAAGAGAACAGCACCCGTGCCCAACAACAGGAGAAGGTAGACAACGCACCCGATCAATCGAAGAACCCGGCCGATAAACCCGCTCAGTGCGCCGATAAAACCTGCACCAACGGTGAACCGGTATCGATGGTTACCGGCGAGGAATTGCTGACGCTCACTGACGGTGTGTTGGGTGGTCTGCTGCCGATTGAATGGACGCGCCTCTACCGCAGCAGCGCGGTTGAAATCGACGGGCGTCTCGGCCATGGCTGGAGCCATTCCCTGTCCCATCGCCTGCAAATCAACAATGAGGGCGTGCTGTGGACTGACAACGAAAACCGTCAGACCCGCTTCCCGATGCCGACCGAACAACGGCCGGCCATCACCAACAGTCTGGCTCAAGCAGCCATTTTTCTGGGCGAGGCACCGGGTGAACTGATCCTCACCCAAGCGGGGGCAAAACCGCGCTTTTATCATTTCCGCGCAGACCGCCTTACAACGATCAGTGACTCGTACGGAAACCAGGTGCACGTCAGTTATGACCTGGTCGGTCGAATCCAGCGCATCGATAACGGTGCGGGGCGTTCCTTTCTGTTGCGCTACGACGACCGCCATATCGTTGCCGTGGACCAGCAACAACAGCGTTCCGAGTATGACGAGCGCGGTGAGCGCCAGGACCCGTGGCTGACCATTCAGACCCTCGTCACCTATCGCTACAACGCTCGCAATCAATTGATCTCAGCATCCAACGCTGCAGGCGAAACCGAGCATTACCGCTATAACGATCAGCACGTCATTCTTGAGCGGCAACTGGCAGGTGGCGCCAGTTTCTTCTGGGAATGGGAACGTGAAGGCAAGCTCTCCCGCTGCGTACGTCATTGGGCCAACTATTCCCAACTGGAAGCTCGCTACGAGTGGGATGACAAAGGCACGGTGACGGTCCACAACGCCGATGGCAGTGAACAGGTTTATGTGCACGACGAAAATGCCCGCCTGATCAGCGAAACCGCTGCCGATGGTGCAGAAACGCAAAATGCCTATGACGATGACGGACGTCTGGTTGCTGTAAAAGATCCAATGGGGGCCATCACCGAGTATCAATACAGCGATGCCGGACGTTTGATGGCTGTCATCCCGCCGGAAGAAGAACCGACCCACTACAACTATTTCGACGGCCAACTGATTGAAGTCAAACGTGGCAAGGCCCGTTGGCAATACGACCGTAATCAACAAGGCGACATCACCCAGCAAATAGACCCGCAGGGCAACGAAACCCACTACAGCTACGACCGCCAGGGCCGCTTGCTGGAGATTCATCACCCTGATGGCAGCCGTCATCAACTGGGCTGGAACAATCTCGGTCAATTGCTGGAGGAGCGCCTTCCGGACGGTGGTCAGCGCAAGTATCGCTACGACGCACTCGGACGCCAGATCACCCGGCAGGACGAATTCGGCGCCATTACCCATTATCAATGGGATGCCGTCGACCGCCTGACCCAGGTCACCCTCCCCGGCGGTGCCACCCGGGCCTTCACCTACAACCCGTACGGCCGCGTCACCGCCGAACGCGACGAGCTCGGCCGCATTACCCATTACGAATACGCCGACAACCTGCATCTGGTCAGCCGCCGCATCAACCCGGATGGCAGCCAGTTACGCTATCGCTACGACAACGCGGGCCTGCTGCTCACTGAAATCGAAAACGAACGCGGCGAGCATTACAAACTCGACTACTACTCGAACGGCCTGATCCAGCAGGAAACCGGTTTCGACGGCCGCCGCACCTCGTACGAATATGACCTCAACGGCCAGTTGCTGAAGAAAACCGAATTCGGCGATGACGGCAGTGAACTGGTTACCGAGTATCAGCGTGACGCTGCCGGACGACTGCTGGTGAAAACCCTCGCCGATGGCGAAGAGATTCACTACAGCTACGACGCTCTGGGCCGTCTGGTGAATGTCGACGACGGCCACTGGCCGCTTGCCTACGAATATGACGTGCAGGATCGCCTTATCACCGAGCATCAGGGCTGGGGTACCACACGTTACGAATACAACAGCGTCGGACAACTGAGTCACTGCCGCCTCCCCGACGGCAGCACACTCGACTACCGCCATTTGTCCGGCGGACGTCTGAGCAGCATCGACCTCAACGGCTCACGCCTGACCAGCCACCAGTTCAGCGCCGGTCGCGAACAACAGCGCCAGCAGGGACTGCTGCTCAGCCAATACCAGTACGACGAACAAGGTCGCCTGCAAGCGCACAGCGTCAGCCAACGCGAGAAAAACCTGTTCCAGCGTCGCTATAACTACGACGCCAACGGCAACCTCGCCGGCATCGACGACAGCCGAAAAGGCAATCGCAGCTTCCACTACGACCCGCTGGACCGCTTGACCAGCGTACGTGGCGCGACACCGGAAAGCTTCGCCCACGACCCGGCCGGTAACTTGCTCGGCCAGAACAACGAAGGCACAGCCAACCTCGCCAACGTCAAAGGCAACCGCCTGCTGATGCAGGGTGATCGCCATTACGACTACGACGCCTTTGGCAACCTGATTCGCGAACGCCGTGGCACCGGGCAGAAGCTCGTCACCGAATACCGCTATGACTGCCAGCATCGACTGATCGGCGCGAGCCTACCGGGTGGCAGCACCGCGTCCTATAAGTACGACGCTTTCGGTCGCCGCATCGAGAAAACCGTCGATGGCCAAACCACCGAGTTTCTGTGGCAAGGCGAACGCATGATCGCCGAAAGCGGCGACAACCGTTATCGCACCTACATTTACGAACCCGGCAGCTTCCGCCCGTTGGCCATGCTCGACGGCGAAGGCCCGCGCAAGGCAACGCCGTTCTACTACCAGCTCGACCATCTGGGCACACCGCAGGAACTCACTGACTACGGTGGCGAAATCATGTGGTCCGCGAAGTACCGCGCCTACGGCAACCTTGCCGCGCTGGACGTCAGCGAAATCGACAATCCGTTGCGATTCCAAGGTCAGTACTTCGACGCTGAGACGGGGTTACATTACAACCGATACCGCTACTACAATCCGGGTACTGGGCGGTTTTTGACACCGGATCCAATCAAGCTTGCGGGCGGGTTGAATAACTACCAGTACGTGCCTAACCCAACGGGGTGGGTGGATCCGCTGGGGTTGAACAGCAACGTCTGCCCAAAAAAAGTTGACACCACCGACTATCAGACTCGAAAAGAGTTAAGGTCTGACATATATGACGCTAAACGCCCTGACGGCCGGCATGCAACAAAACATACAAATGCTCAATCCGCAGAGCAAGCTCGATCAATGAGTCTTGGCAAAGGAACCAGAGACGGAAAGCCCGAAGCATCTTACTTACCAGATATTGCAAACAATGTTAGTGGATTTGAAAAACAAGCTGCGTATGCTGCAGTACGCGATGGAAACGTATTCGATCACGGAGGATCAAGATATATGTTCTATCGATCGGAAACCCCAGTGGGCTACAACAACGGAGAGCTCACCAACTGGGTAAGAATCGAACTAACAAAAGCAGGAGAGCCTGTAATACACAGTTTCCCAGCCTCTCCAGAGCAAGTTCAAAAATATATGGGGAAAACCAAATAATATGAAAACCAAGCTTGAATACGAACTCCAACCCCTACGAGTACCTAGTGGATGGACAATCACAATCAACAACCTTTTCGAGGTTGACCTCACACCTGAAACTGCAGAGTGGTTTAGCAGTTCAGTATTACTAGGTGGAGTTCGACGAGCTACGGGACACTGCTTTGACTCCAGAGTTGAACCGGAAGGAGATCCATCAGGGGAGTTTGTAGTTGATTTCTTAACAATCAAGTATGACAACAAAGGAAAACCTCTAAAAAACTCTGAAATATTCCTAGGGGAATTCAGAACAAAAAATAAGACGGAATACATTAAGAAAATCGAAGACTTTATGCTTGAAGCATAAATTAAAAGATACAAAGTCAAAGGGGACAGATTTATTTATCGATGAAGAAAATAAATCTGTCCCTTTTCACTCTTTTCACTATCCCGAACTTGAAAACCTTCTAAAAAAACCCAGTAGTGCGCAATTCTAAAATAGAACTCAAATTAAAAACCAACCAAAAGGTAGAGATTTATTTTTCGTTAAAAGCAATAAGAAAATAAATCCGCCCCCTTTTCTGTTGGCGGAAGTAGGGTACGAGGTGACAACTTGCCAGGTAGCGATTTAGATGTTGGTTTCGGCCACCTCAATGCCAACCAAGCTGGCAAGCATGTGAAAGCACTAGAAGGAAAATTTGAGGGCCAAGAGGCTTTCCTTTCTCTTGAGAAAACTCGAATCGTGCCAGGAAACAAAACCGCTAATATTGAAGAAATAAAATCACCAGAAGAATTTTTCCAACGTTCAGGAACTCGATCAGGTCTTGATCCGAAAGCTGGACAAGAGTACAAGCCATCTGGGTCTATTACATTGGAAAAAGATGGAACAATCACTTTACTTCCACCAGGGACAACCCCATGAAATTCACATCAGAAGGTGAGGTAATCAATCCATGTTCTGTCGGATATCGAAGTCTAGGATTTGGCGAATCGACAAACTTACAAACAAAAAATTACGAGTTAACAGCTGAGTTCAACGAATTACCTGTCAGCTTTATAAAATGCGCCAACTCATTTATTGAACAGTGTAAAATTGACGACGCAGAACAAGGCTTCCCAGAAATACCTGAACTTGAAGAGCTGCAATACCCAGACTTTTTAGAACTAGTCAAAAAAAGTCCAAAACAAGCCACTGAGCTAATCAAAAATTACCTATACTTCGATCTATTATTTTCACTATTCCCAAACACCAACAATCTAAAGCTAGTAATAAATAATATAACCAGCATCAGCACAACCACAGCGGGAATAGCAATAACCGGAGAAACCTTCCCTTTCAAGTCATAAACCAAACAAAGGGATAAAATTGAAAGTAAAAAGGGGACAGTAAAAAGGGGACAGATTTATTTTCCGCTAAAGACAATAAAAAAATAAATCTGTCCCCTTTCATTCGGAGGAATAATGCAAAATTTTTACGTGATTGGCAAAAAGGATTTCGAACCTGAGATACCAAACAGCCCTGAGTGGCCCAAAATTATTGGATATTGTTACGAGACCAATTCATTCCTTTTCATTGAAGGCAACGGCTATGGATTCAATGGAATTGTCTTACCCGAAGCAATTGCTAGAGAACCACGCTGGGATAGAATATTTGAAATACTCGACGCAAACTGGTTTCTACAACTAATAGACAACAAACCAAGACCAGACAAAGCGCTAATGGAAACCAATATAAAATCAAAAACCGGCATCATTGAAATAATACAGTCATAGAAATCCAAAAGACAGCCAACAATGGGGAGATTTTTTTGAAATCAAAGGGGACAGATTTATCATTCGCGAAAAAAAATAAATCCCCCCTTCTCACGTTCGAGGGAAAAAAATGAAAGCGCAAAAACATATCCCACGAAGTGTATGGCATGGGCTTAACGGGACAAGCTACGACAACATTGCGCAAGAGCTAGAATCCGAAGAATCATCAATAAGAAAATGGATTTCAGTGTATGCCATTTACAAATACTCCTTCACCAACGACCCAAACCAATACTACGATTTCATCCAACAATCAAAAAACTCCCGGTACACTGCTGTAATTTTTACAATCCCGACCGAAACACTTGAAACAAGCGACGGTATAGATGATCGCGATATTACTATCGAAAAAATAGAAGCCATGAACTCCGAGGATGAGATCAACACTCTACTTGAAAAACTCGATATCAACCCAGAGCTTTTCACTACACCATGGCACTGTGAATATCCGCTATAATCATCAAACGGCAACTAAAGGGGACGGATTTATTTTTTCGTTAAAGAAAATAAATCCGTCCCCTTTTCACACTAGCGAGCACAATGATTTTTTCAATTGACATCACAGAAGCCTTTGGCGCAGTCGACTTTGACAATGCAGGAGGGATCAAATCCTATATCAGGATCCTTCCAACCGAAAATTTTCTTGATAGTTTTCGCCTCAATCTATCAAATTTTGTACTTAACTTGATAGACGAGCCGATAACCTCCTCGCTTAACAGGCAAGACCCTGCCTTTTTGAAAAACATGACAGAAGATGGCTTTCTTATAATAAGAAACGCCACCATTAACTTCGAGTCAATTAAGGGATACGAAAAACTACTACGACTACCAAACCAAGAACAGGGATATCTTATTCATGAGCGCCTCGGGCACGAATTAAATATCGGAGATAAAGTTTACGACATCGGAGGCAGATCCTGCTCAACTCCCGAGATACTGATAAATCTCTCAATCATCTCGCCAAAAAAAATAAAACTTGAATTTAACCCCTCAGACCACAAATACATAGAGAACTATTCCAAACTACAAGATTCACTAGAAAAATTAAACTCACAGGAAAAACCTATTCAACCGCCGCTCTCAGGCTTGTTCGATGCCACATTTAGCAACATTCACACCACCAGTAATTTCGAAGCGGGTTATCGAACTTACAACAAGTAGATTCGCCACCAAAGCAAAAATAATCACACCCCAAAACAACCAAGTCGACCAAAAGGGGACAGATTTATTTTTAGGACCAAAAGGGGACTAAAGAAAATAAATCTGTCCCCTTTTTACTCTTTAAAGATCGGCTGAGATACCCGGGAGGAATGCATGAGTGGCACATGGTTTCGAGAGCTGACACATTCAAGCGCTGGGGCGTGAGTGCTGAACAGATATATGAGCTACGGACCGCAATTAGTGACGTGAAATTTGTAAACCCTACTGGTCATCATGGAGGCAAAGGGTCTACAAAAGCACATAATGAAATACTTAAAGTAATTGACAATTCGAAAGATTATGGCGAGTTCCGCCAAGGACTCAATGAATGGGCTGGCAGAAGACTAGACGGTGGCGTTGACTCCCTTCCTTCAGGTCTCAAAAATTAAGGCACAAAAAATGGTAGAAACAAAAACAGTCTCAATCTGGACTGCAAAAACTGGTTGGGAGCCGTCAACACTCCAGGAAATAATGTTGCCGGCATATTCAGAAGATGGAGACTCGCTTGGATGCGAGTTCACAAATGCGTTTTCACTTGGCTTTATAGATAATGATTTTATCGAAGCCGACAAAGTCGAAAACACCAACTCTCTCGAGAGCGCAATTAAAGGCTTTTCTTACGACTCCGATATATCCTCAGACATAAAATCAAATAATATTCAGCCTACCAATCAAACGATAGACACTCTTCTTGCAATATACGACTTCACTTTTCAAGGCAATCCACCAGCCCGCGTAATCCGAGGCAAAGAAATCACTTTCAGAGGCACATTCACATACAAAGAGTAGCGACAAACCTAATCCAAAGGGAATAGATTTATTTTCTTTAGCAAAAATAAATCTTCCCCCTTTTCATATGAAAAACTAAGTACGCACAATGACGAGCAACTTTGAAATTGCACTAAGCAAACACGAGTTCCCAGATTATTTTAGGGGCAAAGGAGAGTATTTCACGAGAGACCCCGACTGGGGAACTCAGCTACATATCAGAAACTGGCAGGATTCGAGCGTATTTTTAAAATCACTGAATAACTCCACAAATGTACTGAAAAACGCATTTAGCTCGTATCTAAGCACTGTAGAACTTACGATAGCCGATGCACACGACCTTCTTGAGAACATCGGCTGCTATTACTACTTAAGAACCAAGCACCCCCATCTTTCGAAGGATGGATTCGATCTGATCCGAGACGCTGACAATAATGAAAAACAAATAGTCTCGGCAACAATGTCCTTTCTCAAAAAATCAGTTGAGACCCACAACATTCCTGAAGAGCTTGAACTCTTCAATCGTCGGATCAAAATACTTATCAACAGTGGAGGCCCAGACAACATCACCAACCTCTAACACAACCAAAGTTAACAAATCTACCTTTCACAGAACTAAATAACTAAAAAGACAGATTCATTTTCCTTTGAAGAAATAAATCGCCTTTTTTTGAACCAACTAAAGCAACTAAAGCACTCAACATGAGCAGACACAAAATCATCCTATCGAATGACTGGATTGCAGAATTTAACAATACAGGCGAGTTCCATATGGGAGCAGAGGGTTGGGGTCTTCTGCTAACAGGTCCCAATCAAAGCCGCATCAATTATTTCAACGACCAAATCGTACTGGTAAACGATGATGAGGGCGTACACGCTAGATCGTGTATTCGCTTATCCGACAATGGCGTGTACGGTTACCTCACCACTGCCGTGGACAGCAGTTGGGTCATCGACTTTTCACGAGGAATGATTGCTCCGCACCGGATCAGCATCCAGCAGCGCCACGATGGTTATGATGAGAGTGTATCAGTTCACGAGCAACCCGCATTCAAACGGACGAGGCAGTATATTAGCGTTAGTGGTAAACACATTTACCTGACCTTCCCCCTTACCCGCGACGAAGACTTTCCGAAAATCTGGGAAGAGTATTTATCGATTCGACGACGGCAGATCGACGAGCTCTACTTTCGTAACTGAGTTCACCAACGAGGCCTATAACCAGAGGAAACTTATTTATTTTTCTAATCCAAAGGGGACAGATCTATTTTTTTCTTATTTTTTGCTGATTAAAATTGAAAATACATCTTTCCCCTTTTGTCCAATCGATCTTCCCATGCGGCCAAATACTCGATATCGGATGGTATCCAGAATTCAGCACACGCGGTTACTTTGTAATACCTCTAATCCGCAATCAAGACTGGCAAAATCCTACTCATTGTGAAAAATCCAAAAACTGGGCAGAGCTGAAAATCGCGCTAGAGAACATATTAAAAAACCTGGAAAGCTAGAATCGACAAACGCTTCCGACACATGAAGCAAACCAAATGACTAAAGCGACATCACCACTATCCCCCCTCAATCACCCCCTCCAAAACCTCATACTTAACCACCACCCGATTCCCATACAACTTATCCCTCTCCACCAACGCCCCCACCTGCCCCTTCTCCCGCACCTCCCGCCAAATCTCATTCTCCCGAAACACCCTTCCCCCCTCCCGCACAAACCGATGCCCCAACTCAAACACGTGATACCGAAACTCCCGCTCCCGATCACAAAGCAACTCCCCCTCCAGTTGCGTCTCCCCCACCTTCAACTTCAACTGAAAGCTGCGATCCGTCGGGTTGTGCAGTACCAGGTCGATGTAGTTGTAGAAGATCGCCGCGCCGGAGCCGAATGGCAGGACGCGGCCGTCGTCCGGGAAGGGGTCGAAGCTGTGGTTGGCGCGTTCGATGACGACCAGGGGTGAGTGAAGGGTCATCCAGTGGATGAGGTTGCTGAGTTGGCAGATTCCCCCGCCGATGCCGGTGCGGGCCTGGCCGAATGACAGTTCCATGCCTTCGACGTAGCCGCGTTTGCGGGTCGGGCGGCCGACGAGGCGGCAGAAGGAAAAATACTCGCCGGGAACGATGGTGACGCCATCAATGGCGGCGACGGCGAGTTTGAGGTTGATGACTTTGTTGTGTTGCAGCGCCAGGTCGGAGTCGCCGAGTTTGCGGATCAGTTTGGAGGTGTGTTTGAGGTAGCGATACGGCAAGCGCTCAGGCGTCGCGGCAGGCCGTGCGTAGCGTTTGCTCGAGCAGTGCCAGGCGATGTGGCGGAACAGTCTTTTTTGCCACACGCGCAGCCAGTAGAGGGCCGGGTGGTAGAGGGAAAGTGGTTTCATCCGTGGCAAACGGCGCGGGCCGTTGTCTTCCTTGATCTGAAAAGGGCGGCGCATCTTACCGTGGAATATCGCCGTGTGCGCTGCTCGCGCAGGCGTCGCAAGCCGTTACAAGTCGGCCGACGCCGAGCGTTTCGAAATTAAGTTTGAACTAAGGTTGCGTCCCTACCATCCGGGCCACGAAGCAGCGGGTGCGAGCGTTGATTGCCGCACACAAAGCCATTCCATTCAATGTGAGCCTGGATCATGAGAGAGTTTGATTTCCCCTCGGCACAACAGCCCGCGTTCAGTCTTGTATTGGTCAATTACAAAACCCCGGAAATAACCCGGATGTGCCTGGAGTTTCTCCAGGAATACGTCAAGGAACAGCAGATTCCGGTGTGGGTGGTGGACAACGATTCTGCCGACGAAAGCCTGGCTTACTTGCGCTCTCTGGACTGGATCAACTTGATCGAGCGCCCTTCCCCTTGCAAAGAAGCCGGGCATATCGCTCACGGCAAGGCACTCGATCTGGCACTTGAAAAGGTTGAAACCGATTACCTGTTTTTACTGCACACCGATACTTTCGTTTTCGACAGCACTGTCTTTTCAATGATGATGAAAGAGTGCATGCAATCTTTGGATACAGCAGCAGTCGGTTGTGTCGAACAGCTTGACCGGGGTGTTTTAAGAGACACCTGGCGCTTGTCTTCACGTTATTTCAAACACTATTTCCGGCGGGCGAAACTGCAGTTGGGCCTGCGCTCCCGGGAACCCAAACCCTACCGGGAAACCCACCTGAAAAGCTTCTGCACCTTGTGGAATGCACGGTTGATCAAGGCTCATGGTCTGCATTTTTCGATGGACGACCGGGTCCCGGGATACACGCTGCAGGATCGATTAAGCAGCCTTGGCTACGGCATCAGATTCCTTTCGCCGCGGACGATCTTCCGCTACCTGGATCACATCCAGGCCGGCACCGTGGCGGCTGCCGGTGGCTACGCGAAAAACCACCGCCGCACCACCATGTACCAGCAAACACTCAAGCGTATTCAGATGCAGCAAGGCATGCGGCCGGCGAAATCCTGAAGACAATAAAAAGGGCGACTTCACAGTCGCCCTTCTTTTATCCGAATTCTTTAGTCCTCTCTCCGGAGGAGGTGTCCGCCCAGTGTAATGGCCTGGCAATCCATGCACCGGTAAAGAGCCCTGACACTGGGCGAACGGGAAGGATTTTAATGGAAGTTGGCGGATATGTCGTGCTAATTGAAAATGAATTTTATGTACTAAAACGTTAACGAATATTGATCATCGATATTTCCCGACAAACTTTCAGAATTCTCTCACTCAAAAATTTCATATGACTGTTCTCATACAACTATTTGTACAAGAACAGCCAATCTGTAGAGTTAATACTCAGCTTTCATGTTCACTGGTCACTTTTAATACATCGGTGTAAGTGACCACGACACTCTGTCCGACTTTCAGATCTTTCAGCTTGGCTTGGATTTCAGGCTTCTCGACGTTGAGGGTTTTCGATTGGCCCGAAGGGTTTTCCAGTGTGACCTGGTTTTTCTTCAAATCAATTTTGGTGATTTTCAGTTGTACCTGAATCTGGCGGAATGCCTCGCCACCAGGGTTGCTGCTGCCCACGGCGTTGCGCAGTTCACCGGTACGCTCGGTGGAGCCAGGCAGACCTTTATCCACGTCGGTGTCCAGGAAGGCCGCCACGGAACGGGTGACTTGAATGTCGACCTTGTCGCCAACTTTGAGATTGGCGAGGTTTTTCGCCTTGTCGCTGAGCTGAACATGCACCTGGCGACCTTCTTCGCCTTCAAGGACAACCTGATGATTGGCCGGATCAACCGCCAGTACTTTGGTGGTGACCTGATCCTTCTCGACCGTCGCCGACAACGGAATATCGGCAGCGAATGCCGTGGAAGCGGACAGGACAGTGGCAAGTGCGATGGCGTGCGTCAGTGCTTGGAGCTTCATAAGCGGTACTTTCCCTGTGATGAATGGCAGCACACGGCGTATTCAGCGCCGTGCGTGCCAAGGAGCATAGACGCTGATCCACCGTCGCTCCCGCACAGGGGCGAATCAGTACCCGGTCATCTCCAGATAACCGCGCCCGCCCTGACTGCCACTCAACCGCACCGGCCCTTCCCAGTAGGGAATGCGCAGCCCCATCCAGGCGTTGGGGTTGATTGCATCGAGGGTGATGTCGATGTGTTTGTCCGGGATGCCGATTGTCCAGCGCACCGGCATCGAACGACCCGCAACCTTCGCAGTGTCCTGCGGCGTCAGTTTGATCTGCTCGGCATGCAGCGTTTCAGACTGGCCATCGGCGCCAATCCAGGTACCGGTCAAGTACGGCGCCCCTTCCTTCTGGCGCATGCGGTAGAGCATGACGTGTGCGCCGTCATCAAGGTGCAGGGAGAACCAGTCCCAACCGGTCTGATTGGCGGTGAGCGGCTGGCTGCTCCATTCGCGGTCGAGCCAGGCCGGGCCGTTGACGGTGTAGGTCTTGCCGTCGATTTGCAGGGTGCCGCTGGCCTGGAAAAACGGCTGGCTGTAGTAATACGACGCCTGGCCCTGTTCGGATTTCTGACTGAAACCGTGATCACCTTGCAGCACCAGCGGACGGCTGGAAGTCAGGCGTAGTTGGTAGCTGAAGTTTTTGTCCTTTGCGCTGAGCTGCATGTCGCCCAGCGGATCGCTCGCCTGACTGACGAAGCGCCAGTCGTCGATCCACGCCTCGAACGGCACCCCACTCACCCCCGCCTGCCCGACGCCGCCACGGGCATAACGTTCGGCGGCGTGATGGACGCTGGCCGACGTCACCGCCGCATGGCCGAGCCAGATCGTTTGATTGGCCCAGCCCGGTTGCTCCGGCGAGGGGTTCAACGCGCTGCGAAACAGTGTCCATTGCACGCCGAAATCAATGCCTTGGGCATCCTTGAGATTGGCGGTCACGTACCACCACTCGATGCGAAAACCGTCATGGACACCGTGATCCGTCGGAAAGCTGAACACCCGCCCCGGCACCACCGGTGTGAAGGCCTGCGCCTGAGCGCCCATCCCGGCGAAGCCTTTCTGCTCTGGTGCCGGGTTGTCGCAGCCACTGAGCAACAGCGCCAGAAACACCACAACGAACCTAATCCTCATGGGCAAACGTCCTCAGCAGATCCGCCGGTTGCGTGCGGTACAGCGAATACAGCGGCCACGCCGAAGCCAGCAATGTCGCCAGCAGCGCCAGCCCCATTAGTTGCAGCAATTGCCACGGAAATACCCGCAACGGCAGGCGCCAGCCGAAAGCCTGTACGTTGATCACCGCATCCAGGCACCACGCCAGCCCGATGCCCAACGGCAAGGCCAGCAACAGTGTCAGCACCGCCAGCAGCCAGGTCTGACCGAGGTTGAGCAGCATCAACTGCCGGCGCGTAACGCCCAATGCCCACAGCGGCGCCAGTTGGCCGAGACGGCTCTGACTCTGGGTCAGCAGACTGATGAACAACGCCACACCGGCAACCGCCAGAGTCAGACTGTTGAGCGCAGCCGTCGCGGCAAAGGTTCGCTCAAAAACCTGCACCGACCAGCCCTTGAGCCGCGCCTGATCGACGATGCGGCTGTCATCGAGCTGAAAGCGTGCCTGCAAGGCGCTGAGCAATGCCGGAATCTTTGCCGGTTCGATCCGCAGGTTGAAACGGTTTGGCGTCAATTGCGGCCAGCTGCGCAACAGGTGATTGCTGTTGACCAGTACA
Organism: Pseudomonas sp. R38(2017); assembly: GCF_002112395.1. Lineage (NCBI taxonomy): Bacteria > Pseudomonadati > Pseudomonadota > Gammaproteobacteria > Pseudomonadales > Pseudomonadaceae > Pseudomonas > Pseudomonas sp. R38(2017). Next base: position 239,710 of record NZ_NEHN01000009.1, read on the forward strand.
TGGCCCTTGGGATTGCCGTAGTCGGCGTAGATCCCGACGATGCGCGGCGACCACGACAGGCCCGGCGTCGGAATCGTCAGGTGATCCCCCGGCCGCACCTTGAGCCGGCGTGCGAGTTGCTCGCTGAGCATCACCGCGTCATCCGTGGCCAGCAAAGCCCACGGGTCGTTGCCCCGGGCTTCGAGCAGCGGCCAGTGCTGGCGATAGTGCGGATGGTCGATGATGCCGAACACCTCCGTCGGCCAGCCTTGCAGCGTCACCGAGACCTGCCAGTTGGGCAGGATCGCCGTGACACTCGGCTGTTGCTTGAGCCAGCTGTACAGCTCGCGGGCCTGGGCCGGATTACTCGGATTCAGATAGAGCTCGGCGGTGAGCCGTTGTTCGAGCCAGTCGTTGAAGGTCTGGCGAAAACCGGCGGTCATGCTGCCGGCGCCGATGTTGGCCGCCATCGCCAACAGCAGCGCCATCAAGGCCAGACTCAGTGCCGGCAGTTGCTGTCGGCAGTCGGCGAGAAACCACTGCCCGAGCACCGAACGACTGCGCCCGAGCAAACCGTTCAACAACGCGCTGAGTACCACCGGTAGTGCCAGCGCCGCGCCGAGCAACAACCCGGCCATCAACACAAATCCGCTGGCGAGACTGTCGCCCAACACCAGCGCAATCAACGCAATCGCCGCAAACACTCCGGCCATCCAGGCCTGCCGGCGCAACCAGCGCGCATGCTGTTCGTGCCAGGCTTGCGGATTGGCCACCGCCAACAACGGCAGACGCGCCGCCCGCAGCAGACTGTTGGCCCCGGCCAGCAATGCGCCGAGCAGGCTCAAGCCGATACCGCTGAACCACCACCAGGGGCTCAAACGCAACTGCCCCGCCACTTCCGCGCCGTACAACCCGCGCAGGCTGGCGGCGACATCCGGCAGCAGCACACTGGCCAGCCAGTAGCCGCTGACGACACCGAACAGTCCGCCGATCAGCGCCAGCGCTCCGAGTTCGACGATCAGGCAAGTGATCAACATTCGCGCACTGACACCGCAGGCGCGCAACGTGCGCAGCAACCCGCGACGCTGCTCCAGTGCGAGGCCAATGGCGGCATGCACGATGAACAGGCCGACGACAAACGAAAGAAACCCAAGCGCATCGAGGTTGAGGTGAAAGCTTTCGGTCAGCCGCGCCAGATTGTTTTCTTCGCCGCTGCTCTTGAGCTGCAACTGGCCTTTGAGCGCGGCCGGTACGTCGGCGTGAAAATCCTTGGGCAACAGCAGGCGCGACAGTTGATCGGGTTGTTCGAGCAAGCGCTGGGCAACGCCGATATCCACCAGCAGCACGCCGGGCGCCATGTCTTTTTGCGCCCGCAGCGGCGGCAACGTCTGGCCGGTTTCGGTTTGCGGTGTCGCACCCTCGGTCAGATTCAACGCTTGCAAGGTGTCGGGGGAAATCCAGGTGCTGCCCGGCTGGCTGAAGAATTCGACGATGCGCTCGATCGGCATCGCCTGCCCCGCCACCGCGCTGTCGGCCGGCAGCGACACCGGCTCAATGCCCATCAATTGCAGGCGTTGGGACTCATGGCCCTTGAGGATCAAACGCCCTTGCAACACTGGCGAAACCGACCAGCCTTGCCGGCGCAAATCGACAAACCACTGCTGGGAAAACGTCGCGCCATTCGGCGCGCTCAGACTGGCCTGAGGTTCGCCGCCGATCATCTGGCTGGCGCGAGCGTAGCTGTCCCGCGCCTGACTGTTGAGCGCCTCGACACCGGTCAACAGGCTGGTGGCCAGCCACAACCCGGTGAGCACGCTGAAGAACTGCACCGGGTGTCGTCGCCAGTGACTGAGCAAGGCGATCAGTGTTTGCCGGAAAACCCTCACGTCAGTCGACCATTGGACAACACCACCCGCTCCGCCAGTCGCGCGGCCACGCGTTGGCTGTGAGTGACCATCAGCAAGGTGGTCGGCGTGTCGTCGAGCAATTCCAGCAACAGCCGCAGCACCTCGTTGCTGGTCGCTTCGTCGAGGCTGCCGGTGGGTTCGTCGGCCAGCAATAATTTGGGCCGCGACGCCAACGCCCGACCGAGCGCGACTCGTTGTTGCTGGCCACCGGAGAGTTGTTCGGGATAGCGCTTTAGCAGATCGCCCAGCCCCAGACGCTGCACCAGATGGTTCTGCCAACGTGGGTCATGGCGCCCGGCCAATCGCGCCTGAAACGCCAGGTTGTCTTCGATGCGCAGGCTGCCGATCAGGTTGTATTGCTGAAACACCAGACCGATTTCCGTACGCCGCCAGTTGGCCAGTTGCGCTTCGCTCATTTCGTCGAGTCGATATTCGCCGCTGCGGATGCTGCCGCTGTCGACTTTATCCAGGCCGGCGATCAGGTGCAGCAGTGTGCTTTTGCCGCTGCCCGACTCGCCCATCAGCGCCAGGCTGCTGCCGGGGTTGAGCGTCAGGTCGATGCCCTGCAACACGGGCAACGGGCCTTGCGGAGTGAGATAGCTCTTGAAGACGTTTAGAACCTGCAGCATGTCGCCATCCGATCGATCCGTGTGGGCCAAGGATAGCGGATACCGATGGGTTACTGCCCTGCTGCAACACTGGTCGGCGCCTCACCCGGCGTCACGATGCTGTTCAGATCAACGTGTTTCCACTCGGGCTTGGCCCCCAACCGCGCGTTGAAGCGGTAGTTGAAGGTGAAATCATCCGTCGTCGGCACGCTAAGCGGTTTGCCGTAGACCGACTCGATCCCCGCCAGGTCGTAACCCATCAACTGCAGCAGGGTCGGGAAAATGTTGTAGTGACTGGAGCGATCCTTATTGGCCGCCAGTTGTGCCGACCAGTCGAGCGTGTGCAATTGATCGCCCTGAATCACCACCAGCGGCACCAATCCCTCTTCTTCCACCGGGTCGCCGCCGCAATGGGTGTTGAGCCCCGGGTTTCCACGCTCGTGCAGGTCCTGGCCGTGATCTGAGGTGTAGATCAGCAGCGCGTTGTTCAGGTTGGCCTGGGCAAACACTCGCGAGAAAAACTCGCCGACATTCCACAGCACGGTGTTCTTGTAGGCATTGCGGTACAGCACCCAGTCATCCGGCTGGCCGTTGAAGCCGTCGCGCTTGCCGGTGTCGGCGATTTCGGTGAACTGGCCCCGTGGCAAGGTCGGGCGGTAGGCCATGAAGGCGTCCGGGTATTTGTCGTGCACCGGGAAATGCGCGCCGACCTTGTTGATCACCACCAGCTCCGGTTTGTCGTCGTTGAGCAGTTCGATCAGCTTGGCCGCAGCGGCCATGTCGCGGTCGCGGACGCTGGTCTGGTCGAATTGCACGAATTCGTCGATGTCCTTTTTTTCGGTGTCGGTCATCAGGTTCTGCAGGTTGCCGCCGGTACGCTGGGCGTCGATGTAGACGGTGCGCAGGCCGGCCTTTTTCGCGTACTGCCAGATCGACGGCAACGTAGTGTTGATGCGCATGTAATCGGTACGGGTGCCGCCGTAACGCAGGGTGACGTTGGTGTCAGCGCTGCAATTGGCGATGGACACCGCATAGCCGTAGTTGAAGATCTCGACACCCGGATGCGCCTGCTTGAGGTTGCTGTGCACGCCGAACGGCGCGTTGATGTCCAGGTAATTGCCGGAAATGCTTTCGTCGATGATCAGCACGATGTCGTGGCTCACTGCCGGGCCGTTGCGCGCCAGGGTCACCGGCTCACGGGGGCCGACGGTGTTGTGCAGCGCCTCGTAGCCAAACAGGTTGAGGTAGGCCAAAGGCGTGTACATGATCGGCAACCCGCGCGCGCCCTCTCCGGCCCGAACGAACAGCACGGCGCTGAGCAGCAATACACCCGCCACTGGCGCCGCGACTCGCAGCGCATTGGGAACCGGAATCGAATGACGCGGCCGCAGGCCGATGCCGATCAACAGTAAAAGTCCGTTGAGTAGCCCGTGGACGATCGCGTCCCGGTACTGGTACGCCGCTTCCTGAATGAAGCCACCCGAATACACCAGAGAGACAAAACTGCTGTACGTCAGGTAATCGGCGGTGACCCGGGTATAAACATCAAAAAACACCGCCGAAACAAACATCGCCAATGCGAACAAGTGCCGAATGAAAGTCTGCCTTATATAGGCCGTTAGTAATAATGAGAAAGTCAGCGCCAAAAACATCGCGCCAAAAAGAAGTACTGCCGGGCCGATACCCATGGCGTTTAAACGCTCAAGGTAATAATCGGAATAAAGCAGTAGATAAATAACTAAAAGCAGTTCTTTCAAATATCGAAACATGGCGGTTCCGGGGCACTGCCGACGGGGCATGGTCAATGAATTGTCGGTCAATTTCTGACACTAGCACCGCGCTATCAAAGCGCAAGAATTGTCGGACTTTGGACAAAAGCGTCAAAAAAACATTGACTCATTACTGACACACCCAAGTCTCTACAGCCCTTGAATTTTGTGGCCTACGACCGTTTATCGTTTTCTTTGAATTGTGAAAAACATGTCAAGGACGGGACAAATCCAGATACAGCAAGTACTTGATGGCTATTAGCCCCCAAAAACGGGGGTGTTATACACATGCAACATGTCATTTTGCTGACACGCTTTTCCCACCCTGCGCTATACCCCTTTTGACAGTTCCAATTCGATCTTCCTCCACCGTCTTACGAGGCACGCCAATATGGACGTGAGCGTATTTGGTACGGGCTATGTTGGCCTGATACAAGCTGCGGCACTTGCCGATGTCGGACATCGAGTACTGTGTGTCGATATAGACCCGAACAAGATTAAACAACTGCAACAGGCAGTTCCGCCTATCAGTGAACCGGGTCTGTCGGCAACTTTGGAAGACAACATCAAGGCCGGGCGCTTGTTGTTCACCACCCAGGCCAGCGATGCCGTTGAACACGCCGAACTGATCTTCATCGCCGTGGGTACGCCGGCTGACGAGGACGGTTCCGCCGACCTCAGTCATGTGCTCAACGTGGCGCGGCAGATCGCAAGCTTCATGGAGGCCGATCGCACCCTGATCATCAAGTCCACAGTGCCGGTCGGCACGGCGGATCAGGTACTCGACACCGCCAACAACGAATTGCGCCGGCGCGGCAAAAGCGGCCTCAACGTGCGGATCGTCTCCAACCCGGAATTTCTCAAGGAGGGCAGCGCCCTCGCCGACTGTATGCGCCCCGACCGGATCATCGTCGGCACCCTGGACCCTGAAGCCAGGGAACAGTTGAGCGAACTCTACGCGCCGTTCTGCCGCAACCACGAAAAACTGATGTTCATGGACAACCGCAGCGCCGAGCTGACCAAGTACGCGGCCAACGCGATGCTCGCCACTCGCATCAGCTTCATGAACGAACTGGCCAACCTCACCGAGCTGCTGGGCGCTGACATCGAAGCCGTGCGTAAAGGCATCGGCTCGGATCCGCGCATCGGCTATCACTTCATCTACCCCGGCTGCGGCTTCGGTGGCTCGTGCTTTCCCAAGGATCTGCGCGCCCTGCTGCACACTGCCGAACACAACGGCATGCCGCTGAAATTGCTGCGCAGTGTCACCGACGTCAACGATACGCAGCGGCACATCCTGTTCAGCAAACTCAAGGCGCAGTTCCCGCAGGGCCTGGCCGGCAAATCCATCGCCGTCTGGGGCCTGGCGTTCAAGCCGAACACCGATGACATGCGCGAAGCCCCCAGCCGTTATCTGATGGATGCCCTGTGGGCCGAAGGCGCCAGCGTGCAGGCCTACGATCCGGAAGCCATGTCCGAATGCCGGCGCATTTATGGTTACCGTGATGACCTGCACCTGTGCGCCACTCGCGACGACACTCTGGAAGACGCCGACGCACTGGTGATCTGCACGGAGTGGAAGAACTTTCGCGTGGTGGACTTCGAACTGCTGGCCGACAAGCTGCGCTCGAAGGTGATCATCGACGGACGCAATCTCTACAACCCGGAACAAGTGGCTGCCGCCGGCCTGCACTACAGCGGCATCGGTCTGCGGCATATCGCGCCTGACGGGTTGCGGTCATGAAAATCCTCGTCACCGGTGCGGCCGGGTTCATTGGCGCTCATTGCGTGTTGCGGTTGATGCGCGACGGGCATCAGGTCGTCGGCCTGGACAATTTCAACACCTATTACGACCCACAGCTCAAGCATGATCGTGTGCGCTGGGTGCGTGGCCAGGTCGGCGACTTCCAGATTGCCAGAGTCGACCTGGCCGACGCCGCCGCTGTCGATGCGCTGTTTGTCCGCGAGTGCCCGCAAGTGGTGATCCACCTGGCGGCGCAGGCCGGGGTGCGTTATTCGCTGGAAAATCCACAGGCCTATCTGAACAGCAATCTCAGTGGTTTCCTGAACATTCTGGAAAGCTGCCGGCATCATCCGGTCGAGCATTTGATCTATGCCTCGTCGAGTTCAGTGTACGGCGCCAATCAGCACACGCCGTACACGGTGCATGACGACGTCAATCACCCGTTGTCACTGTACGCCGCGACCAAAAAAGCCAATGAGCTGATGGCTCACAGCTACAGCTACCTGTTCGGCATTCCCTGCACCGGGCTGCGCTTTTTCACGGTGTACGGGCCCTGGGGCCGGCCGGACATGTCGCCGATCCAGTTCGCCCGGGCCATCACCGAAGGCCTGCCGTTGAAGCTTTTCAACTATGGCCTGCACCAGCGTGATTTCACCTATATCGACGACATCGTCGAGAGCATTGCTCGCCTCACGGTCCATCCGCCGCATACCCATCCGGAATGGGACCGCGAGCACCCCGACGCGGGCAGCAGCATGGCGCCGTGGTGCCTGTTCAACATCGGCGGCCACCATCCGGTGGAGCTGAAAACCTACCTGGCCCTGATGGAAAAACACCTCGGCCAGAAAGCCATTGTCGAGCTGCTGCCCCTGCAACCGGGCGACGTGCTCAACACCTGTGCCGACACCGACGATCTGGCCCAGGCCACCGGGTTCCAGCCCCGGATAGAGCTGGATGAAGGACTGGGGCGTTTCATCGCCTGGTATCGCGACTACTACCCCACTGCCTATCGCCCACGCGCCGCTCGCGGCTGACCATCAGCGGAGGACTCCATGACTGGACATGAGAAAGGTGTACCGATCCAACATCTGGTTCGTGACAAACGCATGGATCCGGAACATCGAATGCGCCTCGACGCGGCGATTCACCGCCAGGGCCAGGGCTGGGTGACCGGTCGCGAGGGCGGCCGGCCGTGGCAATTGTCCCGCACCAACCGGGTGCTGGCCTGCTTCGGCGCGTTGGTCATCCTGGTGATGATTTCGCCGCTGCTGATCGGTCTGGCGCTCGCCATCAAGTTCACCAGCAAAGGCCCGGTGATGTTCGTGCAGAAACGCACCGGCTACCGCGGCCGCAAGTTCGGCATGTACAAATTTCGCACCATGGTCGCCAACGCCGAAGAACTGAAAGAGTCGCTGCGCCACCTCAACAAACACGGTGCCGACGCGATCGACTTCAAGATCGACCAGGACCCGCGCATCACCCGGATCGGCGGTTTCCTGCGGCGCACCAGCCTCGACGAACTGCCCAACCTGATCAATGTGGTGACCGGCGACATGCGCCTGGTCGGCCCTCGTCCGACCTCGTTCAACGCCTACCGCTACAAGGACAAACACCTCGCCCGTCTGGCGATCTACCCCGGCATGACCGGCCTGTGGCAGATCTCCGGGCGCAGCAATATCGACTTCGACCAGCGCGTTGAGTTGGACCTCAGCTACATCGCCGAGCAGAGCCTGTTGCTTGATTTGAAGATCCTGTTGAAAACCCCTTTCAAAGTATTCAGCGGCCACGGAGCAAGCTAATGGACGGTTCAACCAACAAAAACCTGAGCATTGCCAGCCCCAGCGAGTCGAACCTGACGTCGACCGTGCTGGACCTGGATCTGCGGATCCTGTTCCTGACCGCCGCCAACCCCGGCGCCGGCACCACCACCAGCGCCCTGGCCATGGCCAGCCAACTGGCACAGATGAGCAGCGGACTGGTGCTGTACGTCGATGCCAGTCAGTCGGCGAACAACCTCACCCAGCAACTGAACCTGGGCAAGGAGCGCGGCCTGCGCGACCTGCTGTTCAACCCCGACAACCCGCCGCTGTTGCAGGACTGCGTGGTGCAGGTGTCGAGCCTGCCGTTTCACGTGCTGCCCAACGGCCGGCCGATCCGCACCATGGAGCACCTGACCGCCGAGCGTCTGAGCCCGTTGCTCGATCAGTTGGGCAGCCAGTACCGCTTCGTGGTGATCGATGGCGATGCGGTGTATTCGGCGGCCGACACGCTGGTCATCAGCACTCAGGTCGATGGCGTGGTGTTCGTGGTACGTGCCGAGGACACCCGCTGGGAGGTCGCCCAGGCGGCCGTGCAGCGGCTGACCCAGGCCGGGGCGAAAGTGGTCGGCAGCGTGTTCAACCGGCGCAAGTACTACATGCCCAAATGGCTGTACAAAAACCTGTAAGCAAACGCGAGGGATGACGCCATGAACGCCAAGATACTGGTTCTGCTGATGCTGCCGCTTGCAGGTTGCTCCAGCAACTCCGAAACCCAGACCATGCCGGTGAATATCCTCACCGCCACCCCGGCCAACGCCCAGGCCACCGACATGCCGAAGGTCGAGCAGACCCTGCGCCCGCAGGATGTGCTGGACGTGATCTTCCACATCAGCACCAGCGGCTCGGACGCTTACCGCGTGCAGTCGGGTGACCAGATCGGCCTGAACTTCACCGCTGCCAGCCAGCTCAACGGCAATCAACTGGTGCTGCCGGACGGCACCATCAATCTGCCGGGGGCCAACACTTCGGTGAAAATCGCCGGGCTGACCAGCGATGAGGCCCGGGATGAAATCCAGCGTGCCTATCAGCGCAAACAGTTGTTCCAGCCCAATCGCAACCAGCTGACTGTGCAGATCATCAGTCCGCTGACCAACGAGCAGAACCTGAAAAGCGCCCTCAACCACCCGGCCACCGGCATGAGCCGCGAGATCACCGTGGGCACTGACGGCTACGCGAGCTTCCCGGAAATCGGTGCCGTGCCGCTGCAAGGCATGACCGTCAATCAACTGGAAACCTTCCTCAACAAACGCTATGCGCAACTGCCGGGAAGGATGACCGTGGACGTGTTGCTCAAGTCCACCGCCGGTAACGAGATCTATGTGCTGGGTGAAGTCGGTCAGCCAGGTTCATATCCGATTCGCCGACCGGTTTCTGTGCTCGAAGCACTGACGCTGGCCCGAGGTACCAACGTCAAGGCGCGTCTGGACTCGGTGATGATCATGCGGCGCAACGGCAATCAGGTGCAGGCCGTGCGCTACGACGTCGAGAAAGCGCTGGCCGGCGACGCCTCGCAAATCGCCTACCTGCAACCTGACGACATGCTCTACGTGCCGAAGACCAAACTGGCGAGTGCCGGTGATCTGGCACGGCAGCTGGCCGACGTGGTGCTGTTCCAGGGCGTGGGGTTCAGCTTCGGCTACCGCGTCGACAACAAGGGCAGCAACAACAACTGACTCTCGGGTGACCTGACATGAATCCAAAGGAAAACTACCTGCATGAGTTCTTCAGGATCTTCTTCGCCAACAAACGGCTGGTGAAGCGTGTCTTCCTGATCTTTGCAGTGATCGCGCTGGTGCTGCCGATGGTGCTCAAACAGAGCTTCGATATCACCGCCCAGGTGATCGTGCAGTCGAAAAAACTCTCCCAGGGCGACGCCACCACGTCGCTGACCGTGGACAACGCCACGTTCATCCCGCCGTCACTGGCGGACATGGAAACCGAGAGCAACATCCTGCGTTCGCCGGCGCTGATCCGTCAGACCATCAGCGAACTGCGGGACAAGGGTGAATACACCCCGCCCCCCGGGATGTTTGCCCGGCTGATCGGCGATCCGTTCCGGCGCTACATCACCTCGCCGCTGCGTCAGTACCTGATCAACCCGCTGCGCAACCTGCTGGGGCTGGAGACCGATCCGGTGCGTGACACCGTGCTCGACGGGCTGACGCAACAGGCCATCGACAGCCTGAAGATCGAGACCCTGCCCGGCTCCAACGTGATCTCGATCGTCTACAGCTTCCCGGATCCGCACCAAGGCACGACCTTCGTCGCCGCCCTGCTGCAGAACTATCTGGTCAGCCGTCAGGCGCTGCAATCGATCGACCTGCCGCAGTCCTTCTACGAGACCAAAAAGCATCTGTATCAAGTGCGCCTCGACGGTCTGGAAGCCAATCGCCAGGCCTTGCTGGAACGTGTCGGCGCGGCGGATCCGAAGGAAGAAATCACCTTCCGCCTGAACGCGATCAACACCGAAGAACAGGCGCTGAACCTGTATCAGGATCGCCTGCTGCAAAGCCAGCGCTGGCTGGAATACCTGAAAACCAGCCTGGCCGCCGCCAGCAACAACAAGCTCAATGACTACACCTTCCCCTACACCTTCACCACCACCGTCGACAACGTGGCGTTCGAAGACCGGGAGATCAAACAGCTGGGCGAGCAACTGACCACTCAGGTCAGCCGCTACATGAATGATCTGGCGGTCTTCCAGCCCGGCAGCGAGCCAATGCTGCTGACCCGCGAACAGATCGCCCGCACCCGTCAACAGTTCCTCAAAGTGGTGAGCAACCGCATCCAGGAACGTACCAACGACCTGGCCGTGGTTCAGCAGGTGATCGATCAGAAAACCGCGCGCATCGCCGAATTCAAGGCGCGCATCCATGACCTGCAGCAGACCCAAAGCAAACTGCGGCAGATGGACACCGAAATCGACGCCCTGCACGCCGCGTTCTCAACCTACGCCCAACGCTTCGCCGAAAGCAGCACCACCCGGGCGCTGAACGACGACCTGTCCAACGCCCGCGTCCTGAGCCCGCCGTTCGAGCCGACCGAAGCGGCGTTCCCCAAACCGCTGCTGATCATCCCGTTTGGCCTGTTCACCGGTCTGCTGCTGGCGATTGCCCTGGTCTATGTGCGCGAGTTCTTCGATCACCGCTTCAAACATCCGGCACAAATCAGCCACGAGCTGGGCCTGCCGGTGCTGCTGGTGATCAACGACCAGAGCACTCAACCGGGTAACCCACACAAGAACTGGACCGTGCCAAGCTTCGTGCACTGGGTGCGCAATTGAGCACCCCGTCCTCCCCGAACGCCGCCCTGCCGATCATTCATTTGCTCAGCAGTGGTGGCTTCTATGGGGCCGAGCGGATGTTGCTGGATCATTGTCTGGCGACACCGGGGCAGCATCAGGTGCTGTTTCTCGATGCGCCGCCGGCACTGATCGAGCGCTTTCGCGCGGCGGGTGTCGATGCCCAAGGTTGCGCCGGGCTCGGCGCATTGCTCGGGCATCTGCGTCAGCGCCGGGCGGAACGTCCGTTGATCAACACCCACAATTTCAAAGGCTTGCTGTTCGGCTGGGTCGGCGCCACGTTGTTGCGCCTGCCGCTGGTGATTACCCAGCACGGCTTCACCCCGCGCAGCCGCAAGCAGAAGTTCTACACCTGGCTGAGCCTGCAACTGTGCCGCACCGCGTCGGTGGACCGGGTGGTCTGTGTGGCCGAAAGCATTGCGGTGCTGCACCGCCAGGCCAGCGTCCGTGCGGAAAAGCTGCAGGTGATCCCCAACGGTCTGCCGGCGGCAGTCGCTGAACGGATGCCGGAGGTCGATCATCAGCGCTGGCTCGCCGGGTACGTCGGACGATTGAGCAGCGAAAAAGGTCCGGATCTGTTTCTCGATGCGTTGATCCCGCTGTGTCATCAGCATCCGCAACTCGACGCGGTGATGCTCGGTGACGGCCCGGAGCGCGAGGCACTTGAGGCGCGAATCGACGCCGCCGGGCTGCAAAAGCGCATTCGTCTGCCGGGTTATCAGACCGACATGCGTCACTGGTGGCAGCAACTCGACGCGCTGGTGATCAGCTCGCGCACCGAGGGCACGCCGATGATTCTGCTGGAGGCCATGCAGATCGGGGTGCCAGTGGTGGCGTTCGCGGTCGGCGGGATTCCCGATGTGCTGGAACACCGGCACAACGGCCTGCTCGCCGCGCCGGCCGACAGCAGCGCCCTCGCCCGCCAGCTCGACACGCTGCTGAGCCAACCCGCGCTGGCGCGCAAGCTGCGCGACAACGCAAAACGCACGCAACAGGACCGCTACGACCTCAAGGCCCTGGCCGAACGCTGGTCGCAGCTGTACATCCGCACGGCACGGGAGGCACGCGCATGATTTTCCCGCTCTCGATCGTCAGCTTGCTGGGTCTGGTCTGCATCGCCTTGCTGGCCAGTCCCTGGCCCTATCTTGCGCCGGGAGCGGTGCTTGGTCTGGTGGGGTTCGCCCTGCTCTACCGTAAGCCGACCTGGGGCCTGCTCGGCATCGCCGCGCTAGTGCCGTTCGAGGGTTTCTTCAAGGACAGCTCGCTGTCGGGCAGCAAGCTGATCGGCGCGTCGCTGGCAGTGATCCTGATGCTGCAACTGGCGATGCACCAGATTCCGGCGGAGCGCCTGCGCAGCAACATCTGGCGTTACCTGATCTGGTTCATGGTTCTGTACTTCCTGAGTCTGCTCAACACCGATGACATGGGCATGTCCCTGGGTCATCTGCGTGAACTCAGCGTCGGTCTGATCCTGTTCGTCATCACCTTGCTGATCGGTCGCGAGTTGAACCTCGACCTGTTCGCCCGTCTGGTGACACTGGCCGTCAGCGCCACCTGTGCGATGGCGATGTTTTCGACCAAATTCCAGGATCAGGGCCGCGCCGCCGGTCTGCTCGAAGACCCGAACGCCTTTGCCATGCTGATCGCCTTTGCCGTGCCGCTGGGCCTGCTGCTGATCATTCGCAGCCCGAACCTGTTGCACCGTTGGTTCTGGGGCGGTTGCTGCCTGCTGCTGCTCGGCGGCATGACCAAGACCGAATCGCGCTCCGGGTTGGTGGTGCTGGCGTTGAGTCTGGTGATCGGTTGCTGGCATTACCGCGCGCAACTGACACGCATCCGCCCACGGCATCTGGGCTTCGCCATGCTCGGCGCGGCGATTGTGATTCCACTGGCGATCTATGCGATGCCTGCCGGCTATCTGGCGCGTATCCAGTCGCTGAGCGTGCTCAGCGCCGGCGCCCGGGGCCACGATGACGAATCCCTGGGCCGCCGCGCTTCGTACATCGTGGTCGGCAGCCAGATGATCCGCGAGAACCCGTTGCTCGGCTCCGGCCCCGGCACCTTTCCCCTGCATTACGCCACCACCGGTTACGCCAAGGCGTTTTCCGCCAACCGCAAGATCGGTGACCTGTACCGTCGGGCCCACAACACCTACCTGGAAATCTTCAGCGAACTGGGGATTCCCGCTGGCCTCCTGTTCGTCGGCATGCTCGCGCTGGGTCTGTACAACCTGATCCGCGCACGCCGCGCCTGGATGCAGCGCCGCGACTGGGAGCAGGCCGACATGATGACCCACCTGGGGGTGGGTTTCCTGTCGCTGACCCTGTTCCTGATGTTCCTCAGTGCACCGAACCAGAAGTACGTGTGGATCATGCTCGCGCTCACCAGCGTCCTGCGCCTGAAGGCCGAGCAAGCACCGTTGGTGGAGACCAGGGCATGAGCCGGATCAGTGTCGTCATCCCGATGTACAACGAGGGCCGCCACATCGGCCGCACCCTGCTGGCGGCGCAAAAAGCCGCCCATGCGGCCAATGTCGAGTGCGAACTGATCGTGGTCGATAACGGCTCCAGCGATGACGGCCCGCAGATCGCCCGCCAGTTCGGCGCGCAAGTGCTGGTGGTGCCGGGCGTATTGATCGGCGCCCTGCGCAATCGCGGCACCGCCGTCGCCACCGGTGACTGGCTGGCGTTCATCGATGCCGACATCGAGATGCCCGAAGACTGGCTGACCGGGTTGTTCGCCCTCGAAGCCGAAGGCCACGCCGACGTGTTCGGGCTGGACCTGCACACCCCCGCCTCTGCACCGTGGTACGCCGTGGCCTGGCAACGCCGCACCCTGCGCCCGACCAGCCATACCGCCCATGCCGTGGACTGGTTGCCCAGCTCCAACCTGCTGATGCATCGGCGCTGGTTCGACAAGGTCGGCGGGTTCAACGAATCCCTGCGCACCGGCGAAGACAAGGAGTTCACCCTGCGCCAGAGCAAACAGGGCGCGCGGCTGCTGTCGGTCAACGAGTCCGTGGCCCTGCACTGGGGCTACGAAATGAACTGGCGCGAATGGATGGGCAAGGAAATGTGGCGTCAGGGCAGTCATCTGCAACTGCTGCGCACTCACGGTTTGAGTTTGCGCCTGCTGCGCTTTCCGCTTTTGTCGCTGGCGGCGTGGCTGCTGGACCTGCTGGCGATTTCCGCGCTGCTCAATGGTTTCCCCCATCACGCCGCCGTCATGGTGACCATCACCATGATCCCGGCGCTGGTGCTCAGCATCCGTCAGAGTCACCGCCAGCACGATATCGGCCTGACCCTGCAACTGTGGGGGCTGCATTGGGTACGGCTGCACCTGGCCGGCGCGGCGTTCATTCTCAGTCTGTGTCATTGGAACGCCAGGAGGCCTGCCCGTGGCTGAGTTCATTTTCTGGATGTGCCTGTTGCTGCCGGTGTACGCCTACGTCGGCTACCCCCTGCTACTGACGCTGCTGGCGCCGCTGCTCCCGGCGTGGCGTCACAGCCCGGCGCCGCCGCTGAATATCAGCATCGTGATTGCCGCGCACAACGAGGCGCGGCATATCGAACACAAGCTGCGTTCGCTGCTGTCCCAGGATTATCAGCCGGCCACCCTGCAAATCATTCTGGCCAGCGACGGTTCCAGCGACGACACGGTGGCTTGCGCGCAAAAGGTCGTAGACCCACGGATCACCGTGCTCGACCTGCCGCGTCAGGGCAAGGCCGCGACACTCAATGCCGGTGTGGCCCTGGCCACGGGCGACATTCTGGTGTTCACCGATGCCGACAACCAATGGTCGCGGGAAACCCTCGGCTACCTGCTCGCGCCGCTCAGCGATCCGCAGGTCGGCGCCTGCGCCGGGCACATGGTGATTCCGGTCACCGGTGGTGGTTTGAGTGTCGGCGACAGCCTGTACCGGCATTACGAAGGCTGGCTGCGCCGGGTCGAGAACCGCACCGGTTGCATGGTCTCCGCCGATGGCGCGTTGCTCGCCCTGCGCCGGGAACTGTTCGAGGACGTGCCGGCCGAGGTCAACGATGACTTCTTCATCAGCACCTGCGCGCCGGTGAAATACAAACGCATCGTCTACGTACCCGAAGCACAAGTGATCGACCACGGCGTCGATGAAGCGGACAAACAATTCCGCCGGCGCCAGCGGGTCACCGTTGGCGGCCTGCAAAGCCTGGCCCAGCGCAGCGAACTGCTCAATCCGCTCAAGCACGGGCTGTATTCGATTGCGCTGATCAGCCACAAGCTGATTCGGCGGTTGGCGCCGATTCTTTTGCTGCCTCTGTTGCTGAGCAATTTCTGGCTGTGGGACGACCATGGTTTCTATCGCCTGAGTCTGATCGCGCAACTGATCGGCTACGCCATTGCGATTGCCGGTCTGCTGGATTCGCAACACCGCTTACCCAAACCGTTCCGCCTTGCGGCATTCCTGCTGGTGACGTTGGCGGGCATGAGCATCGGCCTGTGGCAGTTCTTGCGCGGCCAGCGTTACGCCCAGTGGAACCCTGACCAAAACCGTTGAGAGGGCTCAAGCCATGGCGATCAAACAACTGATAAAACGCACCAGTGGCTGGCTCTATCTCAACTCGTCCGTGGGGCGAAACCAATTGCACGGCGCAGGCGTGATCCTGATGTTGCACCGGGTACTGTCCAACGACCGCGCCGCCGACCTGCCGCATCGCAACGAACTGTGCGTCGGCCCGAAAGCCTTCGAGCATCTGCTGGTATGGCTGCGCAGGCATTTCGACTGCGTGCCGCTGATGGAAATCCTCCAGCCCAACGCCCTGCGCCGCGAGCGCCCGCAAGTGGCGCTGACCTTCGATGACGGCTGGCGCGACAACGCGGCCAACGCCTTTCCGCTGCTGCAAAAGCATCAGGTGCCAGCGAGCATTTTCCTCTCCACGGATTTCATCGGCAGCCGCCAGCGCTTCTGGTGGGAAAGCATCGGTGAAACCCTGTGGGGCAGCCACGGCGAAAAACCGCGCATGCACCTGATCGATTGTCTGCAGGCGCTCCACCACCCATTGCCGGTGCTGATGGACGACATCGACGTGGATCGTCGCAGCCTGACGTTGCTGCACTATCTGCAAGGCTTGAAGAGCAGCGACCCTTCGATCCTCGAACGCCTGACCAACGAATGCCCGCCAGAGTCACTGCCCCAGGCGCTGGACTGGCATCAAGTACGGGCGATGGAAGCTTCGGGGCTGGTGCGTTTCGGTCCTCACGGTGCGAGTCACGCGATCCTGACCCAACTCGACGACGTACGCCTGAGCGAAGAAATCAGCCGCAGCCGCGACGCCCTGAACAACGGTTGCAACCGGCCATTGCCGGTGTACTGCTACCCCAACGGCGACAACGACGCACGGGTGCGCGAGCAGATTGCCAGCCACGATTATCCGTTCGCCCTCGGCACCGGCACCGGGATCTATCGCGGCGCGGGGGATCCGCTGAACCTGCCGCGTTTCGGCGTCAGCCAGCGTACCGCGCGTAACCCGGAACTACTGTCGTGGCGGATCTTTCGCGGGGCGCGACCATGAGTCGAAGCAGTTACCTCAAGCACTTGGCGCTGAGCATGGGCACCAAACTGGCGATGATTGCCCTGCGCCTCCTGAGGAACGTATTACTGGCGCGAATCCTCGGCCCCAGTGAACGCGGGCTGTTCGCCCTGCTCAGCACCCTGCCCGACCTGATCAGCGCGGCCACCAGCGGCGGCTTGAATTCCGCTGTCGGTTACCAGGCCGCCAAGCAGCGGCCGATGGGCTTGCTGCTGGCTCAGGTGCTGGTCTTCGGCTGCTTGCTGGCGGGGTTGTTGACGTTGCTGGTGGTGGCGCTGGTGCGTGAGTTCGGCAGTGAACTGGACGTCACCGTACAACTCGGTCTTCTGGCCTGGCTGTTGCTGCTGGCGGTGCCGTTGACTGTGCTTAAGAGCGGCTTGCTGACGTTGCACAATGCGTCCGGCGGCGTGGTCGCGTTCAACGCCTTGCGTCTGGTGGAGTCCCTGGCGCCGCTGTTGTTGTTTCTCGCGCTGTTCTGGATGTGGAAGGAAGCGGCCCTGGAAGCGGCGTTGATCAGCTGGCTGGCGGGAATCAGCCTGGTGGTGCTGGCCGGTTGGGTCTGGCTCAAACGCGCGCAACCGTTGCAGCTGCAATGGGACCGCGCCAGCCAGAACGAACTGCTGCGCTACAGCGCCCGCAGCCATCCGGATCTGCTGTTCCAGCAAGTCATCCTGCGCTCCGATTACCTGTTCATCGGCGCCCTGCTCGGCAGTACCGCGCTCGGTCATTACGCCATGGCCAGCGCCGCCGCCGAACTGCTGTTGATCGTCCCGGAAGCCGTGACCACACCGCTGATGAAACGCCTGCTGCAACAGGACGAAGGCATGGACAAGGTCACTCCGCTGGCCCTGCGCCTGACCGCCACGGTGATGCTCGGCGCCTGCCTGATCATGGCCGTGATCGGCGAATGGCTGATCGTGACCCTGTTCGGCGTCGCCTATCAACCGGCGTATCCGGCGCTGCTGGCGTTGCTGCCGGGTCTGCTGGGCCTGTGCTATGCGAGCATTCTGCGGCTGGACCTGCTGGGCAAGAATCGCCCCGGCACCGTATCGCTGCTGATGGGCCTCGGTGCCTTGCTCAACCTCGCGCTGAACGTGGTGCTGATCCCGGCTTACGGGATTGTCGGTGCAGCGGCGGCGTCGTCGATTGCCTATCTGGCAGTGACCGTAGCAATGCTGGTGTTGTACTGCCGGCTGAGCAGCGTACCGCTCTGGCAAACCCTGATCATCCTGCCCGCCGACATCGCACCGATGTGGCTGATGTTGCAGCGTCGCTTTTTACAACGGAAATCCGCATGAAAAGCCTGGCCCTGCTGCTCGGTCTCGGCCTGTCGCTGGACACCTTCGCGGCGTCGATGCGCTGGGGTGACATTCGCGACGGTAGCCTGTACCTGCAAGCGGATCGCCCCGACACCGTGACCGTGCGCTGGGCGCCGGCGTGGCAGGCGGACGCCAACGAAGAGCACCTGTACCTGCTCGACGGCCAAGGCAAATTGCAGGGTGAGCGCTTCATCAAGGCCAGCGAAACCCGTGGCAGCCAGAGCTGGCCGTTGGCACCGGGCGCGGCGAGTTATCAGCTGGAAATCCCCGGCTACAGCTTTCGTAATTACCGGGTCGAACACGACGAAAACACCGTCGCATTGTTCGCCCCGGCCAAGGTGCATTTCAGCGCGCAAACCCGTGACGGCGATGAGCTGTTTTTCAAGATTGCGCCGGGTGAACACGCGGTGCTCGCGGGCAAATTCCACGGTGGCGTCAACGCCCTGCAAGCGCAGCGGGTCGGAGATAACCAACAGCTGTCGCTGGCGCTGAAACCTTATCGCGCCTATTGGCAATACGATCAGGTCGCATTGCCGGTCAGTGACCGCGAACAAGTCTGGCGCCTGCGTCTGCAAGGCAGCGGCAAAGCGGCGTTCTGGCTCGACGGTACGGCCAATCTGTTCGCGCAGAACCCGCAGCAGCTCAAACCGCTGCGCGAAGACGATGGCCAGACCCGCCTGACCCTGCACGACAAAGTCCTCGGCCGCACGCCCGACCTGGGCATCGCCCTGCCCTACGTGATGCCGCCGCCCGCCAGTCATGCGGCGCTCGATGCATTGAAGCCGACGGCCGCCAGCTACTACAGCTTCGTCGATGTGACGGCAAAAAAACCGCAGTTCGAAGATGCGTTTCGCCAGGTCTATCAGGACCGTTTCGGCATTCGTCAGGACATCACTTTGCTCGCCGGCAGCCAGCGTCAGGCTGATTTACGCGCCGACGTGCAAAGCAACGGCGGCCTCGACGCCTGGCTTGCGAGCACCCGCCTGCTTGGCGGCAAAGGCACGCACTACATCGGCTTTGCCGACGAGCCCAATCTCAACTATTCGAGCTACGAGCAATACCGCTCGATCTTCACCAGCATGGCGCGCCAGGTGCGCAGCGATCCGGCCAACGCCCGGGCCGGTGTGCGCATCGCGATGCCGGCCAGTTCGCGACTGGTCAACGGCCCGTTCGCCGACAACGCGGCGAGCAAACGCGGCATCGACTGGGCCCGGCGCCTGCTGGGTGAATCCGCCGATCAGGTCGATGCACTGGCCTGGCACGAATGGATGATCCGCGACCTGCTCGCCACTCGCGTCTACCGCGACAGCGTGCGCCGCGCTGCCGATCTGGTGGGTCTCGATGCCAAGGGCCTGCCGCGCAAGGCCTTGCTGCTGGATCAGACCAATCTCTCCAGCGGCTCAAGCCTGAGCCCCTACGATCAGGAAACCCACTTCACCTCATTGTGGTGGGCCTCGGTGGTGATCAACGCCTCCCAGGACGGCTTTCTGACCATGCTCAACTGGTTCCAGGCCGCCGATGAACCGGAATACCCCAAAGGCATGTTGCGCGTCTCGGCGGATGAACAACACTTCGAACTGAAACCGGTGGGCCTGGCCCAGCAGTTCATCCAGCAACACTGGCTGCACAAGGTGTTGTGGCTGGAAAACGATGCCTTCGAAGTCGATGTGCTGGCGATGGCCGGCGACGATCAGCGCGGCTTGCTGGGTGTGAACAAGGGCACGCGGTTGCAGCGTGTCGATCTGGCGGGGGCCAAATGCCCGCTGAACAACGGCGCCCTGCGCTACTTCGGCGCCGACAACCGCAGCCGCGACGCGCCGTTCCGTTGCCAGGACGGGCGCGTGCGCTTCGAGTTGCCGGGGCAGACCCTGTTTTCCCTGAGCTGGCGCACTTGATGAACCGCCCGTTGATGTCCTGCCGCGCAGGCCACTTGCCGCGCGATGCCACGTCATCAGGAGTACCGACCATGAACGTTGTGAAAAAAATCAGCGAACACATTAAACAAAAAGGCCTGCGTGCCACGCTGGCCAAGGTGTGGAAGCACTACGTCTTTTCCCATCAGGAACTGCTGTGGATGGAGCGCGACCTCGTCAGCCCGGTGCCGCCCCACAGCCTCAAACCGTATCCGCCGCTGCGCGTGGTGAAGATCACCCCCGACAACGCCAGCGCCTTCGCCCGCTACTTTGGTGACCGCGTCGGCACCATGGCGGAGCTGGCCAACGAAGGTCACACCGGGCACATGCACCTTGACGATCACGGCGATGCGGTGGCCTTCATCTGGGGCAGCGCCCGGGACTATTTCGACCGCCACTATTACGGCTGCATGTTCCCGGTGAAACCCGGCGAGTTCTTCGAATTCGGCGGTGAGCTGACCCGTTCCTATTGGGGCACCGAACTGTCGGTGGACCTGCAACTGGAGCTGTGGAAAGCCATGGCTGCCCAGGGCTGCGACAAGGTCGTGGATGTCTGCGAATTCCACAACATCCCGGCGCTCAAGCTGCACCTGCGCATGGGCTACACCGAACAGGGCCGGATCATGAACGTGTACACCCTGTTCGCTCGCTGGCGCTTCTACCGCGAAACCCGCTACAGCGGCTCGCGGCTGGATGCGTTGCGCAAACCTTCCCGTCCCTCTGTCACAGCAACGGCGACCTGAGCCTATGGCGCGATTCGAATGGCGCACCTCGTTGTGCGCCCCTGACTTCCCGGCAGCGGCTTATGAAGCGCTGCGCCTGCGGGTGACGGATCACACGCCGTTCAACAGCCTCGGCTGGTTGATCGCGGCAGAGCAGACACTCGATGCGAACGAGCATCTGCACATTCTGCTGGGCTGGGAAGCGGACGAATTGCGCCTGTGCCTGCCGCTGGTGGCCGGTCGTGAACGCTTTGGCGGGCTACCGTTTGCCGTGGTGCATCACCTCGGCTATCCGCTGGCAGATCGCCTGGCGCTGCTGTCCGTGCTTGAGGCCGACAGCCTGCGCCAGGCGCTGTTGCTCATCCGCCAGCGCATCCCTCACGCGTTGCTGCAACTCAACGAACTGTCTGAACCGGTGGGCGAAGAAAGCGCCCTCACCGAATGGATGGCGCACAGTTCGACTGGTGAGCGACGCTTGAGCTGTCGGGTTCCGGTGCACCTGATCAGTGACGCCGATCTTCAGGAAGTCTCCGGTGATCCGCGCTACAAACTGCGCCGTGCGCGCAAACGCATTGCTGCGTGCGGCGCTGTCGTGCGTCGGATCATTCCCGATGCCCTGACCATGGGCCCACTGTTGCAGGCCATCAGTGAAGTTGAAGCGGTGAGCTGGAAAGGCGACGAAGGGGTCGGCATCTTCGCCAGCGAACGCAGCCGCCGCTGCATCGAAAGCGCCTTCACCGCCCTCGCCGCCCAAGGTCTGGTGCGCGTGGTCACGCTGGAGCTGGACGGTCGTTGCATCAGCTACCGGCTCGGTTTGCTCGAACAGGGCCGGCTCTACGATTACAACCTCGCCTTTCTGCCGCAATACGCCGATCTGGGCAGCGGTCGGGTGTTGCTGGAGGAATGGATTCGCTGGGGTCTGGACGATCACTGGCGCTGGATAGACGCCTCGCGGGTCAGCCTGGAAAACTCCAGCCATCAATTGCACGAACGCATGACCGGACAACTGGAACACTGGCGCTGGAGTTTCTATTCCTGGCGGCCTAGCGGTGTTTTGCTGGGGCTGGGATTACGCCTCTGGCAGCGGCTAAAACCGAAGCTACAGCAGTGGCGCGCACGGCAGGTAACGACAAAACCGGCGTCCGTCGTAAAACCGGCAACCCACCCCACCACGGAGGGCGAACATGCCTCGCCAAGTCATAGTCAACGCTGACGATTTCGGCCTGAGCCCGAACGAAAACGCAGTGATCTTCAGCGCGTTCCAGGCCGGGGTCATCAGTTCCGCCACGGCCATGGCCAACATGCCAGCCTTCGAAGCGGCCTGCGCGATGGCTCGTCATCACTTACTGGAAGGTCGGGTCGGCCTGCACTTCAACCTGACGTATGGCCGGCCATTGAGTCAGGCGATTCTCGCTTGTCGCACTTTCTGCGACAGCCAAGGCGTATTCGACCTCAGCCTGCCACGGCACAGCCTGTGGCTCGGCCGAACAGATCGCGAGGCGGTGCAGGAGGAATTACAGGCGCAGTGGCAGCGCTGTGTCGATCACGGCGTGCGCCCGAGCCATATCGATTCACATCAGCACGTGCACAACATCTGGCCGATCGGCGAGATCGTCGCGCGCTTCGCCGCTCATCAAGGTGTGCCGGTACGACTGGCACGCAACCTGGGACAGAACCTCAGCCTGCCGAAGCGCCTCTTCAAGGGTTTGCTCAACCGTCGTCTGCAAGGGCTGGCCGGTGTGACAGCGGATTACGTCTGCACCCCGGTGGACCTGCGCAACGAGCCTGCGCCGACCGACGGTGTGCTGGAAATCGTCGCCCACCCGAATCAGCTCGGCGCTGATTTCGGTGACGCCTATCTACAACCCGGAGAGTCCCTGAGTCGCGTGCTAGAGCGCCGGCTGCCGGGGATCCCACGGGTTTCCTACGCCGATTTGAACAAGGATTTTCTACGCGGTGCCGCGGCACTCGATTGAGTTACACAACTGGCAACACTTTCGGAGATGGCACTTTGAAATGTACTTGCCAGCTTGATCTATACCCACAAAAGCCAACTACAAAACACCCGGGCTTCGGCCACGGAGGGCATCATGAGCGTCATCGAAAAGCTGCGTGAACGCATCAAGCAAAAAGGCCTGGCCCGCACGTTTTCCACCTTGTGGAAACGCTACGTGTTCTTCCATTGGGAACTGCTGTGGATGGAGCGCGACCTGATCAGCCCGGTGCCGCCACACAAGCTGCGCCCTTACGAAGGCCTGCGCAAAGTCGACATCACGCCACAGAATGCCAGCGCGTTCGGCAAGCATTTCGGTGACCGTGTGCAGACCATGGCCGAACTCGCCAGCGAAGGCCACACCGGGCACATGTACCTGGACGCCAACGGCCACGCCGTGGCCTTCATCTGGGGCAGCACCCGGGATTATCATGACCGCCACTATTACGGCTGCAACTTCCCGGTCCAGCCCGGCGAGTTCTTCGAATTCGGCGGCGAAATGACCCGCGCCTACTTCGGCAGCAGCCTGTCGGTGGACGTACAAGTCACCCTCTGGCAAGCCATGGCCGCCCAGGGTTGCCACAAGGTGGTGGACGTCTGCGAAACCCACAACATCCCGGCGCTGAAGCTGCACATTCGCATGGGCTATCACGAACAGGGCCGCGTCACCCACGTCTATGGGTTGTTTGGAAAGTGGCGGTTCTTCCGCGAGACGCGATATGAGGGTTCGAGACTGGAACCGCTGCGCAAACCGGGGCGGCCGGTGGTGACCGCGGCTGCGCAGGCCTGAAATGATGAAGGCGGCCATTCGGCCGCCTTCGTGCGCTCAATTCGGACTTCAGTTTTTCACCCCCACCCACGTAAAACACATCGGCATCTGCGCCTCGCGGTTCAGGTACTGGTCATACGCCTCTTCGCGGTTCGAATGCGGGTATTCCTTGAAGTGCGCGATGTTCAGCCCGGCGTCGAGGGCGGCGGTGAAGATGGCGCCGAGGTTGTGCACGAACCAGTACGACGGTGCGACCTGCTGCTCGACCTTGCCGATGTAGACGATCGGTTCCTGCTGCACGAACGGCTCGCGGCGAAAGTACGAGGTCGCGAGGCGAAACGGATCCTCGGCGTCGGGATCGACCATTTCCAGGAACGGGTGGGTTTCGTAGATCACCAATTGCCCGCCCGGCTTGAGGGTCGAGGCGACGTGGCGGAAGAATTCGCCGATGTCGGGCATCCAGTTGAGGACGCCGATGGTGATCAGCGCCACGTCGAAACGACCGCGCAGTGATTCGGGCAAGTGATGAATATCGGCTTCGATGAATTCGGCCTGGTGTGGCGAACGGCCGTTCAGCACACGGGCCTGTTCAAGAAACTCCGCCGATTGATCGACCCCGACGACACTGCGCGCACCCAGCGCGAACAGCGAGAGGCTCTCGCGGCCGTTGTTACAGCACAGTTGCACAACGTCTTTTCCATCGACGCCAACCTGCTCCAGCAACCCGCGCAGGGTTTCGTCGAGGCAGGAAAAACCGGTCTGGGTGACCTCGCTCAGCAAGGCCTTCCACTCGGCCGATTCCTGATGGTGACGGGCCGAATCGTTCCACGCCTGACGATTGCTTTCGATGGCGTCTTTGTTGTTTGGCACTTCCATGGCGCACTCCGGACGATGCTCTTGATTGAGCGGCCCGAGTCTAGTTGAGCCCGATAATCCAGGTTGTTGCGAACTTGTAAGCCAACGGTCGGCTATAGTTAATAGCCTTGGGGAATACCGCCTCCACAGGTGCCGCCATGCAAACGTTCAACCGGCTGCTGTTATCCGCCTGTCTGCTCGCCGCCACACAGGCGCAAGCCCTCGACAGCAACTTCAATTACTACGGGGCGGACCAGCCCTTCGCCCACCCCGCTCCGCCCTCGCTGAATGCACAGCCGCCGCGAGCGTTCGATGACACACCGCCGCGGGATTTCATCGTCATCCCGGATCGCCACGTGTTCCATGACTCACAACTGCCGACCGTGGCCGATGCGACGGTGCGGGTGTTTATCCGCACGTACGACGCCGAACGCGGCATCTACGTCAATGACGAGGTGCTGGACCCGACGTGCCTGCTGGAGTGCCTGAGTCCGCCGAATCCCCGGAGTAATGCGGTCTACCACTGACGCTTGTCCGGTCGCGCCAGGCCAAGCTTCTCGATGCGATAGCGCAGCATGTCGCGGCTCAGGCCCAACAAGCGGGCGGACTTGGTGACGTTCCAGTCGGTCTTGTCGAGCATCTTGCGCACCATGTCGCGCTCGACTTCCGGCAGATTCATCGACTCGGTGTTGCTCGCCGGGCGCGGCTCGAAGTGCGGCACCTCTTGATGCTGATGCAGCGACGGTTCGTCCACCAGGCTCATGCACACGTTCAACTGGTGCGCGGCGATGGTGTCGCTCGGTGCCAGCAGCACGGTCTGTTCGAGCATGTTGCGCAGTTCGCGCACGTTGCCCGGCCAGGTGTAATTGAGCAGCAACTCTTCGGCCTGCTGGCTGAAATGCAGATTCGGCTTGCCGTAGCGCTTGCCGTGGCTGGCGAGAAAATGCCGGGCCAGCAACAACGCGTCATCGCCCCGGGCATACAGGCGCGGCACCTTGATCGAGATGATCCGCAGGCGGAAGAACAGGTCGCGGCGAAACTTGCCCTGCTGCACCATCTGTTCGAGGTTGCAGTTAGTGGCGCTGATCACCCGCAGGTTGACCTTGCGCTCTTTCACCGAGCCGACCCGGCGAATGGTTCGGTCCTCCAGCAGCTTCAGCAATTTGGCCTGCAGCACCAGATCCATTTCGCCGATTTCATCGAGAAACAGCGTACCGCCGTCCGCCGCTTCCACCAGCCCGACGCGGCGATCCTTGGCATCGGTGAACGCACCTTTCTCGTGGCCGAACAGCTCCGATTCCACCAGGTTGGCAGGAATCGACGCGCAGTTGAATTCAATGAACGGGCCTTTGCTGCGCGCACCGTCGAAATGCAGCGCACGCGCCACCAGTTCCTTGCCGGTGCCGGTCTCGCCTTCCACCAGCACCGGCGGCAGATCGCCGTTGGTCATCCGGCGTTCGGCTTCGAGCAACTGGCCGATGGTGTTCTTCAGATGCAACATCGGCTCTGATTCGCCAATCAGCGCCTGCACCCCGGACTTTTGCGCCTCGCGCTCCTGATAAAACGACAGCGTGCGTTCCATCCGTTCGGTGGCCAGGGCCTTGTCCAGCAGCAGCTTGAGTTCCGGCAACGCGACCGGTTTGGTGACGTAATGAAAGGCGCCCTCCTTCATCGCGACCACCGCATCTTCGACGTTGCCGTAACCGGTCATCATGATCACTTTCAGATCCGGCGCGCTGATGCGCAGCTTCTGGATCAGATCGTGACCGCTCATGCCCGGCAGCGAGTTGTCGGTCAGCACGATGTCCGGCATGAAGCTTTCCAGTTGCCCCAGCGCGTCTTCAGCCGAATGGCAAACCGTCACCTCGAAGTCTTTGCGCTCCAGGTAGGTCTGAATATTGTCGGCCAACAGCTCGTCATCCTCGACCAGCAGAATGCTGTGTTCCATATTCCCCTCCCGATGCCACTTTAAAGTTGAGACTGACGCGGGTTCCTTCCTGCTCGCGACTGGTCAGCACGACCGAGCCCTGAAAACGCTCCATGATTCTTTTGACCAGTGCCAGGCCAACCCCGAGGCCGCCCTGCTTGGTGGTGAAAAATGGTTTGAACACCAGTTGTTGCTGCTGCGCGTTCATGCCTTTGCCGGTGTCCCCCACCGTCATGCAGACCTGGCCGGCGTGGGGTACATCAATCTCGACACTCAGCACGCCGCCCTTGGGCATGGCTTCCAGGGCGTTGGCGAACAGGCTATTGAGAATCTGCGTCAGCAGCACCTTGTGGCTGACCACCGGCGGGCAGTCCTGCAGGTTGAATCGCACCTCGACACCGTTGCGCCGGATCAGCGCCTCGAACGCGCCGAGGGAATCTTCCACGGCGGTGCGCAGCTCGAGCGCCTCGCCGTCGTCACTCATCGGCCGCAGCGAAACCAGCAACTCCCGAACCCAGCGCGACATGCGGTCCACCTGACTGATGATGTCGCCGATGTTGCGCTGGGCGCTCTGGCTGGCCACTTCCTGAGCCAGTTCGGCGCTGGAGCGAATGGTTGCCAGCGGATTGCGCAGGCTGTGGGCCACCGCCGAGGACATCTCCCCCAACGCAACGAAGGTTTCGTTGCTGATCAGTTGCTGTTGCTGGCTGTGCAGCAAGGTCGAGGCACGCCGCACGATCCAGAACAGGCCCAGGTAAATCGCCGCCCCGCCGAGAATCGTCGCCGCCCAGATCGAGGCAAACCCGCGGTCGATGCGATCCACCAGATCCGCCGGTTCCTTGTAGATCTCGACCATGGCGATGACTTTGCTTTTGTCGGCATTGAACATCGGGATGTAGTTCTCGATGAACAGATACTTGGGTTCCCGCGACAGTTTCTGCTCGGGTTTCTCGTCGTCGATCTTGTGATAGCTGGAGGACACCGGGACTTTCATTTCGAACGACTCGTCCAGCTCGTCATCGTCCTCGAACTTGACGCCGATGAGTTCCGGGTTGGTCGACCAGATCACCGACCGATCCAGGGCATAGACCGTCGCCAGCAGCACATCCGGCAAGTGTTCGACGTGATCGAGAAACTCGGCCCGGGCCGCGCCATGGGCCAGCGGATCGACGTCGGGAAAGTTTTCGTCCTGACGCGGGTCGAGCATTTCCCCCATGGTGCGCAGCGGCGTGATGCCGGCATGGCGCATTTCCGCATCGCCGATGGCCTGGACGAATTGCGCCGTCAGCAACGCATCGCGTTCGACGCTTTCGGTGACTACGAAGCGCGTGGAGATATAACCCAGCCCCAGCGCCACCGCGGCAATGATGAAAAAACTCGCCAGCGAGAACCAGCGCAGCAGATTGAACTGCGCGCCCCAACCCTTGATGGCGGCCGCCGCGACGTTTGGCGCCGGTGTTTGTTGTTCTTCCAGTCGTTGCATGGGGGTGCCCTGGCGTTTTTTTGTATCGAACCGGTTACAGCCACCTCTCGAATGAGTGTAGGTGGCTATCACCGCAATACAGGACTCAAAGTCACTATTTGGTCGCTAGCGCATACGGCTCACCGTTTCGCTGCTCGCGGCCGCACGGGTTGGCGCCAACGCCCCGTCAGCCAAGGGCTGCGTGGTCGGGTGCTGGCGCTCGGTTTCATCGCGCAGAAAGTCGATGATCGACTGCGCCGACTGTTCGTCGAGGCGCAGGTTGGGCATCGGAATCCGCTCGTATTGTTCGAACAGTTGCAGTGCGATCGGGTCCTTCTCCGCCAGTACCCGATCCGGTTCGCGGATCCAGCGGTTGAGCCAGGCCGGGTCACGCTGACGGGTCACGCCGATCAGGTCCGGGCCGATGTTGCGCATGCCGATGCCTTCACCGTCCTGCGGGCCAAGACTGTGGCAGGAGGCGCAACGGGTGCGGAACAGTTCTTCGCCGTTGCTCGGCGGACGAATCTGCGGCGCATTGGCGTAACTTTGCTCGATGCTCGGCTGCTTCCAGTTCTGCAAGGTGTTGGCCAGTTGATCGGCGAGGATCCACGGATTTTCGAACGGCGAGGCCTTCATCCAGCGCCCGGTGCTCTGATTGCCGACGATCAGGCTCAGGTTGTGATCCTTGGTGCGACCGTTGTCGACGCCCTCAATGAACAGCCCGAGTTTCTTGCGCAAGTCGGTGACGTCTTCGAATTCGCCGGTGAGGAATTTCCAGCCGGGGCCGACCTTGAAGCGTTGTGAATAGGCCTTGAGCACTTCGGGGGTGTCGCTCAAAGGATCAATGCTGATCGAGTAGAAAAAGATGTCCTGGCCGACCCGGTCCCCCAGCAGTTTCTGCACTTGGCGCAGGCGTGCGGTTTCCAGCGGGCAGGAGTCGCTGCAGGAAGTGAAGATGAAGTTGATCACCACCACTTTGTCTTTGATCAGGTCATCGAAAAAACGCACCTGCCGGCCGTCCTGATCGGTCAGCAGGGTGTTGGGGAAATAGTCGCCACCCCACGGGGTGGCGGATTCGCTGGCGCCTTCGGGCAGCGCTTGATGGGCGATGAGCACCTGACTGCCGAGCAGGCAGGTGACCAGCACCAGGATCAAGTGCATGCCCAGGGCGCGGGAGCGCGGCGTTGGCTGTGTCATGTCGGCTCCCTCCCTGCTCATGGCTTCACAGTCACTTGCGGACCGAAACCATCGCCCGTGCGGAAGGTCGGCAGTGCGGCGGAGTTGACGTAGCGCACGCCATCCCAGCTCGGCAGCGGCGTCGGCATCAACTGCAGTTGTCCGGGCTTCTCAAGGTCCCAACGCAGCAGCATCGAGTTGTCCTCATGCTGAGTGTTGTGGCAGTGCTCCATGTACGTCCCGGCGAACTCGCGAAAGTTGATCGCCATTTCCACGCTGTCCAGCCCGTCGGCTTCGGAGCCGATGCGATAGACGTCCTTTCGCGCCCACTTTTCCCACTCAGGCGGGGCCTTGCCGCCACGGCTGAGGATGATCCCTTCCTCGAAGTGCACGTGCACCGGATGGCTCCAGCCCTTGCCGCCAAGCTTGATGTTCCACACTTCCAGAGTGCCGAATCCGGCAGTGCCTGCATCGGTCGGGCCGCTGGCCAGTTTCGTTGACGCGTTCAACCGGCGTGGGTCCATGTGGAAGCCGAAGCCGCCATCGGTCTTGACCGTCCACGGTGCTTCATCGGTGCCGTCGCTGCGGCCGAAGGTGAAGGTGCGGTGACGGGCGTTGGCCAGCAGCGCCTTGTCGGCAGCGTTGTCGCGGTGGATCTTCAGCGGGATCATCACCATGCCTTCAGCCTTGCCCGGTTTGGCCGGTTCGTAGGCTGCCGGATCCATGGCCAGGTCCTGGCCGGTGTAGGCCTTGACGTTGAGCTGCAACACCTTGCCAACCACCGGATCGCCGCGATCCCATTGCGGACCCTTGCTGGTTTGTTTGATGACCGCCAGGTATTTCTCGGACAGCACATCGGCCAACGGAATCACCTCTTTCGGGCCTTTGCCGTCGTCCTGGGCCTGGAGGTTGACGAAGAACAGCTTGTCGCCCGGTTTGATGCCGTTTTTCGAGAAGTTGACGATGATATCGAAGCGCTCGGCGATGCCTTGAGTTGGCAGGATCGCGTTGTGGTTTTGCTTGTCGCCGTCGGCATCCAGGTCCATCGAGCCGTCGAACGGCACGCTGTGTTCCATGATGTTGCCGTCGTTGGCAATCATGTGGAACGGCACGCGGCTGTAGGAAACACCGGAGTTTTTCGGCCCTTGGAATTCACCGCTGGTGCCTTTGATTTCCCGTACCAGCGCGAGCTTGAAGTAGCGCGACACCGAACCGTTGAGGATGCGGAACCGATAGCTGCGTGCACGCACGTCGAGGGTCGGTTTCCACTGCCAGTTGACCAGCACCTGATCGCCGATGAATCCGTCGGTGTTGAACGGGTTGAACCACAACTGGCCTTCCTGATCCCAGGCCTTATCGGCGAACACCAGGTTGACGTCGTAGTCGCGGTTGCCCCACGGCAAGGCGCTGCCGCTGGGGAAACGCAGGTTCACCCCGTCGTTTACCGATTCGTTGCCGCGATCCAGGGCGCTGTAGTAGTTCATCATCGCCGCGTTGCCCTTGTAGACGTTCTGCGCGGTGAAATCGAGCATGTGGTCGTGGAACCAGTGGGTGCTCATGGTTTCGCGCCAGTCGCCACGAATCTTGATGGTGCCGTGGTCACAGGTCTTTTTCGCAGGCTGCAGGTCGTTGACCCACAGGGTTTCCCCCGGCGCGCACGGGAACGCCGCGCGTGGGTCTTCAGCCTTGGTGTTGATGCTGTCGTAACCGGCGAGCTGGATCGGCCAGCGATAGTCGTAATACTGACCGGGGAAGAAAAACGCGTTGGCATAGCCGTCGCTTTCCGCCGGCGCGTGGCCATTGTGCTCGTGGGTAGTGATCGTGTGCAGGCCGAAACCACGGTTGGCCGACGGATCGATCGGCAAGCCGTTGTAGTGACGCATCATCACCGGTTGCCCGTAGCGCACCATCAGCAGTTTTGGCGGCAGCGTGCCGTCGAAGGTCCACACCGAGTTGTGGTTTTGCACCGGCATCGCCGGGTGGAAACGTGCATCGACGCCCTTGGCCGTGCCATCCGTCGCCGGCACGCCGGCGACGTTGTGGTACAGACCGCCAGGGCCGAACTCACCGACGGCATAACCGTGCATCTGCCGGCTGTCACGCAGGCCGCCATTCAGACGCGCGCCGGTCTGCACAGTCTTGTAGGCGACTTGCGGGTAGAACTCGTTCCAGCGCTGATGAGCCCAGCCTTTTCCCGGTGGACGGCCTTCGGCGGAGGAGCCGATGTGACGGTTGAGGAACAATTCGATTTGCGACTGCCACGGGTTGCGGTCGACCACGTTGGAGAACTGGCTCGGGAACGGCGTCAGCCCGGGTTGCCGCAGGAACGCGTCCAGCGCGGCACCAGGGGGGGCGCTGCGGGCAACGCTGTTCGGGTCCTGGGCCGGTGCCGGTCCGATGGCGGCGGGCGGAAAGCCCAGCGGCGCGGCCGGGGTGGTCGGGTCGAGTTTTTCCGGGCCGAACTCTTCGAACAGTACGAGTTGCTGGGTGAACGGCTGCGCGCCAAACAACGGGCTCGGTTTGCCGTTGGTGGGGTAATTGAAACTTGTCTGCACGGTCGGCGGCAGGATGTTTTCCGAACGCGTGGTGTTGCGCGTCCCTTTCACCCCGTCAGGCAGATCGAAAGAATTTTCGTTGGCCTCGGGCATGGTCAGGATGGCGTTGAGGGCCGCCGGTTCATCGGCCGGCTCGTCATAGTATGCCGACGGGTCGGAGGCTTCCGGCTGGTTTTCGTCGTCGATCGGGCTCGCTCGGACCCCGGCCATATTGCCCAGAGCCAACATCAGAAAGACGCTCAAAGGCGTCAGAAGAAACAGCTTTTTGGGGTCACGCGTTGTTCTGTCCATCACCAGCCGCCTCATCTAAGGAAGGGGTGATGGTGTTTTGCAATTAGCTCGCCAAAGTATTAATCCCCGTTGAAACAAGCTGTTACAGACGCTGTTGGATTTCCCACTCCCCAGTGACCGGGGCCTGACACCCGCTACTGGGGGAAAGTTCACCCCAGCTTACTGAATGAGCTGAAACGCCAGACGAACGGTGGTGCCCTCACCTTCGCGGCTGTGCAGGGTCACGCCGCCACCGAAGCGCTCCATGATCCGTTTGACCAGCACCAGCCCTACGCCGAGCCCACCCTGCTTGGTGGTGAAGAACGGCCGGAACGCCATGCTGCGCTGTTCTTCGTTCATGCCTTTGCCGGTGTCACTGAGCATGACGCTGACGCCGCCGTTGTTTGTGGGTTCGAGGGTAATGGTCAACGTGCCGCCCTTGTCCATGGCCTCCAGTGCGTTGGCCAGCAGGCTGTTGAGGATTTGCGTCAGTTGCACCGGTTGGCTCAACACCATCGGCGTTTGTTGCGGATGAAACACCACGTTTACCGCATTTTTGGCGATCTGCTGTTCGAACGCGACCAGACTTTCGTGCAACGCCGCCACCAGGTTTACCGGCTCCGGCTCGTCATTGAGCGGTCGCAGCGACTGCAGCAGTTCGCGCACCCATTTCGACATTCGATCGACCTGACCGATGATGTCCTTGATGTTCTTCTGCGCCGGCCCCGCGTCGAATTCCAGGGCCAGCTCGGCGCTGGAACGGATGGTCGCCAACGGGTTGCGCAGGCTGTGCGCCACCGCCGAGGACATCTCGCCCAGTGCGACAAAGGTTTCATTGGCAATCAGTTGTTTCTGTTGCACCGCCAGCAGGATCGCCGCCCGTCGCACGATCCAGTACAACCCCAGATAAATCAGGCCGCCGCCCAGCGCGGTGGCCAGCCAGATCAGCGCCAGACCGCGACCCATGCGGGCGATCAGGTCTTTGGGTTCCTTGTAGATCTCGACCATCGCCGTGACGTTCTTGCCATCGGCGTCGAACAATGGAATGTAGTTCTCGATGAAGATGTAATCCGGCGGCACCACGAACTTCTGTTCTTCACGGCCCTTGTCGACGTTGTGGTAACTGGCCGACACCGGAATCTTCTCGTTGAACGCACGATCGAGGTCTTCATCGGCATGGATACGGGTGTTGACCAGCGCAGGGTTGGTCGACCAGATCACCAGGCGATCCGGCGCGTAAACGTTGGCGAGGATCACGTCCGGCAGATGCTCGATGTGATCGAGAAACTCGCCCCGGGCGCTGGCTCGGGCCGCCGGGTCGACGTCGGGAAAGTCCCGGTCCTGGCGCGGGTCCAGCAAGTCGCCCATGGTGCGGATATTGGGGATCGAGACGTGACGCACTTCCGCCGAAGCGATGGCCTGAATGAATTGCGCCGTCAGCAACGCATCACGCTGCACGCTTTCTTCGATCACGAAACGCGTGGACACCGTGCCGAGCGCCACGGCCACCGTGCCGATCACCGCCATGCTGATCAACGAAAACCAGCGCAGCAGATTGAATGGCTGCTTGCGCGAGCCCAGCCGCAGACTGCGCTCCTCGACCGGTAGCGATTTTGAATACATGTTCATGGCGGCGACTTCCCGATACGTCCCTATAAGTTTATAGCCCACGGTTGGGTGATTGCCCGGATGCGGGGGTTGAACGGCCCCACGATCACCGATCTGCAAATCCGGGTTGCCGATGGATCCCCACAACCCCCAATCCTGGGGACTGTCGCCCGATGGCCATACTGCAAAAAATCCCCACCCTCACTCACCAACCCTTGCACCACGGGCCTCTCCCGCCCATTGCCCGGCCGTTGGTATGGAAGTTGTAAAGCCCCTCTGCAACTGACCCACCCCCAAGGGGCAGGCACTTCGATAGAGGGATTAACTCATGCACCCTTTACTGTCCAAAACCGCGACCGTCCTGGTCGTGAGCGCCCTGGCCCAGGGCATTGCCCAGGCCGCTCTGTTCGCCGTCGATCCCGGACCCTATGCCCCGGCGACCGGCGGATTTGCCAGTTGGTATCAGGACACCCACGGACGCACCCTGGACCTGTGCCTGTCCAAAGCGCTCAGCTCGCGGGTGCCGAGTACGCCCGGTGCCCCTTCGTACATGTGCTCGCTGATCCCCGCGCCGGGAGTATTCGATGACACCCAGCCGATCGTCTTCCCGGGCAATTTTCCCGACGAAGCGTTCTGGTTCACCGCCGACGGCACCGTGGTCGATGCGGCCCGGGGCATCAACCTGTCCTATGGCTCGGCCGTCGAAGCGGCGTTCAGTGGCGGTGATCCGGTAGAGGGCGACCAGATCAGCTTCGCGCGCATCCGCATCCGGGTCGATGTGCCCACCGCCGGCACCTACGTGATCACTCACCCGTACGGCGTCGAAGTGTTCAACGTGGACACCCCCGGTCGTCGCGCGATCAACATGACCCGCGACATCGGCATCGGCAGCCCGAAAACCTACGACGGCGCGCTCAAGGGTGACGTCGGGCCGTTCCTGCGCAGCGTCAACGGGCCTTACACCGAAACCAACCCATTGACCGGTGCGGCCGAGCAGTTTGTCGGCGACCCGAACCTCAACGAAGCGGTGACCGGCAGCCCGTTCAACACCAACTACGTGCGGATCGAAGGCCCGGGGGGCATTGACCTGCGCACCACGACCTTCGCCGTGTCCGGCAAGTTGTCGACGGTGGTACGGCCAACCCCGCTGATTGCACAGCGCAGCACCTACTCGCGCAAACCCGGCGACAGTGCGCCGGTGGCCCAGCAAGACGTGTTCGTCCAGGCGCCCCCAGCGCCGGGCACCGCTGCCATCACCAGCAGCACACCCGTGGTGAACATGACAGAAGCCGACAGCACCGGCAGCTGGTACGCGCAATCGCAGGTCAACCCGACCTTGCCGACCGTGCTGCAAGTGACCGCCGACAACCACCTGGCGATCGCCACCAGTTCACCGACCACTCTGCCCATGCCCCTGACCGACCTGGTGGTGATCCAGCGCGCCGAGTACAGCCTGAGCTCCGGGCAACTGACCGTGGTGGCCTCGACCAGTGACGAAACCTCGCCACCGGTGCTCACCGCCACCTCCGGCACCGGCGCCGCCATTGGAGCCCTTGGCGGTGACGGCGCAGTGAAAACCCTGTCCACCGGGATCACGCCGATTCCACCGGCCAGGGTCCGGGTGACGTCGTCCAACGGCGGCAGCGATACCGAAGAAGTGGTCATCGTGCAATGAACGCTCACATGCCCAGATCCGCATCAGGAGGCATCATGAACAAGTGGCCACGCTTCGCGCTCAACGCGCTCGGGCTGACAATCTCGCTGACCGGCAGTGCGTTCGCGCAACTGGCCGCCGTCGATCCCGGCCCCTACACCTTCGCCACCGGGAAATTCCCGATGTGGTACCAGGACAACAATCAACTGTCGATGGAGCTCTGCCAGTCCCGCGCCGCCAGTTCGCGGGTGCCGGTCAGTACCCCGCCGGCATACATGTGCACCCTGCTGCCGGAACCGGGCGTGTTCGATGACACTCTGCCGATGGTGTTTCCCGACAACTGGCCACCGGAAGCCTTCTGGTTCCTGGCGGAAACCAACATCCCGAACAACGGCGCCGGTTTTGGTATGGACGCCTATGTCGCCGGGGTAGAAGCCGCATTTGCCTCGGGAAACCCGGTGGACGGTGATCAGCAAAGCTTCGCGCGGATCCGTATCCGGGTGAACGTCCCGGTTGCCGGCACCTACACCATCACCCACCCCTATGGCGTGGAAACGGTGACTGTCACAACGCCAGGCCGACGGGCGATCAACATCACCAAGGACGTCGGCATCGGCGCCCCCGGCAATTTCAGCGGCGCGCTTAACGGCGCCATCGGGCCGTTCCTGCGCAGCATCAACGGCCCGTACACCGAAGTGAACCCGGACACAGGCAACGTCGAAACCTTCGTTGGTGACCCGAATCTCACCGAAGCGGTGACCGGTAGCCCGTTCAATACCAACTTCGTACGGATCGACGGCCCCTCGGGTGCAGGCTCGATTCAGACTGCCCTGTTCACCGTCGCCGGCAAGGTCCTCGACAATCGTCAGCAGACCCATGTCGAACTTGATCGCGCGACCTATCGCCGGACCTCGGCGGGCGTGCGCACCGAAGTATTCGCCAAGGCTGACAGCAGCTCGACCCTGTGCTTCCGCGAAACGTTGGCGTTGCTGCCCGGCCCACCGCCGACGCCATGCCAGACCAGCCTGCTGGGTGACAACAACGGGCTGTTCTTCGGCCAGCGTCTGGGCACCGGTACCCTGCCGTCGGTGGTGGTCGTGACCGCGACCAACCCGGCCGGCACGACCCGTCCGACCGCCGTTTCGGCGAAGCTCACCGACGTGGTGAAAATCCAGACCGCCCGCTACAGCTGGGCCAACCACAGCCTGCTGATCGAGGCCACCTCGACCGATGAAGTCGCGGTGCCGGACATGGTTGCCCAAGGCTACGGACGCCTGTCGAAAACCGGCACCCTGCAAAAAATCACCGTTGCCGACCTGACTCAGCCTCCGGCCACCGTCACGGTCAAGTCCGCCGCCGGCGGCAGCGACACCGAGCCAGTGGTGGTGGTCGGTACCGCACCGGACACCGGCGAGAACCAGGCACCGCTGGCCGTTGCAGACACCGGCAGCACCAGCTTCGGCGTGCCGATCACCCTCAGCCTGCTGACCAACGACAGCGACCCGGACAACAACGTGCCGCTGACCATTACCGCGCTGACGCAACCGGCCGCAGGCCAGGGCTCCGTCGCGCTGAGCGGCACCACCTCGGTGGTCTACACCCCGCCAGCCGTGGTCAACACTCCGCTGACCACCACCTTCACCTACAAGGCCCAGGACAGCAAAGGCCTGGCCTCGGCCAACCCGGCGACCGTGACGATTACCGTTGCGCCCAACCGGCCACCGACCGCCGTCGCCGACAGCGTTGCCACGCTGGGTGTCGCAATCCCGATCAACGTCCTGGCCAACGACACCGATCCGGAAGGCAACACACCGCTGGGCGTCGCCAGCCTGACCCAACCGCCGGCAGGACGCGGCACGGTCAGCACCGACGGTACGGTGATCACCTACACCCCACCGGCCACCGTGACCACGGCCTTCACCACGACCTTCACCTACATCGCCCGGGACAGCTTCGGCGCCCAGTCGACGCCGGCCACGGTCACCGTGCAAGTGTCGCCACGGCCAGCGGCGGAAACCTTCACGATCACTACCTCGACCGTGCAGGCCCGTTCCGGCAACCGCTTCAACTGGGACTTCGCCGGCACTTCGTCGGTGACCACCGGCAATACCATCACCGTGCAGGTCACCACCCCGACCGGGCTGGTCACCCTCGGCACGACGACGGTACCGGTCACCGGACGCTGGCGGCTGACGCTCAACAACACCAACGTGGTGCCTTCGGCTAACCCGACCGCCACCATCCGCTCGTCCCAGGGCACCGTTCGCACCGTATCGGTGACCACGCTCTGAGCCCGTGCCCCACCCACCCCACACCGTTCAATGCGCAGTGGGTGGGGCCCGCTCAGCCCGGATTTCGGATTCAGGAAAACACAGGACAACGCCATGAACACGCCGACCGCCGCCCTGCTTTGCCTGCTCGCCCTGTGCGTCAGTGCGGGCGTGCGCGCCGACGACCTGATGGAAAACGATGACCTGGCGCCCAACAGCGCCGATCTCGGCGAACTGCCGCCCCCCGTGGGCCAGCAAGCCCTGATCGACCAGAACGGCCAGGTCAACCTTGCCCTGCTCTCGCAGAACGGTCAGTCGCTGCTGGGCAGAATCGTGCAGTCGGGCAGCAATCAGGAGGCGTACATCCTGCAACAAGGCAGCGACCTGATGGCCTTGATCACCCAAAACGGCTCCGGCAACGCCGCGTCCATCACGCAAACCGGCAGCCACAACCGTGCGCAGATTTCGCAAAACGGCAACAACAACGACGCCAGCATCGAGCAGGCGGGCACGGGGCTGCAAAGCGCCGTGACCCAGTCGGGCAACGGCATGAGCGTTTCGGTCAAGCAATATCGCTAAGCACTGCAATCATCGGAGAGTTCATCATGTTCAAACTGACGCCCCTCACCGCCGCCATCCTGGTCATGATCAGTGCCCAGGCCATGGCCGACGACAGCATTTCCACTCAGAGCCAGTTCGGCACTGCCAACATCGCTGATGTGAAGCAGACCCAGGCCCCGTTCAGCACCGCGACCCAGACCCAACTGGGCCAGGGCAACAACGCCGCCGCCGTGCAAGACACCGCCAGCAGCGTTATCACCCAGGACGCGGTCGGCGACTACAACGCCGCCTATGCCGAACAACTTTACGAAGACAATGGCACCATCACCCAGCAACAGTCCGGCGCCTTCAACACCATCCACGCCAGCCAGTCGCTGGGCTTCGGCTCACCCAACACCGCTCTGCAACAGCAGCAAGGCACCGGCAACTTCTCGTTCGTCTACCAGGACTCGCAGAACGGCAGCGAAGGCAAGACCTTCCAGTTCGGCGACAGCAACGAAGCCAACATCGAGCAACTGTACGAAGGCAGCGGCAACAGCTCGGTGATCACCCAGTACGGCACCGCCAACTACGGCACTGCCGAACAGGTCACCCACAACGGCGGGCAGATCGGCATCAACCAGGCCGGTGAAAACAACTACGCCTACGGCGACCAGCGCAACGGCACCGGCGGCAACATCACCATCAACCAGTTCGGTAACCTCAACGGCACCGAAATCTGGCAAGACTCGCAACTGGCCAGCCAGGCCACCGTCAACCAGTACGGCGACAGCAACGAAACCGTGGTCGACCAGAGCTATGGCGAAAACAACACCGCCGCCGTCACCCAGGTCGGCAACACCAACGCCATCTATGCCGACCAGTTCGAGTCGGTCAACTCGACGCTGTCGCTCTATCAAGTCGGCAACGGCAACGTGCATTACACCTACCAAAGCGGCGACGGTCACACGCTCAACGCCACGTCCGTGGGCAACGACAACAAGGTCTACGCCAGCAACTGGAAAGGCCCGCAACACGGCGGCCAGTTCGGCAGCAACCAGCGTGCGACCGTCAATCAGGCCGGTAACGGCAACATCGCCAGCTTCACCCAGGACGGCGTGGGCCACATCATGACCACCAACCAGACCGGGACCGGCAACAAAACCACGGTCAGCCAGGCTGATTCCTACAACGAGCTGTACTTCGATCAGAACGGCAGCGACAACATCCTCATCGCCGACCAGCGCGGCACCACCAACCTGGTTCAGGGCTCGTCGAACGGCTCGGGCAACAGCGCCGAATTCGATCAATCCGGCACCGGCAACCAGGCCTACACCGCGCAGCTATACGGCAGCGACAACATGATCACCGTGAAACAGGCTGACACCATGAACGTGGCGTACGTGACCCAGGGCGGGACCGGGAACATTGCCAATGTGGATCAGAGCGGGATGACGCAGACCGCGAATATTCAACAGTTCGGGTCGGCAAACCAGGCGACGGTTTTGCAGCAGTAAGGGTTGGGTGTTGGAAAACCGCGACCTGTTGAGGGTCGCGGTTTTTTTTGCGCTGAGGCTCGAGTGGCGTCCTACGGAAAACATACCGTTTTCAGAAAATCGGGGACTTTTCTGACGAATTCTGGCGGTTGGCCGTCGGAAGTGCAGGCTCTAGGATTTGCCGGGACAACTTGATCCTCATGGAGCTTGGCCAACATGCAATTCATCCAGACAGCGACGACAGCGATACCGTTCGACCCACTGTGCCCGGTGGTTTCGGATCTTGATCCCGAGGAGCAGGCTGCGAGTTATGACCGTTGGTTTCGTGCCGAAGTACAGGCTTCTCTCGATGATCCGCGTCCGAGCATTCCGCATGACCAGGTGATGGCCGAGATACATGCCTTGATGGAATCAATGCGCAAAAGGGCTGATGCTAATTGAGATGAAATATGCGGCTTACAGCGGCTCGAGCCTTCTTGCCGTCTGCCTCGTAAAGCCCCTGCAACAAAGCCTGATCAGCTAACCGATGGAGGCGAAAATGGTTGTAGAAAGCTTGTCCCAATCGCTGGTTATCAAAAAAACCCATTTCCCACAGGCCCAAGAATTCTGCATACGTAGCGCTGTCGATTTCCAGTGGCGGTGAAAGGTCCATGCACTCCTCAAAAATAGTTAGTCGTCAGGAAGCAGTAGAGTAACCAAAACCGGCATTGCGCTTTTCTACTTTTCGCATTGCCACCGGAAAGCACTTACCCCGCCTCATGTTTTCTTCGTTTCTCCTCCATCAGGGCCGACATTTCAGCCATCACCTGCTCATTCGGAATGCTGGGTCGTGGGTCATCGATTGAAGCCTGTACTTTGGCACGCAACCAGCGGTCATAGCTGGCAGCCTGCTCTTCGCTTTCGAAATCTGAAACGATTGTGGAGATCAGGGAATCCATGGTGACTCCAGTTTGAATGTGAAAAACGCGACCCCATTTCCGGGTCGCGTTCTTTATTGGGGATGGTGCTGGATCAACCCTTCAGCTCGACGTGATCCAAGGCCTGATTTACGGCCAGCTCACTCAGCATGAGGATCTGCGCGATCCCCAGCGCGGTCTTGCGGTGGGCGGGGTCGAGGGCGGCGGCGAAGTTGTTGAGCATTTCGCTGGCGGAGCCCAGGGACTCGCAGGCGTTGGCGAGCAGGGATTCGGTGTTGTAAGCCGGGTTGGCGAGGTACATCGGGGCGGGTTCGTTGACGCTGCCCATGATGTGGGCGCCGGGGCAGAGGTAATGATCCAGGGCGCGTTCGGCGGCGTCGTGGAGTTTTTTCGAGTTGATGGAGGTGTATGGGGAGGTTGGGTCGGTTTCGAGGCTGGCCTGGTTTTCGGGTGGGTTGGGTGTTGGTTTCTTCATGATTTTTTACCCTGTATGACGGTTATAGCTGGCCCTATTCGGTTTCCAAGCGAATAGGTGGCAGCTGTACGCAGGCTGGAAACCCGGGACAGAGCAACCCGGCAGACACGAGGTCTCCTACGCACAGCCGCCATAACAAAGTGCACACCATGAAGGTGCGCAGGATACGTTATGAATGGCGCTTGTGCGCTCTGTTGTTACGCGGGTTTCCATGCCCGATCGCTGAATTGGCAGCGACCGAAACAGGCTAGAGCCCGCGCTTCCGACGGACAACCTGAAAACCTTGTGGGAAGGATCGCCGAAACAGACACAACTTTTAAACATTCAAGAATGGAACGCGGAGCGTCCCGGCTGCATTCCCACGCAAAGCGTGGGAACGATCAAAGCAAAAGCAGTCTGCTTTCTGCCTTTCGCCTTTCGCCTCTCACCACTCAACACAATGAGCGTTAGCTCGAGTACCGCTCTTGACGTGCCGGCCCCATCGGAAGGCTGAGTGGAGGGATTTATCCGGGGGGTGGGAGCGCAGCGACCGTTCGACGAAGTCGAACACATCGAGAGGAGGTGCAGCGAAGCAAACCGGAGGCGATGCCCCCGGATGAATCCCGGAGCGAAGGAACCCCGAGCCCCAGCGAGGGGCCGAACGCCGGGGCCCAGCGTTTTGGTTCCTTTTGGGCGTTTGCAAAAGGGACTCGCCGTAAGGGCGAAACCGCCAGCCGCAACCCCCGAAGAAACGGATATTCACCCAAACCACCCAGAGAACCTGGTCGGCCCAAAGGCCGCCAAGTTCACTCAGCCTCAGGATCCACCTTGTTCTGAGTCAAATACCGATTCAAAGTCTCATCCCCCGCAGGCGAAGAATTATCCCCGGCAACCTGCCACAACCGCCGCTCAATCCCCTGCGCCAGCAAATGCCCCACCGCCGCCTCGATCGCCGACAACACACAAAGCTGAGCCGGCTCATTGGTCGTGTACCCCGCCTCAGCCTCGAGCAACTTCTTGAACTCGATAAACTTGAACACCCCGGCGCTGCGTGCCACCGAATAAATCGTCTTGCTGGTCATCACATTCGCCAACACCTGCCCGCTGCGCACATCCACCGCGCGCAAATTCACAGTCACCTGATCCACCCGATACTCCCGGGTCAAATCAATCCCCAGATACCGCGCCCCTTCCCCACCGCTACGCACGTTAGTGTCATAAGCGATGATCCCACCCTCGAGCATCATGTTCGCCGCCTGCAACGGTGGCAGCTCACCCTGAATGTTCACCGGCGTATTCGGCTTCTTCTGCGAAGCCCGAATGATCTTGCGTTCAGTCAGCAGGTTCTGCAGCCCTTCCCGTTCGAGCACCACAAACCAGCCGCTGGCCTGCATCGCGTCCATCAGCATGGACGCCGCGCCCTGGGTCACGCTGGTGGAAAACGAACTCGCCGGCGTCGGTTTGTACTGTCCGGTCTGGTCACGGAAGCCGTACACCACCGCCATCAGCCGGCCCTTGGGTCGCGGCATTTTCAGCAAGTCGTAATAAGTCGAGGCCCTGGGGGTCAGGGTCGGGGTCTCGGTGTCCTGCTCGGCCGGCATCGGCTCGCGCAGACTGCACCCTTGTAATGCTGCCAACATCAGCCCTAGCGCTATTATTTTTTTCATGTCCATCACTCCCCGGAACCGTCATCCCGTCATGGATTGAGGCCGTTCACCTGAATTTCGGAAACTTCGCCACTCGCTCGGTCGGTCACTTCAATCGTGAGTGCCCCCGAGTCATCAACGACGTTGACGATAAAAGCGTCGGTAGACAGGCTCCCCGTGTTGCCGGTGGAGATGTTGTCCAGCAGTTGCCCCAGCAACCGCGACTGCAATTGACTGGTGAAACGTTCGAGTGCCGAGGTGCCGGCCACCGTCGAGCGCTTCTTGAGATCCGGATCGTCGTGGTCGTTTTGCGCCTGGGCGTTGTTGAGCAGCCAGGTGCCGTTGAGCGGGTTACCGCCGAACGACGGGTTGACCGGCGTGTAGACCAGTTCGGTGGCCTGGACAGCAGCGGCGCCGACGAGCCCGATCAATAAACCCGGGATCCACAATCCGTGGCGCCGTGAGAACGTTGTCGTGTTCATAGTTCGTCCTTCTCAAGGTCGGTGGTGTCCTGCAACAGGGCTTCCAGCTTGCGCCGGACGACCTCCAGGCGAACCGAGTCGGCGGCCTCGTAGGCCTCGTCCTTCAGTTCCACGGTGTTCGGCGGCAGGAAGCGCCGATACACCAGGCGTTGCTGATATTCGACGGTCACCAGGCTGCCCCAGCGCGCGTCGGGGCGCTCGCGCACCACCAGGTTGAAATCCATGCGGCTGGTGTCGCGCAGGCGTTCGCTGAACGAGTAGTAAAAGTCGTGGCCGATGTGCGAGATCGTGTCGTCGACGATGAAGCCCATCATTTCGTCTTCCTCGCTGGCACTGATACAGCAGGCCACCACCGACAAGATCAACGCACACCACCACTGGCGGCTCATGGCTGCAACGCCTGCGGCAGGGCCGACTGGCCTTTGACCGGGGTTCCGTTGCCAGGGCCGGTACCATCGAGGAAGGCCTTTTCGGCGACGAACTGCCAATCCGAATAACGCTGCATGCCTTCGAAATCCGACCATTGCGACGGGAAGTCCGCCTGCTTCAACGGCACCTCGGTCGACGGGCTGTTGATCCCGGTGATGCGTCCGTCAAAGCCGCGTTGCAACGCCCATTCGCCGCCGCCAATCGGGTCCGGATAGAGCTGGCGCAGGTGATGCCGGGGCTCCGGAAAACGTTCATCCTGCAGCAGGTCAGCCAGCTCTTTCGGGTACTGCGCCAGCCCCGGCGAACTGCGGTAATAGCTGCGCAGCGCCTGGGCGTATTGAGTGCCGACCCACAGCAGTTGCTTCTCGCGATCGCGGCGCGACACCGTCGACCACAACTCGCCGGCACTGGCCAGACCCATGCCCATGATCACGATCAGGAACAGCACGCCCAGGTAGGTGAACCCGCCCTGCTCCACGCGCTTACCACTCGGAATACTGACTGCCATCGCGCGCCCTCCCGGTAGCACCGCTCTTGATGTCGGCCACGCCGCCCGCCACACCTTCCGGTGGTGCGACCAGCACCCACTGGTCATTGCGTTCGGTGATCGGGTCCAGTGGCGTGTTGCGCAGGTAACGCAGTTCCACCAGTTGTTCGAGAGAATCGGGATAGCGCCCGGTATCGCCGTAGTAGTGATCCAGTGCCTCGCGCATGGCCGACAGACTCTGGTGCAACGTGGTCTCTTTGGAGGCTTCGAGACTGTTGAAATAACGCGGCAAGGCAATGGTCATCAGGGTCGCGATGATCGCCATCACCACCATCAGTTCGAGCAAGGTAAAACCCTTTTCCCGGCGCATGAGAATCACCACTCGCGATAAGCGATGCCGTTGAGGCCACGGCCCTTGGCGTGGGAGTAGACGTCGAACACGTCTTCGCCATCGCGCGGGTTCTGGGCCGAACTATCGTAGGCCCGCAGGCCCCAACCGCCGTTGTCGTCACGCTTGGCCGGCACCAGCGGATCCCGCGGTATCCGGCGCAGAAAATAGAACTTCGCCCCCTTGGCACTGCGCACGTCGCGCACGCCTTCGACC
The DNA here is from genome assembly GCF_002112395.1 of Pseudomonas sp. R38(2017). Taxonomy (NCBI): domain Bacteria; kingdom Pseudomonadati; phylum Pseudomonadota; class Gammaproteobacteria; order Pseudomonadales; family Pseudomonadaceae; genus Pseudomonas; species Pseudomonas sp. R38(2017). The sequence goes on from NZ_NEHN01000009.1 coordinate 283,953, forward strand.
AGCACCTTGAGGTTCGGCGGATAGCCGCTGCTGTTCAGCGACTTCTCGATGTAGCCGGCATCGAAGGCACGCTTGTAGGCGTCGATGCCATCGCGGATCTGATACAGCGCGGTGCGCAGTTCCTGCTCCTTGCCACGCCGCACCAGGGTCTCGGTCAGCGGCGCGGCCATGCCGGCCAGCAGGCCGATCAGGGCCAGCGTCACCACGACTTCAATCAAGGTAAAACCGCGCTGGGAGGCGTTCATGATCAAGGCTTCTCGACGGTGACACGGGTAGTTGCCACGGCGGCATCGCCAATGGCGCGAGGCTGGGCGGCCGGGGTTGGCATCACGTAGTTCTGCGAACGATCCGGCGCCTGAATGTGCATGCTGGTTTCGGTGCCGGTGGGGAACTCCATGTCCGACGGGCTCTGGTACGGCAGGTTGCGCACGATTCGTGGCGTGATCGACAGCACCAGTTCCGACTTGCCGATGGTGTCCTTGTTGCTGCCGAACAACCGGCCCAGACCCGGAATATCGCCGAGACCCGGAATCTTGTTGCCGGTGGCGCCATGGTCGTTGCGCACCAGACCGGCGAGGATCTGGGTTTCACCGTCATGCAGGCGCAGCGCAGTCTGGGCGTTGCGGGTGTCGACCTGGACCGGGATCGTCCCCTGGCGGGTCGGCTCCAGCGGTGTGGCGTTGCTCACTTCCAGCGCAATCTTGATCGCCACTTCGTTGTTCAGGTGCACGGTCGGGGTCACTTCAAGCTTCAGACCGACGTCCAGATACGTGACGCTTTCGGTGATCACCGGCCCCTGAGTGGACGGCACCGACGTGGCACTGATGATCGGCACGCGCTGACCGATATGAATGCGCGCCTGCTCGCGGTTGCTGACGCGGATCACCGGGCTGGCGAGGGTGTTGATGTCGTTGTCCTGTGCGTTGATCTTGGCCTGCGGCGAGGGCGTGATCGAGATCCGGTCGGAATTGATGCCCTTGAGTTGTCCCAGCAAGGTCACTGCCGAACCGTCGCCGTTGACCACGCCGAAAGTGCTCGGCCATTGCAGACCCAGGTCGAGAATGCGCTGGGTGGCGACTTCCATCACTTCCACTTCCAGCACCACTTCCGGGTTGGACTGATCCTGGGATTGCAGGAGTTTCTCGGCCATGCGGATCGCGTCTTCGGTGTCGCGCATGGTCAGGGTGTTCAGGCGTTCGTCGACGAACACGTCGCGGGTCTTGAGCATGGTCTTGATCATGTTCAGCGCGGTGTTGGCGTCGATGCTGGTCAGGTAGAAGGTGCGCATCACCAGCTCTTGATAATCCTTGAGCTTCTGCGGCGAATCCGGGTAGATCAGCAGGGTGTTTTCGTTCACCACTTTCTGGTGCAACTGGTTCTGTTGCAGCAACAGTTGCACGGCGTCTTCGATGCGCACGTCACGCACGAAGATCGTGGCTTTCATGTCCGGACGCAGGTCCTTGTCGAAGATGAAGTTCAAACCGGCGACCTGCGACAGCACTTCAAAAATGGTCTTGAGGTTGGCGTCGCGAAATTCCAGGGTCACCGGGCGGTCGAGCCGGGTGCGCAGTTGCGGGTACTGGATCACATTGCGGCTCTGCACCAGGCGGATGTTGCCTTGCAGCTCCAGCGCACCGTCGTTTTTAGGGTCGAGTTCGAGGATCTGTTTGACCTGGCGGTCGGCGCCGTAGATGTCGCCCCGACGCAGGTCGCCACGGGCCAGTTCGAGCTTCTCATCCATGCTGCGCAGGTAGTCGAGTTGACGCAGGGCATCCTGGGCGCGGCGGTTGTTCGGTTCGATGGTCAGCACCCTGTTGTAAGCCAGGCGTGCGTTGGTGAAGTCACGGCGGGCGCGGTCGGTGTCGCCGGAAGTCAGCAGCGCGGTGATCGCCTTGGCCCGGCCGCTGTTGAGCAGCAGGTGCAGCTCGGTATCCCGTGGATTTTCCCGCAGGCCTTCCTGGATCCGGGCCAGACCCGCCTCGTACTGCCCCTGATCGATCAGGTCGGCGGCTTCCTTGTTGGCGACCTGCGCGGAACTGCACGCGGCCAGCCCGGCGCACAGGCCAAGGCTCATCAGCAAACGGGATCTGTTCATTGCGTACTCCCCACAGACAAGGTCTGCGACAAATGCAGAGGCAGGTAGACCAGGCTCAGTTCCGCGTCGGAAATCGCCGCGATCTTCCAGGTGTCGTCGATCACATCCCCGTTGCGCACGACGTAGATTTTTTCGCCGTCCTGCAAAAACACTTGCAGGTCGCTGCGGTCATGCAGGCGGCCGACGAACTGGAACGGCACCGGTGGCAGGCTCGGGGCTTGCACCACCGGGGTCGGGTTGACGGGTTGTTCGGTGACGCTGGCCAGCGTCGGCGCAGCCTTCCAGGATTTGCTCGCAAACAGGTCGCCGGCCGGGCTCAGGTCCTTGATCGGCGCTGCGCCAGCCTTGACATTGCTGGCGGGCAAGGCACCACGAGCGGTGGCTTTGGCCGGGGCCGAGACGGCGACGTCAGTGGCGTCCGCGTCGTCGCTCGGCAAAAAGTATTCGGGCAACCAGGCCAGCGCCGCCGCCACGCCGAAGAACGCCACCCACCCTGTTACGCGCTTGGTGTTCATCACGACCTCGACAGGTAAAGGGTCATACGGATCCGGCCGTTGAGGTCGGTGTCAGCGATCTTCTTGCGTTGAAACTCGACGTCTTCCACCACCACCGCCGGCAACTGGCCGAGCAAGGCGTGCAGGAAGCGGCGCAGTTGCGGGTAGCTGCCGCGCACCGGCAACAGGATCTGGTAGCGCGCCAGATGGGTCTTGGGATCGACGCCGAGGGCGTATTCGCCACGCGCCAGGGTGATGTGTTCCTGCGCGGCCAGGGCGTAGATGCGGTCGATGGCGACGGTCGCTTGCGGTTGGGCCGGCAGCTTGTTGCGAAAATCATCGAGCTGACGTTGCGGCACCACTGGCGGCGCGATGCTGCCGTCCTCGACCTTGGCCAGGTACTCGGTGGCCTCCTGGGTCTGCTGGCTGAGCTGTTGCAGCGATTGCCAGCCCGGCAGCAAGCCGACCAGTGCCCAGATCAACGTCGCCAGCAGCAACGCCAGCCCGGCCAGACCCGGAACGCCAAGGCCTTGCAGGTATTCGTGGACGATCAGTCTAGGGATTCGCATCGCCCATCTCCCAGGTTGCCGACAGGTTGAACTGCACCGGTTGCTCCGGCGATTTGACGACGATTTCGTGGCTCAGCAGTGACACGTCGGACAGCTCGTCGCTGGCCTCCAGCCGTTTGTGGAAATCCAGCATCGCCTGCAGATCCCGCGCTTCGGCGCTGATTCGCACCTGACCCTTGCGGGCATCCGGGGTCAGGGTCAGCAAGGCGATGTCGTCACGCGGCATGGCTTCGAGCATGGCGAACAGGCGTTCCCAGGGGCGACGCAGTTGCTGCGAGACCTTGCGCATTTCGGCGAGGTTCTGCGCCTGCTCGCGGGTTTCCGCCGGGCTCAAGGTTGTTTTGGCGCCGCTGTCGCCGGTGAGCTGGCGCTGGGTGTGCTGCAAGTGACCTTGCTGCTGTTCGGCCTGGTCGCCGAGGTGCTGCTGCACGCCGAAGCACACCAGCGCAAGGAATACGCCGCCGCCGAACAGGCTCCAGCCCAACGGGCCTGAACGCGGACGAGGCTGGAAGTCGAGGTTCAAGGCACGCATGTCAGGCCACCGCCCGGGACATGACGTACAAGGCGTCACGCACGGTCATCGAGTCGTCTTCGAGGGTGCGCAAGTGCACCCCCGCTACATCCGGCTGTACATCGAGACGCGCCGGGGCATGCAGGTAAACATTGAAGGCACGTTCGCTGACGGAGGCTTGCAGTTGCCGTTCGCGACCGATCAGCGCGGTCAACGCCGCATCACTGTCGCTGCCGCCCACCGAGCGCACCGATGCCCAACGCCCTTCCCTCGCCAGCAGCAACACGCTGCGTTGCGGTTCGGCGACCACGAACAGGAAGTCGCCGGCATCGAGGCTTTTGTCGAAACGATTGAAGGCGCTCATCAGGTACGGCTGCACCGAACGCAGACGCAGGTTGCGACCACTGACCAGCGTGCGCAGGTGTTCCAGCAAATCCTGTGGCAAGGCACTGGCGATCCGGTCGTGACCGGCCGGCTCGGCGGACAACACCAGGCTCCAGGGTTGGGTCGGTGCGCCGAACAGGTCTTCGAAACACAGTTGGGCGAAGCCACGCAGTTCCTCTGGCGTGCTGATCTGCTCGCTCCACGGCACCAGGCAGAAACGGCTGAAATGCCCTGAGATCACCACACTCAGTTCCGAACCTGCGCGGGCGTGTTCGCCGAGCAGACGGTCGAGGGTGTCCAGCGCCACGGTGTAGCTGTGGAAGCCTTCGTCGATGTAGCCGACGCTGCCCAGCCACAGGATGTCGCTGCCCCGGCGCTGGCCGAGGCCGACACCGCTTGCGCCGAGCACGGCGATAAATTGATCACGCGATAAAAGTGACACGATTGATCTCCTCCAGCGTGGTCCGACCGTGCTCCACCAGCTCCAGCGCCGATTCGCGCAACAGGCGCAAACCGCGGGCGCAGGCCAGGGCTTTGATCTGGGTGATGGGTTGGCGCTCGACGATCATTTGCCGCAGTTCGTCGTCCAGGTGCAGCAGTTCGGCAATCGCCGTGCGCCCGCGATAGCCGCTGCCCCGGCAGTGGCCGCAGCCCTTGCCGTGGACGAAGTGGTAATGGCCGACCTTGTGCGGATCGAGGCCGGAAGCGCGCAGCTCTTCATCGTTCGGGGTGGCCGGTGCGCTGCAACTGCTGCACACCAGACGGATCAGACGCTGGGCAAGAATCGCGTTGAGCGCCGAGACCAGGCTGTAGGGGTCGATTTCCATCTGGGTGAAGCGGCCGATCACGTCGAACACGTTGTTGGCGTGGATCGTCGTGAACACCAAGTGCCCGGTGAGCGCCGATTGCACGGCGATCTGTGCAGTGTCGGGGTCGCGGATCTCGCCGACCATGATCTTGTCCGGGTCGTGCCGCAGGATCGAGCGCAGGCCACGGGCAAAGGTCAGGCCTTTTTTCTCGTTGACCGGGATTTGCAGCACGCCGGGCAACTGATATTCCACCGGGTCTTCGATGGTGATGATCTTGTCCACACCGTGGTTGATCTCGGTGATCATCGCGTACAGCGTGGTGGTCTTGCCGCTGCCGGTGGGTCCGGTCACCAACACCATGCCGTAGGGTTCGGCAGCCAGACGCCGCAGCTGGCGCAGGGTTTCGTCTTCAAAACCCAGCGCCTGAAGTTGTACGCCGCAGACCTTGTCGGCCAGGTCCTGTTTGTCGAGCACCCGCAGCACCGCATCTTCACCGAAGATGCTCGGCATGATCGACACCCGAAAGTCGATCTGCCGGCCGCTGATGCCGATCTTGAAGCGACCGTCCTGGGGAACGCGCTTTTCGCCGATGTCCAGTTCGGCCATGACCTTGACCCGCGAGATCACCTGCTCGGCGAACTCGCTGCCCTGGATCTTGCCGATGTTGTTCAGCACGCCGTCGATCCGGTACTTGATCACCAGACCGTTGCCGGTGGTACCGAGATGGATATCGCTGGCATGCATTTTCAGCGCGTCGTAGAGGGTCGAGTTGACCAGTTTCACCACCACGCTCGAGTCTTCGCTGATGCTGGTCAGCGACAGGCTTTGCAGGGTGTCGACCTCACTGCCGGCGTCGGCCTGGGCGTTGAGCGATTCAACCGCGTGGAAGCTTTCTTCATGGCGGGCCAGATAGGCCTTGAGGTCGTCGGCGTGCACCAGGTACAGCGGCGCGCCGTGCAGGCATTCGTCGATCCAGGCCAGGCGCGACGTGTCGAAGGGGTCGGCGAACACGCCGATGACTTCGTCGTTGTGGCGCAGCAGGATGAATTCACGTTTGAGGCATTGCGCGAGGGTGACCCGATCGAACACCGGCGTCGCCTGGAACAGGGTGTCGGTGTCGAGCACCGGGTAATGCAGGGTGGCGCCGAGGCTGGCAATGAACGGCATCGGCGCCAGTTCGCAGAGCACGGCCAGTGCATCGAGAACTCGTTCCCCGGAAGTGCTGGCCCGCGCCCGGGCCTGGGCCAGTTGCTCACTGGAGAAGCGTGTCGGGGCACACGCAGGCTGCAACGCTTCGACGACAACGGACAGACGATCCATGGCTTGCTCTCCAACACCCGGGGCTTGAGGCCCTGACGGCGCGGGAGGCGGGTTCGGCGAGTGCCGGAACGTCTATCGCGCCATTACTCCCCGGTGAGCATTTGATCGTCGTCCGGTGCCATGGCCTCCGACCGGTTTCGTCGGCGGTCCGCCAGCACCCAACTGCCATCGTACAACTGCAACGGGAAGCTCTCGGTCCTGCTCTGGCGTCGTTCGACGAAGCCTTCGGATGGGCTCGCACCGGGTTTCGCTTCGCGCTGGATCCCCAGAAGGTCGCAGACAGCTCGGGCCAGTTCCGCCAAAGGAAACGGTTTGAACAGGATGTGACTGACCCCCAGTTGCCGCGCCCGCTCACAGACTTCAGCGGTCGGGTGACCCGTTATCAGCACGAAATGACACATCCTGTTCTGGCGGACTGCGTCGAGCACCTCAAAGCCTTCCATATCGGGCAAGCGGTAATCGAACACCAGCACGTCGGGAGCGAAGGTCTCGGCCTGGCCGATTCCGTCTGCGCCGTCATGTGCAATCCGGACGTCCAGCCCTTGCGCCGACAGATAATCCTGAAGGTTCTGCGCAAGCAGCAGTTCGTCTTCGACAACCAGTACTTTGTTAACCAAGGTCTACTCCTTGCAGCGACAGATCCGGCCTTTTCACATCTACTGCCCGAACCTGCTGGAGTGCGCCTCACAAGAGGTAACGCACACTTCATGCCAGGCCGAGTGCCGGTAAATTTTGGTCTTCATGTCCTTGAATTTGATGACAATGCCCGCTCGTCCCGGTACCCCGTTCCCCAGAAACGGGGAAGCACCTGAATGGGCATCGAAGCCATTCCCCACTATTGGGGGGAAACCTTCAATCGTCGTCAATTCGTTCGATCCTGTTCTGCGCCCGCAATTGCGTGAGCACCTGGCGACGAGCCTGGGCCTGTTGCTGTCGGGCACGCTGTACCCGGACTGTTGCAAGCCCCTGCATCTGTGGGACATCGGCTGCCTCCAAGTGGTTCTGCAAATAAATCAAATGCCAGCCGAATGGGGAGCGAACGGCATCGCTGGCGAACGTTGCCCCCTCGACCACGGAGGCACGCATCTGCATCAAGCGTAGACGCGCCGCCGCGTCTGTGGCGGCATCGGCACCCGGGGGCACGCGAACCAACAGATGCCGAGCCTGCAAGGTGTTGGCGCGGATCAACGCGGCGAACATCTGTTGCGCCGCCAGTTCACGGCGGGTGTACTCGGTGAACGAGGCTTGGTCGAACCCCGCATCCTGCAAGCGCCGCATGAAATTGTCATTACCGCCGATGGCGATGCGGATCTGCTCGACCTGTTGCTGCACAGCCTGGTCATCGATTTTCAGGCCACGTTTTTGCGCCTCCTGCCACAACAGTTCCATGTCGATCAGCGTGTCCAGCGCGGCCTGACGCAGCTGTTTATAGGCCTTGGGACTACGGATGCTCGCGACGGCGCGACCCCGGTCTTCCAGGTATTCAGCAAAAAACCGTTCCAGGCGAAATTCGGAAATCACCTCGCCGTTGACCCGCGCCGCCACCGGTTCCGGATTGGCGAACGCCATCGGCAACCAGCACGCCAGCAGCCACAACACGCTTTTGAGCTTCATGATCAAGGCCTCCGTTCAGGGGCTCGCGAGAATCGGTTTGTAGGGCGCGACCAGGTAGAAACGCTGATCGGGCAAATCCACGGTGACCACATGCGCCCCGCTCAGGCCCGATCGTCGCCCGGGACCGAAGCTGAGGCGCGGGGTCAGGCCGGTGTCGAAGTCGTGCAGACTTTCGAGGGCCGTCACCATTTTTTCGCGGCTGGCATCGCGCCCGGCCTGCTTCATGGCTTCGCTGAACAGCAACATCGAGGCGTAGGCGCCGACTTGCAGCACCGCATGCTGCGCGCCGAGGCCCTGATGTTCACGCAGCAGGGTCAGGGCCATGCGCCCTGCCTGGGTCCAGTCGCTCGGCACAAAGGGATAAGCCAGGAATACCCGCCGGGAAAAGCCTTCGGGCACTTGCAGCAGGTCGCCCGCCACCTGGCCCGACGTCGCGAACAGATACGGCACTTGCCCGGCTTGCTGCAGTCCCGCCGCCAACCGACTGAAACCGCTGCCGCTGCCCAGGTAGAACACCGAACGCGATCCCAGTGGCAAGCTGTCCGCCGCCGGGTCGTAGGCCTGCAGCCGGACCTTTTGCCAGCCGTGATCCTGCAAGTATTGCCCCAGCGCCTGGGCGGCCTGCACCTGAGCCGGGTCGTCGGGATAGGCGATCAGCGTCGGCCCTTGCAGCACTTTCAGGCTGGCGGCGGCGTAGTCGGCCAGGGCGATCAACTGCTCGCGCAATCCCGGCAGCGGTTCAAAGATCTGCGCACTGGCCTGCACCGAACCCATCAAGGACAACGGCCCGATCAGCGGCAGACCGGCCTGCTCCAGGCGCGGCGCCAGTTCACTGTCCAGCGCCGGCGCCAGCGGAGCGATCAGCGCAAAGACCTTTTCCTCGACGATCAGCCGTTGCAGGGCCTGCTCGGCGCTGGCGCGATCCGGGCCGGGATCGACCACGGTCAGACGCAACTGCCGGCCATGAATGCCGCCCGACTGATTGATCCGCGCCACGCTGCCGTTGAGCACCGCCGCCACCGTGGCGCCCTCCTCGGCCAGCGGCCCCTGACTGGGCAGCAAAGTGCCCAGGTGCAGGGTCTGGTCATCGAGCCCCGGATCGCGATCATCAGCCAGACGCTTGAGATAGGCAGTGAGATTGCGCTGATCCTTCATCGACAGCAGGAAGCGCGGCATGCTCGGATCGAGTCTATTGTTGCCGGAGTCGCGGCCCTGCTGGATCACCTGCGCCAGGCTGCTTTCGGTGTATGCCGGGTAGTTGCGTCCATTGACATGTTGCTGACCGTGAATGCTGGTCAGTCGCGACCAGTTCAGCTCCGGCGGCCGCACGCCGCCCTCGGGCCGACCGAGACCATCGGTGCCGTGGCAGTTGGCGCACGGCAGGCTAGTGGCCGGCAGCAACACGTCCGCCGCGCCGACCCGCGCCATGATCGCCTCGCCGCTGGCAGACAGGCCTTCGCGGTACAGGCGCTTGCCGGCGCTTTCTTCATCGGTCAGCGGCAACGCGGCCGCGCCGAGGCTGACGCCAGTGAGCAGGATCAGGGCGAGGACGCGGCCGAGGTTCATGGCGCGGACTCAGCGGCCGGCCACGGGCATTGCCAGCAACTGCAAGCGCTGGGCAATGGCGGCGGCCGGGGCGTCGGGGCGAATCTTGCTCCAGCGTTTGTTGGCGACATCGCCGACGATCAACTGGGTCGAGTGCTGCTCCGGCGTCGGCACGATCTGGCCGATGCGACCGAGCACCAGATCCATCTGCGCCTTGTCGCCGGTAAGGAAAAGCCAGTGAGGGTCATCGGCGCCCTGCTTCAAGGTGTATGCCTTGAGTACCGCCGGCGTGTCGCGCAGCGGATCACTGGTAAGGGAAATGAAAGTGACGCCGTCAGCCTTGTCACCCAGCAGCTCGCGGACTTCCTTGAGCTTGCGGGTGATCAGCGGGCAGGCATCGTTGCAACTGGTGAAAATGACGTTGAGCAGCACCACGCGGTTTTTCAGGGCGTCGCTGTAGAAGCGTTGAGTGTTGCCATGCTGATCCAGCAACGGCGTGTCGGTGAACCAGGTCTTTGCGTCGTGGGTGCCTTTGGCCGGCGCGGCGGCAACCGTTGCCGGAGCCTCGGGTGCATGACCTTCGTGGGCGAACGCCACCGCGCTGAAAATACAGAAGCAGATCATCAGGGTGACCCAGTCGAGCATTCTCATGGCTGTTGCTCCATGGCAATCGCGGTGTGTCTGGCGTGGGTGCGCAGACCGCTGAGTTTCTCTACTTCCTTGGCCAGCAGCGCCGGGTCGGTGAAGCCGTAGTAGCGCATCCAGTGACGGCTGTTGCCGTCACCGACGAGGATCAGCGGCTGATGATTCTTGAAGTCACCGCTGAAACTGCCCAGCCCCTTGAGGGTGGCGTTGATCGACTGCGTCGAACCGGTGAGCCAGCTCCAGCCCGGCCCGCGCTGAAAAGAGCGGGCGTAATCGCGCAGACGTTTCGGGTCGTCGCGTTGCGGGTCGATGCTGATCGACACCAGCTGCACTTCGCCGCCGACCCGTGAGCCCAGCTGTTTCTGCACCTTGCCCATGATCGACGAGACCACCGGGCAGACCGTGGTGCAACTGGTGTAGATGAAACTCATGACGACGATTTTGTTGTGCACCAAATCCTGTTCCAGGCGCACGGTCTTGCCGTTCTGATCGAGCAGCGGCACGTCGACGAATTTGACCTGGGTGTGTTCCTGAGAGCTGGCGGCCGGTGCCTTGTGCCCCGCGTGTTCATCCGCCGAATGTGCCTGGGCCTGATGAATGCCGGTGGCCAACAGACACAGGGTCAGCAGGCCGGATGATGCGAATCGGTTCATGGCGTTGTCCTCGTCACTGAGTCTGGCCGGGCAGCACCCGGACACTGGCAAATGTCTTGTCATCGAAACCGGCGCCCAGCGATGCCGCGCGCACATGCAGGTACCAGGCGCCGTTGCGGTCGAGGGTCACCGGGGCTTCGTACACACCGTCGGCGACTTCCAGCGCCGCGACTTCACGGGGTCGCGACGTCGGCGCGAGGAAGTAGCGCAACTGCACGTCGGTCACGCCGCTGCGCTGGATCTTCTGTTTGCCCTGGACGATGCGAAAGCGCACCACGTAAGGGTCGTTGAGGGCCACGGCGGTCTTGTCCAGCAGGAACTCGACTTTGGGCGCACCCAGGTGTTTTTCAGGCGCGCCATCGGACGCCACCTGGGCGGTGAAGCAATGAATGATGTTCGGCTGGTTGAGCAGGAACGCCACGTCGAAGCGCCCCGCCGCCGGCAGCTTCACCCGGGCGCTGTAGAGCCCCGGCGACACTTCGCGCAGACTGCGGTCGACGACCAGCGCGGCGCGGGCGATTTGCCCCCGGTTGGGGTAACCGGACATCGGCGCGTTCATGCCTTCGGCGTAGAAGTAGGTGGTGTTGTCCACCGGGTTGACCACGAACACCGCGTTGTCGTCCCGCGATACGGCGAGGCTCGAGGCCAGCGGCAGATCCCCGGCCAGCCGTGGCGGCTGCGGCCCGGCTTCAAAGCCCTGGGTAATCGGCTGACGCCCTTCGCCCAGCGAAGACAGGTTGATCATGGTGACTTTCGGCGAGGCCAGGCCGCGCACGTAGGCGTAGGCCTGGGTGAACACCACTTGATAGGGTTCGGCTGAAACTTCCAGATCATGGATCGCCGAATCGTTGGCCGCGTCGATGACCGTGGCGCGGTTTTCCACCGTGTTCAGCACCACGCCGAAACGACCGTCGCCACTGAAACCCATCGGGCCGAGGCCCTGTTGCAGCTTGATCACCCGGCGCACCGCGCGGCTGTTGCTATCGATCACGGTGACGGTGCCATCCTTGCCATCGGCCACGTACACCGCACCAGACAGCGGCGAGTACGCCACCGACAACGGGCTGGAACCGGTCTTGACCTGTTGCAGCAAGCTCAGGCTGGCGATGTCGATGACACTGAGGGTGCCGTCGTCGCGGTTGCTGACGAAGGCGAAACGGCTGTCCTTGCTGAAGGTGATTTCGTGATGGCCGCGACCGGTCGCCAGGTGTTTGAGCGGTTTGAGGCTCTGGGTGTCGATCACCGTGACCCCGGACTCTTCAGCCTTGGTCGCGTTGTTGCCGACCCACAGCAGGCGCTCATCCGGTTGCAGCGCCACACGCACCGGTTGGCTGCCGGCGGCCACCGAGTCGAGGACCTTGAATTGCTCGCTGTCGATCACCGCCACTGCGCCTGCTGCCGGCATCGACACGAACACCCGTTTGTTGTCTCTGAGCGTGACCCAGTCCATCGGCGGTTGCTTGAGTTCGATCCGCGCCAGAGTGCTGGTGATGCCGCCGACCGACACCGAAGGATCGATCACCGAAACGCTGGCATCGCGGTTCATCACCAGCAGGAAGTAGCTGTTGAGATCGAGCAACGGCCGCGCGCCGATGTTGGATTTGAGGAACGTCCCGACCCGGGATTTGCAGCTCTTGTCGCGGCCCTGGGCCTGGTCGGCGCCAACGCTTTCCGGATCGATCCACGCTCCCGGTGCGACACCGGACAACGGCTGGCCGGAGGTGCCATCGGTGACGCGGAACTGCACGTCGGCGAACTCGCCTTCACGCAATTTGCCGTCGCGGGCCAAGGGTTGCAGGTTGAACGTGATGGACACGCCATCACGGGTCAACGTCTGCGCCAAGGCAAGCTCACCGAGCGTGAGCAGCGCACCTGCGATGGTCAGCAGACACACGCCGATGATGTTGATGATCCTGTTCATGTCGCTCTCCCCTGCCAATACAACCCCGTCCGGTCATTGAGCGGGCGGTACCGGCTCCGGCTCATTGGTCACCCGCAACAACCCCCACAACCCCGCCGTGTTGCCGAACGACGCGTTGTCGCGGAACAGGTAATCCCCCGCTATCGCATTGGCCCCGCCGGCGCTCGGCAACATGAAGCTGAAGTGCGCTGCCGGCAGCACGCTTTCGCGGGCGCCGATGTACATCGACATCGGGTTGTAGCCGAACTTCACCGAGCCCACGCCGGGGGTGTTCATCGGGTAGCCGCCGACATCGCTCTTCTCCGACTGGAACGGGTTGACCGACCATAGATGCCCGTCGAGCTGGAAGGTCGAGCCACGGCTGCCACCGGTTGGCATCAGGATGTGGGTGCGGAAAGGCTGACCCGGCTTGGCGTAGAACACCGGGGTCTGTGGATCGCCGCCGACCAGCGCGTTGCTGTAGGCCATGTGCGCGTTCGGCACGTCGCCGTAGCCATGACCGTCGGCACGCCCGAACGGTGCGTCCGGCGCCAGGCCGAAGCGGTACCACATCGGCTCGGCCTTGTAGTTGATGGCCATGCCGGCGTTGTCCTTCGGATCGTTCGGCACACCCATGCCTTCGGAGGCGATGCCTTCCACCGGCCGGCCATTGGCCCAGCGCAGGTTCAGCGCGCGCTGCCAGACCATCGCAAAATCGCGATAGGCCGTCTGCCCCGCCGCCGTCACCGTGGCGCTGACCTTGCGTACGTCGTCGACCCAGGTAGCACCCACCGGCAGGATGCTCATTGCCCCGCCCAGGCCTTTTTGCGGTTGCTTGATCACGTCCGCCGGGGTGAAGTTGAGGCCGCCGAACTCCACCGCCGTGGCGTTGATGTTGTCGACGTTGCGCCCCAGTTGGGTGATCGGTTTGCCTTCGCGCTCCAGGTGCCCGGCGTAGTACTGATAGGTACGGGTCGGGTAGGCACCGGTGCTGCCGACACGCGGCGGCACGGTCTGGATCGGGTTGGCGCCGACGTTCACCCCGTCGGATTTGGTGATGTCGTAGGCCAGCAATTGCGCATGCAGGCCGACGTGGCTGGAGGGTCGCAGCAGGTTGTTGTTGAAGGTGGTCGAGCCGTCGCCACCGTTACGGTCGCGTTTGACCAGACCTTGCAGGATCGCGGTCTGCGCCAGATCGGGCATCACGCTCGGCAAGCGATTTTCCAGGGTGATGTTGATGCAGTCGCCGGCAGCGGCGCGCAGCACCAGCGGCTCCACCGGAATGCCGGGTTTGAGCTTGCCGGTGGCCGGATCGAGATCCGCCTTGCGCACATAAAGGATCGCGGTCGGGTCATGGATCGGCCCGCTCTGGCCGCCGATGGTGATGGTCTCGCCATCCTCGGGGTCGGTCACCGTCACCTGCGGAATGCTCACCGGCCGCGAGTTGAACACCAGCGTGCCGCCGGCGGGATTCAACGGCCCGCCAACATGCTGGCCAAGCCCGGCCGAATCGCCGATGGTCAGCCCCAGCGGGTTGCGCAGGATGTCATTGGCCAGCGCCGCGACCACTTCATAGTTGCGCTGCACGGTCGGCCGGGTGCCGATGCCGTTGGGGTTGGCGCTGATCCGTGGGCAGGTGCCTTCGAACGCAACAGTGTTGCGCATGCCGGTTGGTTTCGGGTTGTTCGGCAGCGCGAACAGGTCGTTGCGTTGCGCGGTGTAGTTACGCATCACACCCCAGATGCCGTTCCAGTAGCCTTCGATCGAAGCGTCCATCGAGTACAGATAATCCCCGGTGGTCGCCGCAGAACTCGACAGCATCGACACCGGCGCAATGAAGCCCATCTGCTCGGAGATCCCGACCATCTGCGAAGCGCGCCAGCCAGAGTTGGAACTGTTGCCGAACCCGGAGCCGCTCTGCAGCCACTTCACGCCGTGCAGGGTGACGTTGTGCTCTTCCTCGTGGCCGCCGGCATGCACCCGCAGCCGCACGTTGTCACCGGTGTAGGTGCGCAGCATCGGCGTGAACGGATCGCCCGGCTCGGCTCCGCCCTTGTTGATGTGCGGCGGGAACAGCGTGGTGCCGCCGGTAGGCCCGGTGGCAGAACTGATCTGGTTCGGTGCCAGGTTCAGTGCCGGGATCGCCCGGTCGGTGCGGCTTTGCATGGCGTACGCCAGGTCACCGCCGAGGCCGTCTGCCTGCATGCCGCGCTTGCCGTCCGGGCCGACCTTGTTCGGATCGAACACCCGCAGGCCCAGCGGCTCGTTGCGGTAGTTGACGACGAACATGCCGGGGTCATCCACGGAAATCGCCTGCGGACATGGCCGACTCGGGCAGCCCGGTTTGATCCCGCCGCGCGCCTCGACCACCGCTTCGAGCAGGTTGCCGGCGTTGTTGCGCACCGGTGGGTTGATCGCAAAGCGGAAGCTGTCGGCCGTGGCCGGGAACGCTTGCGCATTCGGGATGCCATTCGGGCCAGCGCCAACATACACACCGGCTTCATAGGCGTGCTGGAAGTCGCTGTACTCCAGGAAAAACTCGCGGAAGCTGTCGTTCAAGCCGTCACCGTCGAGGTCGCCGGTGTTGATCACCGCTTGCCACGACGTCGGCCCGCCATCCTGCCGGGCACCGCTGTACAAAGGCTCGCCGGTTTCGGCGTGAAACCAGGTGGAACCGGCCGGTTCAGCCAGCACGGTGGCGTAGAGGCCGATCTGTTGGTGCGTCGATGGGCCGAGGTGGTCATGGGTGAAAATCGTGCCGAGGCCGCGATCCACGCCTTTGCTGTTGATCACCGGGTCGACGAACCAGCGCTGCATCGCCGTGCGCGCGCCCATCCAGTCGCTGCGTCCGTACTGACCGAAGAACGGATGCGCCTTGGCTTTCGGACAGGCCGGGGTGCCGTCGCGCGGGTCGGTGCCGGCGCACTGGTTGAATTCGCGGATCGCGTGCACACGCTCCTGCACGGCGCCGGGGGAAAGCACGCCGTCCTCGTAGTTCCAGCCGTTGGAGGAACCGTCCGCTGCCGTCAGGTCCCACTTCGGCAGGTGAATGTGCTGGCCGATCACGTCGGTCGGGGTGCGCACCTGATAGTCGTCCATCTCATAGACGGCCGGCACCAGGTTGGTTTGCTGGTATTGCACGCAGTCGAAGGTGTTCATGCGCATCACCAGCGGCTCTGGCGGACGCTGCTTGGTGATCACCGGCCAGGCGTCTTCCCACAGCGCCAGGATCCGGGCTTGCGGGAAGTGATAACCGACCTTGTTGTACACCGCGTCGAACTGGATGTTGGCGGCTTTGTAGACTCGTGGCCGGTCGGCGGTGAACGCCGAGGCCCCGACAAACGACATGCCGTCGATGCGCTCGCCGCTGTTGAATTCGCCGCTGCCGGCGCTGCTGGTCAGGCGTTTTTGCCGGTCGTCCATGCACGGTTCGTAGTACGGCGCGCCAGCAATCGGCAGGGCGCCATTGGTGCGGAAGGCTTTGGCCACCACTTGATTACCGGGCAGCAAGGCGAAGCTTGGGTGGTCCTTTTTCGCGTGGAAGGCCATCGCGGCCTGTTCGACTTCAGTGCCCTCTTCGGGCAGATAGATCGGTTTGGCGCGGGTGACTTCCTTGGAGAAATCCAGCGACGTGGTCACGGTGTGCGCTTCGCCACCGGCGGATTTGCCGTCCAGTGCATGGCGCGGCAAACCACCGTCCCAGCCGCCGGATTGCGTCGGGTCGAGGTTGGCCCACAGTGCCTTTCCACTGGCTTTGAGCGATTGCGCGGTGGCGGCGTCGAGCATGTCCAGCGGCGGAGTCGGCGGACGCTGCCCGACCGAACTTTCCATGCCGCCGATCCAGAACGGATAGCCGGGATTTTTCAGGCTGCCGTCAGCGTTGCGGTTGGCTTCGCTGCGATCCACCAGGGCCAGAGAACCCACCGCCTGACCGCCAGCGTTGCCGCCGTGATGATCATCGTCGCCCTCTTCTTCCTCATTGTCGTCATCGTTGCCGGTAACCAGGGTTTCACCGATTTTCGGCACGACAACAACCTTGCCCGGCATCGGCGCCATGGCTTTGCCCGGCAGCGGCACGATGGCGGGAATTGGCGTGCCGGCAATGATTTCGCCATCCGGCAAGGCGCGGGCGCCAGCGGCCGGTTTGCCGCTGCGCAGGGCATAAGGCTCGCTGTGGAAACCGTCGGCACCTTGCTCGGAAACCTCCAGTTTGGTGCCCTCTTCAAACACATCATGCACCCGCCACATGGCCCACATGCCCTGAGCAAAATGCGGATAGAAGTGGCAATGGTAGATCGCATCGCCCGCCACCCGGTTGCGATTGCCCGAACCGCCGTTGGCGATTTCATAGGTGTAACCGGCGCCCGGACCGATGCCCTGAGCGTCGACGTAATCGGAGTTGTCGTCGTTGGGGTTGAACAACCACTGGTGGCCGTGCAAATGGAAAATGTGGTGCTCGTAACCGTTGTGGGTGTTGCGGAATTTGACGAAGTCACCGATGTAGCTGTGGGCGACGTTCGACGGCTCCGACGGATAAAGCGCCATCGTCGCTTTGACGCCGACCTGATCAGCGCGCGGAGCCTGGCCAGGGGCGATGTTCTCAAGCCCGGAGTTGGCCGGGACGTCCACCAGCATCGCCACGTCGCCGACGGTGTGCGAGCTGAGGAAGAATTCTTCGTAGGCGCAGGACAGGCAATCGTGCATCGGCCCCACGCCCAAACGGTTGGCGATCACTTCAGCGCCCATGCCTCCAGCGCCATAGTTGATCATGAACGAATCGCGGGTCGGCTCCAGCACGTGCCCCATCACTGGATCGGCGAAGTACGCCGGGAACGCCTGGGTGACGGCGGTTTCGTCCTGGAACTGCGCGGCGAAATCGCGGAACGGCTCCAGCCGATTGGGCAGCGCCGGGTTGCGTTTGCCCAGTGATTCCAGCGGATAAGTGATCGGCGGAAAGCTGCCGTCGGGGTTGCTGCCCATGACAATGGCGTCGCTTTCGCTGGAGATGATTTCGCTACCGTCGACCATGCTGATGATCGGTGTGCCGGCCTTGCCTTCGCGCAGCCACGGCTCGCGCTGCGGGTAGCGTGCCTGGTAATCGACGATCGGGTGTCCGGCGGGGGTGCGGCCAGTGCTGGCCAGGCGCATGTCTTCTTCGGTGAGGGTGTTGCGGTAAGTGCGGCCGCCCTTGGGCACGACCACCACTTGGGCAAACAGACCATTGGCATTGTTGCCGGCCGCGCCCTCCCCGCCGAACGTCGCGCCACGGCTGCTGACGTCGAACGCCCCTTCGCGCTCG
Source organism: Pseudomonas sp. R38(2017) (assembly GCF_002112395.1). Lineage (NCBI taxonomy): Bacteria > Pseudomonadati > Pseudomonadota > Gammaproteobacteria > Pseudomonadales > Pseudomonadaceae > Pseudomonas > Pseudomonas sp. R38(2017). Next base: position 301,791 of record NZ_NEHN01000009.1, read on the forward strand.
GCGTACAACAGATAGGAACGGCTGGCACCCGGGGCGACCAGACTGTTGGCATTGCGGCCGGTGAACGAGGCGATGTCGTCGATGCTGTTCACCGCTTGCAGACCGTTGACCTGGAAGCCGACATGCCGATCGGAGACTTGCTCGTCGGCCTTGAAGGCTTCGCCGACATTGACGTTTTCCTCTTCGCCCTCAGGCTCAGAGTGATGGTTCGGGTTGGCCTGATAAGCCAGCAGGTTCTGCAGGTTGATCGTCAGGCAGTCCCCCGCTGCCACGCGCAGCACCAGTGGCCGAGGACGCTTGTCCGGACGCAGTGAAACTTTGCCTGGCACCGCCGATCCGCCCTGGGCCAGCGACCGGTCATGGTCATCGACCACGTCGCGGCGCAAGGCGAACATCATGCCGTTGACGTTCTGCGCGCCGAGGCGGTTGAACATCAGCGGCTGATCGAAGGCCACGACGTTGGCCACCAGATTGCGTTCGCAGCGCACGGCGGCGCTGGCCAGTTCGACGCTGAGCATCGAGGCCAGCAACAGCAGCCAGTTCAGCAGGGACGGTGCGTGGTGAATGCCAACCATGATCGGAAACCTCGTAGTGGGTGCTCACAGGGAATGATTCTCGACAAAGCCCTCGGAGCAATCCGCATGCCACAAAAATTTTTGTTGCTGGTCAGTCAGTTACAAAAACCACTTGAGAATCCGGGGGATATTCCCCACCCGATTCCCCGCTTTTCCAACCCGGCAGGTTTGCCCCGAAAGTGGGGAAAACCGGGTTGAGGTTTACAACGGCGCGTCCGCCGCCAGCCCCTGCAAACGCCGGTACTGACGCAGGACGCTGGGCACATAACGCTGAGTTTCGGCAAACGGCGGGATCACCCGGCCACGGCTCAACACCGCGTCGGGGCCGGCGTTATAGGCCGCCACGGCGAGGGCGATGTCGTTATCGAACAGGGTCATCAGACGCTTGAGATACCGGGCCCCGCCCTGAATGTTGGCCTTGGGGTCGTAGACATCGGTCACCCCCAGTTCCCGGGCTGTGTCGGGCATCAGTTGCATCAGCCCGCCGGCGCCTTTGGGCGAGGTGGCGCCAGGGTTGTAGTTCGACTCGGCGTTAATCACCGCGTGCAGCAGTGCCTCGGGCAAGTGATTGGCCGTGGCCGCCGCCGATACCAGTTCCGCGTAGGGCTGGTTGGCGATCAATTGCGGTTGCCGGTCAAGGCTGACCACGGGCATTTGCGCCTCGTGGATCACCCGTTCGTAGGTGCGTCCGGGGCGGTGGACGTTGGACAGCACATAGCTGCCCTTGGCGTCCACGGAGACAAACACATCGGCCTCGGCGATGCCGGTCAACAGCATGCAGCCAAGCAGTCCTGCGCAGATTGGATTGAGCATTGGGCCTCCCCTGACAGGCCCCGAAAAATTGGGGGAAATGCCCCACTGACCTGTCGTGATTCAGCCGTACGCAAGCACTGTGCCGACTCTTCAGAAGCCCGTATTTCAAGGGCTTCAGCCCGCGCGCAGGATTTATCGGGTGCTGAGCATGGCAATTGCATAAGCCCTCTGGCGACACGGCTGCCACTCACGGGAGGTCATCATGAAGCTGCATCTTCGTCCGCGTACCCAGCGCGGTTTCACCCTGCTCGAATTGCTCGTGGTGCTGGTGGTGCTCGGTCTGTTGGCCGGGATCGTCGCGCCCAAATATTTCGCCCAGTTGGGGCGCTCCGAAGTGAAAGTCGCCAAGGCGCAGATCGAAGGCCTGGGCAAGGCGCTGGACTTGTATCGGCTGGAAGTCGGCCACTACCCGTCCACCGAACAAGGCTTGCAGGCGTTGGTGACCGCACCGAGCGACGAGGCGAAATGGACTGGCCCGTATCTGCAGAAAAAACTGCCGCAGGACCCGTGGGGCCGCAACTACACCTACCGCTACCCCGGCGAAAACGCCGAGTACGACTTGCTGTCGATGGGCAAGGACGGCCAGCCCGGCGGCGAAGGCGAAAACGCCGAAATCACCAACTGGCAATGAGCGGAGCACCGGGCATGCGTTTTCATCTGAAGGCAGTGGGCAAGGCCGGCGTGGTGTCGCTGAACATCGAGGCGCCCGGTCACAGCGAAGCGCGGCGCATCGCCGAGGATCAGGGCCTGCGCGTGGTCAGCCTGCACGCCGAACGGCACTGGCGTTCGTTGCGTCTGAGCAAACACGAGACCTTCAATCTGGTGCTGTTCAGCCAAGAGCTGACCACGTTGCTCAACGCCGGCCTGCCGTTGATCGATGCACTGGAAAGCCTGGCGGAAAAAGAAACCGCCCCCGCTGCCCGCAAAACTTTGAGTGAGCTGGTGCGGCTTCTGTATGAGGGCAAGTCGTTCTCCCAGGCACTGGCCCAGTTGTCGGCGGTCTTCCCGCCACTGTACGTGGCGCTGGTACAGTCCAGCGAGAAGACCGGCGCGGTCGGCGATGCGCTGGGGCGTTATGTCAGCTATCGCCAGCGCATGGACGAGGTGCGGCAGAAGATCATCAGCGCCTCGATTTACCCCTTGCTGTTGCTGGTAGTCGGCGGTGGCGTGGTGCTGTTTCTGATGGGGTACGTGGTGCCGCGTTTCAGCCTGGTGTTCGAAGGGCTGGGCTCGAACCTGCCGTGGCTATCGCAGATCTTGATGAGCAGCGGGATGTTTTTGCACGCGCATCAGGGTGAGTTTTTCGGGATTCTGGCGGCCATCATCACCACCCTCGCCGTGTTGCAGAAACAACCGGCGTTTCGCCGCGGGCTGGATCGGCTGGTGGAGAAACTCCCCGCCGTGCACCAGCGGATCTTCATGTATGAGCTGGCGCGGTTTTACCGATCACTGGGGATTTTGCTGCAAGGCGGGATTCCGCTGGTGACCGCCATGGGCATGGTGCGCGGCCTGCTCACCGTGGCCTCGCGGGCGCGGCTCGACCAGGCCTGCGAGCGGGTGCGCGAAGGACAGTCATTGTCCACCGCACTGGAGCTCAATCGGCTGGTGACGCCGGTGTCTCTGCGCCTGCTGCGCGCTGGCGAGCAGTCCGGCAACCTCGGGCAAATGATGGAACGCAGCGCCGACTTCTACGACGAGGAAATCAGCCGCTGGATCGAGTGGTTCGTGCGGCTGTTCGAACCGCTGCTGATGACCTTCATCGGTCTGTTGATCGGGGTCATCGTGATCCTGATGTACATCCCGATCTTCGAACTCGCTTCAAGTATCCACTGACCCCGGGAACGGGTCGGATCACACGCAAACAAGGCACATCCACGTTCCCATTCAAGACAACAAAGACGGAGAACGATATGCACATTCAAAAGCTCATGCTAGCGATGACCATCGGCGCAGTCCTGTCGGCGTCTACCGTATTGATCCCGGACAACCTGTCCGGGGTGTCCAGCGTTCAGGCCAAGGAAGGTGGCAGTGGGGGTGGAGGCAGCGGTGGTGGCGGCGGCGGAGGTAGTGGCGGTGGAGGCGGCAATGGAG